>JAADJD010000036.1 GCA_013150955.1 Calditrichota bacterium
CCCACTTCCTATGGCTAAATATTCGCCATCAGGGCTAAATGCAATTGAATTAATGAATGATAATACATTAACCTGCGATATTAATTTGGAAGTTTTTAACAGATTCTTTGTTTCAATTTGCCTTGAAAGATTCTGCTTGGGTAAATTGTGTCTTGTTTAGCCCCGACGGCCAATTTTTGGTGAGTGGCGGATTCGATGGAAAAGTTCGAATTTGGAAATTCATGGAGGATAGTTTAATTTCTGAGATCACCATTCAAAATAATAAACCCATCCATGCACTTGACTTCCATCCGAAGGGAAATCTTTTGGCAATAGGAGGTGATAGAATTATTTTTATATGGGATATATTAAACAAAAAAGAAAAATTACTGATAGATGTCGAAGAAGATGTAAATGCAATTTCGTACACGAATGATGGAAATATGATAGCAGTTGCCCTAAAGAAAAGTAAACAGGTGAAACTTTATAATGCGAATTCAGGTAACCATATAAAAACATTATTTGATTGATATACAGTCACCGCTTTTTATATCCAAAATGGTACGTGAAAAAGTCCAAACAACAGCTTAAGCTTTCTTTATTTTAAATAACCTTATGCAGAACTTGTATCAACAAATTCATAACCCGTTGTGCCAATTAAATCTGAGTGTGTTTAATATGGTTTAATTTATTTACGAATTTATATTTAACTCAATTAAAGCGTTAAATCACGAATCACGCGAATGAGCCCTGGAACACATTTTCATCCAAACACATCCCAATAAATGTTATTATTTTTATTTGTGTTAATTCGTGTAATTCGTGGTCTCAAGCATAAACCGGGATTATTCCCACTCGCTGCCAGTAACGAGCCAATCCTATCTTAACAACACCATTTTTCGGCTCCGGTGGACGGGCCCGGTTTTTAACTGCAGGTAGTATATCCCCGAAGGCAATGGCTGTCCGGCGTCGTTTCGTCCGTCCCAGATCAGATGATGGCCGCCAGCAGGCAGTTGCTGGTTTAGCAACCTCCGCACTACCTGTCCCATGGCATTATAAATGGTCAGTTCAACTCCCATGTGGTTTGGCAGGAAAAATGTAATCGTGGTTGATGGATTAAATGGATTGGGATAATTTTGTTTCAGAACAACCGTCCGCGGACGTGGGGATATGGTGTGTGGAATCCCGGTAAGCAAATCATTTCGAATGATCCAGAGGCCTTGTTCGGAATCGGCCACGTAAATGTAATTGCCCAAAACATCCAGCCCCACCGCGTTTTCCAGGTTAAGGTAAAATCCCACTTCCCGGGGATTTTCGGGATTGCGAATATTGACAATTTTCAACCCACCATATCCCGCGGCAATATAGGCAAGACTGTCCACAACAACGACCGCGTATGCCGATTCTTCTATCTTGAAGGAGCCCGTTTCCTGAGGTTGAGTGGGATTGCTGACATCCAGAATCCATAAGCCCACATTTCCATCGACCACATAGGCCTGGTCACCCAAAATAACAATATCCATCGCCGATCTACCTGTATCAAAAAAGCCGATTTCCTGAGGGGAGGCCGGATTGCTCACATCGATGACGCGAAGTCCATTGTGCTGATCGGCGACATAGGCATATTGACCGGAGATAGCAACCCTTCGGGCAAATCCCTCCGTATCGTAGAAACCCACCTCCCGGGGTTGAGCCGGATCACTCACATCAATAATGCGCAAACCTTTATCGTAACATGCGACATATGCGTAATTCCCGGCTACCGTAACTCCATGGGCACTTCCCGCCGTTTTGTAAGTTCCCATTTTTTGGGGTCGAGTAGGATCGCTGATGTCAATAATTTGCAAACCACTGTCGTCGTCAGCCACGTAAGCGTGATTGCCGAGTAGGAACACATCCTGGCTAATGCCCCCGGTCTCATAAAAACCGATCTCATAAGGTTGAGCCGGATTGCTCACATCCAGGATACGCAACCCATCGTTGCCGTCAGCTTCATAAAGCAAATTACCCGAAACCCCCACGTCGGATGCTCTCCCGCCTGTATCAAAGAATCCCACCTCCCGGGGATGGGATGAATCGCTCACATCGATGATGCGTAACCCATCCAGCCGATCCGAAACGAAAGCATAATGGTCCATCACAAAAACATCGATTGCCATATCCCTGGTATCAAAAAATCCCACTTCTCCTGGAGCAGCCGGGTTGCTTACATCAACAATCCGAAGACCATCCTCATAATTCGCGATATAAGCCAGATTTTTAACAACATGCACCCCAACGATGTAATTGGCCGTGTAAAATATTCCCGCTTCCTGGGGATTGGTTGGATCACTCACATTTATAATGCGCAGGCCATTTTCGTAATCGGCCAGATATGCATAACTATCTGCCACAAAAACATCGATGATCCGCATCGCCACATAGGGCTTGTAAAAATAAGCGAGTTCTTGCGGATTGCCCGGGTCGCTGATATCGACAATACGCAGCCCCCCATTTTCGTCGGCAATATATGCATAATGATCCTGAATGAATACATCGTAAGCGAAACCCGGGGTGTCAAAGAATCCCACTTCCTGCGGATTTGTGGGATCGCTTACATCGAAGATCCGCAGGCCGTCATATCCATCGGCCACAAAAGCGAGGGTATCCACAACCAGCACGTTTCTGGCGGACCATTCGGTATCATAGAAGCCTATTTCTCCCGGTGAGGCCGGATCACGAACATCGAGAATCCGCAGTCCATCCCAGGTATTTGCGATATAAGCCAGATTTCCCGAAACAAAAATCCCCATTACCTGGGAAGAGGTGAGAAACTGTCCCAGAAATTTAGGTGCCTCTGGATCGCCAATATCCAGGATTTGCATGGTGTTCCCGTTGCTGATGTAGGCGAGGCTATCCGCAATGAATAAACTATGGCAGTTTCCATCAGGCCAGAAACCCAATCGGGTGGTGTTCCAACTGTCCTGGGCGATAACACCCATCACAAGGATTATCCCCCAGATAAAAAGTACCGTGAAATAAATGAAATTTTTCATCACGTCCCCCCAAATTTTTGGATGAAAGATTCACATCCCATTCCCCCACGGGATGAAAAATGACTTCACGGAGCCACCAATTTCCCCAAAATATGTTCCCCTGTCGCGATAAAAACTGGACAGACGGGTAATTTTGGTGGATATTTTTCAGGATACCTAAATATTGCAATTTTTTCGATAAAAACCAAGGGAAAATACGGGGGATTCTAAACCCAGATTATACAAAAGCCTACGAATGACACGAATTCAAGCGAACAAAAATAATTAGATTTACTTGCTGTGCGATTTTTGGATAAAGCAAGTATTCAGAAAAACCGTTAATACGGTTAATAAATAATTAATTCCATCATCCATTCTCTCGGCTGAAGCCTGGCGTTAATTTTAATTTGCATACTGCCTACCGGAATCCTTGCCACCTATTGCGAGCGGATCTGTCGCCCGATTCTTCGCGTCGTCAGCTACACTTTGTGGGGCGCGTCTTAGCTCGCTGTCGCTCGCACCCGCTCAGAGAGCGGGGTTACCAATTGTAGGCTGACTCTCTGAGTCAGCAGCCCTCCATTTTTGCGGGAGGACTACTGTCTACCGGAACTGCTGGCGGCAACTGGCTAGACATTCGGTTAAAAACATACGTATCTTTTTAACAAAACATCCATATCTTTTGCTCAAAACATACGTATCTTTTTGGCAAAACATATGGATGTTTTTAACCCAGATTATGTATTAGCCTACGAATGACACCAATGAACACCTATAAAAATAATAAAATGCACTCAATTCTATCTGGATGAAAATGTATTTCGGGGTTTATTCGCGATTTTTGGGATATTTTCTGGTTTCATTTGCATGATTTGTGGTTTCGTGCATTATTTGGGATTAAGGGTACCAGCTGCATTGAATCGTTACAGTTAATGGCATTTATTACCTATACCACAGAATTCATCCAGGCTGCACTGTTTCTCCTTACGACTGGCGGTGCGATAACGTGGCAAAATCTCCTCCAAATACTCTCTACGGGCTTCGTTGGTCATTATTAAAGGCCTCAATTTTGGGTAACGGTAACATAAATTATGAGGCAACGAAGCCTTTTTTAAATCGTTTCGGTTACATTTAATATGAGGCAACGCGATGAGTAAATGCGTCCCGAAATTCATTGATTTTATCCAGCAGATTCTCTATCTTGCTTTCCAGTTTTTAAGACTTGAAAAACTTTGGGGCATTTAAAATCTGGTTTTTTACAATATTTTGCCACCACAATCGCGTAATTTGTCATGAACATCACCCTGAACGATTTTGAACATCTCATTGATCCCATCGTTGTTGAGCGCGGACTGGATTACTTTCAGAATGGGCAGGTGATTGAATGTATTCCCCTACCAAACGGGGAATATCGGGCGATTGTTCGGGGACTTGCGGATTATACTGTTCTGCTAAAGCTAAAAAATGGGGAGATTCTGGATTACCGGTGTGATTGTCCCTATGATTGGGGCCCGTTTTGTAAACACATCGTTGCAGTTTTGTATTATTTACGAGCGGGTAAATCGATTAAAGGCCCGAAAGAATCAACAATCGAATTGGGCGAGGATGCCCCACCTGTTTCTCGCCAGTTCATTGAATTGCTGGAGAAGGTTTCCTACGCGGATTTGAAAGCGTTCGTGAAGGCATTTGGCAAAGATGATCTCTCGTTTCAAAACCGATTCTTATTGACTTTTGCGCATCTTCTTGATGAATCTCCGGAAACATTTTATCGCCAATACATCGCCACGCTGATCCCGGATGTGACCGATGAACAAGGGCAGATGGACTGGTATGAGATGAAATTGTGGGAACGGGATATGGATGTCGTTATCTCTTTTGGAATGAGACATTATCAAGCGGGGAATTTTCAGCATGCGGTAGCGATCTTCATGGCCGTTGTGGATACGCTGGTGCAGAGGATCCGATTTGAATACGATGATCACGGTACCGTAAGTGAGTTTATCCAATTTTCCTGTAATCTGTTGCAGAAGATGGCCTCAATCGGTTTACCGGAATCCCTGCGGAAAACGTTATTTGATTTTTGCATGGAAGCTTTCGAACAACCCGCTTATGCGGATTGGGATCTGCAGGCCAATCTTTTGGAAATTGCTCAGCATCTGGTAAAAGAGGAGCACGAGGCCAATCAGGTACTCGCATGTTTGGATGCCATAATGGAAGGTTATCAGCAGGAGCGCGTCCAGGTTTTAAAATATGAGCTGCTTAAACGATTTAAAAGCGAAACAGATGTTCAGAAGTTCGTGCGGGAGTACATTTCCAATCCCCGGATAAGATGCCGGGAGATTGAAGCGGCGCTCAAAAACCGCGATTTTGAGCAGGCCACAGCCCTTGCCAGAGAAGGGATTCGATCCGCTGAGAGTAATCCATTAGCCGATGTGAGCGAATGGTACCACTGGCTGCTAAAAATCGCACAACTACAAAGCGATAAAGCCCGAATCATCGAATATGCTGCCTTTCTGTTCATTCATGCCTTGCAAAACCGGGAGGATTACTTCCGCATATTGAAACAAACGGTTGAAAAAGAAGCGTGGGCGGATTTCCTGGAATCGCTTATCGAACGAATCCAATCCAGTGCTGGCTGGAGGGCCAAAGAATTGCTTCAAAAAATTTACATTGCCGAGCAGATATGGGATCGATTGTTTTTACTGGTCAAAGAAAATGCTTCGTTAGAATTTATTGAGATGAACGAGCATTATTTGAAAGAAGATTATTCCCGGGAATTGGTTCAGCTCTACAGCCAGTGTCTGATCTCGTTTTTAGAAAAGAATACTGGAAGAAGCCATTACCGGACGGCCTGTAGATTTTTGCGCAAGATGAAAAAATTAGGTGGCAGCAAACAGGTGGAAGAATTAGTCGCCTACTTTAAAACCACCTATCCCCGCCGTCGGGCGTTGATGGAGGAGTTGAAGCGGATTTAACTGGATGACCCATTTGTCCATAGATTTTATACTTGTCTACGAATTTACACGAAGTCAATCACCCATTAACACAAATTCGCTATTTTGGGCCTATATTCTGGATTCGCCTGCGAATTACACGAATTCGCACAAATGAAAGCAACCCGTTGTGCTGGTTAGACAATACAGACCGTTAAACCCAAATCATGCACTGAACCACGAATCATGCGAATGAATCCTAAAAATAACAACAAAACCGCGAATAATCCCCGGAACACATTTTCATCCTGAAATCATCAAATGGATTTTATTTTTTTATTCGTGTTTATCCCAAATTATGCGTTAACCCACGAATCACGCGAATGAAGCCATAAAATATCTGCAAAATCGCAAATAAACCCTGGAACACATTTTATCCAGCTATCATCAAAGGGATTTTATTATTTTTATTCGTTTTAATTCGTGTCATTCGTAGGCCAATGCATAATCTGGATTGAAAAATAAAAACATTCATGAATTTACCAGGAAGCGCTAAATAGCAAGCAGCATTAGCCCTAATGTAGATGGGACATGAATTGTTAAATTTTCATTCCCCCTCAAAGTAAAACTCAAACCGGCATGCCTGACCATTGGCAGCCATCGTCGTTGGGCGGTTGAAGCGAATGCCGCAGTTTTGCCGATGGATTTCCTCCGTCCAGAGGGCATCCCAGGCGCAGAAAATTCGGGTCAATTCGGGTACCTGATGGCGCTGGAAAAAATCAAAATACCCGCACGTCTTCACCACGGACGTGAACTGGCGATCGGTTCTTTCGGTGACGATATCAAACAGGTTCCCGAAGGATCGGTTACTGCGCCGCACCGACGTTTCGATGAATTTTTTCTTATCCCGGCTGATCCAGAGCATAAAGCGGACATACCATTTGACATAATTCCCGCTCGCTTTTCTGAACGCCATTTCCAATTCGCGAAGGATGGTTTGCCGATCCACTTCCTTTTCAGTCAGAACCTGATAGATTGCCAGAACGCAGGCGCACATCAGGAGGTGGCTTTGTCCCGGTGCGTCGATAATGCGATCCGACTCCCGATTAAAAATTTCGATGAATCGTTGCACTGCAACGCTTCTTTCTTTCTCCGATAAAAGGGTGATTTTTCGGGGGAACGTTTTCAGAAATGATCGATCTTTCCAGCCTAATTTGTATCGAAGTTTTAAATGAGCCATAACATGATTCCTGGTTTTGCAGGCCTCCGTTGAGGCTGTTTCCCTTTACCTGCTTTTCCTTCCGGACAGATGTATCATTCAACCCAAATAATGCGTTAAACCACGAATCCCGCGAATGAAACCTGGAACACATTTTCATCCAGACACAATCCAATGTATTTTATTGGTTTTATTTGCTTTGATTCGAGTAATTCGTCGACTATTGCATCATCTGGGTTTATCGGGTATTGTTTTTTTTTTTTAGAAATTTCTCATTTCACCAAAAAACGCCGTTCATCCCCGGGGATGAACGGCGTCTGGGATCGGCCATAATCACTACCGAATCAATTTAATTGCAGGCTGTTGGATGTTTTCTGGAACTTTTCCCGCATTTCTTTTTCAAAAAAGAATTCCCGTTCCCCAAAGGCCGGTTCCAGATCATCCAGCCAGCTGGCTTTGGGATCGTATTTTGCAAAGAATGGCCGGTGCACCCAATCTGGATTGCGTCCCTGCAGGAATCGCAATACCATGACCTTTTCGCCCTGGACTTCGGATACACCCAGCATCTGGATTTTGCCGGGAGTGGTGGACATACTGGGCCCTCGTACGGTGCGGGCCAGGCCACTCACTTCCTGATAAGCCTGTCGGAAGATCTGCCAGGCTTCCACCAGGGGAACGGAAAAATAATGTTGCGCTCCCGTGTCCCGAACAATGAACATGTAGTACGGTACCATGCCCATGTTTACCTGCATCCTCCACATGTCCGCCCATACGCTGGCGCTGGCGTTAATGTTGCGCAAAATGGGGGATTGGGTACGAATTTCCGCCCCGGTATTGCGGATGCGCTGAATGGCCTGTTGCACAATGGGCGTTTCCAGTTCCCGGGGATGCGAAAAATGCGCCATGATGGCCAGATGCTTTCCGGCCTGGACGATTTTTTCGAACAGTCGCAGCAGTTCATCGGCATCGCTGTCGGTGACGAATTTGTAGGGCCAGTAACTCAGCGCTTTGGTCCCGATACGAATGTTTTGTAAATGGGCCAGGTCGTTTTCGAGCAGCGGCTCCAGGTAGCGTGCCAGGATGCGGGCCCGCATCACCAGCGGATCGCCTCCCGTGAACAGCACGTCGGTCACTTCCGTATGGCGGCGCAGATATTCCACCAGATATTCGGTTTCCCGCATGGCAAATTTCAATTCATCGATGCCAACAAACTGTGGCCAGCGGAAACAGAAAGAACAGTACGCATGGCAGGTTTGTCCCTGGTTGGGGAAGAAGAGCACCGTCTGGCGATATTTATGCTGGATGCCGTAAAGTTTCTGGCCGTCCAGCTCCGGAACATTGTATTCCAGCTGACCCGCGGGATGCGGATTCAATTGCATCCGGATGTGGTTGGCCGTGCGCAGAATTTCCTCCCGGGATGCCCCTTTTTGCAGGACCCGGGCCATCTCCTGGAAATGATGCGGCAGCAGCATGTCTGGTTGGGGGAAATTCAAAACGAATATGGGATCGTCCGGTACCCGGTCCCAGTCAATCAGTTCATCCACCACATAATTATTGGTTTTGAATGGCAGCACCCGCCCAACCACCTCGATGGCAAAGCGCTGTTCCGCACTCAATTTTTGAATCTGGGGAATTCGTTCATAATTATGTAATGCGTATGAGTGGAGTTTCGGTGCCTGCTGACCGATTGTCGCCATTTTCCCTCCTGGCATAAAACCCTCCTTTCGTTTTGATGATACGTCTGCGTCTCCCCTGCACAGGCCTCTTTTTTATTCTCGAACCAATCCGGTTCTACTGTGAGACGCCGAACGCTGCAGGGGCGTTTTTTTTTTAGGGATCGCCCGGGTTGCTGTATCGATGATTTCCTGCGGGATCGATCCCGGATACAACCAATGATGTCAGGGGCGGATTCAAAACAGGGGATTGGAAAGCAAGCGGACAGATCCAGTTAGGGGATCGGTCGGGTGGACGTTAACCCGCCGATCGGGAATCGTCAGGTACTACCGGGTGGCATCGCGTCGGCATCCGAATCATCGCTTGTTTCCATGCTCCCCTGCTGAATCGAACGTCAGCATTCGTTTCCAACGCACATCCTCCGATGCCAGATACTATTAATAAAACCAATCCCGCTAAAAATGCAATAGATTTCTGAAAATTTTGGAGTCAGCCGTTTTCAGATTCTGAATGTCTTAAACCCAATATTACGTTAAACCCCGAATCACGCGAATGAACCCAAAAAATGTCAATAAAATCTCGAATAAGCCTCGAAACGAATTTTCATCCAGATCTAATCTAATGGATTTTATTGTTTTTATTTGTGTTAATTCGTGCAATTCGTGGTCTAAAGCATAATCTGGGTTTATTCGTGTTCATTCGTGTCATTCGTAGGCGATTGTAAATTGTCAATGGACCGAAAGCGATGAAAAGGTTATCCTTGTGGACGTTCCAGCAGTATGTAAAATTGAAGGATGGTTTTGTTTGTGGGGGATGGCCCGTTTTCGATGGCCTGTCCCACAATTTCAAACTGTTGATCGCGGATGGGGAGAATGGCCTGCAGGTAGGCCTGGACTGCTTTTGCCCGCAATCGGGCCAGGTTTTCGTAATATTTGACGTTACCGGTGGTGGTCTGAATGATCTCGATGCGGTAAACATTCAGGGGGAATTCCTGAATGGCCCGGGCCAATCGATTTAGCAGAGCGTAATCCCGTGGGGGAATGGTGGCACTGCCAGGAGCAAAAGCAATCCCGTTGATGCGAATGCCAATGCGATGGGTATCGGCGGTCACCTGTACGGATGTGCCCTGGAAAATCTGGCGAATCTTATCCACCTTAGCCTGGAGGCGTGCCAGTTGTTCCTCACGGCTTTGATGGCGTTTTAACCGCTCCAGGAGTTGCTGATTTTCCTGCTGCAATTCCTGGATTCGTTCCTGCAATTGGGAAATCTTCTGGTTGAGATTTTGTACCGCCTGGGTGATTTCCTGAACAATCTCGCTGTAATCCCGGGTGAAACTGGGAGTATATCCTGCGCTTTCGGCCAGTTGTTTTAGCCGTTCTTCCAGCTGCAGGAAATAGGCTTCGGCCTGATCGGGATTTTCGTACAGGCGATTGAGCAGTTGGGTTAAGAACAGCAGGTGCTGGGCGGCTTCGGCCAGTTGTTCGTTCTTCAGGCTCAGTTCCGCGGAGTGGGGCGACTGCTGCTCGATGAGGCGTTCGACTTCCTGCAGCAGTTGCTGGGTCAAAGCCAGGGAGCGGGGAGTGAGCTTTCGTGCGTTTAAGTCAATGCTTTCCTGGATCAGAATCTGTGCCTGTCCCAGTAAATTATTGCGGATGGCTTCTCGTTCGGCATCCTGGTACAGCTTGCTGGCCCGGTCGCGTTCCTCGCGGGCCTTTTTGGTTTTCCCCTGAATCCACAGATCTGCGGCTCGCTGCAACGCGGATTCTGCCCGGGCGAAAATTTCCTCGGCAAAATCTTCGGCTCCCGCGCGCAGGGCCGCATCCCGCAGGGAAAAAACCGTTTCCAGAAACTGCGCCGCCTTCTGGCTCCGCTCCACCCAGGTTTGTAAATCCTGGATCAATTGCTGTTGTTTTTCGGCAGGCAGGGTTTGCCACTGTTCGCCATTGTTTTGGATGTAGGGATAAAATTTCTGGTAAATATCCGGGAATAGCCATTTGCCCTGATTGGCCCGAAATTGAATGAACAGGTTCTCGAATGCCTGAAAATCGCCGCCGGTGGTTTGAGAAAGAATGGGTGAAGGGACAATCAGCCACCCAATCAATAAGACCGTTAGCAGCGGCCATCGATACAGCAGTTGCAATATTCGGGAACATAGGCGATAAACATTCGACCATCGGTTGAATTTCGAGGTGCAGGTAAATCGCTGGTCGACTAAATTTTTCATAAATCCACAATGATTTCAATGTTTAGCTATTTAATTTAACACCGGAGTGGCGATTTATGAAACAGAAAAAAATTGCAAAATTTGCAACATTTGGATGGAAAATCGATCCAATTGGGGTGAAGAACGAAATGTTGCAAATTTTGCCACTTTTAGGGGAAAGCGCGATGTGTCCAGCGTTTGAGCATCCTGAGACCATTATTCAAACGGAGCCGATGGTGCTGGGATATTTTACCCGTCCGGGTTGTGGGGTCTGCTCAGCCCTGCTGCCCAAAGTGGAACGGTTGCTTATCCGTTATCCCACCGTGCGTCTGGTACAGGTGGATGTCCAGCGCTGGCCCCGGCTGGCTGGACAACACCTGGTGTTTGCGGTGCCAACCCTCATTCTGTTTTACCGGGGAAGGGAGTGGCATCGGTTCAGTCGGTGGGTGTCCCTGACAGAACTGGAAAAGGCTCTTGCCCGCATGGTAGAGAATTTGCCGGAAACCGATGAATAGATCCCGAGATCTGATTGGACAACTGATTGAAACAATGGGATTGAAGAAGATTGACCCAGATTATGCATTAGAACCATGAATGACGCGAATGAACACCAATAAAAATAATAAAATGCACTGGATTCTATCTGAATGAAAATGTTTTCCCGGATATATTCGCTATTTTGTTGATTTTTTTCGAATTCCTTCGCGTTATTCGTGGTGTGAAGCATTATTTGAGCTGACGCATTTTATCGGAAGCGGGATGAATGATTTTCACATGGAAAATCGCTACTATTTTCTGACACCGGTGGATCTGCAGGTGCTGCAGAGGTGTCCCGACGGCGACGAAGTGATCCTCTCCCTGGATCTGGGGATGAGCCAGCAACCGGTACGGCGACGGGGGCCGCAGATGATTTTAGCGGATGGCACCTCTTTGCCCTTACCGTCCCCTCGATTGAGTGCGAATGACGCTGCACGCACCATTTTGATCTTCCGGGAAGGGCAATGGACCAAGTGGCAGTACTACGATGAAAAGACGGGTCGGTTTTACAAGCCGGTGTTTGTGGCAGAGGGACAACCCCCAACGGTGGAAATCAGCGGCATTAAGATGCACGTGACCGACGCGGGTGGTCCCCAAAGGGATACCCGGAAAAAATTGCAGGCGTTAGGTTTGGTGAGGGGGCGGGTGCTGGATACCTGCTGTGGTCTGGGGTATACCGCCATCGCGCTGGCCGGGATGGCAACCGTGCAGCAGGTCATTACCATCGAGAAAGATGAAACGATGGTGCGAATTTGCCGGGAAAATCCCTGGTCACAGGCGTTGTTTCATTCGGCAAAGATTCAGCTGATTCGGGGAGATGTTACTGAGGTGATTCAGGGATTGCGTTCTGGCCGCTTTAATGCGGTGTTGCACGATCCGCCCCGATATGCCCTGGCACCGGAGCTCTATACCACCTCGTTTTACCGGGAATTATGGCGGGTTCTGAGACGCGGCGGGCGGTTGTATCATTACACGGGAAATCCCCGAAAACAACAGTCACGTGGATTGCCAGAACGCACCGCCGCGCGCTTGCAGGAAGCGGGATTTATTCGGGTGCGGCATTGCTATCAAGGGGTATGCGCAAGGAAACCGTGACCGGTGTTCATTGATGCGCCCGGGGAAGCGAGGGTTACGACTTGAAATGACATCAACAGCCGTTCCGAATGTCGTTTTAACCCAAATAATGAATTAAACCGCGAATCCCGCGAATGAAACCAAACCATGCTCACAAAATCACGAGTATACCCCGAAACAAATTTTCATCCAGACACAAACTAATGTATTTTATTGGTTTTATTTGTGTTCATTCGTGTCATTCGTAGGTTATTGTTTAATCTGGATTAAATATAATCGAGAACACATTTTCATTCAGATAGAATCAATCAAATAGATTTTATTGTTTTTGTTCGTGTTCATTCGTGTCATTCGCAGGCGAATGCATAGTTTTGCTGCGCGTATTCACCAATCGGTTAGAATCTCAGGTCGTCATCCGGAAATTCCATGCCATCCTCGTCTTCCGTTTCGGTGTCTTCTTCCCGAACCAAAACCAGGATGGCGCTCTGGGGGAGAATCAGGTATTTCTCGCCTTCAAAAGTGATTTCCACGGCGGCTTTTCGGAGAAAGAGGGCATAATCACCGGGACGGGCTTCCATGGGAATGTAGCGCAGGGTGTGCCCGTTGGATTTCCAGGGTTCGTCTCCCAGGGAGGCGGGGTCGGCCAGGGGAATGCCCGGGCCCGTTTTTACGATGTATCCGCCGATCACTTCTTCTTTTTCCTTAACCGTCTGGGGCAGGTAAAGACCCACTTCCGTGCGTTCTTCTTTTTCATCGGGTCGGATGAGTACCCGATCCCCGATGACGATGAGTTTTTTCAAACCCAATCCCGTTCTCCTCATCTTGGTTCCACTTATTTTATATGCCGGGATACCGGAAATTATCCGGGCGGCCAGGTCATGGGACGTCCACCCAGCACGTGCAAATGGATGTGATAAACGTGTTGTCCCCCATGGCGACCGTTGTTGAATACCAGACGAAATCCGTCTTCGGCTATCCCCAACTGTTCTGCCACCTGTTTGCCAATATAGATAACTTTGCCCACCAGTGCCTGATCCTCTGCTGTCATATCAGCAATTTTAGCGATATGCTTCTTCCGGGGAATCACCAGCACATGAACCGGCGCCTGGGGATTAATATCGTGAAATGCCACCACATCGTCATCTTCGTAGACAATGTTTGCCGGCAGTTTGTGTTCGGCAATCTGACAAAAAATGCAGTCCATGGGCCACCCTCGTTTTTGCTGGAAAGCGTAATTTATTTTTTGGCTAAATATTTTTCTACAAAAATAAAAATTTTATTTGACTGACAGCAACCACGGCCGCCGTTTCGCTGCGCAGGATTTGCTCCTGCAGCTTGACAATCCTGAAACCCGCCTCCACAGCCAGCTGGACTTCGCGTTCCGAGAAGCCGCCTTCCGGCCCGACGGCCAGGTAGATCTCCCGTAACGAGTCCGCGGGTGAAGGAATCCGCTTTGCATCGGGCATCCAGTGGGCAATGTAACCCGCCGCATGTTCCGCCTGCAGGGGAACCTGGAGGATCCAGTCCTGGAAAGCCCGGGGTTCGGCGATGGTGGGCAGATACGCCTGCTGGCTCTGTTTCATGGCGCTGATGGCGACACGTTCCAGGTGCCTGCGTTTCAATCCCGGCGCAGTGGTAAAGTCCGTTTGCAACGGCTGAATGGTGTGTACCCCCAGTTCGGTTAATTTTTCCACCGCCCAGTCCATTCGATTGGGACGAATCATTCCCAGGCCCACGTGAATGCGGTGCTCCGGTGGCGGAACGGTGCTAACGGTCTCGATGATGCAGGCCACGCCTTTTTTGTCGATGCGGTCGATGCGCGCCCGGGCCATCAATCCATTGCCGTTGATCAGTCCAATATGGTCATCGGTTCGTTTGCGGAGTACCCGGGACGCATGGTGGGATTCTTCAGGGGAAAGCTGGATGTGTGTGCTGTGAAGGGACAAATCCGGTGCGTAAAAAAATGCCAGCTGACGATCCCATCCCTTTACCATTCCAGTCCACCCATTGTTCCTGGCTTAAAATGCCACCCCGGCATCGATGATGAATTGCGAGTCTCCCGCTTCATTCCATGCCTGTTCCAGGCGCAGCAAATAGACGAATGGCAGGTGAAAGTGCAGGCCCACGCCAAATCCGGTTTTAAGATGCTTAAGTCCCAGTTCCCGGGTGCGATTCCAGGTCTGCCCGGAATCCACGAACAATCCCATGCTGACCCCAAATTTCAGGTTCTGGGTAAAGGCCGAAAACCGGGAGTTGTTTCCCAGGGAAAAGTAGCGGATTTTCATTAACGGGATGCGAAGCTCCAGGCTTTGCAGGGTCAGGTTCTGTCCGGTAAAAACCTGGTAAAAATGGCCCCGGATGCGTTCGTTGTATCCGATGTAAATCCGGTCGTATACCGGAAGGGACTGCCGGTTTAAAACGGTATAGTTGCGGATGCCAATGCTGAGCCGGTCGTGTAGTTTCAGGTACAGGCGATTGTCCAGCTTCCAGCGCCAGAATCGGGGTTGATGAGAAAAGATGCCCGAACGCATGACCTCCCAGCGTAGAAAATATCCGCTCAGGGGATATTCGTACAAATCGCGATAATCGCTGGTGAAACGCAGGCTGAACTGGGGAACGGTATCCCATTTTTTTCCCGAAACCAGATACCGGGTGTAAGGCTCCGGCAGGTGAACCCAGCGAAAGGTAAAAGCGGCTTCCAGGGAAACGTTCAGGTTCAATCGTTTGCCCAGGGTAATCTGGGTACCGATGTGGCGTTCGGTGGTCTCGAACTCCTTACTCTGAATGAAACTGTTGAACAGTTTAACACCCAGAATCAGGCGGGTGTGGCGTCCCAGCCAGGGATTAAAATACGACAGGAAGAAGCTGGGATTGTAACCCAGCCAGCCTCCAATCATAGCCTTTTCGTTCATTCCGCGAAAATTAATGTGGGTGATCTGGAAGCCGTAGCTGACCTTACTCCAGTCCCGTTCGCTGATGAAAATGATGGGTACCGGGTAAATGTACCAGGTTTCCGTAACCTGAATGAGCAGGATGCGCCGCTGACCCGTGTCCAGGATGTCCAGTGCCACTCGATTAAACAGAAACAGGTTCTGTAACCGATTTTGAATGAGCTGGAAGTCCATGTAATTCAACGTGTCTGGAAAAGTGAAGGGAATCTCCCGAAGAATCACTTCGTTACGGGTCTTTTCGTTGCCCATGATTACCACCGTGTCGATGCGGATGGGGGAATACAGGTCGCTTTGTCCCCGAACCCCGGCCCCGAAGAACAGCAGTATTCCCCATATCATGGGAAGCATCATCTGTCGCCATCGCCGCCTCATCACCCTTCAATCCTCCGCAATCCAGATCGGATTGGTGTAACAAAAATGCTCCATCTGACCATTATCGGTATACAGTTCCCCTCGAATATAGCACATTTTTGAGGAAATCGGGTAAGAAATTTCGCTGGCAAATTGCCATTGTTGTCGGGGAACGGATATTTCCAGCGGCACTTCCTGTTGCTGTCCGGTGTCTCCAAAAAACAGAACAATTCGGGTTATGACCCCGCAGTGGTGCGACGACTGGGCCTGAATGCGGAGGGTGACCTGCCCGCCACCGGGTAGGGTCTGCCCAATGTGGAATGTTCCCTGCGGGTGGGACACTTCCAGGCTCAGCAGGGGGCCGCTGGAAATGACGCTTTGTCCCCGCTGAAGTGCGGTCAGAAGATTGGCTGAATGGTACTGCCCCCGGAGCCATACCCCGGTGCGCATCCGCCCCAGAATCTGATGTCGATGCTGACGGAGCCTTATCAGGGGAATATGAACGTGGCGGGACAGATTGAAATTTCCGTGAGCATCGTTACCCGCCAGCAGAGTAATGCGCCGGCCCTGCAATAGCTGCTGTTTCCAAAAAGTCAGTCCCTGATAGAAAGCCGGGGAACGCAGACCGTTCAGAATTTGCCAGCAATTGATTGCAGATTGAGTTAAATCCTGTGGGTGCCAGTATCCGCGATTCAGAATCCACTGATGGGATCGTGGCGGTCGGTCGAATGGATGAGCCGCAGCGATGAGTGCCTGGCTGGATTGGATGCGGGCGATCAGTTCTTCCAGCCTCAATTCGGGTCGATTATTCAGGGGCTTTAGGGCCCCATCGCCGGCACCAGGTAAAAATTCAGGATGTCCGATCACCAGGCAATGAACGTTCTGGTTGCGGTGGTTGCCCACGGAAACCTCCTCTCCCGCCAGCACACAAAAGTTCGCGGATTGGTGATTCACCCGGGCCACTTCCTGCTGAAAGGCCTGCCATCGCTCCCCAGGCGATGCATGATTCTGGAAGTCGTACGAATGATCGGTAATGGCCAGAAAATGCAGGCCCAGACTTCGGGCCGCGGTAACCGTCTCCAAAATTGGAGCTGCGAACTCGATGGCATCCCGGGTGTAATGGCTGTGCACGTGCATGTCCCCCCAGTACCAGTTGGGCAGGGTGGGGAGAGGGGCTTCGTCCAGGAAGATGGTCAACGGATGTTTGGACAGTCCGGGATAATTATCTCGATCGATGCGCTGCTCTCGACCGCACCGGGTAATGATTGCCTGCGGCTCCAGGAGGTAGTCTCCCGGGGCTACAAAATACGAGGCCGGAATCCAGATCACTTGAGAAAAAAACGGTTGCTCGATTTTTCGGGAAAAGGTAATCGTCTGTTCCTGTGAATGGTGAGGCGCGGATGCCCGTCGCAGTTTCCACGTCACGGCTTTCAGTTCCACGGGGAATTGGTCGGCATCGTTAATGAACAGAAACAGAGGAACGTCTTTCCCCAGTTGCGATCGGTGGGGCAGGTCGAACAGAATCTCGGGCATGTCCTGGTACAAACGGCCCCGGATTTTCCAGAGCCGGTAGTGAACTTCCGCATAGGCCAGGAAAAGCGTGAGCAGGCTAAGGATCAGGATGCCCGGCCATTCCAGAATGGCCCGTTCCGGTGGCAAAAAAAGAAAAATCGGTAATCCCAGAAGACCGATTATCCTGCTGCCAGTAACCTGGATGTTTTCTTGATTCGGGAAAAACATGGCCTAATTTGACAAATGGATGGGTGGAGAGCAATTTTTTTATCAGGTTTTTAATCCAGATTATGTATAAGACCACGAATTGCACGAATTCACACAAATAAAATTAACCCGTTGTTCTAATTAGACAGCCCAAACCGTTGAAACGGTTCTGTAAATTATTGTTACTTTAGGAGTTGTCCACCCAGATAAATCTGGGTGTTAATGAATGATAATTTCGATTAACTCCTGGCT
>JAADJD010000054.1 GCA_013150955.1 Calditrichota bacterium
ATATCCATTCATCCCAAATAATGCATTAAACCGCAAATCACGAGTATGAATTCGAAAAAAATCAACAAAATAGCGAATATATCCGGGAAAATATTTTCATCCAGATAGAATCCAGTGCATTTTATTATTTTTATTGGTTTTCATACGTGTCATTCGTAGGCGAATGCGTAATCTAAGTTAAAATATCAAATCCCGAATGAGCCGGTCACTTATGCATAATCTGGGTTAAAAGAAGGAGTTTTCGAATTCCTCCAGTAGAACAAATCAATGATTGTTGACAAGGAATCCAGATTTGGGTTCCGTTGGAGTTCTTAAACCGCTAAAATAAAGAGCGATCTATGTGTTATTCGAATGACGATGCATAGAATCCACAGTTATACCCAGAATAACTCATGCAATAACAGAATTTGATAATTATTCGGAAAATTATTTCCCGCCTTCTTCAACCATTTGCAGCATTTATGCAACACACCAAATAGAAACTCACCTCATCTACAGACTAAGAGATGCTCTAACGATTTAATTATTAATAAATTGCAAAAACTAAACCTCGAAGATTATCCAGGCGGTATGGAATTTGCGAGATAATGGACAAATACTTAATGAGGGAGAATTAAAATTTAATCACGAGTTTACCTGTCTATTTTATGGCGCATGAAATCAGCCATTTAAAAAGTTAGGAGGGTATAAGATGGTACATTGGATTAGATATTGTATTCTTTCAGTTTTGTTTTTTATTTCTCTGGCGTGGGGACAACCTGCAGAATATTTTCATTCTTTCCTACACAGGCCTAACGAGTTTGATTTTTATCCCCATTCAGACGAACCCTCTCATTTTATTTATCCACATCCAATTCCAGCAAATGAAAATAAATTTCTAGACATTCCTCCGTACTTCCATAATTTGCCTGTTACTACCCCAGGAAATCGCTCGTTATCACCGTCCGAGAGATCAATTTTAAAAGCCATCATTGAAGATTTTCAGGTGAATGAGAATGTGGGGTCGGACGGGGCCAATCAATATTGCCCCACGGTAAGTATTAATGTTTCGGGAAGTATTGTGGTAGTCTGGGAAGATGAGCGCAATGTGGATAAGGATATTTTTGCCCAGCGCTACGGGGCCGATGGCAAGCCTATTGGCGACAATTTTGTTGTAACCAAAAACTGCTATAAAAGCCAATTTGAGCCGGATGTTCAATTGTGGAATGGCCGAATTTATACGGTGTGGATCAGTAATCACGCAGAAGGTACCGGTTACGACATCTGGGCCAATGTGCCAGCATGGAATAATATGTACACAAATATCCGGGTAAAATCAACAGATCTGATTAATAATTATCAATTGCAACAGAATTACCCCAATCCATTCAATCCAACCACAACCATTGCCTATGCCTTGCCCAGGACTACCAAGGTTACTTTAACCATTTACAACACTCTGGGCCATAAGGGTACGTACGCTGGTAAACCGTCACCAGCCTGTCGGCCACTACACGGTGCAATGGGAGGGCCGGGATGCATCCGGTCGGCAGCGGCCGGCAGGGGTGTATTTTTACCGCCTGAAGGCTGGCCAGTTTGAGCAAGTGCGAAAGATGGTGCTGGTGAAATAAGGAAATATTTTCTAATAGTAAATAAGGAAATAGTATTAAAGCATAAACATTGGGGGGAATTCAAATGAAACGGTATATCCAGGCATATATTTTGATTTTAATATCCCTAAACCCAATAATAAGCCAGGATAATAAAAATCACCACTTGGCTCCTTATATAAATGATAGAGAAAAAGAATTATTCTATCAGATGTACGTTGAACATTCTGAAGAAATACCTGATAACTGGCAAAGCGAACGCAAAATCCAAAATGAGAATTTATACAATTATAATTTACCATTTATTAAAAAAGATTTTCGTGTAAATGATGATTTTGGGGATGCTTATCAGTTTTTTGCTGATATAGCAGTTGGTGATTCCGGGAATTTTATTATCGTTTGGGTTGATGAACGGCAGGAGGATAGATATGTATATGCACAACGTTTCGACAAAAATGGTGTAGCATTAAGTCAAAATTTTAACGTTGATTCAATGGGTGTTACAACAAAGTGGACACCTCCAACTGTCATGTTTTATAAGACAGGTAAATTTCTCGTTTCCTGGCAGGATTACAGAAATGCTAATTGGGATGTTTACGCTCGAAGGTTTAATCACAATGGTAAACCTTTACAAAAGGCATTTCGTGTAAATGATGATTTCGACAGAACCATACAAGGATCTCCGTCTGTTGCAATAGACAGTTCTGGAAATACTTTTATTGTATGGAGAGATTGGCGTGATGATGTAGGAAATGATGAACGAAATATTTATGCACAGCTTTACGATCCAAATGGCAATGCCATTAATGGAAATTTTTTGGTAAACCCTCAACAAAATAACATCGATCATGGCGCACCTGCAGTTGCGACAAATAAAGCGGGGCATTTCGTCGTTGTGTGGGAGGATAAACGGAATGGAAACTGGGATATTTATGCCAAATTGTACAATCATCGGGGTGAGGTAATTCTTGAAAATTTTCGTGTGAATGATGATTCGGGTACTAGAAATCAGTGGTATCCAGAGGTCGCTGTTGACGAGTCCGGGAATTTCATAATCGTTTGGCAAGATTATCGAAACGGGAACTGGGATATTTATGCCCAACGCTTCGATTCCAATGGTATCCCACTCGGACAAAATTTTCGAGTGAATGATGATTTAGGAAGCAGTGATCAATGGTATCCAACTGTTGCAGTTGATGATTTGGGAAACTTTGTTATCGTATGGGAAGACAAAAGAAATGATAGCGGAGATATTTATGGTCAGCGCTATAATCATGAAGGCGTTCCACTGGGAAACAATTTCATAATTAATACAGAAAAATCAAACAGACAGGGAGCACCTAGGGTCAAATTGTGGAATGGAAAAATATATACCGTATGGGAAAGTATACACGATCCAACTGCCGGCTACGACATCTGGGCCAATGTGCTGGATTGGAATGATCCTTACACCCGCATTGCAGAGAATGGTTCAGCCGGGGTGAGCACTTACCATCTGGCTCAAAACTACCCCAACCCCTTTAACCCAACAACTACCATACAGTACACCTTACCTAAAGCAGGGAAGGTAATACTAAAAATCTACAACTCCCTGGGCCAGGTGGTGCGCACGCTGGTGGAGGAGCATCAACCGGCGGGCCGCTACACGGTGCAATGGAATGGCCGGGATGACTTTGGGCGGCAAATGCCGGCAGGCATTTATTTTTACCGCCTGAAAGCCGGCCAGTTTGAGCAGGTGCGCAAAATGGTGCTGGTGCGGTAGGTACATCCGCACCAGCAGTTCCTTATAAACCCAAATTAAAGCGTTAAATCACGAATCACGCGAATGAATTCGAAAAAAGTCATCAAAATAGTTAACAAATCTGGAAAAACATTTTCATCCAGATAGAAACCAGTGCATTTTATTATTTTTATTGGTGTTCATTCGTGTAGTTCGTAGGTTAACGCTTAATCTGGGATTATTATAATCGCCCTTATTTGAGATACAAAAGGATTTGTTTTGGGGGAAGGCAAACGAGCCGTCCCCCATAAGCATTGAATTGTTTTATTAGTTAACCCAGATTAAGCAATAGCCTACGAATGATACGAATTAACACAAATAAAACCAATAAAATACATTAGATTGTGTCTGGATGAAAATATGTTCCAGGGTTTATTCGCGATTTTGTCGATATTTTTTGGTTTCATTCGCGTGATTCGCGGCTTATTGCATAATTTGGGATTAAAATACCATCATAATCAATAATGATTAAAAGAAAATGGATTCACAATCTTTGGTACCTTGGTTTTATTGGGTTTCTGGGAAGTATCTTTGATGCATTAAAATCACTCAAAATTTTATTTTTATTCTTTTTAACTCCTTTTGTTTCTTCTCTTATTCGCACCATCATTGGGAAAAAGAAAAAACAATACAGAAAATTACAGATTTCTTTACTGGACTTCTTTTGCCATCCAAAATTACTCATACAGATCCTAATTCACCTTTTGGGCCAGACAATCGCCTTTTTAAGAATAAAAGGCAGCCCTCCTTCGCCGGACAAATTTAAACCGAACACCTCATTTTCACTACCGTTTGAAGGTTTCTGGACAGTTGTAAACGGAGGAATAACCAAAGAAAATTCACACTCCTGGAATGTGTTGAATCAGCGATATGCTTACGATTTTTTAATTCTGGATGACAATGGCAAAACCTACCGAAATAAAGGAAATAAATTGGACGATTATTTTGCATTCGGTAAACCTGTTCTGGCTCCTGCTGATGGGATTGTTATTCAAGTCCAAAATCATATCCCAGACAATCCTCAACCAGGAACCATTGATGTAGGCGCAAAAGATTTTCGAGGCAATTTTGTAATTATTAAACATTCTGACATCGAATACAGTTTTCTTGCTCATTTACAATACGGAAGCATTCGGGTAAAAGTCGGTGATCGTGTAGTGAAGGGCCAGTTGATAGGTCTTTGTGGCAATTCAGGACACTCCACAGAACCCCATCTTCACTTTCATGTACAGGACCACCCCAATTTTTTCCTGGCAGTCAGTTTGCCGATAATGTTTGAAGATTTTTACCGTAGACAAGGTGATAAAATTTCATTCTTGAAACGCGGCTACATTTCTAAAGGCTGGCAGATTAAACCCAAATAATGCATGAAAACCACGAATCACGTGAATGGAGCCCCAAAATATCTAAAAACCACAATTAAACTTCGAAACAAATCATCATCCTGATATGATCCAATGGATTTTATTATCCCATATTATGCATTAGCCTACGAATCATGCGAATTAACACCAATAAAAATAATTAAATGCACTTGATTCTATCTGGATGGAAAAATTTTCCCGGATATATTCGCTATTTTGTTGATTTTTTTCGAATTCATCCGTGTCATTCGTGGTCTTATACATAATCTGGGTTTATATCCAACGGTAATTATTCCCTGCTTCCCCTTTTCTCATTTTCAAATTGTATAATCTCAAAAATGTATTAAATTTTTGTTCATCATTGGGTTGGGCTGGGTTGGGCTGAGACGACAAACTTGAGGCCTTTATGCAAATTGCCAATCGTGTGCAGCAGGTGGAGAAGTCGGAAACCCTGCGGGTGAAGGAAAAAGCGCTGGAACTGCGTCGCCAGGGTGTGGATGTGATCGATCTGACCGCCGGGGAGCCCGATTTCCCCACCCCTTCTCACATCTGCGCCGCCGGGGAAGCGGCCATCCGCGACGGCTTCACCAAATACACCGCCAGTGCCGGTATCCCGGAGCTGCGGCAGGCGATCGTCGACAAGCTGTCCCGGGAAAACCAATTACAGTACCAGCCAGAGCAGATCATCGTCACCGTCGGTGCCAAGCCCGCCATCATTACCGCACTGTGGGCCATCTTAAATCCCGGAGATGAAGTCATCATCCCGGCCCCCTATTGGGTGAGTTATCCCCAGCAGGTGCGCATGGCCGATGGCGTTCCCGTGATTGTTGACACCCGCGATAGTGGATTTAAAATCACCCCTCAGGCTCTGGAAAATCACATCACCCCCCGAACACGGGCATTTTTGTTTAATTCTCCCTGCAATCCCACCGGTGTGGTCTATACCCCGGATGAATTGCAGGCGCTGGCCGATGTCCTGAAAGGCCGGAATATCTGGATCCTTTCGGATGAAATTTACGAGAAAATCATATTTGATGATCAGGTTCATCGCAGCATTGCCGGCTATGATGGCCTGTATCATCAAACCATCGTGATTAATGGCGTATCCAAGGCGTACGCCATGACCGGATGGCGAATTGGATATGCCGCCGGGCCGACCGAGATCATCCAGGCCATGAACCGATTACAAAGCCATTTTACCACCCCGCCGTCCATTTCTCAAAAAGCGGCCCTGGTGGCCTTAACCGGAGACCAGTCGCCAGTGGAGGAGATGCGGCGCCGTTTTCAGAAACGGCGGGATATTCTGGTGGACGGGTTGAAGCAAATACCCGGGCTATCGTTCGTTTACCCGGAAGGGGCATTCTACCTGTTTGTGAACGTTTCGGGATTGTTTGGTCGAAAGTGGAACCGTGGCGTTTTGAAAACCAGTCTGGATGTTTGCGATTATCTCATCGAAACCCAGCATCTGGTTGCGGTTCCTGGAAAGGGATTTGGCGCCCCCGATTACATTCGATTGTCATTTGCCACCAGCGAGGCAGTGCTGGAAAAAGCGATCGTAGCGTTGAAACAGGCGGTTCAGGCATTAAACCAATAAGCGGATGAAAAACATGCCAACGTACGAATATCGCTGTCGCGATTGTGGATTTGAGTTCGAAGAGTTTCAATCCATCTCCGATGCGCCATTGAACGAGTGCCCTTCCTGTGCGGGAACGCTGGAACGACTGATTTCGGGTGGCGTGGGACTCATTTTCAAAGGCAGTGGGTTCTATATTACCGATTATGCCAGAAAACACAGTTCCGGGGCTTCGGGGCGTCGGCAGGGGCAGAAAACTTCTTCCCCAACAAAGGGAAAACCGTCAATCCGTAGGTCATCCTCGGGCAAATCCAGAAAGTAGTCCAGAGGCAATGAAACGGATGGGATTGGGCTATGAATCGCAACCAACAAAACATTCTCGTCCAGACGGTAAAAAGAGGGTAAAGGTGGTGACGGTTTCCCGGAGAAGTTACCGGTACAAAGGGTTGACCGCAACGGTGGGTTAACCTATCAATGTTGATGGAATTCAATCAATTTAAAGCGTCAAGGAGGTGAACAATGTATAAGCACATTCAGGTACCAGGCTGGGGCGAAAAGATTCAGGTAAAAGACGGGCAATACATCATCCCGGATCAACCTATTATTCCTTTTATTGAGGGCGACGGAATTGGGCCGGACATCTGGCGTGCCGCCCGCATGGTGTTTGATGCAGCCGTGGAAAAAGCCTATGGCGGTAAGCGAAAGGTCTCCTGGATGGAAATTTATGCCGGAGAGAAAGCCTACAATCTTTACGGAGAGTGGTTACCTGCGGAGACCATCGATGCCATTCGGGAATATTACATTGCCATTAAAGGGCCATTGACCACACCGATTGGTGGCGGTTTTCGCAGTCTGAACGTAACCATCCGGCAGGTGTTGAATCTCTACGCCTGCATTCGTCCGGTAAAATACTACAAGGGCGTGCCCAGTCCGGTAAAAGAACCCCAGAAGATGAACGTGGTCATCTTTCGGGAAAATACGGAAGACGTGTACGCCGGCATCGAATGGGCAAAGGGAACCCCGGAAGCCCGCAAGGTCATTGACTTTCTGAAGCAGGAGATGGGTGTGCAGATCGTGGAAGATTCGGGCATCGGCATCAAGCCCATCAGCGAAACCGGCTCCAAGCGCCTGGTGCGAAAGGCCATTCAGTACCTGATTCAACACAATCGCAGCAGCATCACCCTGGTGCATAAAGGCAACATCATGAAATTCACCGAAGGGGCATTCAAGGACTGGGGTTACGAGGTGGCAAAGGAGGAATTTGGCAATTTGTTCATCACGGAAGAAGAGTTGTACAGCCAGTACAATGGCGAAGTGCCCGCCGGGAAAAAGGTGATCAAGGATCGCATTGCAGACAACATGTTACAACAGATTTTAACCCGTACGGCGGAATACGATATTATTGCCACCATGAACCTGAATGGCGATTATCTGAGTGATGCCTGTGCTGCCCAGGTGGGCGGTCTGGGGATGGCGCCCGGGGCCAATATTGGCGATCTGCACGGCGTGTTTGAAGCCACCCACGGTACCGCGCCCAAGTATGCGGGGCAGGACAAGGTGAATCCCTCCTCCCTGATCCTCTCCGGTGTGTTGATGTTTCAGTACATGAACTGGATCGAAGTGTGCGAGATTATCGAAAATGCACTGGAAAAAACCATTCAGCAAAAGCGGGTGACCTACGATCTGGCTCGCCAGATGGAAGGCGATATCAAGCCGCTGAAAACCTCAGAATTTGCTCAGGCAATCATTGACAATTTCTAAATGGTAAGTGGGGACGGCAAAATGGCGCCGTCCCCGATTTACCTGCTGGGAACGTTTCCATGACGGTTTGCAATTTCGGATCTTTTCAAGGGCTAACCAGGGGCTGCCATCATTCCGATGCACAACGCGCAAATGCCATTACGATCCACCCACGGACGGCCAGGTTGCTGGCCTGATCATTGAAATCGGTACCAGGGGCTCGGGATTAATTTTTTAATTTTCCAGAATTTGACCTGCATAGTTTCCCCTTTCGATTTTCCCCTTCACTTTAGTGGCTTGGATGTTCGGGTAGGGGTCTGTGTACGGTAATGGGGTTTCAATGATATGGGAAACATGGTGAGAAAAGTACCACCCTATACCGCGCTGGCACCGGTATACGATCTGATGATGTCCCACGTCAATTACCGCCGGTGGGCCAATTACATTGCCCGCATCATTACTCGTGCCGGTTTTACAGAGGTGCGTTTACTGGATGTGGGTTGTGGCACCGGCAAGTTTGTTCAGGAGATGCGCAAACTGGGCTATCAGATTGACGGATGTGACGCCAGTCCGGAGATGCTGCGGGTTTTTCAGGAGCGAATACCCGATGCCAGGGGCTTCTGTTGCCGGCTGCCAGAATTGCCCGAAGTCCCCGCACAACGCTACAATGTTATGACCTGCCTGTACGATACGCTGAATTACCTCACCGATCAACCCACCCTGTTGCAGGCTCTGCAATGCATTTATCGAAAACTGGACGTGCCGGGACTGTTTATTTTCGACATGGTCAGTTCCTTTCATTGCCAGCAGTACTTTCGGGATTATGTGGAGCGAGAGGTGCTGGACGAGCGCTTTGCATTTGAGCGCCGGAGCCATTTTGACGTGCACCAGCAGCTCCAGTGGAACCGAATCAAAATCTTTACCCCGGACGGTATATTCGAAGAAGAACATCAGCAGCGCATTTACGACTTCAAAGAAATAATTGAATTGATTCAACGGGAAACCGGTTTTATTATCAAAGATGTGTATCGGGATTTCACCTTTCGTCCCGTGCGGGTGGACAGTGGACGCGCCCATTTCGTTTTATTAAAACGGCCAGGACATCCATGATCGAAATTTTCAACGTTACCGTGCATATCGGCTCCCGCAAGGTACTGGACAACGTTAGCCTGCGGATCGAGAAGGGTGAATTTGTCTATCTGGTGGGCAAAACCGGTGCCGGCAAAACCACCCTGTTGCGCTTAATTTATATGGATCTGTTTCCTCAGAAGGGAAACGTGATTGTGGATCGTTTCAGCTCGTCCACCATCCGCAAGCGGCAAATCCCCCATTTGCGCCGGAAGGTGGGGGTGGTGTTTCAGGATTTCAAATTGTTAACCGATCGCAATGTTTATGACAACGTGGCCTTTGCCCTTCAGGTGGTTGGGGAACATCGACGGGAAATCAAGAGTCGCGTCCTGAGCGTGTTGACCCGTGTGGGATTGCATCACAAGCGTTACCACATGCCCCATGCCCTGTCTGGAGGGGAACAACAGCGAGTGGTCATTGCCCGTGCCCTGGTGAACGAGCCGTTCATCCTGCTGGCCGATGAGCCCACAGGCAATCTGGATCCCGAGGCCTCCAGCGATATTCTGGAACTGCTGGAAGACATCAATCGCAGCGGAACGGCCATCTTAATGGCAACCCATAATTATCAGTTGATTCAGAAATTCCCCCATCGCACGGTGTTGCTGGAAAATGGCCGCCTGAGCGAACTGAAAATGTAGATCGGAGATCATCCGTTGGGAATGTTCTTCCGGACTGGTGAAGCGAAAAGGTGTATTGCGGGGGGAATCATTCGTACCGGTCGTTAAACTTTTGCAACGAAAATTGAGATGTTGAGTGATCATGCGACTGTTTTTCATTTTTAAAGAAGGGCTTCAGGGATTTAAGCGCGCGCCGCTGGCCACAACCATCTCGGTGATGGCGATTGCCATCTCCCTGTTTCTGGTTGGATTATTTGGCCTGTCCGTTTACAACTTAACCGATATTTTCCAGCGGTTTTACCAGACGGTTCATCTGGAAGTGTTCATCGATCCTTCGCTTTCGGTGGAACAGCGAACAGCCCTCCGTTCGCGGATTCAGCGCATCCCTGCTGTAGAACGCGTGGAATACGTTTCACCCGATCAGGCGCTGCGGGAATTTGAGAAGGAATTCGGCGAAGAGCTGGTTACCGTGCTGCAGCAAAATCCCCTGCCACCTTCTTTTCGTGTGGTGCTAAAAAAGGAATTTCGAGAACTTGCCACCGTGGAGACAATCGTGGATCAAATTCTGGCTCTGCCGGAAGTGGACGAGGTGGTCTTCCAGCGGGAATTGATTCGCTTTTTTCAGAAATATTTTAAGCTGGCCTTTGCAACCGCTCTGGTGCTGGGGGCCATCATTCTGTTTATCTCGGTGCTGCTGGTCTTTAACACCATTCGCCTGACCATTCACGGACGCCGGAATCTTATCGAGATCATGCGATTGGTGGGTGCGACGAATTTTTTTGTGAAGGGGCCATTTCTGGTGGAGGGCATGATCCAGGGACTGATCGGGGGCGCCATCGCCTGCGGCCTGCTGTGGCTGATCATCGATCTGGCCCGCATTTTTATTACCGACAACGTCCTGCTGCCCGCCTACTTTTATTCCGCTCTGCTGGGATTTGGAATCCTGCTCGGATTTTTGGGAAGCTGGCTATCGGTAAACAAATATCTGAAATTTTAATTTCTTTGATAAGTGAATTGCGGCTTTCTCCGATACCCCCCTGCTGAAAGTCTGCCGGTGTGGTGATCATATTCAACCCAAATAATGCATCAAACCACGAATCACACGAATGAATACAAAAAATATCAACAAAATCGCGAATAATCCCCAAACCTATTTTTTATTCAGATACAACTAATGTATTTTTTGTTATTATTCGTTTTAATTCGTGTAATTCGTAGGCAATTGCATAATTTGGGTTCAATCTTATTGGCAAACAGCCCACTTTCATTCATTTTCCAGAATAAATTCGCCTTTGTCCCCTGGGGAAATCCTATTAAATTCCCCGGCAAAAAAGGGGATTGAAATGGCGCCTTTTCGTGTTTTAATTGCGGATAATCTACCGCCGGAGGTGCTGGAACGATACAACCAGCTGGAGGAGCTGGAGATTCGGGATCGATCCGGGATTTCGGTGGATGAACTGGCCCGGGAGATTGGCGAATACGATGCGCTGGTGGTAAGGAGTCGCACCCGGGTGACAGCTGATATGCTTCAGAAAGCCCGCCGGTTACAATTAATCGGCCGTGCCGGAGCGGGGGTGGACAACATTGACATTCACGAGGCCACCAAGCGTGGGATTATCGTCATGAACACACCGGGTGGCAATACCATCGCCGCTACCGAACACACCATCGGGATGATGATTGCCGCGTTGCGGAACATTCCTCAGGCCTACCAGGCATTGAAACAACATCGCTGGGATCGAAAATCTTTCACCGGGCGGGAGCTGTACCAGAAGACGGTGGGCATTATCGGGCTGGGCAAAATTGGTCGGGAAGTGGCCCGGCGGCTTTCGGCATTCGAGTGCCGGTTGCTGGGGTACGATCCGTTGTTAACGCCG
This sequence comes from Calditrichota bacterium, assembly GCA_013150955.1. Lineage (GTDB taxonomy): Bacteria > Calditrichota > Calditrichia > RBG-13-44-9 > J042 > JAADJD01. Next base: position 11,669 of record JAADJD010000054.1, read on the forward strand.
GAACTGGCGGATCGGCTGGGCGTGCGGCTGGTACCGCTGGATACCCTGTTGAAGGAGTCGGACATCATCACCCTGCACACGCCGAAAATTCCAGAGACCATCAACCTGTTGAACAAGAACACGCTTCGGCAGTGTAAGCCCGGGGTGGTGATTGTCAACTGTGCGCGGGGTGGACTGGTGAACGAAAGCGATTTGCTGGAAGCGCTGGAATCCGGTCAGGTGGCCTGTGCCGCCTTCGATGTGTTCGAAGAGGAACCACCTGAAAATTGGGCGCTGGTGGATCATCCCCGTTTTATTGGCACTCCCCATTTAGGTGCCTCCACTCAGGAAGCCCAGCAAAAGGTGGCCGAACAGATTCTGGAGCAAATCGCTCATTTTGCGCGAACCCGGGTGGCGAAAAATGCGGTAAATTTTCTTTCTGTGGACGAAAACCTGCTGCCTCTCATCCGGCCCTATTTTGAACTGGCCCGCCGGTTGGGGCACGTCTTCAGCCAGATCAAAAGTGGGCGTTTGTCGGAAGTCAATATCCGGTTTTACGGGGAGATTCTGGATTTGCCGGTGGATCCCATCGCCGCTTATTTAATGATGGGTGCCCTTCAGGGATCCGGAGAACCCGGGGTGGAATTCATCAATCCAGTAAACGCCATGACGGTAGCCCGGGAGCGTGGCATCGAGATCGAGATTACGAAAAAAGATCATCCGCTAACCAGCCACACCAATCTGATCGCCTGCGATTTTATCACCGGGCAGGAAACAATTCATCTGGCCGGAACCGTGTATGCCCGCAATATTTTTCGATTGGTTGAGTACGGAGACTATATTGTGGACGCGGATCTTTCGGGAATCATGATCCTCATCGAAAATGAAGACGTGCCCGGCATCATCGGACAGGTAGGTACCATTTTGGCCAGCGAAAACATCAATATCAGTCACCTGTCTTCCGGACGCATCAAGGCACTGAAAAAGGCGGTGAATATTTTCAACGTGGAAGGCGTTGTGTCCCCGCAGATTGTTCAACAATTGCAGAAAGTGCGGGGCATTCATCGGGTGCGCGTGGTCACTCAGGAAGATGCCGGGTAGGCCCGACAGCCGAACTCGCAAAGAAAAAAGTGCGTCGGAACGGAAATTCGTAGGGTGACGATGGGTGCGTTGGCTTCAGGTAGCTGAAAGGAAGGTGATTGATCTAAAAGATGCATATAACCTAATAATGTCCTTAAACCGCGAATCACACGAATAAAACCAAAACACATCCACAAAATCGCGAATAAACCACAAAACACATTTTCATCCAGACACAATCCAATGGATTTTATTGGTTTTATTTGTGTTCATTCGTGTCATTCGTAGACGAATGCATCATCCGGGATCAGACGTGTTCCGCAAATGAAGCGATCACCGGCTCCACCAACCGCTGGTAATCATCGAATCGCATCTTAATCACCTCGGTGTGGGTGGCGGCATTAAAATAAATCTCTTCGCCTTCGGTTAGCGAACGGTCAACAAAGGTGGGCAGGCCGTAAAGCATACCAAACGGTGGCATGGCTCCCAGTTCACAATTGGGGAACAGGTTGGAGAACTCTTCTTCGCTGGCCAGTTCCACTTCCCGCGCACCGGCAATTTCTTTAAACTTATCCAGATTAATTTTGTAAGAGGCAGGAACCACGGCCATTACTGGTTCGTCGTCGGCTTTAACCCAAATAATGCATTTGCATATTCAGATTTTACTTGCAAAAGCGGGATAAAACAATAAGAATACTCCTTTTGAGCGACCCAATGAATCGAATCAAAAGGAGTATAAAAAAATGAAAGAATCAACGCCTGCCAAAATTACCGATTCCCACTTTGTTAATCAAGTAAGAATTGAGTTCACCTCCAAGTCGATCACCGCCTGGGGAGGACTTGGGGTGTTAATGGGGAAATTTTTAGAAAAAATCCAATTTAGAGATTGGGTGGAGCGCCATATACCGATTGAGGAGAAATCAAACAATCGTGGTGGGGTTTACGAGAAGG
>JAADJD010000007.1 GCA_013150955.1 Calditrichota bacterium
GGCGATGAATTGCGTTTTATGAAATAATTTTGTCCAAAAATTTTTTGGTAAATTCTCAATTCGACAATACAAGCATTTTATCAAAGGTTTCTTGTATTAAATTCGGATGAAAATTTGTTCCGTGATTGCTTAGCTATTTTGTTGATATTTTTTAGGTTAATTCGCGAGATTCGTGGTTTCATGCACTATCTGGGATTAAAACAAGTAATAGGGGAATATTGGGAGTCGATTTTGGGGACATCACCGCCAAACAACAAAAGGTCTCTGAAGCGCTTCTCTGGTAATCGAAATCATATCGGTTTACCGGGTACCAGTGTTTAATTGCAATGGAATGATCATTGAAAATTTGGGGCCGATTGTGGAATTTGGGTTGAATATTGTTGAAAGCATATTAAATTTAGTCAAGTCAGCGTGGGATTATAAGGATCCGATAAAAGCAGGGAAGCATGTTCCAGCAGGTGGTTCATTGAGAAACGCTAAACAGGTAACCCTCGGTATGTAGTTAAAGGAGGATCTATGTGGAGAAGAATCCGTCATCTTTTTATCATCCCCATGTTTATTGTGTTGATGTCTTTCATGCAGGTGGCGCGAGAACCCATTGGAAAAATCACGTTTCCCCTGAACCGGGTTTTTGTCATTCGGGCGGGCACGTCCCAGTTGCTGATGGCCCATTTTAACATGGAAGTGTATCCCGGTGACAAAATTGAGACCAAGAAGGAAAGCCGTTGCGAAATTACCCTGAAGAATGGGGATGTGGTTCGCATTGATGAAAATTCGATTTACACGCTGGAGGATGTGAAAATTAGTGAAAAGGAAGTGAAGGCGGAGTCGTTTCTGAGCGTGGGGCGCCTGTGGTCCAATATTCGCAAGATTTTTTCCAAAGATGATTATTTTAAAGTCAAATCGCCATCGGCCGTCATTGCGGTGCGAGGAACCATATATCGGGTCAATGCCAATCCCGATACCACCACCCAGGTGTTTGTTTACGATGGCGAGGTCCAGGTGAGTCCGTATTCTCCGGGCATGGGAAAAGCCGTGCAACCGGGGCAGCAGGCGCCTCAGCAGCCGCGATCGTTAAAACCCACCTACGTGCCACCGCCTACTTATGTGGCACCGCCCCAGGAGGTCAGCCTGGAAACCTGGATTGAGATTGTGAGGGCACAACAGCAAATCGTGATCAAGCCAGATGGAACCTACGAAAAGGCTGAATTTGATCCGGTAAAAGATGCCCAGCTGGAATGGGTGCAATGGAACAAACGACGGGATGAAATGCTGCAACGGTAATCGAATAACGGGGTGGGATTTTTAATTTCAGGCGTGGAGCCATCCACGCCTTTTTTTATCCCAATTGCTGTCTTAGCCGACGAATGACACGAATGAACACAAATGAAAATAAAAAACCCAGATGATGCATTAGAACCACGAATGACATGAATGAATACAAATAAAATAATAAAATCCATTGGACTATATCTGGACGAAAATTTGTTTCTGAGTTTATTTGTTATCTGGTGGATATTTTTTAATTCATACGCGTGATTCACGGTTTCATGCATTATTGGGGTTGAAGCCTAATTCGGATCGAACTTACAGAAGGCATGGCACCTGAGTTCATGCGAGTTGGGAACTGATTGTCCCTCGAGTATGTTTCATTAAACTGAGAGAAAAAGACCATCCCCCGGAACATTTCGCGACCCTTCTAAATTATTAACCTTTAGAAATTCGAGCAATTTGCCATTAAATTTTGTATTCAACGATACAAAGTGATGATTTATGACCATGAGACAACCAATTGTTGCCATTGTTGGACGCCCGAACGTGGGAAAATCCACCTTGTTTAATCGCATTCTGAAAAAGCGAGAAGCAATCGTCGATGACATCCCCGGTGTCACACGGGATCGGCATTACGCGCAGACGGATTGGAGCGGAAAATCGTTCATTTTAATCGATACCGGAGGTTATTTGCCGAAGGCAACCGATTTAATGGAACGAGCCATTCGAGAACAGGTGGAAATTGCCATTGAAGAAGCCGATGTGTTGCTGTTTGTGGTGGATCTGGCCACCGGGGTCACTGATGTGGATCAGCAAATTGCCGAAAAACTCAAGCGCACGGAAAAACCGGTTTTGCTGCTGGTGAACAAGGTGGATAACGACAGGATGGAAGCCGAGGCCTATCAGTTTTATGGCCTGGGAATCGGGGATCCAATTTTCATTTCGGCCTTACAGGGACGGGGCATTGGAGACATGCTGGACGTGCTTCACCAGCGGCTCGATTCCCAACTGCTGGATGAAGAACCGGACAACCGGATTAAGGTCGCCATTATCGGGAAAGAAAATGTCGGCAAATCCTCTTTTGTGAATACATTGTTGGGCGAAGAACGCATCATCGTAACTCCCATACCCGGCACCACACGCGATCCCATCGACACACCGCTGAAATATAAGAAGCGCGAATTCCTGCTCATCGATACGGCCGGGCTCAAGCGCAGAACCCGAATTAAAGAGAACATTCTGTTCTACAGCCAGTTGCGCACGATGCGCAGCATGGATCGCGCCGATGTGGTAGTGTATTTTATCGATGCCACGATGGGACTGACGCGTCAGGATCTGCACACGCTGGCGGATGCCATCGAGGCCAGGAAAGCGGTGGTGCTGGTGGTAAACAAATGGGATCTCATTCCCAAAGATGCCAACACCCTGCAGGAATGGGAAACACATATCCGCGAACGGCTGGGAACCATGAATTACATCCCAATCATTTTCACATCGGTCTTGCAAAAGAAGCGCCTGTACAAGTTAATGGATCTGGTAATGGAGGTGTTCGATGAGTACCATAAGAAGATCAAGACCAGTGAGCTGAATCGGGTACTGTTGCCCATCATCGAAACCAACAGTCCTCCTGCCGTGCGGGGAAAAGAGGTGAAAATCAACTACATCACCCAGGTGGAAACTGCACCGCCCCGGTTCCTGTTCTTTGGAAACCATCCCGATTTAATCCCCACCAACTACCGACGCTTTCTGGAAAAGAAAATTCGAGAGCACTGGGGATTTAAGGGCGTACCCATTTCGCTGGTGTTTCGCTCCAAACATTAACCGGATTTGGTTTTTCACCGGGAATGGTGTGGATGATCAGGGATAAATTGCATGCAACTTTAGACTGTGAATAGCATGAATGAACCCAGATGATGCATTAGATCACGAATGACCGGAATGAACACAAATAAAAATGATAAATCCACTGGATTATATCCGGATGAAAATTGGATTCCGGGGGTTATTTCCTATTTTTGTGGATATTTCTGGATGAATTCATGTGACTCGCGATATAATGCATCATTTAGGTTTCATAGCGGGAATGGAATTCGGATGATGTATCCAGACTGACAATTTTTATCGGTGAACATTTCATGCGAATGATATTTTTGTTTTTGGTGTTCATTAGCCTGATGCCAACCGCGCTGCTGGCTGAAAGCTGGCAGATGTTGCGGCAGCGACTGGATCAGTTGCAGATCCTGGCGACTCCCCCGGTGGATAAATGCGGTTTCCCGGCTGTGCTGGCAGCGTTTTTTTCCGGACAATCGGAGATTCGACATCGGCTACAGGCATTTTCCAGCCAGGTGACCCTGCAGACCTATCGCACCTTCCGCAGCCCATCCGGGCATTTCGAAATCTATTATCAGACTGAAGGGATCGATGCCATCCCAACCTACAATCTGGATGGGGACACCATTCCGGATTATCTGGAGTTTGTAGCCGGGGCTCTCGATCGCGCCTGGGCCATTCAGGTGGATAGCCTGGGTTTTCGCCCACCCCCAGCCGCGGATGGTTCGCCCCGCCAGGTGTACCCGGTTTATTGTCAGAATCTGGCCGGCTCCCGGACGTATGGGATGACCTTAATTGATCAGGAGATTCCTGCATTGCCGGGAGAAAACTATACCTCCCACATCATCATCTCCACGGACTTTTCGTTCGTGCGTTTTCCTGCGGATGGGGGAGATCCCATTGTGCGTGACAGTCTCGCCATTGCAGTGACTGCGGCACATGAGTTTACGCATGCCCTTCAACTGGGATATCACATCTGGAACTATGGCGATGGCTTTAATAATGCTGTACTGCCCGATTTCTGGTTTATCGAGAGTTCTGCCACTTACATGGAAGAGGTGATCGCCGATACGGTGAACGATTATTACCAGTATTTGCCCTACTATCTTCAGAGTCTGGATATTAGCCTGTTTAAAATTCCAGCAAGTAACCTGGAATGGATTCGGGTATACGGCGAGGTTTTATTCCCCATGATGCTGGGATACGTGTATGGCCCGGAGATTGTGCGGGAGGTATGGGAGAATATTCTGGATGCAGAGGCAGTTGTGGCACTGGATCGGGTGTTGCAGGAGCGGGGATCTTCGTTAAGCCAGGAATGGTTCCGTTTTGCCAGCTGGTTGTATTTCACCGGTTCGCGGGCGCAACCCGACCGCTTTTTTCCAGAGGCCAGCCAGTATCCCGAACCCGATTTGATCCAGACAGTGGCTCTGGATTCCGTGCAGAACGATCGGGATGCCTTTTTCCAGAGCACGCTACCTCCGCTGGCCTACCAGTTTTTATCTGTTCTGGTGCAAATCCCCGGCACTTATTTTCTGACGATCCAATTCGCTCAAAAAAGTGAAGCGCTGGGTGGAGTGCTGTTTTTACCGGAACATCGCATTGTAGAAAATTTTGAATACGTGGATTATCCCTTCATCACTGAGGGGGAATTCCAGCTGGCTGCGGTAGGTGGGCCCTGGTCATTTACCATGCCAGATTCCCAGCTGGCGTTCGAATTGTTTGGCGGCTGGGTACCGCGGGATGAACCGAATGCGGTTCGGATCTACCCGGCAAAATGGACGCCGGATCATCCCGGCAGGGGCATTACCTTTCTGAATTTACCGCGGGATGCACGAATTGAGATTTTTACCGCGGCTGGCATCCGCATCCGAACCATTCACACCATGACCCCGGTGTATTTCTGGGTGCCGCAGACCGATTCCGGGTCTCCGCTGGCCAGTGGGGTATATATTTTTCGGGTGACTGCAGGCAATTTTCAGCAACTGGGCAAATTTCTGATCGTTCGGTAACCGGGAATCATCCCCACACAGATCCGCTGAGTGGCAACTTTCATCGGCTGAGGGGGCACCCGGATCCGCAATTTTTTCCTTTTGACATTCCCGCAGGTAAACAATAAATTGCATCTCCAGAAAAATAGAAAACAATTATGTCCTATCTGACAACGTCGCTGCTCATTGGGTTTTTATCTCTGGACACCACCATTGCATTTCAGGTTTTATTATCCCAGCCACTATTTGCCTGTCCGCTAATTGGCTGGGCACTGGGGAATCCCCAGCTGGGTTTTGAAATTGGGGTCATTTTGCAATTGTTGTGGATTAGCATTATTCCCGTGGGTGCTATCAGCTTTCCGGAAGGCAACATCGCGTCCATGATTGTGGCCGCCATTGTTATCTACTTCGATCATCTGGGATATCCCAACATCATTTTCACCCTGGCCATTTTAATGGGCATCCTGGCCAGTTATGTGGGAGATCGGTTGACGGTTCTGGATCGGAAGTTCAACGGCTATCTGCTGGAAGTGGCACTCAGTGCTGCAGAAGCCGCCAATTTGCGAAAGATTGTGCTGGTGGATTTCCTGAGCATCGCCTTTTATTTCTTTCTGATGTTTGGTTTTACTTTTGTCATGCTCAATGTGGCCGATTTTTGTATTCAGGCACTGATGCCCGTTTTTAACGACATGCTGGATCAAAAATTGCAATTTGTAAAACCGGCAGTTTTTGGAATTGGGTTTGCCTTTACAGGTAAATTATTTTACCAGATTCTGGTAAAGAAATCCACGCATCGTTAAGCGAGACGAACCATGGCTCGTCCGGATTCGGTAAAAGAAGGGGAAACACTGGCACCGCGTAAAATTCGAAAATGGGATCTATTCCGGGTGTTTCTGCGCAGCTTTTTTGTTCAATCGGTCTGGAACTACCGCAGCCTCATTTCCATTGGGTTCGGCATTTGTTTGTTTCCCATTCTCAAGCGATTGTATCCGGATACGCGTTCCCGAAAGGAATTCCTGTTGCGCCATCTGAAATTTTTCAACGCACACCCCTACATGGTTTCCTATGCTCTGGGAGTATCCATTCGATTGGAAGAAGAATACGCCTCCGGGAATCTGCAAAACACGGATCGGCTGGATCGGATGAAGGATCTGCTGATCAGCATTCTGGGATCGCTGGGAGATCAAATTTTCTGGCTCACGCTGCGGCCGGTCTCGCTGCTGGTGGGGGCGTTCGGGGTGTTTGTGGCCAGCACCGTGGAACAGCGGGTTGCCGTGTTGATCCTTACCTTCCTGTTGTATAACATTCCCCACCTGTACCTGCGTTATGTGGGGATCCTGGAAGGGTATCGCTATGGGATGGAAATTTATCGCTGTTTTCGCGAGGGGCGATTCGAAAAACTGAAGAAAGGGTATTTGTATCTGGGGGTGGCCATCTTTTTCTTATTTTTAGGGGTTTTGTTGGTTAAATTTAAGGTTGAGCAATTTGCCTGGATTCCCGTGATTGGCGGAGCGGCAATCTATGCGTCCATTTTTTATAAATTTAGTAAAAATTTTTATTTTACCTGCCTGTTTACCATATTATTTTTTGTTATCGTCGGGTTCATTTTTCTATGACGAATCAGGGGGATATGATTAAGAAGATATTCAAAATCAATAATAAATATGGATTGCATGCCCGGCCGGCGGCTCTGTTGGTCAAAACAGCGGGTCGTTTTAAGTCCGATATTAAGGTAGCGAAAGATGGTTATGTGGTGAACGGCAAGAGTTTGATGGGTGTGATGACGCTTGCGGCAGAACCGGGCAGCGAGATTGAAGTGACCATCGAAGGGGAAGATGAACAACAAGCGATGGAGGCGATTGAGGAATTGATCACCAAAAACTTTTTTGAGGAATAAGGGGTAATTCGATCGTTAAAATTCAGTTAACTATGGCCGACCCGAAAAAAGATATTGTGTTGGAGGGGATACCTGCTTCGCCGGGCATTGTCATCGGGCCATGTTTTTTGTATCAATATCGTCGAATGGAACCAGAGCCCCGGCGAATTCCAGATAAGCACATCAAAAAAGAATTGCGAAACTTCCGCCAGTCCATCGAAAATGCCAGAAATTATATCCAGGAATCCTATGAAAAAGCGCGTCTTCAATATGGGGGAGAAATTCCCCGCATTCTGGAAATCCAGCTGGAAATTTTAAACGATCGTGTCTTTCTGGATGAAATCGAACAGCTGATTCAAACCGAAAAGTTTAACGCCGCTTATGCCACCTTCCTGGTGTTCTCCAGTAAAAAGGAACAATTGCTGAAGGTGCCGGATGATTACATGCGAGAACGGGCGCTGGACGTGGCCAATCTAAAATGGCTGGTTCTGGAAAATCTGATGGGTGGGCGTCAGCCCATCGTCTTAAACAAACCCGCCATCGTGGTGGCGGATGATCTCAGTCCCGCCGATACGGTGAATCTGCATCAGCAAAAGGTTCTTGGAATTGCCACCAACAAGGGGGGGATCAATTCCCATACGGTCATTATTGCGCGGGCACTTTCAGTGCCGGCGGTGGTGGGATTGGAACGGATTACCGATTTTGTGCAGCCGGGCCACAAGCTGGTGCTGGACGGTTCCCACGGCACGGTGATTGTGAATCCTTCGAGCAAAACGGTTCAGAAATATCAGAAGCGGCGCAACCTCTTTCTTTCTTTAGAAGAAGCGCTAATCAAGGAGAGCACCAAGGAATCGCGCACGCGCGATGGGCGCCGTATCTTCATTCTGGCCAATATTGAATTCGAAAACGAGATCAAGCAGGTGAAGAAAGTGGGGGCGGATGGCATCGGCCTGTTCCGTACGGAGGGGATTTACATCAATCGGCACATTCTGCCTTCCGAAGAAGAGCAAACCCAGATTTATCTGAAAGTGGCCCGGGAAATGTACCCCAAGCCCGTTACCATTCGCACCATCGACATCGGTGGCGATAAGATTTTTCCCCACATCTTTGTGGGGCAGGAACCCAATCCGTTTCTGGGGTATCGGGCCATTCGTTTTTGTCTGGATCATGCGGACTGCTTTATTTCTCAGTTGCGGGCCATGTTGCGGGCCAATGTAAAGGGGAACGTCCAGGTCATGATCCCCATGGTCAGCAGTCTGGAAGAGGTGTATCAGGTTAAGGAATTGTTTGAGAAGGCCAAGGCAGAGCTCCGTCAGGAAGGCATCCCTTTTGGCGAAAACACCCCGCTGGGCATCATGGTGGAAATCCCCTCGGTGGTGACCATGGCGGATGAATTTGCCCGTGAGGTGGATTTCTTTAGCATTGGTACCAACGATCTGGTGCAATACACGCTGGCGGTGGATCGCAGCAACGAGCACGTGGCCTATCTCTACTCCCATTTTCATCCGGCCGTGCTGCGGTTGATTAAGGATGCGGTGGACGCGGCACGGGCCGCAAACATACCGGTGAGCATGTGCGGGGAAATGGCCGGAGATCCGGTGGCAGTTCCGGTGCTCATTGCCATGGGATTGGATACGCTGAGTGCGGCGCATGTGATGATTCCCGAAATGAAGAAAGTGGTGCGCCAGCTGACCGTGGCCGAGTGCGAGGCCATTTACGAGGAAATTCGGCATCTGAAAACCACGAAAGAGATTAAACGAACGCTGGAGACATTCTTTTCGGAAAAGTTCAAGGATGTGTTTTTTGAGTAGTGCCGGAGTGTGCGGAGGCCTGCCATGCCGATCGGACGGAGCGCAAATAAGCTCTTTGAAGGCATACAAAATCGATGGGATTAGAAGAGCAGGCGCTGAACGACGACAAATGAAAGAACATAAAAATAAGAAAGGAACCGACACATGCTTGATTACGATCGTTCCAATTTTCTCCGGTTTTTAAACGATTTTCCCCAGCAGCTGACCCATGCCCAAAAACTGGTTGCCGAAGTGCAACCCCGGTTGGATACCGGACGCATTCGCAATCTGGTGTTTGCCGGGATGGGCGGATCGGCCATTTCTGGCGATCTGTTCATTGCGTATGCACTGGACGAGCTGGCGTATCCTGCCCAGGTGAACCGCGAATATTCCCTGCCGGCTTTTGTGGGGGAAGATACCCTCTTTTTTGCCACCAGTTACTCCGGCAACACCGAAGAAACCCTGACGGCCACGGAAGAAGCGTTCAAACGGGGGGCGCAGATTGTTTGTATTTCTTCGGGTGGGGAGCTGGAAGCGTTTAGCCAATCCAAAGGCCTGCTTCATATGAAAATTCCGGGGGGATTGCCCCCACGGCAGGCGCTGGGCTACCTCTTTTTCCCGGTACTGTTTTTGTGCGAAAAGCTGGGACTGATTCGCCCGCGCGAGGAGGAAGTGGATGAAACCCTGAAAATTTTAAATGAATTGCAACGGCGGTTCAATCCCAACGCCAGCCAGGGCCATAACTTGCCCAACCACATTGCCCAGTCGCTGTATCACACCATCCCGGTTATTTACACGGCGGTGCCCTACCTGTATCCCATTCCGGTACGCTGGCGCAATCAATTTAATGAAAATTCCAAAATCATGGCCTTCAGCAATGTGTTCCCGGAACTCAATCACAACGAGATTATGGGATGGGAAGGCCCTCAGAAGGTGAACCAATTTTTCCGGGTGGTTCTATTGCGCGATCCGGAAGAGACCCCTCGCAACAAGCAGCGGGTGGAGATCACCAAGGGGATTTTGAAAGACAAGGGCATCCCCATACTGGAGGTATTTGCCGAGGGGAAAAGCCGGCTGGCCCGCATGTTTTCTTTAATTTACATTGGGGACTGGGCCAGTTATTACCTGGCCATGATCAACGCCAAAGATCCCATCAAAATCGATAGCATCACCTTGCTAAAGAAGAAGCTGGCAGAGTTAAAATAATTTTGCCGGATTCAATCCCGAAAAAAATGGAAATGGAATCGCGGTTTGCGATCCGATGAGGATCGCCGGCCGCGAATTCCCAAAATAACGAACCCCAAAATTCAGGGAGCAACATGAAGGCAGTCATCCCGGTAGCCGGTCACGGGCGACGGTTACGTCCCCACACGCTGGTGCGTCCCAAGGTTCTATTACCCCTGGCGGGAAAACCCATCCTAGGATACATTATCGAAAAATTGCTGGCTGATGGCATCGACGAGCTGGTGTTTATTGTGGGGCACCTGAGGGAGCAGATCCAGGATTACGTTCGCCAGACGTTTCAGGTGAAGGCCCACTTTATCCATCAGGAAGAAAAGCTGGGATTGGCCCACGCGGTGTTCATGGCCCGCGAGGTGATTCAACCTGAGGAATCGTTTGTGATTGTGTTGGGGGATACCATTTATGATGTGGATCTGCGTTCCATCTTCGAAAGCGAATTTACGGCGCTGGGCGTGAAGGAAGTGGACGATCCCCGCCGATTTGGTGTGGCGGTGCTGGATGAGTTTGGGTTCGTGAAAAAAGTGGTGGAAAAGCCCCAGCGGCTGATCTCGAAACTGGCACTGGTGGGCATCTATTTTATCCGGAAGGCCGAACGGCTGTTCCTTGCCCTGCAGCAGGTGATGGATCGACACATCATGCTCAATGAAGAATATCAGCTGGCCGATGGATTGCAGTTGATGATTGATCAGGGGGAAAAGATCATCGTTTTTAACGTGGAGGGCTGGTACGACTGCGGCGAGAAGAAAACCCTGCTGGAGACGCACCGAACCATTCTGGAAAAGAATCACCCCCGCGCGGAAGGGGAATTTGCCCACAGCAGCATCATCGAGCCGGTATTCATCCATCCAGACGCAACGGTTGAATATTCGGTCATTGGCCCCTACGTTAGCATCGACAAACACTGCCATATCCGCAATGCCGTCATTCGGGACACCATCATCGATCACGATACCGAAATTCAAAATATTGTGCTTTCCCATTCCATTATCGGGCACCACGTGCGGCTTTGTGGAACGGCGCAAAATATCAACGTGTCCGATCATTCAGAGATCGAAAATATCAAATAAAAACGTTTATCCCATTGAGAAGAAGTGGGTTTGGATGTAATTTATATTCCCTGGTGGAGAGTGGAGGGAAAACAGATTGTCCGCTATTGGAATAAGAGATCGGTGATGACAGATAACGAGGAGAACCCATGAAAACGTACTTATTTTCGTCCGAATCGGTAACCGAGGGGCATCCGGATAAAATTGCGGATCAAATTTCCGATGCGGTACTGGATGCCATTTTGCAGAAAGATCAGTTTGGTCGGGTAGCCTGCGAGACCTTTGTGACCAACGGTCTGGTAATGATTGGTGGTGAAATCACCACCGAATGTTATGTGGATATTCCGCAGGTGGTTCGGGATGTGATTCGCGACATCGGGTACACTGATCCTCACTATGGATTTGATTATGAGAGTTGTGCCATTTTAACCAGCATCAATCAACAATCTCCAGACATTGCCATTGGTGTGGATCGGGCCGGTGCAGGCGATCAGGGCATGATGTTTGGATACGCTACCAACGAGACGCCAGAACTCATGCCCATGCCCATTCTGCTGGCCCATCGATTGACCCAGCGCCTGGCTCAGGTGCGTAAGGAAGGGATTGTCCCCTTCTTGCGTCCCGATGGAAAGGCCCAGGTCACCATCAAATACGAAGATGGCCGACCCGTTTCTGTGAAGAAGGTGGTGGTGTCCACCCAGCATGATGAGGATGTCACCCGGGAGCAGGTGCAGGAGGCCATCGTGGAGGAGGTGGTCAAGAAGGTTATTCCCAGAGAATTGCGGGCGGAGAAAATTAAGTACTTCATTAATCCCACCGGACGGTTCGTCATCGGTGGCCCCAAGGCCGATACTGGTTTAACCGGCCGGAAGGTGATTGTGGATACGTACGGTGGGGCGTATTATCACGGGGGCGGATGTTTCAGCGGTAAAGATCCCACAAAAGTGGATCGCTCGGCTTCCTACTTTGCCCGTTATGTGGCAAAAAACATCGTGGCGGCGGGGTTGGCCGAGCGTTGTGGCATTCAGGTGGCTTACGCCATTGGGGTGGCCGAACCGGTCTCCCTGATGATCGAAACCTTTGGTACCAGCAAAGTGCCAGAGGATAAACTGTACCGTGCTGTGGAAAAAGTATTTGATTTTACCCCGAAAGGGATGATCACCACCCTGGAGCTGCTGCGTCCCATTTACCGAAAAACAGCGGTGTACGGGCATTTTGGTCGTCAGGATCCGGATTTCACCTGGGAGCGCACAGACCGGATTAACGAGCTGCGCAAATTATTGTCCTGAAGAACCGATTGGAGGTGGATGGGGACTGGTGTCCCTCCCGGCCTTCAAAGCCGCGTGTCCCTGCGAAACCGCGGGGAGGTGGGTTCGATTCCCACGCACCTCCGCTAAAATGATTAACCCAGATCATGCATTAGCCTACGAATTACACGAATTAACACAAATAAAAAAATGCACTTAATTCTATCTGGATGGAAAATGTTTTCCCGGATATATTCGCTATTTTGTTGATTTTTTCGAATGCATTCGCGTGATTTGTGGTTTAACGCTTTATTTGGGATTATTAAGTTTTAACACGGTAAATATTTGTTAAAAATCACGATGACGTATGATTCGATAATCGTATTTTAGGCGGTGAAATTGGTAGCCATCCTGAAAATGGATGGAAGACATAACTTTGGTATCACACCTTGCAACATTTTCTGTGTGTGAATCTTGATCCAAAGTAAAAATTATAGGAATCATTTTTGTGCCATCTTGGCAACCATTTGATCAAATGACCTTGTAAGCGATCTCATCATCATAAACCCGAATCATGCAATAAACTGCGAATCATGAGAGTGAAGCCCAGAAATATCAATAAAATCGCGAATAAACCTCGAGGCCCATTTTCATCCAGAAATAATCCAATTTATTTTATCCCAGATAATGCATTAAACCGCGAATCACGCGAATGAACACAAAAAATATCAATAAAATCGCGAATAAACCTCGAAGCGAATTTTCATACAGATCTAAATCAATGGATTTTATTGTTTTTATTTGTGTTAATTCGTGCAATTCGTGGTCTAATTTGTGTTAATTCGTGCAATTCGTGGTCTAAAGCACAATTTGGGTTTATATGTTCATTCGTGGTCTTATGCATCATCTGAGATAAACTCGCCAGTTGCGAGTCAACCCAGATGAAAAGGCGAAATTCGAAAACGAAAGGGGGTAATGATGTCCCATAAAATCCAGAGTTTTATTCTCACGATCGCCATATTCCTCTTCAATCATCTGTTTGCCCAGAAACCCGTTGATATCCCCGCCCACCATCCGAATCGGATTATCGTAAAGTTCAAGTCCGATAACGTGGTGGATTTGAATCGCGGCCGGTTATCTCCGGCAGCCACAGGCAATTCCGTATTAAATCAATTGAACCGCGAATTCAAATGTATCGCTATGGAGAGGGTGTTGCCGGATTGTAAAGACAAGTTATTTAAGGAATTGAACCTTGACGCGATTTATGTTTTCAGGTTCGAAGAAGTCCGGGATATGGCCACACTGATCCGTCGATATGCGGATACCGGAATGTTTGAATATGTGGAGCCAGACTATACGGGCTATGGGGCTGGAATGGCGGCGCTTTCCCCAAACGATGCCTTTTTCTTCCGTCAATGGGCCTTGAAGAACACGGGAATGTTTCCATCCTGGCAAAAAGGGAAACCGGATGCCGATATCGATATGGACGAGGCCTGGAGTGTTGAAACAGGGGATAGTTCGATCATCATTTCGATTTTAGATACGGGAGTTCGCCTTTCCCATCCCGAGATTGAATCCCGGCTCTGGATGAATCCCGATGAAATTCCATCCAATGGAACAGATGATGACAACAATAATTACGTGGACGACATTTACGGTTGGGATTTTGCCAATTCAGACAATGATCCCACGGATGATCATGGACATGGCACCAATGTGACGGGCATCCTGGGTGCCATTGGGAATAACAGTATCGGCTATGCAGGTGTCGATTGGCATGCGCGCCTGATGATCCACAAAATTTTAAACGCAGACAATTGGGGCTATTACTCGTGGTGGGCTTCGGCGATTGTGTATTCGGTCGATAAAGGGGCACGGGTCATCAACATGTCCGTTGGGGGTGAAAGTTTTTCCCAGTTGTTGAAAGATGCTGTGGATTATGCCTATCAGAACAATGTCACCATCGTTGTGAGCATGATGAACGCGAATAACGATGTGCCCTATTATCCGGCAGCCTATTCAAATACAATTGCGGTGGGGGCAACCGATACGGATGATACCCGCGCCAATCCTTTTTTCTGGGGTGGTGGGAGTAACTATGGCGCCCATATAGATGTGGTGGCCCCGGGAAACATCATTTATGGTTTAAATCATGAGTCAGATACGGATTATGATTGGTATTGGGGTGGAACATCACAGGCGGCGCCCCATGTTGCCGGATTGGCGTCGCTGTTATTGGCACAGGATAATTCCCGAACGCCAGATGATATACGGGCGATCATTCGCAACACGGCTGAAGACCAGGTGGGGGATTCCCTGGAGGACACTCCGGGTTGGGATCCGTACTATGGCTATGGCCGAATCAATGCCTATAATGCATTAACTTATGCATATACTGCCATTAACGAGAGCGAAGACTTACCATCTGTTGCGTCAATTCTTACCCTTCAACAGAATTATCCAAATCCCTTTAACGCGTCCACGACGATTCAGTACACCCTTTATCGATCGACGCGCATCTTGGTATCGGTATATGACGTCCTGGGTCGGCGAATCCGGGAAATTGTGAATGATTACCAGTCACCCGGGGAATACCGGATTGACTTTGATGCAAAAGATTTAAGTGGAGGAATTTACTATCTTGTTGTGGAGGCAGATAAACGGGAGAAACACGCGATTAAAATGTTCTTTGTAAAATAAATGATCCAAGGAATGTTAACCCTTTAAATCCATTTCCCGGGATGTGTTGAATAAAAACTGCACCGATGGGCAGATTGGAGATTCCCACTGCCCTGGAAAATGATATTATTCTTCGTCGAATGGTTTATCCTAAATCATGCACGAAACCACGAATCACTCGAATTCATTCAAAAAATATCAACAAATAGTTGTACCCAAATTATGCAATAAACCGCGAATAACGCGAATGAAACCAAGAAATATCTACAAAATCGCTAATAAACCCTGGAACTCATTTTCATCCAGACACAATCCTTCTATTGGTGTTAATTCGTGTAATTCGTAGGCTATTGATTAATCTGGGTTGAATATACTCGGGAACACATTTCATTCAGACATAATCAAATAGATTTTATTGTTTTTTTGTGTTAATTCGTGTCATTCGTAGGTTAAAGCATAATCTGGGTTTAAAGCACAATTTGGGATAAATCCACATCGGATGCCATTCATCCCATCTTTCCAACCATTTACTCCCCCAATTTGACCGTTTGTCGGGAAAAAGTTTGAGAAATGCTGGAATCGGTTATCTTTTCTCCCGGACACTAAAAAAGGAGCTGAACCATGAGAGGGCTGTTTTTAACAATGTTAAGCATCTGGATAACGGCATATTCCCTGCTGGCGCTGGATGTCCAGGGTGGGCACGCCTACACTTTAGCTGCCGGGGATTCTGTAACGGACGATTTACTGTATTTCGGTCGTTCCCTGGAAGTGAACGGCTGGGTAAAAAGCGATGTCTACTTTTTTGGCGAAACCATCCAGGTAAACGGACAGATTGGAGATGATCTGCTTATCTTCAGCCGACGGGCTCGCATTCTCGGAGAAGTCCGGGGCAATGTGTTTTTCTTTGGGCAGGAATTGCAGGTGGAAGGCACCGTACACGGTTCGATTCGCTCCATGGGAGAACGCATTCAATTATTACCCGGTGCTGTGGTGCACGGCAGTGTTTTTAGCGGGAGCAAGGCTTTTGTCCTGGATGGAGCCCGGGTGGATGGTGACGTGCAGGGCGGCGCTGACAACATCATCTTAAATGGTATTGTGAATGGAAACATCCGATTTGAGATCAATGAGGTTACCTTTGGCGAACAGTTTAAGAGTTCCCGATCCGTCGAGATCACGTTTTACAGGGAAAAACCCGCTTCCATTCCCAACGCCCCACCGAACCTGATCGTTCACGTGAAGCCGACAAAACCATTTTACCGCCATCCAGTAAAAATCTGGCTTGGACTTTCTGGCTTACTGATTGGCCTGCTTTTCATTAGCATCTTTCCGGGAGTCAATCGCGAAATGGCCCAGATTGCCTGGCAACATCCACTGAAGGTAGGAGGGGTGGGAGGTTTGTTCTTAATCATCATGCCCGTGGTGACCCTGCTTTCGGTTATCGTCTTGCCGCTGATGTTTATTCTGGGAGGCATTTATCTTATGGTACTCTATCTGAGTAAATTGCTGGGCGCTTCCATTCTGGGACAGTGGCTCATGCAGCAATTTTTAAAACAGGAAAATCCCGGTAAATATCTGGCATTTCTGGTGGGATTTTTCATTCTCAAAGCCGTGACCTGGATTCCCTATCTGGGAACGCTGGCGTATTTGGCGCTGGCATTTTTAGGAACCGGCGCGTTGTTGCGGGTCGCGTGGCGCCAGTATCGCGGAACCGAAGAAGGAATAGGCATGAACGGTTAAAAACGGAGGAGACCTTCATGTTCATTCTTTTTATTCCGGCAATATTGAATTGGGGAATTGGATGGAGCATCTGGTACTGGCAATTCCAGAAACTCGGTGACTACAATCAGGCCACCGTCGCATTGCAGGATTACCTGGCGGTGTACGTTCCTTTACTGCTACTGGCAATGTTCCCATTTTACTGGAAACGACTGCGTCAGGCGAACCCAACGCCATTGGATTTGTTCCACCCATCCGAAAAGGGCATCTGGCAGGATATATTTACGGCCTTACTCGGGGCAGGCCTGGTGGTACTGAGTGCCCTGGTCTGGTGGAAAATTATCCCGGTGGACATCGAATGGTTTGAAATGAGCCGTGTGCATGTGTATGCCCTTCATTTTGTGAGCATGGTGTTCGTTGCTCCGGTCGTGGAAGAGATCATCTTTCGAGGCGTGGGGATGCAAATCGCCGAAAAACGAGGGTGGTCGCCTGTGAAAGGCGCTGTGGTTACCAGCATTGCGTTCGCCCTATGGCATGGCAACTGGTATCTGATGATCCCGGCATGGATTTTTGGAATGATCGTTTATTATCTCTACGCCCGTTACCGGACGCTAATCATCCCCATCCTGACCCATGCCATTGCCAACGGGGCCATGTTTTTTCTAATGTATCGATTGGGGTAACCGGCAGGGAAGAATGATTTTTCGCACAGTATTATGGTAGCATTCCGTGGGAATACAGTCGACAACGTTCAAAATGAATGAAAAAGAGAATGATGATATTGGAAAAAGACGTTATTTTATGGATCGTCCACTCTTTGTGGAAAGCATGAAGGTCGATTTTGGACATGATGCCATTGACCGGGATTCACAAAGACAGGGATCTTTCATGTTTACGGACAAAGAAACTGTGCCACCACCGATTGTGGGGTTGACGGTTTATGGGGCAATCTGGGGCATCTTTTATTTACTGCTTGTGCCTGTGGAAAACTTGCCCTATCCAACGCTGATTGTGAGCTGGTTGTATGCCACCCTGTTCGTCGGCGTACTTCTGGGCATCAATCGGTTAACGTATCCCATCATTCATCAGGTGAATGCTTCATTTTATGTGCTTCTGCGCAGCTTGTTTTATTTAACGGGCATTGTGTATGCAATTGTTCTTATTGGATTATTTCACTTTCTGATCATCCTGCCCCCTGCGGATGTGCTTCAGGACATCCTCAATCGCATCATCTCGGTGGTGGCTACGGTTTTAAGTGCCCTTTCTGTGGGGAAGCGCCCGGATTTCCTGACCGTGGAGTGGGTCATGCGCGAGCTGTCACCCATCATTGCTCTGCTGGCCATGGGGATTTTACTGGCGCTTTTTCTGGCGTTGTTGATCAGCTACGTCGAAATGTTAAATAAACATCGCCAGTTGCAGGAGGCCCAATTGCGATTATTGCAAAGGCAAATGGAACCCCACTTTCTGTTTAACGCCCTGAACACCATTGCAGCCGAAATTAAGGATCATCCCCGGCTGGCAGAGGAATTGGTCATTGCTCTGGCCGATTTTTATCGAACCACCTTCCAGATTAGTCATCGAGAAACGGTGACGTTGGCGCAGGAGGTGGCCCTGGCCCGGCGCTATCTGGACATTCAAAAAGCTCGCTTTGGAGAACGATTGGGCTATCGGTTTCTGATTGCAGAAGAATGTCAGACCCTGCAGGTGCCGCCGCTGATTATTCAGCCCCTGGTGGAAAATGCCATCCAGCACGGCTGGTGCGATCGCCAGCAACCCCTCCAAATCGAAGTCAGTTGCGAGAAAATGGATGATCACCTGTTAATCCGCGTGCGGGATACGGGTGGGGGTTTTCAGAAAAAAATCAATCCCATATTGCAAGAAAAGCATTCGCTGGCCAATATTCACCAGCGATTAAAGATGCGTTTTGGAAGACAGGCGGGGATAATCATTCAATCGGATCCCGGAAAGGGAAGTGTGGTATCCCTGAAAATTCCCGTAAGAAAAGGAGGCCCATGAAACCCATAACGGTATATATCGTCGAAGATGAGCCACCGGCACGGGAACGGCTGCTGGCATTTGTCGATGCGCACCCGCAATTGAAATCGGTAGGGTGGAGCGAAACCGGTAAAAAAGCGCTGGAAGAAATCCCTCGGATTCTGCCGGATGTGGTCTTGCTGGACATCCATTTGCCGGACATTTCCGGACTGGATGTATTAAAATTGTTGCCCGAAAAGCCACAGGTAATTTTCAGTACCGCATATGATCAGTATGCCCTGCAGGCGTTTGAGCTGAACGCCGTCGATTATCTGTTGAAACCCTATTCGTATGAACGATTTGAACGTGCCATTGAGAAATTGAAGACCCGGACATTAACACCGCCTGATTTAACGGATGCAACCCGTGGCGTTCGCCTGCAGCAAACGTTGCAGCGCATTCCAGCCAGAGTGGGGGAGCGGATTTATATACTGGCGGTGGATGATATTGTCTATTTTGCCAGCGAAGACAAAGTGGTCCTGGCGCATCTGGTGGATAAGGCCTACATCATCAATTATACCCTGGAGGAGCTGGAGCAGCGCCTGGATCCCGAGCAGTTTTTCCGCATTCATCGTTCTACCATTGTGAACTTAAATTTTGTGCATATCATCGAGCCGTATTTTGGAGGCAGTTACATTATGGAGGTGAAGGACAACAGGCGCACCCAATTGCCCATCAGCCGCAACGCCGCCCGCCGATTGCGGAAAAAGCTGGGGTGGTGAGGGGGGGATATTGGTGTTGGGTGACGCGGAATCTTCGCGTACGAATTATCACGGATAAACCCGGATTATGTAATAGCCTACGAATTACACGAATGAAAGCAAATAAAAATAACATAATCCATTGAATTATATCTGGATAAAAATGTACTCCAGGGTTTATTGGCGATTTTGTGTTTCATTCGCGTGATTCATATTTTAATGAATTATTTAGGATTAACTATTTTGTTACTATTTTTCGAATAAATTCGCGGGATTTGCGGTTTAATGTACTATTTTTGAATAAGGATTTTTTTAAACATGAGGCTCATTTATCAAGTGGATTAGGAAATGGTTTCCCTTTTAAATTGCGATAGAATTCAAATCCTTTTTCGGTAGGATACTTCCGTGAAGTATTCCCCTCATTAATGTCTAAAATTTTACTCAAAACTTCTACATTGTTCAAATTAAGAAATTCTTTTCCTGTTTTTTCCTTTATCCAGACTAAAAAGGAATTTAAATATTCAAATTTATTAAAAATATTTTTGGTAGATCCTCCATTTTTGTTTTTCATTTGTTCAAAAGCTATATACTTTGATGTTAAATCATTTTCTACTTGCGCTTCTATTATTTCAATTCTGATGCTCCCAAATCCAATAGGTTTTCCCATACCCAATTTATGGTGTAAATTTCCATGAAGTTCTAATCCCCAAATAAGCATACCCAATTCTTCTTGAGCAAGATTTTGGAAATCAATTCGAAATTCAAAAACATTACCGTCAAGAACTGGTCGCACTTGACTGCGCATTTCTTCTTGTTCTCTATAATTGGTGGGAACACAGTAATATAATTTATTTTGATTCGGATGGTGGAAATAAAACTTGCGTCCTCGAATTTCAACCGGGCCCTTCCATTTTATATTCTTCGTTCCATCTTTATTTTTTGGATCTTCTGGATTGCCTTTGTTATCCAATTTAATTCCATCGTAGTTACGCACAACGTCTTTATCTGTCGGATCTTTTAAATAGATATTACAAGAAGTAGGGTGAGGTGTGCCTAATAGCTTAATTGCCCAATAATCTTTTTCAGGGCCAGCGCCTTCCGTATGGATGGCATCCGAAATTTGAATGCGAGAACGCAAAGCCTGTTTTTCACCTGTAAAGCCAAACAACCGGCATACCGGACAGAGAAATTCTAAAGTTTCGCACTTTTGCAAACCCATTTCTTTGATTAAATCTCCGCGACTGGTATCGTAGTAAACTCGGGGTACTTCCACATAAGAAATCTTGTGAGCCCATTTATCGCCATTATCATCAGTTTTACCTTCTTGAAAATAAATTAGCATGCCTTTTTTGAGTGGCTTGCGTGGCGGGCTTTTCATGAAATTTCGATTTCTGTTTTGAGGGAACTCTAATTGTTCTTCAACGATTCGTTGATAGTCCTCTACCTCTTTTTTAGTAAAATAATAAATTTCTTTGCTGTCCAATGGAAAAAACACCCGTTCTCGTTTTTTCATCGGTATGGTTTTACCGGTTATTTTTAATTTGCCCTCGTACCAACCAGAAGCTGAAATTGAAGAAGTCGCATAATTTTTGACTAAGTAGAAAGGACCTATGATTGGTGCTTTTCTCGAGGTTTTATATTTTTCAATTTCTTCGATTTCAGTCCAGATAATATCGCCATTTTGCTTACCAGAAGGTATAAATTTGATGGTATGCATTTTATTATTGTTTTTATTTATAATTTCTAAAACCTGCTCTCCTCCCTCCCCAGGTATCGCGATCCAGGCCCTTTTCATTGCCCGGATTTTCCCAGGTTTAGCGTCTGTTGGGAGCTCTAATATTTCACCTGCTATCACTTTTGCTTTGATATCGCGATAGTGTAAAGGCGATTCATCAAAAACCGAAAAGCATGAACCAGTAGCCGCTTCCAGAACGGAACGTAACATACCACGGATTGAGCTGCCCGGAATAGCGGGTTTCCCATTGATTTCAAAGAAGTCGATTTTCTTAGGGGCTTCTCCTTCGTGGCGTTTCCCACCGATAAACAGTGGGGTTAATGTTGTGATCTCACAAACAAGATATCCTGACAGTCCAGAAAATTTTGCCAAAGAAGGGGCTTCTGATTTAAGTTCAGAACAGTTTTTGTCATGGGGAACGAATTGGTAGGGATTGTTTTCAAAACCCCATTGATTTGTATTGTTTGATGATCGATGTCTTTTGGATTTATTCTTTTCTCTCTTCGCCATAATATCTCCCTTTAAATAGGGTGGGTAATAGGTTTTTCTTCCCAGAAGATCTGGAGGAAGATGCCAATGCTGAGTGCAATCGGGAAATAAGCTAGCAACCGAATGGGGTCGTAAAACCCAAAAAGACCTTCGACTATGATAACTTGGTTCAGTTGTATTTCTGGATCCAAAACAAATATAAAACTGAAAAGGTCGAATAATAATAGGCCAATAATGAGGGAATAAATTAATCCCAAAAACAAAATCACGAGTGATCGGACAGCGGCCTGCTGGATGTTGTCTAAATTATTGTAAACCTCCAGGAATAAATACAGGTAACTGAAACAAAAGGAAAAAAAAGATAATCCAATAAGTACTTTGTACTCAAATTCAAAAAGCCATTCCCATATTTCTTGTGTCATAAATAAAGGTATATAACCTATGATGATTCCACCTATTAATCTGGGTAAAAACAATTTATAACCTAAAAACTCTTTTTTAAGGCAACTTTTATACAAAGCAAAAATTAAAAAAAGAAAAAAGCTGAATATTGACAGTAATTCAATGATATTAACAATAGGTATATAGCAGAAAAGATTTGAAATTTTTTGTTTAAAAATTTCATTCATATCAAAAAAAATTGAACGAAAAGGTAGTGAGATAACAAATCCCCAGTCGCCATGTATAATTATGGGAATAATTA
>JAADJD010000021.1 GCA_013150955.1 Calditrichota bacterium
ATTAACACCAATAAAATAATAAAATACAATTACCCGTTGTGCGAATTAGACAACCCAAACCGTTGAAACGGTTCTGTAAATTATTGTTACTTTAGGAGTTGTCCACTCAGATAAATCTGGGTGTTAATGAATGAAAATGTCGATTCACTCCTGGCTTCAGCCAGGAGAATAGATGACGTAACCGATTGATTCTTAACCGTTTTAACGGTTTTTCTAAATACCTGCTTTATCCTGAATTAGCACAACGGGTAAATACAATTGATTCTACCTGGATGAAAGTGTTTTTCCAGGATACATTCGTTATTCTGTTGATATGATTCGAATTCATTCGCGGGATTCGTGGTTTAACGCATCATTTGGGTTTAATCCAGCGGCCCGATTTTATCTTCCACGGCGTTCAGGAGGGTTCCCTGCGCCACCAGCCGCGTCAGGGTGTCGATGTCCGCATACAGGGGACGATCGACCTGCAGTGGCTCCACCTGCTGTCGTATGGTTCGATACGCCACGGCTGTTCCTGCACCCAGCACCTGTTCTGGCTGCTGCCGCTTTTCGGCTTCTTCCAGGCGCAAATCGATGGCCTGAGCAGCAAAGAGCAATTCGATGGCCACAATCTTCTGAACATTGTGTAAAATCTGCCAGGCTTTTCGCGCCGCAATGGGCGCCATGCTGACGTGATCTTCCTGATTTTCGCAGGTTGGAATGGAATCGATGCTGGCCGGATGCGCCAGGGATTTGTTTTCCGATACCAGGGCGGCGGCTGTATACTGGGCAATCATCAGGCCGTTTTCCAGACCTCCATTTTTACACAGAAAGGACGGCAACCCCTGATTCAGATGCCGATCCGACAGTCGAAAGATGCGGCGTTCGGCAATATTGCCTACCTCGCACAGCACCATGGCCAGAAAATCGGCGGCAAAAGCGATGGGCTGAGCATGGAAATTGCCCCCTGACAGCGCCCGGTTTTCTTCCTTTAAATCGGGGATAATGATGGGATTGTCCGTGGTGGCGTTTAACTCCACCTCAATCACCCGGCGAATGTAATCCAGTGTATCCCGCACTCCAGCCAGTACCTGGGGATGGCATCGCAGGCTGTAGGCATCCTGAACGCGTTCGGGATGGGTATCCACCAGCTGACTGCCCTGGATCAAACGCCGGATATTGCGAGCGGTGGCCAATTGTCCCGGATGCGGGCGAAGGCGATGAATCTCTTCCCGAAACGCGCGGGTGATTCCCATTAACGCTTCCAGAGACATGGCCATGGCAATGTCTGCATTCTTTACCAGCTGGCAGGCCTGATAATAGGCCAGGGTCAACAGGGCGGTGGAAATCTGGGTGCCATTATTTAATGCCAGCCCCTCCCGGGCCTCCAGCACCACGCGGGGAATTCCCGCCCGCTCCATGGCTTCCCGCCCCGATAGCAATACCCACTGGCTCGCCGTTTCATCGTACCAGTAGGCTTGACCGCTCCAGTCGGGCGATTGAGCCTTTGGACTCTTACAGAGCACCAACGCGAGGTGGGAAAGCGGTGCCAGGTCGCCACTGGCCCCCAGGGAACCCTGTGCCGGAATCCAGGGCACCACATTGCGCTCCAGCATCCGCAGCAGGGTTTCCACAACAATGGGACGGATACCGGAATATCCCTTTACCAGGGTTTGCGCCCGAAGCAACATGGCCGCCCGGACGACCTCGATCGGTAACGGCTCGCCCGTTCCCGCTGCGTGGCTCTTGATTAAATTGTGCTGCAGCTCCCGCAAATTGGCCTGACTGATCGAAACCGAGGCTTTGGAACCAAAACCGGTATTGATGCCGTACACGATGGGCTGACCGCTTTCCTGAAGCCGTTCCACCCAGGCACGACTCATCTCCATCCGCTTCCGGGCTTCTGGCGCAATCTGTAAGCGCACGCGGGTACCCTGTGCCACCGCATAAACCTGTTCCGGGGTCAAATGCTCTCCATCCAGGATCAATTCAACAGGGGACTGTAAATTCGCCCGATCCACTCCATGCTCCTTTCTTCATGCATTCCGGTAAAAGACACATTTCACCATCGGGAAGCTTTCGCGCTTCCATTGACTGCATTTTAGAACATTCTGGAAAAGACCACTCGTTCGCTATCCGGGATCAGATTTCCTGGGTTAACTCCAGGAATCGCTTGTAGGGAATGGCAATCATGCTTTTGGCTTCGAAGGCACCGTTGGCCAGACTGATCATGGACACTTTCGCGGCGGTTTCCTCATCGGGGGCTTCGTAAATGTCCATGAAATCGTATTCCCCCAGCAGGGCATAATGCGCAATAAAATTCACATCCGGACATTTTTCCTTCACCTGATCCAGCCAGGCACGACCCAATTTCCCCCGCTCCTTCATTTGCCTGGAAATTTCCGGAGACAATTTGGTGAACAACACATATGTGGGCATGGTCTTCCCCTCCCGATTTTTGGTATTTCCCACCTGTTTCATTCCATTCAAATTTGAAAAATAAAATCCAAAAATCCAAGATGAATCCCGGTTCCCCCCTCACCAGCGGGTTACACCCGACCCACCGGGAGAATGGCCAGCGGTTCCTCCTGCGGGGGTAATCCCAGCACGGACTTCACCTGTTCATCGTAAAATGCGCCGACAAAGACCGTTCCCAGTCCCAGGGAAACGCATTGCAGATAAACATTTTGCGCCACATGCCCCACCTCCATCAACACATAGCGAATGCCCCGCTGCCCGTATTTGGCGGTGGTGCGCTGATAATTAGCCACAACCACCAGCACCATGGCCGCTTCTTCGACCCAGTGCTGGCTGAGCGCCGCCAGTGCCAGTTCCGACTGTACATCCCGTTGCTGCAGCGGCACCAGGCAATGATCCTGTGGCCGATAACGGTAAACGCCAATGGGAAGTTCTCGAACGTTGCCGGCTACCAGGATCAATTCCAGAGGATACAATGCGCCAGCAGAGGGCACACTGCGGAGCCCTTCTGTGGGATCGGTAATGCCCTGGGCGGCCCACAACAGCTGAGAAACATCCTGCAAATCCAGCGATGCCGAACGGTATGAACGAACCGATCGCCGGCGAACAATGGCCGCTTCCAGTGAAAGGTCACCGGTTTGTCGAGGTTCGGGCAGGGAAAAAATCGGTACCTGTGAAGAGGGCGTACCGCGTTTCATGGCATTTCCACCTTCGGTTTTATCTCAAATAATGCAGTAAACCACGAATCACACGAATGAAACCAAAAAATATCGACAAAACCGCGAATAATCCCTGGAACACATTTTCATACAGACACAATCCAATGTATTTAATTGGTTTTATTTGTGTTCATTCGTGTCATTCGTAGGCTATTACTTAATCTGGGTTTATTTTCATTCCTCATCGGAAAAATCTCAATTTATCCCAAATAATGCATGAAACCACGAATCCCGAGAATGTACCAAAAATATCAATAAAATCGCGAATAAACCACGAAACGAATTTTCATCCAGATCTAATTCAATGGATTTTAATTAATTTTTATTCGTGTTCATTCGTGCAATTCGGGGTCTAATGCATCATCTGGGTTTATCGAATGATTCTTTTTTACCCTTTCAATCCTCACGGTCTACCCGATGAAATGCGCAGCCATTCAACAAACCGAATTTGAGACACCATCATCCCTGCGAGCATCAGGGCACATCCCAGCAACTGGCGCGCATTCAGTACCTCTGCCAGCAGTCCCCAACCTCCCAGTACCGCAAACACGGCTTCCAGGCTCAGCAGAATGGCCGCATGGGTGGGATGCGCCTCTTTTTGTGCCACCACCTGCAGCGTGTAGGCCACGCCGGTGGAAAGCAATCCCGCGTACAGGATGGGTTTCCAGGCCAGAAGCAATGCCTCCCCCTGGATGGGTTCCGCCCAGATGGCTACCATCAGACTGAAAACGGCACAGGTTAAAAATTGAATGTGAGCCAAGGGTAGAGATGGCATCCGCACGGTGAAATGATCGATGATGTGAACATGAATGGCCCAGAAAATGGCCGAAACAAAGACCAGCAGATCTCCACGAGAAATGGCCCAATCTTCCGTTACCGACAGGAAATAAAGCCCCACAACCGCCAGACATGCCCCCATCCAGGCCTCTGGATAGGTGCGTTTGCCCCAGAACAATCCCAGAATGGGAACCAGAATCACATACAGACCGGTGATGAATCCCGCTTTACCTGCGGTGGTGTACACGATGCCCACCTGTTGAAACGAAGCTCCCAGAAACAGAGCACCGCCGGCCAGAATCCCGGCCTTTAGATGAAGCGGGCGGTACAGGGATGCCCATCCTGTTGTGGCTGTAGATGATTGCTGGAAAAGGAAGATGAAAGGCAACAGTACTCCCGCACCCAGGGCAAATCGCACCCCATTGAACAGGAACGGGCCAATGTACTCCATGCCCACCCTCTGGGCCACAAAGGCCAATCCCCAGATCGCCGAAGTGAGCAACAACAGGCCATCGGAACGCAGGGTACGGGAACGCTCTTTCCGCATCGCGACCTTCTCCTACCGTGTCCAGTCCATTTACCGGTGGCGCCCATCGGGATCATCACCAGAAAAATTATAAAAAATTTTTGCTTTTCAACCAAAAGGGTAATTGATTATACTACATTGACATTAGTGACCTAAAAATGCCATGACGCCAGAAGGCCAACACCGTCGTTCCAGCAAACTGGAGAACCTGGAAGGCCAGGTTTCGGTTGTCCGTAAAGGCTGGTTTCGACGGTTATTCGCATTTGTGGGGCCGGCCTATCTGGTCAGTGTCGGCTACATGGATCCCGGCAACTGGGCCACCGATATCGAAGGGGGTGCCCGTTTCGGTTACACCCTGATCTGGGTGCTCCTCATGTCCAACTTGATGGCGGTGCTGCTGCAAACCCTTTCCGCCCGCCTGGGCATCGTCACCGGTTACGATCTGGCTCAGGGATGCCGGCGGGAATATCCCCGGGCACTCAATTACATTCTCTGGTTTTTAGCGGAGATTGCCATTGCCGCCACCGATCTGGCCGAAGCCCTGGGCACCATCATTGGACTGAACCTCCTTTTTGGCATTCCCCTGCTGTGGGGCTGCGTCATCACCGCATTTGACACGTTTTTGCTGCTGGCCATCCAGCGGCTCGGGGTTCGCAAGATGGAAGCATTTATTGTTCTGTTGATCAGCGTGATTGGATTCTGTTTTTTAATTGAAATTTTCATTGCCCGTCCCGACTGGCACGGCATCGTTCAGGGATTTGTTCCCCGGCTGGAACCGGGCGCGCTGTACATTGCGCTGGGAATCATCGGCGCCACGGTGATGCCCCACAATCTGTATCTGCACTCCTCCCTGGTACAAACCCGGGCTATTTTTAATACCCGCACCAGTAAATCCGAGGCCACCCGATTCAACCTGATCGATTCCGCCATTGCCCTGAATGCGGCCTTTTTTGTCAATGCGGCCATTCTGATCATGGCGGCCGCGGTGTTTTATCGTCGCGGTATTGTGGTGACCGAAATTCAACAGGCACACCAGCTGCTGCAACCGATTCTGGGCAGCACCATTGCACCGGTGGCATTTGCCCTGGCGCTGCTGGCGGCCGGGCAGAGCTCCACCCTGACGGGAACCATTTCCGGCCAGGTGGTGATGGAAGGTTTCCTGAACATTCGACTGCGTCCCTGGTTGCGCCGCCTGGTCACCCGCAGCATTGCGCTCATTCCCGCCATCATCGTGATCGCCATTGCCGGAAGCGAAGGCACCTACAAGCTGCTGATTCTTTCCCAGGTTATCCTGAGCCTGCAACTTCCTTTTGCCACCATTCCCCTCATTCATTTCACGTCCGATCCGGGCAAGATGGGCGAATTTGCCAATAACACCCTGGTGAAATTTCTGGCCTGGACGGTGGCGGGAATCATCGTTGGATTGAACATGAAATTGGTGCTGGATGAACTGACGGGATGGTTGACCGGGGCTTCTCCCCTCATGTACCTGCTTGTCATCCCACCAGCCATATTTCTATTCGGGGTGCTGGGATACATCACCTTTGCCCCATTCGTGGGTCGGAGGCGCACCTGGGAAAGCGGGCTGATTACCACTGGTCAGCAGGTGGTGGAACAGATTCGCCCCATGGCCTTCCGGCGCATCGGGGTGGCGGTGGAACATTCACCTGGCGATGCGGAAGTCATTTCGGCAGCGCTGACACTGGCCAAGAGCCAGGGATCACGGGTTACCCTGCTTCATGTGGTGGACACGCCGGGTACCATGGTTTATGGCCGCGAGGAGGCTTCCCGCCACAGCGAGGAAGATCGAAAGTACATGGAAGAACTGGCACGTTCCATTGAACATCAGGGATTGAAGGTAGATGTGATCATTCGCTACGGCCATCCCATCGATCAAATCGTCCAGGCGACCGAAGAGGCGGGATTTGATCTGCTGGTGATGGGTGCTCACGGCCATCATGGCGTGGAGGATCTGGTGTTTGGGCAGACGGCAACCAGCGTTCGTCATGCGGTGAAAATTCCGGTGCTCATCGTGCGTACCCGCCATCGAACACCGGAACGCCCCCAGAAAGAACCCTGATCCGGGCTACGAAGCGGTTAACTTTGAACCCAAATTATGCAATAAACCGCGAATCACGCGAATAAACCAAAAACACATTTTCATCCAGATTTCATCCAATGAATTTTGTTATTTTTATCCCAAATTATGCTTTAAACCACGAATTGCACGAATTAACACAAATAAAAACAATAAAATCCATTGTTTTAGATCTGTATGAAAATTCGCTTCGAGGTTTATTCGTGATTTTATTGATATTTTTTATGTTCATTCGCGTGATTCGCGGTTTAATGCATGCGTGATTCGCGGTTTAATGCATTATCTGGGTTTATTCGTTTTAATTCGTGTCATTCGTAGGCTAATGCATAATCTGGGTTGAAACCGATCCACCCGAAACGGCTGCAAATCGATTTCGGGCGTTTTTCCCAGAATGTCATCCGCAATGGCTTTTCCGGTACCCGTTGCCAGCGAAATTCCGATCATCGCATGACCGGTAGCCAACCAGAGATTGGAAAAGTTCGGTACCCGGCCCACAACGGGTAGCCCATCCGGTGTGCAGGGACGCAAACCGGCCCAGATGGTTCCCCGGGAGGTTTCGGAAGCACCAATATCCGGTAAATACCGCTGCACCCCTTTGCGGATGGCCCGAACCCGCCTTGAATTGATGTTCAGCTGCAGGCCTGCCAGTTCCAGGGTTCCAGCAAATCGCAATTGTTGACGAAAGGGAGTGACCGCAATTTTGGTTTCCGTTAAAATCAATGGCACGGTAAAGCGGGGTTTTTCCCAGGGAAAGGTTATGCTGTACCCTTTGGCCGGTTGCAGGGGTAAACGAATGCCCAGCCTGGCCACCAGAGCGGCTGTCCAGGATCCCGCAGTCACAACCACCCGGGATGCCCGGATTTCCACGTCATTTACCACCACCGCCTCCACCCGATTCCCCTGAACCCGAAAATCCCGGACGGCCGTGTGTTCCAGCAGACGCACGCCTTTTCGGGACAGAAAATCGGCCATGCCCTTTACAAATTTTCCGGGATCCAGGTGAGCGTCCCCAGGAAAAAACAGTCCTCCCCGTGCCGTGGTGGAAATGTGTCCCAGAAATTTTGGTAGCCGCTCTGCCGATACCCATTCAGCGGGTACCTCCAGCTCCCCCGCCTGTTGATGCAGATATTCCAGATCCCTTCGACCACCCTCTGTTAAATACACCATCAGCAGTCCATGCGGCGTCCACTCAAAATCAAATGCATTGGACTGATGAAGGGCTTCAAACAACTGGTAGCTGTATTCCAGGAATTCCTTCAATGGCTTTTTATGGCGATTCACATAGGCCGAGGTGGCATAGTGTCGGAATTTCCACAACCAGGAAAATAAATCGACATCCAGCCGGGGCTTAATATAAAACGGGCTTTCGGGATTGAGCATCCAGCGCAGGCCTTTGCGAATCACTCCCGGCGATGCCAGTGGAATAAAATGGCTGGGAGCCACCAATCCCGCATTGGCAAAGGAACTGCCCTCCCCCATGGCTCCCTGATCCACCACCATCACCGAAACACCCTGCTGCTGCAGGTAATACGCGGTACATAATCCAATAATCCCACCGCCTACAATTAACACATCGGTGGAAAGGTTTTCTGGCGTTTCGGACATGTCGATTCCCCTTCATGCTAAGTCCATGCGGTGCATTCCAAAATAAACATGCCATGGCATATGTTTCCAGTTGAGGAATATTTTTCATAGGCATGGCCACCGCCATTTCGACGAAGGCGAATGGGTGTGAACCCCTCTGGCGAAACAGCCGGGTGCAGACGGATAAACAGGTTAAAACTGGGTCGACAGCTGGAACATCAGGATGCGATCGTTGCCGGTATCGGCCACATACACGATCTGATCTTCCAGGAAAGGCAGCACGGCAATTCCCTTGGGGCCGTTAAATTGCTTTTCCCCACTTCCCAGTCCCAGCACCGCCTGCAGCTGTTTGCCCGAAGGGGAAAATCGGTAAAAACCGGGCAGCGGTTTGGTGGTATCGGGATCGGTAATCTTGCGCCCCTCGTCCACCACAAAAATAAATCCCAGGCGATCCACCGCCACATCTTCTGGATTGTAAAACTTGTTGGGATCGTAAATATCGGTTCCAATCAGATCCGTGTTGGGGGTTAAGAATTCCGATCCTTCGAAGAAGTAGGAGGAGATGTACTGCACTTTAAAATTGTTACGCAACAGCCGCGTGCGACCGGTCTGGGTAAAGATAAACGCCTTGGTGTCTTCCGCACGGGTGGACACATCCAGGTACCGTTCGCGCAGGGAAACAATCCCCGTGGGCACAATCGCTGAATACAATCCGGTACCGTTCACGTGCATGGGCAGCGGGCCTTTCAGGGTATGATCCCCGCTAAAATCGTAAATAAAGCTGAATTCTTTGTAATTGGTACTGGAATCGGCGGTATCAATCACCGTCACGTAATATTCAAATCCCGTATGAACCGTAATCCCGGTAAACTGGCGGGACGGTTCGCTGGATTGCTCAAACACCTTTTCCACCGGCGCTTCCCAGATCCGGTGCTGGTATTTAACCAGATCAATTCGGTAAATGGCATTGGTCTTATTCACGATCAGCAATTGCAAACTGTCATTCTGGGTAATGGCTTGGGGATGGGGAATGTACTGAGACACCCCCTGAATGCCACCGCCCAGATCCATCATGACGATGCGATCGTTGCCCGTATCGGCAATGTACAGGAAGTTGTCGGCGCCCAGATAAATATCCGAGGGTTTGCTAAAATCGTATCCGTGCGCTTTATCCAGTGGGGGATTCAATTGTACGTAGGTTTCTTTCCCCACATTGGCGTACTGATCTTCCGCCGGGGGAATATTGGGCAACGGCAGTTTTTCGTGCGCACAACCGAACAGAATCAATCCCATGAATCCTATCAAAAGCAACGCTCTCATTCCACATCACCCTCATTTAAAAATAAAATTGCATCGCAAACCGATTTACATAGCCCAGACGACCAAAATTGGTAAAGGCGTAGTCCAGGCGAAAATCGGTGGAACCCAGCGGTAGCCGCACGCCGAATCCCGCAGAAAAATTTTCCTCCACCCGCGCCGTTTTGTACCCGGCACGCAGCGCAAACATGTCGTTCCACCAGTACTCCAGCCCAAAGTTGATGTTTTCTTTATTATCATTGGGATGGTCTAATTGCACAGAGGACGTCAATTTGTAATTTTCCGTCTCCACCAGTTCCATGGCAATTCCGATGCGAAACATGGTGGGCGGACTGAATGACTGAAAGTTGGTAACGGTGACCTTTTCGTTCTGCAAATTGATGTATTCCACGGTGCCCGTGGGGGCAATATCGGAACCGAAGTTGGTTACTGCCACTGCAAACCGGATGGATCGCCAGCCGGTCTTGTAATAGGTACCCAGGTCAAACAGAAATGCCCGCATGGTTAACTCGGCAATGTTCTCCTGCATGACCTTGGCGGTGATGCCAAAGCTAAACTTATCGGTCATGTTCCGGGCATAGGTCAGCGCCACCATAAAGTCCCCAAAACTAAAGGTGCGGCCGGTTCCCAGTGGCATCAGCTCGGTGGTTTCCATCATTTCATCGGTGTGGAGATAGGTAATGGCAATGCCGAAGGAGTTTGCCGGATCCAGATGGTACACCGCACCGGCATACTCCAGTTTAATATCCACCAGCCATTGCACGTGACTGGCCAGCAGGGCGTTCTTGGAAAACTGGCTGATTCCGGCAGGATTCCAGTACAGGGCCTCCGCATCGTTGGCAATGGAGACAAAGGCTTCTCCCATGCCGATGGCACGGGCACCCACGCCAATCTTTAAAAACTGGGCTGCGGAGGTTCCAACCCGCTGTCCCCCAAGGTTGGGGATCAGCTGGGCCCACCCGAATGTCGTCCAGATTAGCAGAATTATGGGAATAAGTATCTTTCTCATCATGCGACCCTGTTATCTTTAAAACTCAACCGAAAAACCAATCCGAATGTTTCGCGGTGCCCGGTAACGTGCTGGATTCAACGGATACGGCTCCGAAATGGGATAAAACCGATCCGGATAAAGCGGATCGTTCCAGTTCACCGGCACGGGATCGCCGTACTCGTAAGCCCGTCCGGTAACCGGGTTGATGATTTCGGGATTCTTCTGATTCAATAAATTGCGGATCTCCAGCATGAACACATACTTCATGCCCCAGATCCGGAAATATTTGTTGAACGTTAGATCGACCCAGTTCCAGTGCTGACCGATCTTGCTGTAATATTTGGCCTGATCCTTGATGGGGACGTAGATTGGTCGCCCGTCTTCGGGCCGGATGTAGTCGAACACCGCCGGGGTGTATCGGCGACCGGCCTGGGCAAAAAAGCGCAGATTCAGGTTCCAGTCGCTGAACAACCGCAGGCCAAACAGGCTGGGCTTCTGATCGGGCCCCACCCGAAAGGACAGATTGGCCTGAAACTGCCAGGGACGATCCCAGCGGGCATAGGTCTCTTTGATGGGTTGCTCGTCGATGCTCCCCTGGGCCACCAGCAGCCCCACATCCGGGGAAGATGATTTGGTCGTGGTGATGGCGTAACTTCCGGACACGTTCCCAAAAAAGTATTTCCCGATTCGGGTTTTGTACTCAAATTCAATTCCGCGGGAACGGGCATAATCCAGATTCACGTAAAAAATGGCCGATCCCAGTCGCGGAATGCCGCGAATGGTGGTCGTCTGCACGTAATCGTAAATATCGATGTAATAAGCGGTGATGCTGATGACATCGTTTTCGGTAAACTTATGGCGAATTCCCAGCTCGTACTTCACGCTGGTTTCGGGATTTAGATTGGGGTTCCCAAACTTCTGATAGGCGGATTTGGCTCGGGCCGGGCCCAGCTTGGCGTAAACAAACTGCGGCCGGGGCAATTTAGAAAAATGTCCATAGTTGAAGTAAAGCATCTGATTGTTGGAAATGGGAAAGGACACCCCGATTCGCGGCATTAAACGCAGTTTGAATCGATGCCCCAGAAACTTGAAGGTTTCTTTTTTGTACTGTTGCCGCATGGCATCGGTTAACAGCACGTTGGGATCTTCAATGGCGCGATCCACAAACTTGCCCGGCATCCAGTAATCCAGCCGCACACCGGCATTCACGTAAAATCCTTTAAACCGAATATCATCCTGAACATAAAAAGCCCCATCTGCGGGATACACGCGATAAATGTCCTGACTGGAGCCAAATCCCCCTTCCAGCCAGGGGTCAATAATTTCGATGAGCTGCATTTCTTTGAAGGACGCCTCGAAACCGGCCTTCAGGGTGTGAATCTCGCCCCGTACGCTGGTAATGTCTCCCTTGATGGTGTACCAGTCCACATAGTGATCGTGCCAGACGCTGGCGTTACCATAGTCATAAAACCCATCGCCGGGAATGACGCGAATTTTAGTGGAATCCGAACGGGGAACAAAATATTCCACCGGCAGTCGGGGGACGTCCCAGGCACGGGTGTATTCCCACCACATCTTTCCCATCCAGTCGCTTCGCAGCTGCGCAAAATATTTGCTAAACTTCAGTTCGTAAAAGGTGGTACTGTTCAGGGTGTGCTTCCAGTACAATCCGATCTGTTCATTGTCATGGGTATAGGTATTGAAATTGTCCAGGTTTTTGGAGAACTGGTAGGGAAAACCCGGACGGGGTTCTTCATACTCCAGCGTTATCTGCAACGATCGGGTGTTTTGATTGATGGCCAGACTGCGGCTGTAGGAATAGGTCAGCGTGTGTGTGGGAGTGATTTTCCAGGTCAGTTTAAACAGACCCGACCAGTTGTTGTTTTGCCGGGGCGCAAAGGTTGTTCCGGTGAAAATCTGGCGACCAAACAGCGACAACCGCGGGGAAATGGACGAGTACAGCTGACGGGAAGTGGATCGGGTAAAGTCATCGGAAACAAACACATACAAATTGGTGAAAAAGTACATCTTTCCCGGAAGCCGAATTCCCAGGAAGGGTAAAATTTTATTGGAAATTGGATCCGGCCCTCCCAGACTGAACTCGTACTGGTCGGTGTTAAAACTGAAACTCTGTCCCCGAAACAGGCCACCCAGGTGGTCGGATTTGTAGAGGAAAAAGCCCTCCATCTTATCCCCACCGGTCTTGGTCTTCACCTTAATAATGCCTGAGGTGGCCTGACCGTACTCCGCCTTAAATCCACCGGTAATCACCTCAAACTCTTCGATGGCATTGGCCGAAATGTTTAAGCCAAATCCCGTTCCGGACAGGGGATCCTGCACGGAGATACCATCCATTAAATACTGGACTTCGTAACTGCGTCCACCGCGGATGTGGATGGCATCGTCCTGCCGGACAATTCCCACCTGCTGTTCCACCAGCTCCAGGGCGTCGTTCACAATCCGATTCTGGATCTCGGTGCTACTCAGGGAGCGCACCGTGCTGGTTTCTTCAATATCCATCAGGGGTTTTGCCCCGATGACCTGAATCTCCTCACCGAGAGCCAGTGCCGAGGGTTCCATCTCGAAATTCAGGGTCAACGTTTTTCCGGCTTCCACCTTCACCCCGGTGCGCTGAATCACCTTATATCCGATGTAGGTCAGCTCCAGGGTATATTCGCCGGGTTCTATATCGGTGATGATGTAAGTACCGTCCAGATCGGTAGAGGCTCCATAATAGGTGCCTTTAATGAGGATGTTGACCCCAATCAGCGGCTCCCCGGTTTCCTTATCCCGAACCACTCCGCGAATGGTTCCGGTTCCCTGAGCCAGGGCCAGCTGCACCAGCCCGGCAACCAGCACACTTAGCAGCAGTATTAAAATTCGTTTCTTCATCGCCTCATCACGGTTTAAATAAATCCCTGAAAACGATTCGGAAAAATTCATTTAAATTGTTGTTGCCCTGCAAATAATGCAATGGCGTTCCTGAAAAGACAAAATCATACTCCCCGGTGTTGTCGTTGCGTCCCACCAGGATGAAAATGGGGTCATCCGTTAAATTCGGATCGTCATAGCGATACATGGGAATCGCCGTTGCTTTGGGAATCAATGAGATTAATCCCAGGATAAACTTGGAAACCTTTAGCGTGGGCAGCGGTGGCAAATCCGGAAATGCCTGCGCAAATGCGGAATCCGGGTAATAGATTTTGCCGGTAGTAATGATGTTGTAAAATCGCCCCAGGGAATCCACCGGAGCAAAAGCCATGGGATTCCCCTGGCCACCAAAGCCCTGGTTAAACTGAACGGTGTAGATAATTTTCCCACCCTTGGCTCGAAACTCCGGTATGGCCAGCTGGGCAGCAACAAAATGCTCATCGCTTTCGGTGATTAAATCGGAGTACCAGAGAATACGATCGAAAAGTTTAAGGGTCTCAATAAATTGTACCCGCGACACCGGGAAGTTCTCGACAATGTTCCAGTAAGAGTATCCTTCTCCCAGTTCGCCCAGGACCTCATCCATCATGGATTTGTAATATCGATCGGGATATCCGGTGGTGCTGGATTCCACATTAAAATCGTCAATGAGCAGATAGCGACCGGCCGGTTCTTTCACATACCAGTATTTGTCTTCCTGCTCCGGCATGCGGATGGTCTGACTGACGGCACCGGCGATGTCCACTGCCCGGATGTAAAAGGCATGATTGCCCTCGGTTAATCCACTATCGGCGTTCAGGGTCAGCGTACGCCGGTATCCCGGAATGCGCCGCCAGTTATCGCGACTGGTATCATCCAGCGCATATTCAAAATAGGCAATGGTGGAATCCCCATCCAGATCTCTGGCTGCCCACACAAACGTCGTCACCGTAAAGGTGGTGTCCGGAATTTTGCTGGTGGCGATCCATTCAATGACCGGTGGGCTGTTTTTAATCGGGAAGACCTGACGGGCAGGTGTGGGATCTTCCAGTCCCTCGTTGTCAACCGCCTTCACCTGAAATACATAGGTGGTATCCTCGGAGCGAATCTCCAGGGGAAAGACCCCGAATCGCTCTTCGGTAAATTCCCAATCTTCCGGTGCGGGATCGGCCTTCCAGGTGTAGTAAAATCCCACCACAAACCCATCGGGATCGCGACCATCCCAGTAGATTTTCTGTACACTTCGGGTGGGATTTAACGGATTTGAGCTTTGCACAAAAATTTCCGTTTCCGGCGGCTGATTGGGATGATAATCGCCCACAATCGGTTCTTCGCACGACGCCAGCAAGAACACCATTGCCACCCCGAGCAATCCCACCATCAGCCGAAGGTCACTTACACGTCCGGGCCTATCCACTGCCCCCATTCGTCTCTTCATTCCCATTTACCAGAATTGTTCGATGTTTATATTTATCCTGACCGTTACATCACGACGACAGCGTATGCTCATCAACTGCCTCGGGCACCATTCAATCGCCATGCCGATGCGAAACCATCCATTTTCCGAAAGCATTCTCAAAAGAATCTTCACCGCTCACAATGTACCCGAAACGCAACAAAAGGAATCGGGAGCAACCCCGGGGCTGCTCCCGAACCCATAGCCTTTTACTTCAACAAAATCATCTTCCGGGTTAACTGGACATCCTTGCCAATCAGCGAGTAGAAGTAAATTCCGGAACTCACTGGATTCCCGGTTTCATCCACACCATTCCAGGTGACCGTGTACCGGCCAGCTGGCAAAAAGCCATTGAACAGCGTCTTCACCCGCTGACCCAGCACGTTAAAGACCACCACCTGATACTTACCGGCACGCGCAACCGAATATTGAATTTTGGTGCTGGGGTTGAACGGGTTGGGATAATTCTGAGACAGCGAGAAGGTTTCCGCAACCAGCTGATCCGGATCATCGATCGAGGTGACATGCCCGATGACATCGTTCGTGTCGCGCGGAATTAACTTGTAGTTTCCAAAGCTATAGTAACCCAGGGCAATGAGCTTTGCAATGGTATCGCCCTTCTTGAAGGTCGAATCGCTATTGCCTTCAAAGGCCATGGAATAATCATCCACGCGCACGCCACCGCTACCATCATCCACCACGAATTCACCAAAGTTACGCGGGGCATCAGGGAACGGATCGGTAACGGTCACATTTTCCACCTGAATCAGGACGCTTTCGTAGGCTTCGGCATTCGCGCCACCGGTGGCCACCTCGCCCGTGGTCACTGTAACCGGGGTCGGTTCACCCACACCCGCCGTCACCACAGATACGCTGGTTACATTCCCGATGCGGGTTACGCCGAAATATTCCTGAACCGTACCGGTCACTTCAACCAGGTCGCCCTTGACCACGGTGTTGGCGGGATCATACACCTGAATGCCGTACCAGGCACTGTCTTTTTCCTGAATGTAATAACGGTTGTAAAAATCGGTAGAGTCGGTAGTGACCACACCACGGACGGTTACCTCATAGCCTTCATATCCGGATGCATCCAGAGCATATCCCCAGTGGTACTGCAGATCCTTGATGGTAACACCCTGATCCCGCACCACATAGAAGTAGATGCTACCGGTTGCCTGAGAGGTATCGCCCGGCATCTGGCTGAAGTCGCCTTCGTCATCTACCGCAGTGACGAAATAACGGACGAATGCTCCGTCCGCCTGTGCCGGGATATCGGCCGAGAAGGTATCGACGTTGGCGGTCATATTTACCGATTGAAAATCACCCCAGTTCACGCTATACCACAGCTTGGCTTCAGCAACCGAGCCATTGTCGGTAATCACCGCACTCACCGAAACGGCATCCTGGGAGGTCGGTGCGGCCGGTGTACGGGTGACATCGGTAATCACCGGCGGATTGCTGAGGATTTCCAGATCGGCATCCGTTCGCGGATTAACCGAGAAACCGGCGGGTTCATCGCGAACAAATCCATTGACATTCAATCGCGTTCCGGCGACTGGCCACATGTACGTTCCGGCCAGCAAACGATCCCGGAACCAGTTAAAATATTCGCCCATGTAGGTCAGGCCTCCACTGGCATCGGTAATGCTGGCCCAGTTGCCCGGTACGTTGTTGTTGACCACACGGGCATTTTCCACCCGTACCCACATGCTTTCCCATTTTTCAGCAGAGGCTTTGTCCTCCAGATCGGCCGCGGTAAGAACCACGGGATCAGGGAATGGATTATCCGTGGATACCACTTCGATGGGAACGGGAGGATCGGTCAGCAGCGCAATCTGAGAAAATCCGTTATATTCGGATACCACACCGGTGAAGTAGCAGATCCACCCCGGTTCTACAAACTGGAAGGCGGTTTCGGTGACAAAGGTGTCGTGCTGAATGACAAAGAAACCGCTCCAGGGATTGGGGAAACTATCCGGATCCACAATATACACCGCCCAGCGGGAACCCACCCATAAATCGCGCGGATAGGTCATCACCTGTCCTTTCACGACCACGGTGTCCCCCAATCGGGGCGAATAATCATCCGTTGCGGGATCCGTGACGTACTGCAGTTCGTAGATGGTGACGGTATCGAACGGCGCCGGATTAAACGCCCAGGCCGACACCATGAGCAGCAGTACCAGCAACACACTCAACGACGTTGTAACTCTGAGTCCCATGGTACCTCCTCCAATTTAAGTTAGGGTTGTTTATTAATGAATTGAGGAGCTACTTAATGACCACAAATTTTCCCCGATAGATTTCTCCTGTATCCAGATCTTTCACGGTAAACAAATACAGTCCCGTGGCAATGGCCTGGTCATGCTGGGTTACCAGATCCCAGGCGTGTTCCCCACCGGGGAAAATGGTATTCCCCTGGGAAAAGCTTTCGTACCATTTAATGTCCATACCCCGATAATCATCCCCGCGATGAATAAAACTATCCACCAGATCCCCCGCCAGGGTGTAAATCCGCACCTCGCAATTGCGCGGCAAATTGTAAAAATACAGTTTGCGCTCCCGTTCCTGGGTGCCATCCCACAGGGCGTTCACCCGATAAGGGTTGGGATACACGCCCACCTTCAGGGGTTGATTGGGTTTGCGCGGTGGGGTACCGGGACTGACAATGGCCACATTTCTCAGTCGACTGCTCTCCAGGCTCTGCAGGCGCAGTTTCTCATCGCCGCGGTCAAACGCGGTCACCGCAAACGCATACTGCCAGCCATTGTGTAAACCAGTGACTTCGTATTTGTAATAATAACGAATGGTATCCATTTCCCCGGTCTCTGGGTTTCGCACAATTTCTTCGATGGGTTCATCCAGCCGGATTTCGTCCAGACCGGTATCGTAAAACACCCCGTCCACAATGTCAAATTCTCGAATCAACTGCATGCCCTCAAAAATCCCGCGCGGGGATCGGTCATCCCCCAGAAAGGAACGGTAAATGCGATAACCTTCAAAATCCTTTTCTTTGGAAATCAGATCGATCGATTCCTCGGCGGAACGATCCCACAGCAGGGTCACCTTCTGGTTACCAGGGATGGCCTTGAAGCGCGGCGACAGAGGCGGGGTGGGCAATACAAAACGATCCAGCTTGCCATTGCCGTTCACGTCTTCGGTGGAATCGGTTCCCGCATAATCCAGTTTCCCGTTCCGATTGGTATCTTCTCCGTAAAACGCCCGCAATGCCCAGGAAACGTTTTCGAACAAATTGCGCTTGGCGTAATCGTCGTCAATTGTGGACGGTCGAAACCCATACTTCTTTGCACAAACAATGGCAAACACCACATTGATGGAGGAATCCGGTGCAATGCGTTCGAATGGCCCGGTGGAAATCAGGGCCATGCGGTTACCGGGTGTCTGATAAATATTATTGTAGAAATATCTTTCATCGATGGACGTTTTCATACGCTCGTACCGGCTGGCTTCATCGGCAGGTGGGCGATCAAACTCGTTATCGCCACCGGAGAACAGCCAGAAATTGTAGGTGGTTTGTCCATTGTACAAACGGTCATCCGCCTGTGGCTCCGCCCCAAGAAACACCATGGCCACGTAACTGTCGGTGTAACCGGGATCGCCATCATAGTCGTATGCGTACACAAACTTCATGGTGTCGGTGTCCACATAGCCATTCCCCACATGCATGTAGAACGGCGCTCCCACCCGCGGGGGAGTAATGTTGACATTGCGCACCACCAGGTCGGCCCACAGTCCCACGTAAACATTCTTCAGGGTATCCTTAAAATCCGCATACCCCACATTGGTGATGGTGTAATTGAAAATCACGAACGCATCGGCAAAGGGGAAATTCCAGGCATAGGTTTCCAGATGGACCGAAATCCCAAGTGGAACATGCTGGGGTATGGGGATGGACGTTCCCGGTACGAAGCGATTGGTATCCACAAAGTTGATGATAAAATCCTGATGACTGATCGCCTCTGGATCGTAATACTTGCTCTGTTCCAGTGAGGAACGTTCGATGATGATATCTGTGGGATCGTCGGAATTGGTAAATTCAAAGTTCAAGGCCCCACCCGTCTGGATGCGAGCACTGTTGAATGCTCCCGTGGTTACCCGAATGCCCTGAGGCGTTTCCGCACCAACCCACAGACCGCCATCAAACATGTGCTCTATTCCAGAACCGCGGGGATATTCACAGGAGG
The DNA here is from genome assembly GCA_013150955.1 of Calditrichota bacterium. Taxonomy (GTDB): domain Bacteria; phylum Calditrichota; class Calditrichia; order RBG-13-44-9; family J042; genus JAADJD01. The sequence goes on from JAADJD010000021.1 coordinate 19,044, forward strand.
GAAAATCAACGGGCGTTTGTTGCACGAAACCATCACCGAAAGTGCCGTAATTGGAAATGGTCAGCCCGATATTCCCCACCGAGGTGAACCGCTGATCATCAATCGTAATTTTGCGGAAATGCGGAGGGAGTTGCTTGAACTGCGGGAAGACGGTCGCTGTAAATACCACCGTGACAAGAAAGAGAATGCGTAGCCTCATCATTGAATTACCAGAATTTGTTTTCCACAGTATTTAGAAGAACCATAGATAAATTACCCGCTATCGGATAGCGGGGCAACTTCTGGCCAATACAATTTTTTTTAAAGCGCTGTGTTAATATATATGAACAAAACCGAAGTTGCAAGACTTATCCAAATATAGTGAAAACTTTACTAAAACAATGCCGTCGCCCGAATATGGGAATTCCTGCCCTTTTCCGAAAAGAAATTGGCATATAAAAATCCTCCAGGCAGATTGTGAGAGCGGTGGATTTCCCCTGAATACCATTCAACTCAAATTATGCATGAAACTGCGAGTCACGCGACTCTATTCAGCCAAAAATGCTTTAAACCTCGAAGGATGTGAATGCGCACAAATAAAAACAAATCCCCGGAAGACGATAGTTTCGTAGGCCAAACATACCGTTCCCTAAACGAATTATTTTTTACCTGAAACGGTTAATCCCAAATAATGCGTTGCACCACGAATCACACGAATGAACCCAAAAAATATCTACAAAATCGCGAATAAACTAAAAAACACATTTTCATCCAGATATCATCCAATGAATTTTG
>JAADJD010000003.1 GCA_013150955.1 Calditrichota bacterium
ACCGTTTCAACGGTTTGGGTTGTCTAATTCGCACAACGGGTAATTGTATTTTATTATTTTATTGGTGTTAATTTGTGTGATTCGTAGGCTAATGCACAATTTGGGTTTATTATTTTTGTTCGTGTGAATTCGTGTCATTCGTAGGCGAATGCATAATCCGGGATAAACCGAGCCTGGCAATCCGGGGGATTCCCACAAAAAATTGAAAGATGCTAAAAATTCACCAGAAGGTGGCAGGCAGATTTCAGGTCGGACAGGTCTTCCTGTTCAAAACAAAAAATCTTACCAAAAGCGATGATCTGCTCCAGTTGCGATTTCCGTATTCCATCCATTAAGATAAAAAGGCGCAGTCGAATAACGGACTGCGCCTTTATGCCTCAACGAATCTGCAGCTCTACCCCTTCCGCTTCAAAATTGATCTTCTTGTGGCTGCCATCGCAGAAGGGTTTGTTTCCCGAAGCTCCACACCGGCACAGGGCAATGGCCTTCTGGTTAATCACCTCCTCCTTACCATCCCGAATCAGCACGTACGTTCCCTCGGCTTCCACCAAACAGGGGCCATTCTGCAGCACATTGATCTTAACCATCTCTATTCCTCCTCTGTTTTGGGTTTCCGTGTTTCAAGTGAATGGTTTACAAACCCGAATGACATTTCTTACTCGCGTTCATCAAAACGCCAGACATTGTGAATCCCGCCGTGTCAACCTTCTCGTCATTCGCGGTTCACGATGGTGCCAGCGATTAAAAGGCGAATATTTCCTTCTCATCCACCGTCCCTCGTCCGGTCACGGGCATTTTTAACCCCGGGGGACAAACTCCAGCACGTAGTGATAGGGAAAAATGTCCCAATCCTGCGTTAGCCGAAACGCCCATCCTGTAATTGCCTGAATCACCTGCTCTTTCGGGATTCGGTGATCCAGCGGCGGCCCGACTTCCGTTTCCACCGGATGCCAGTCGATAACCAACAGCTTCCCCCGGGGACGTAACACCCGACGCACTTCCGCAAGGGCCCGTTGGGGATTGTCCAGCTCGTGATACACATTGGCCATCAGCACCCCATCCACACACTGATCCTCCAGTGGTAGATGTTCACCGTCGGTGGCGTAAATGTTGACATTCTGGATATGATGCTCAGAAAGGCGTTTCTGGCAGACGCTGCGCATTTCCGGACTCACATCCACGGCCAGCACCTGTGCCACCCGTCTGGCCAGCGGAAGGGTAAAATATCCAGGCCCACACCCCAGATCCAGCCATACCTCCCGCTCACTCACCTGCGCCACCTGAAGAAACGCTTCCACATTCTGCCAGGCCTCGCGTTCCGGACTCACCAGGCGTTCCCAGTTCCGGGGATCAAATCGTTTTTCATGCATCTCGTGCTCCTGAACGGCATTTAGGGGTTTTGCCGGCATGCCCGGTTTTTAACCGGACATGTCGGCCTTGAAATTCAGTTTTCGGAGGATTTTTCCAGGCTCATGGGCCCGGTTCCAAAATAAAACAGCAGCAGCGCTGCTCCCGCCAGAGACAGATTTTTCAGAAAATGCGCCATCTGCGCCTGCGCCTGCATGGGATCATCCAGTCCCCAGAAAGCATGCATGATGAACGCTGTAAACACCAGAAAAACAAACAGCAACAGCGATCCGATTTTTACTTTATACCCCAACAGCACGCTCAGCCCCCCAAGCAGGATCATCAAACCAGTCACAATCACGGCCAGGGTGGGTGCCGGAACTCCCATGGCCCCCGCATACTGGCTCATTTGATTTAAATTGGTAAAATGCCCGATCCCGAAGAACACGAAAATGAGGGCATATAATATCCGGCCAATTAATGGAACGTATTGCATGACGACCTCCTCCTGTTTTGTGATGAGAGTTATTCCCCGGATTTCGAATGAACTTTCTCGAAATCCGGAAGGAAGCGCTCCAGAACCTGCTTGTTGATTTTCATGTAGATATGTTGGCCGGCTTTGCGGGTTGTGATCAGACCAGAATTTTCCAGCACCCGGTAGTGATGGGACATGGCCGATTTGCTGAGGTGGAATTCCCGATCGAAATCGGCGCAGCTCAACTCGCCGCGCTCCAGTAACAACCGGATGATGCGGTAGCGGGTGTCATCGCCCAGGGCTTTAAAGATTCGGACGGCCTGCTTTTCAAACTTCATGATATTTCAACATTTTTAAATTTTTAGAAAAATAAAATAATCGGGACGATTTGTCAAGCAGTATTTCGAAATTTTTGGAAATACTGAAATACTGGGGCGCCCCGGCCCAGCCACCCCCGAAACCGCCGCCTCAGAAACTGTAGGTCACCTTCAGAAACCCTTCGTCCAGTTGCTTGACTTTGCTGAACAGGTTATCGCCTTTCCCCTCAATAATAAAGGCCCCGATGGAAACCTCCAGGGCATCCACCGGATGGTAGCTGATCTGCGGCCCACCGGCAAACCCAAAATTATCCCGATACCGCGACCAATCCGGAATGGCCAGCGCAATCCCAAACGGCACAATCTTTAACGCATCGTTCCAGGCGCGTTTCTCCAGCCGAACCAGCAGATAGTCCACCAGCTCATCCCGTCCCCGCTCGTGTATGAATCCTCTCAAAAATTGCCCATTGATGTACCAGCCATTCTTGAACGTGTAATCGGCTCCGATCAAAAATTTTAGGTAAGGTTCATCCTTCAGCACCTGCCGTTTTTGAACATGGGTTCCGGCGGGACTGGCAATGCGGAGCACACCGTCGATGCGATCCGGGAAAAACAGGGCCGCCTCTGCCCAGATGCCAACTCCCATTATCTCGCCCGCCATATCTGCACCCAGTACCCGAAAGCGGGGAAAGACCAGTTCGGCCTGCACATCGTATGCTGGAGGCACCTCCGAAGGTGTCAGGGTCAAATTGGTTAAAATGGGCAGATCATCCCGGCCAACGTAGTAACTGAGGGACCAGTCATAAGAGAACAGGGTACCGCTTACTTTGGCCGCAAAGCTGGAGGTTTGCGACAGGCGATTTTCCGGCAACAGCACCCGATCCTGATAGCTACGAATGCGCAGATAAGGCGGAACCGGCATCGAGGCGCGAAACGCCTCCGCCCAATCCCCAAAAGGCAAAATGGCCGGGGTGAACACCGGGATGTACACCATCTGAAGCGAAAGGTCGTTTAGGTAGTAGGTCATCATCAATGCGTTGGTGGGAAAATGCCGTCCGAAATCGAAGATATCTTCCAGATCATCGGGGTTTAAATTATCGGTGGGATTCAATCCATCGCCGGTACCCCAGGCAATGCGCTGTCGTCCCACCCGGAGGTCCAGATTGGGAAGCAAAAAGTCGTACACTTCCACATACGCCTCCCGAAATTCCAGCGTCCAGGGCAATACCCGGTCCTTTTCCCGACGCTGCAAATCGGCGGTCTGGCTAACCACCGGCAACCCAAAGGCCCGCAGTCGCACCTTGCTGTAAACATACACCCGATCCGAAAAATTGCCTTCCCAGACCAATCCCAGACGATTTTCATTCCAGGTATACTTACCATTCTGCTGCAGGCGCATCCGATTGTAGGTTTGCACATATCCGCTGGTGGTGATCTGCGCTTCCAGCCAGGCCACAAAGCAAATCCCAAAGACCAGGGCAAGACTCAGGATACGTTTCATACCGCTGCTCCCTCCTATTTGCCTCGTTTCAAGTATCGCCGGGTAAAATATTTGTCCGGCAGATTCAGATCGAACGAAATATCATCCAGTTGAATGATGGTGCGGTGTTGCTCCTTTAAATCCTGCATCTCCATTTCCCGGGCGACCCAGTAATTCCCCACCCGGGTAATTTGACGGCGCTCCATGATTTTCCACAAGTTCCCCGCCGGATCATAAAACTCCACCTTCACGGGATAATAGTTGTCCCGACGCACCCACATTTTCAACTTCCCGTAATCCTTCTCCACACCCGGTTTGGGGGTCAACTCCAGAACCCAGAATTGATCGTTGGTTTCCAGAAGCCGGGCATTGAAATCCCGGGAGTAGCTAAAGGCACTCAGATCATCGTAGGTGAAATCCGTACCGGCGAATTTGGTATTTTTGACGTGAGACGCGATGCGTCGGACTTTGTGAAATGCCGGCATATAGAGATACTGCACATCGTTGGGCAAACTCAGGAACGCAATGCCTTTCTGATCGGCCGGTGCAGTGAAACGCAGTAATCGCTTCTCGCTTCCTTTTTGCATGAATTCTGCCTGGCGAATTTTCTGATTGCCCTGTTTGTCCACCAGGATCATCTTCATGGTGGCCTTCTGATCCTTAGGGGCATTGATCACCGAATCCACGCGCGACAGTATTCTATTGGCGTCCTGGGCCAGCAATGAACCGCTGAGTAGCAGTCCCAAAATCATCACGACACCGATTGCTCGAATCATGAGCTCCCTCCTTCTTGCTTTGGGTTCGATGAAACCGAGGGTGCGGATATCACCTCGGCTTTATTATGGACGACCTGCCGTCCTACAAAACGGGCACGGGTGAGCAGAATCAGGGCCGGCAAAAACAGAATGGCGCCTCCCGCGCTGAACAGCATGGTGGTGGCCGTCAACCAGCCAAATCGTTGAATGGGAATCAAACGGGCAAACACCAGAATGATGAATCCCAGCGCCACCGAGAGCGCGTTGATCAGGATGGCACGGCCTGTGGTGGTCAGGGTTTGCTCCAGGGCTTCCACCGACGTGGGTTGCCGCTCCAGCTCCATTTTAAACCGGCTGGTAAAATGGATGGCGTAATCGATCCCGATGCCGATGGCAATGCTGGCAATCATCATGGTGGCGTTATCCAGGGGGACATCCAGGTAGGCCATCAGGGCAAAATTGAACAACACGGTGATAGCGATCGGCGAGATGGCCATCAAACCGCCGGTTATCGAACGCAGCTGGAACATCAGAATGAGCGCCACCAGTCCAAACGCAATGGCCAGGCTCTGGATCTGGCTCTTCAACAAACTCTGATCCAGGCGGACAAAAATGGTGGGTAAACCGGACTGGATCATTCGCAATCGCACGGGTTCACCAGCCATCCCCAGCTGATTGGCCAGTTCCTGTGGCAGGGCAATCCAGTCATCATTCAACAGCCACAGGCAATCCCGCAGCGCCTCCCGAAAAGACCTATCGCGCTGCAACACCCCGGGGAACAGTGGCAGGATTTGTTCCACTGCCTGCTGAATGCGCTGGTACTCCACAAACTCCTCCAGCATCCGGCTCAGGGAGTAAGCCGTTTCGGTGACCGCTTCGGGATCCTCCCGGGCAACCGCCCCGGCATATTGACGAATCCATGCCACCAGCGTTTCCTGCGGTACCACCTGGCCGTTCCGCAGATAATCAATGATCCGGGTAGTGATTTTGCGAATGCGCCAGGAATCAACAATTTCGATCTCCGCATCCTCCTCAAAAAAGAACATCAAATCCCGGGAAATTTTTTCCAGGCGATCGGGAGGAAACGACACCCGGGGACGTTCCCACACAGCAGCAATGGCCCTGTCCAGAGCCAGGGTATCCACCACCGCGCCAGCATCCCGCCAGGCCACCTCCCACAAGATGTTCTCCCGAATCCGCTGGAAAATCCAGCGTCGTGCGGCCTCCTGCCTCAGTGCATTTGTCGGCACCATGACCCGTACGCTGTCCAGCCGATGCTCCAGATACGCATTGATGCGATTGACCGTTTGCAATATCTTTTTTGTGTCCATGGTACCCAGATTGGCCTGGATAATGCCTTCGCTGGCATCGGCATTCACCAGCTGCACCATGATGGGTTCACTCTCGATAAAAAACCACAGATTGGCAACCTGATCCCGCGTGGCCGGAATGGTGTAGTGGTGATTCATCACCCGGTTCATTTCGCAGATCAAATCGGCGACCGACTGAGGCTGGCTGACATAAGGCACGGTCTTCAGGAACCGCTCCAGCCGCCGCATTTCTTTCAAAACCGCGGGATGCTTCAGATCGCCCTGTACCACTATCTGAATGGGTGTGGATCCACCGAAGTGGATTTCCATCATTTTTTCAGCAATGCGAATGTCCGTATCTTCTGGAAAGTATTCCATAATGTTCACTTCCCGGTGCAAACGGGGCAGCCCCCATAGCGCCACAACCATCAAGATCACTGACCCCCAGACGATGCCCTTCTTCCAGTGAACAACCCAAATGGCCAGCCGATCCATCAATCGGATCAACAAATGATCCTCCCGCTGCGAGCTTTGTGTAATCACCCGGGGGAGAGGCAAGTAGCTCAACACCGAGGGAATGACCGTCAGCGAGATGACGAGGGCAAAGGCCACCCCGATGCCCGTAAAAATGCCAAAGTGGGTGACGGAGGTTAAGTACGATCCGGCAAAAGAGAAAAATCCAATCAGGGTGGTGACGCCGGCCAGCAGGATGGGTACCCCCACTTCGGCCAGCGCCTGTTGAACACAGCGGGATTTATCGGGGCAATCCCGCACTTTTTCCTTATAACGGGCGATCATGTGAATCCCATAGGCGGAACCGATTGCAATCAGAATAACCGGCATGATGTTGGAAATGATGGACAATTCGATCCCCAGAAAGGCCATCAATCCCATGGCCCAGACGGTGCTGATCAGCACCGTGGTAAGTGGCAGCAGTACCCCGCGGAGGGTACGGAAGCTAAAATAAAGCATTCCCACCAGCATGATCACCACCACCGGAATGAGCTGGATCATGTCTCGAATAATAATCTGGTTAATCTCGATCATCTGCATGGGCAGACCGGAGAAATAGAGGCGATATCCGGGGGCCAGTTCCCGCGCAATGCGCTGAATTTCCGTGGCAACCTGCTGTTTGTTCGCCCGTTGTTGCAGGCGATTGATAATGATGGTGATGCGTCCGTCGGGAGAGACGATGCGGCCCCGGTACATGTCCCGGGAAAGGGTGTACTCCCGAATCTGCCGCAGGGTCCGGGGATCCCGGGGAATCCGATGTTTATCAATCAATCGCCCCACCTCCAGGCCACCTTCCACGGAACGGATGTCCAGAATATCCGTCAGGCTCATTACCGAAGCCACCCCGGGAATTCGCGAAAAGGCCTGGGTAAGCTGATGAATGGTCTGAAGCGTCTCGTAAGTGAACACATCATCCGCTTCCAGTCCCACCAGGGCCAGCTCTGTTCCGGCGTAGGTTTCCCCAATACGGTTGAACAGCACCACGGCAGGATCATCGGGATTTAAATTGGCCAGAATATCGCTGTTCACGCGAATGTGGGTGAGCTGGTAGGCAAAGAACAGGGTAAGCAGCAGGGTGCCGGAAAGGATCCAGGCACGCCATTGCAGGATGCGCTGTGCCAGGCGGTTCATGATGTCCTCCGCAAGATGCTAATTTTCGAACAATCCCGTTTTTCGTTCGAGATCGCGAAAAAATATTAATCCCGTCTCTCGATGCCTTTGAACAAAATGGTCAACAGGGTATCCACATTTTTCTCGATGGTCTCCAGGGGTACATGAATGGTCCAGTGGTATTCCAGGCCCTTGAGGGCGGCCACAATGGCCTCTGCCGTGAGATGCACATCCTCAATCTGAAACACCCCCTGATCCATGCCTTCCTGAAGGATGTCCCGGATCACCTGCTGTTCAAATTCATTATATTCCCGCCGTGCTTTTTCGATGAATGCGTACTGTTCCAGGTACTCATCCCGGAAGGCGGTGTAATAATTGGCCAGCTCCTTAAGGGCACTGGCGCGGGTGATGACGTAAGCCCGGATCTTACGCTGGGGGGTGCGTTCGGCGCGGATGGCCTGCAGAACTTTCTGGCGCAACTCCCGGCCTTCCTTGTCGATCACTTCCTGGAAGATGGCCTCCTTGTTCCGAAAATAATAATAGATGCTGGCCTTTCCCATGCGCGCCCGCCGGGCAATGTCCTCGATAGTGGTTTTGGCCAGCCCAAACCGGGAGAACAGCGCCTGTGCCACCCGGAGAATGTTTTCCTTGCGATCGGCTTTTTCAATCACCATCTTCAATCTCAAATTTTCGAACGTTTTGTTTTATTATTCGAAAATTTAATGCTCCGGGTCGCCCCGTGCAAATGATTTTTTCCAGAATCCAACAATCCACTTGACTGTTTTCTAATCCGCATCCCCCATCGATGATTCACTCCAAATGATGCACGAAACCCCGAATTTCATGAATCAACACAAATAATAAATCCAGATTATGCAATAGCTTACGAATGACACGAATTAAACCCAAATTATGCCTCAGACCACGAATTGCACGAATGAACACTAATAAAAACAATAAACCAAAAAATGCATTTAACCGCGAATCACACGAATGAAACCAAAAAATATCTTCAAAATCGCGAGTAAACCCTGGAACACATTTTCATCCAGACACAATCCAAAGTATTTTATTGGTTTTATTTGTGTTCATTCGTGTCATTCGTAGGCGAATGCATAATCTGGGATAAAATCCGTTGGATTGGATCTGGAAGAAAATTCGCTTCATGGTTTATTCGTGATTTATCCCAAATAATGCTTTAAACCGCGAATCACGCGAATGAAACCAAACCATATTCACAAAATAACAAATATACCCTGAAACAAATTTTCATTCAGATCTAATCCAATGTATCTGATTATTTTTATTTGTGATAATTCGTGCAATTCGTGGTTTAGTGCATAATCTGGGTTTATTGATATGATTCGAATTCATTCGCGTGATTCGTGATTTAACGCTTTATCTGGGTTGAAATTCCTGTAACCGACTCCCGAAGCAAGCGGGAAGACGAGATCGGGTAACCCGTTTTGACAAATTAATGGGTGGAAAGCGGAAAGAGGTTCTGAATTTCGGCAAACATTTCCCGGGGGATATCCATCCGGTGTTTCAGCACCCGAATGGCATGATCGACATATTCCGGGCGATTCATGCTGTTCAGGGCGGCGGCCACGCCGGGTGCACTGGCGGCAAACAACAGGGCTTTCTCTGCCATGTTCAGGGGTTGAGCATCGGGGACGTGTTGACCGAACAGCTCATTCAATGGCGCCACTCGATCGCGATTGCGGGCGGTGAGGTATTTTACGATGGCCGGCATCAACTTCTGGAGATGAGCCAGATAGGCATCCAGGTAATCCCGCAGCTTATTCACCTGCCTGGGGCCAGCGGACAGGAACAACCGCCGGGTGGCCTCCTGAATGCGAGGCAGGTAAACCTGCTGGATCTGCTGCACAACGGCCAGGGGATTGGTCACCTCGTTGGCCAGTACTTCCAGCGATGCGGATAGCGAGAAAACTTCCCGCATCTCATCTTTCTCTTGCGAACGCGAACGGGGATAGACCTTCTCCAGCAGTTGGAGCAGGTGGGTTTCGATCTCCCGAAAATTGGTTAAAAAATGGCGAACCTGTTCCTGAAGCCGGGCCAGCTCAGGATGATCGTAATCGGCAAGGCGAATCATCATCTGTCCCCAGATGGCATGCAAAGGCCGATTGACCACCACTCCCAGATCCAGCCGACGGGCCAGCTCCAGCAGTGGGTAGCGCCGCCCCTGAAAGGTATGCGCGGCCTCCGTAACCGCCCGGTGCTCAATCACGTTTAACGGAAATTCGATGACCGCAAAGTGTCCTTCTTCCGGGGTGATGTGTCGTTCCAGGCAAACCTGTTCGTACACCCGCCACACTTCCCCCAGATCAATAAAGTTGTATGATTGGGGATCGTTCACCAGACCATTGGAAGAAATACCATAATAGCGAATCAGATTGTCCTGTACCATTTTCTCCAGGGCCAGAAACGCATCGTGCAAACGCTGGTAAAATGCCTTTCGATGTTCGGCCAGCTGCTGTGGCGAATCGCCCTGGGTACCCAGAAAAAAATATTCCGGGCTATGCAGCAGATACACATCCAGCGTATCCAGGTGCAGGCGGGCCAGGGTTCGGGGGATTTGATCTTCCAGAAACCGCGGATGCAGGCAATACCACAGATCGGGGGTGTATTTCAACAGGTCTTTAAAGGGTCGCTTTTGCCGCTCCCGCTCCAGCGCCTGCTCCCGAATTTCGCCCTGCACGTACCCCACTTTGCTCATCACCACCACCTGCTCCCGGGAAAGCCCCTCCCAGACCACCTGCCGGGTCAGCACCTCGCCAATCAGTGACTCGGCCGTTCCCCCTCCATAAATCGCTGCCGTATCAATAAGGTTGATGCCCTGCTGAAGGGCTTTCTCCAGTGCCTGACGATTGGCTTCGCTTTCCAGATGGTAGTGGAACGTGCCCACCCCCACCTTCGAAACCCACAATTCCGTTCGCCCCAGACGCCGAAAGGCATCCGGTGCCCATTCGGTAGCCAGGCGTTGCTGATGAGCGCGGGTGGCCGCTGTGGTGGCGTATCCCGGAAGGGACATCGGTACCCCTTTCTACCCGACCTTACAGCGATCGGATGGGTTATTGTGTAACGATCAAATATCCTTCGTGAAGTTCAATATGGCGAAAAGGCAGGGCCAATTGCAACTGTTTTTCCAGATCCATGAAAGTGCGCGATTGTTCCAGCACCACATTCATGGGCACGCTGAACCCGGCAATCTGGATTTGAGCATCTTCAGAGAACTGCAACCGGTTGTTGACGATTCGGGGGTAGCCGCTCACTTCCACCCGAAAATTCTCCAGCGCCTTCTGTCCAAACATTTTTTCGTACACCTGAAGGGCGTTTTCCACTTCCGCCGGGAATTGATCCCGGGGAACGTTTCGCAAATTTACCACCACTTCCACACGCATACCATCCGGGCGGATCTCCGTTTGCACCGCACGGATCAGGCCAGCCTCCGAATCGCGCAAATGCTGCCGCACGGTGGCTGCAATCAATCGGGCAACATCCTCTTCGTCTAACACCAGCCGCGATTCCTTCTGCAATTCCTGACGATAATCGCGGATAATCTTGCCAGCGTTGCGGGCATCCGGCAATTGTTGTACCGTACTGGAGGCCGTTTCCACCGGAGCGGTGAGTTGCGATTTCAAATAAACGTACATCAGGGCCACCAGCCCAATCACCAACACCGTAATCACCAGAACAACCTTCTTCAATGTTCCTCCCGCCGTTTTTTTATGCGAATTTACTTCCGAACCCATTCGAATACCAGTGCAAAGTTGGGCAGCCACCGGCCGGGATACGGAACCGGCATAAACACCCGCCGATCGATGGGTTCAATATAGCTTTCGGCCAATCTTTCTGATTCATCACCCACGATTGAAATAGGATCCCCGGAGCATATCTTAACGAAAATTTGAAATTAGCGGCGCTCTTCCACACAAAATTTTATAAATATGTCTCTTTGTTTATTGAGCCTCATCTATTAAAATGTAGGGAGTAAAAAATTGCAAGATAGGTCACCAAAACGGGGATGGCGAGCGTTTAAATTTATGGACGAAACAAGGACGGGACAAAAAATGAAGGCACTGCTCTTCGATTTTGATGGCGTGGTGGTTCGCAGCATGGAGTCGCATTACGAGGGCTGGCGACGGGCGCTATCCGAATATGGCATTGACATGAGTCCGGAGGAACTGTACGTGCTCGAAGGGCAGAACCTGGAAACCGTCGCCAACCAGATTGTGCGCAAATTCAACATTCCCTTCGAAGAGACGCCCCGCCTGATCGAAAAGAAGCAGTACTATTACGATAAAATCAAGAAGATGGAATCGTATCCCTATTTGATTGATGTGCTACGCTGGGCAAAGGAAAAGGAATTAAAAATTGCGCTGGTCACCGGAAGCACGCGGGAGCAGGTTCAGCAGGCGCTGGAGAGTTTTGGGCTGGAAAGTTATTTCGATGTGATCGTCACAGCCGACGATGTGCAATTCACCAAACCATCTCCCGAACCGTATTTAACAGCCGCTGAACGCCTGCAGGTGGATCCCGAGGCCTGTGTGGTCATCGAGAACGCGCCTCTGGGAATCCGAAGTGCGCGCAATGCTGGCATGCGCTGTATTGCCATCACCACCACGTTGCCCGCCCCCTTCCTGAAGGAAGCCGACGTGGTGGTGAACGATTTTCAGGAAGTGCTGGAGGCTTTGAAAAAATTATACTAAATCCAAATGGGGAGAGGCCGGGGATGAAAAACGAAAATGCCGATAAAGCCTTTGAACCATCGTCCTGGTCGGGATGGACACGGAAAGATTCCGAGGCGCTGGTTGCCCTGTACCTGATGGACTACTTCCGCACACTGGATGACTATTATCTGGAAGAAGCGGTAGCCATTGCCCGGGACGATGGCGTTGATCTGGAGCGGATCATGCGCCAGATTCGCTTTAAGCAGGCATGAAGAGAAACAAACGATTGGATAGTGTGGCTGCCGGGATTGGGGACAATCCCGGCAGCTTTTTTATTTGAACCCGGATGATCCAACCTGAGTTTGACAGCAAACCCTCCATAGACGATCATTTTTGCTTGAAAATGCAAGGGTTTTGGCCGTTTTTTTCAAAACGCTGTAGTCT
>JAADJD010000045.1 GCA_013150955.1 Calditrichota bacterium
CGATCTTCAGATTGAAAAGATTGCGGTGGCGTTCGAAGATGTGCCGTTCGATCGTTTCCTTGCCCTCGGCTAAAATATCCAGACTCCGATAGAGATGATGCAGGGAAATCTCTTCCAGATGGATGTATCGGTCCTGATGGTGGAAGGTGCTCAATTTGCTGCCAGGCTCCAACAAACGGTCAATGATCAGCAAATAAACGGTTTGAAGAAAATCAAATTGGACCTTTTTGCCGCGGATCATCCCGGATAATAATTCATCAAACTGGTAGGCTTTCCAGAGTTTGCGGTATACGATGTCTCCGTAGCAGAACCGGTTGCGTTCCTGCAGATCACGAATACTGGGAATGCTTTCCCCCGATAGGGCATCCAGTCGTTTTCGCAACCGCTGCAGTTGACCGCTTTGCTTCAACACATCAAGTCGACCCAGGTTAGCCACCACCCGTTGGTGGGCTTTGCCGTTTTCCCAGTAGGTTTCGACCAGTTTGAGATATTCGAAGCCTTTTGATTTCACGATTTTAAAGTACATGCTGAAATTTAAAGAATTGTCCCCCTTAATGCAAGGGAAATTGTTCATATTATTGCATTATATCACAAAAAGTTGTCCACAGGATTTTGGGCGAGGAAGGAAAGCCTATATTGTTTTTATTGAACTTAAGTGCCCTAAATACCCCAAAAATGCCCTTCAAGTGTCAAACTTGAGAAATAAATCCCGCCACGGAGGATAACGACTCAGAAAGTTGCGAGCTCATAAATGTCCCTTCCTGCGGGACATAACGACTCTGGAGAGTCGTGCTACAGCCGGCTACTCATTAACACCGGCTTTCAAACCGGTGAATTAGGGGCAACCGCACACCTCATTAACCGCTTTAGCGATTTATCCGCGTAGCGAACTCACCCCCACCCCTCCTCTCTTTTCCAAAGAGAGGAAGCTTTTTGTAACCCGACTCTCCAGAGTCGGTGCGAGCGACAGCGAGCTGAAAAGTTCCTACTGAACCTGGAAAGTTGGGCAATATCAGCAAGCGCAGGCGGAAAGTCTGCACCTACCCCGGAAAAAGAACGGCTCAAACCCGGTAGTCGCAGCCTCTATACCTGCGGAATGTTCCGGAAAGAAATAAATCCCCGCAAAGCGGAGTTAACGACTCAAAGAGTTGCGAGCTCATAAATGTCCCGCCCTGCGGGACATAACGACTCTGGAGAGTCGTGCTACAGCGATGTCGGTGCGAGCGACAGCGAGCTGGAAACTCTCTACTGAATCTGAAAAGTGGGGCAATATCAGCAGGCACAGGCGGAAAGCCTGCGCCTACCCCGGAAAGAACGGCTCAAACCCGGTAGTCGCAGGCTTTATGCCTGCGGAAGGTTTCGGAAAAAAATAAATCCCCGCAAAGCGGGGATAACGACTCTGGAGAGTCGTGCTACAGCGATGTGGGTGCGAGCGCAGCGAGCTGAAACTCCCAAACCCGGTAGCCGCGGGCTTTATGCCTGCGGAACTTTTTGGAAAGAAATAAATCCCCGCAAAGCGGAGTTTTAACGACTCGGAGAGTTGCGAACTCATAAATGTCCCGCCCTGCGGGATATAACGACTCAGAGAGTCGTGCTACATTCGGGTGTGAGGGTATTGTAACCCGACTCTCCAGAGTCGGTGCGAGCGACAGCGAGCTCATGAATGTCCCGCCCTGCGGGACATAACGACTCTGGAGAGTCGTGCTACAGCGATGTGGGTGCGAGCGACAAACAAAAGCGGCGGGGACTTCTCTCCCGCCGCCTTTGTTTTCCCGAAACCTGTGGGTCAATTCTCAGGTAATACAAATCAGCTCTTCCTGCTGATCGCCGTGAATTTCCACTTTTCCATCCAGGGTAATAAATACGTTAATCTCCGAACGCACGGCCATCTCGCCTTCAATATAAATACCGGGTTCAATGGAAAAACAAATGCCGGGGATCAGCTTGCGTTCATCCTTGGTTTCCAGATTATCCATGTTTACCCCATTTCCGTGTACCTCCACCCCAATGGAATGTCCGGTGCGGTGAATGAAATAAGGGCCATATCCCGCCCGTTCAATGACCTCCCGCGCGGCCCTGTCCACCTCCCAGCCGTAAACGGGTTCCTGCCGCTGGAATCGTTCGATCACCAGATCGCGGGCCGCATTGCGGGCCTGCTTGACCACCTCAAATATTTCCACGTACTTTGCCGGGGGATTTTCCCCGACATACCCACACCAGGTAATGTCGTAATAAATGGTTTCCGGTTCATTCACCCGCGCCCACAAATCGATCAAAACGGTGTCTCCCGGACGAATCACCCGCGCATTCTGAGGCGTGGGCTCAAAGTGGGGATCGGCCGGATGATCATTCACCCCCACGATGGGACTGTGCCCATCATTGGTCAATCCTTCCTCCGAAAACCGACGTTCAATGAACTGCTGAATATCGTACTCGGTCATGGGCTTGTTGTGGCGGATGGACATTCCAATCCGTTCGAAGGCCTCATCCTTAATCATCTGCACCAGCTTGCTGGCCTTCACATGGCTCTGGTAACCCTTCTCATCGATCACCGCCTCAAATTTCTGAATCAAATCGGCCGCACAAATGGGCTCGTACCCCAGGGAGCGAATAATCTCAACCGTTCCCGCATCCACCAGGGAAACGTAAGGGATGTTGTTCATGGGGGAATAATGCATGGCAATTTTCCGGGCATCTCCCAGCATCTGCTTCAATCCCTCGTGCATTTGCTGCCAGGAAAGGTAAATCAGCCGCTGCCCCGGAAGTGCATCCAGGCTGGTTCGCTCCACCGAACTGACCAGTTTTACCGGCTCTCCCCGCGCGGGGATGTAGTAAAACCAGCGCCGCGAACGAAATCGAGTAATGTCCAGTCCCAGAATGCGATAGGCAATGGCATCCCGATTGTGAAAATCACAAAACAACCAGCCATCCAGCTGATGGGCTTGCAGGGCGTTTTGAATTGCCTGTAAATCCATGTTTTGGCCTCCAATTTTCAATATCTGTGTTTTTAACGGTCACCCGGTTCATTACCGGATGATTCTCCTGATACCCACACAATTCCAGGCATTCGGTGATATGACCCCTGTTTGAACTTTGTTTGAGATTGGAGTTTAACCGTTTTCCCGATTTTTTCCAAAAAGAATCTAAATTCCCGGATCGAATCGCTTTTTAGCGAAGGGTAACCAAATTACCGAACGATGGCCAGTTTTTCGATTTTCTCCAGGCGATTGTCCCCATCGTCAACGATGATCTTGTACAGATACACCCCGTTGGCCAGCACATCGCCCACTTCATCTCGACCATCCCAGTAAATTTTATTGAATCCCGGATAGGCCACGTCGGTAATTTCACGGATCAGGCGCCCGGTAATGGTGTAGATTTTAATGGTCACCTCGGCGCTTCCATTGGGAGACTGAAATTGAAAGGTGAAATAAGTGTCCTCCTGAAACGGATTGGGGTAATTGGCCACCTGATCCAGAATCATCTCGGTGGATCGCGTGGTGCGGAAGGTAATTTCTTTTTCCGAATAGTTGTTGAGATTATCCCACGCCGAAATCTTCATCCGATGAACACCTTCCGGCAATGGGGGAAGCGTATATTCCAGCTTGCCGGATTGGTAACTATCCTTATCGTAAACAAAAAACGAGGTCACGTCCTTTTTGATGCGATCGTCAATGGTCAATTCGATGCGGTGCCCCACCTCCTGCGTTAAGTTGATGCCGTTTTCGTCGTACAACCGAATGATGACCCGCGGTTGACTGCTGACGTAGTCCCCATCGAAAAAGTTGGGTTGATCGGCAAAGGAGAATTCAATTTCCGGCCCTTCCCGATCCACCACATTGCTTTCGGTACCATGAAACATTAATCGATACGCGCTTCCCACCGCATCGCCGGATGTTTCGCTCCAGGCATACACATACAATCGCCCGGTGGGAGATGGCTTATACTTGATGGATTTGGGTACAATGAAATTCGCCGTCAGCTCCCCATTCACCACACTCATTCGCCCCTTAAATACCGTTCCACCCTGGTAAGTATACACAATGTCCTGCCAGGCCAGATCCACCACGTTCGTATCCTCCGCATCAAACACCCACATGACCGCATCGCCATTGAAATCGGTCATCGGTTGGCCCTGCGTATCAATCACCCGTCCGGTAACGGTCACCTTGCTCAAGGCCTTCAGGGTGTCTGGAGAAATGCTGGTGATTTGAATGCGAAAATCGGGATCGGCCAGTCGCAGGGTGGGATCGCCAAAATAGCGGAACTTCTGATCATTTTCCCCACCGCCCAGCGACCGCACCAGGGCATCGCCCACAATCTCCGAATGACGATTCTTCCCCGGCACGGTGAACAGATTGTTGTAGAAATCGGACGCCAGCCGGGCATTGGACGAGGAATACACCGGACGGGACGAGGCCAGCACCCCAATGCCGCCCTTCATGGGCAGCCAGATCATTTCCTCCGCCATGGAGCTCTCTTTGGGATCGTCATACTTGCCCCAGTCACAGGTGGCTGCCACAAAAAAGGGCAATCGATCCTCGTTCTGAAACTTTGGCAAATCCCGGCTCTGTACCAGCACCTGCTCGTGTGCCCAGGTCGCCGGATCCCCATGCCCGATGTAATTAATAATCAGGGTGCCCTGATTAATCTGATTCATCAAATCTTCATTGGCGCCCGGTTTGATGCGCCCCAGTCCTCCCGGTTCGGTCTCATAATCGGTCAGGTAAATTTTCCGGACAATGAACTTCTTCAGCGGCTCCACGTAGCGCTTGATCAAATTTTCCGTCTGGGCCAGATGCTCCCATTCATTGGTGTAGGTTCCAATCTCATCGTCTGCCACAAAGGTCATGATCGTCTGCCAGCCATTGGCCTCGGGATCAAGCAAGTAGGATTTGACGTAGCGGATCTGTTTTTCCAGAAAAATCTCAATTTCCTGAACATTGTTTACCGGGATGCGCCCGATGGGCAGCCAGGGGTCAATGTTGCGCATGTTGCGACCGTTCCAGCCAAAGGCCACGTAAAAATGATCGGTTTCCCGGCTGGATACCTCATCGCTGCCACTGATTTGAAACGTGGGAACGTGGTTGTTTTCCACCGACACTTCGATGCCTTTATAGTCGTAACTGCCGTCGCCCATCAGCATGACGTACTCCGGAGGAAGGCTCCAGTTGTAATAGGCCCACATCAGGAAATCCCGAATGGCGGTGACATCGGGTACCCCACTGGAAAATTCCCGATAAATGTCCTCCAGAATGACCCGTTCCGTTTCCACCGGATAAATGGGATGGGTTTCCCGATAGGTTTCAAAGGCTTCGGTGGCCTCGTAAAATTTTTCCGGCACAATGACAATCAGACGTCCCCGGCGCGAAGGATCCCGCAAATTGGGGCGATTGGGAATCCGTTCCAGGGTGGTCACATCTTGAATGACCGAAGGATTGAACACATAATATTCCCTTGCCTCTCCGCTACCGGCACTATCCTGAAAGGTGACCGAGGTACTATTCTGCAGGGGCACAATTTCCCGCACATTAGCAAAATCGGTTACATCCCACACCCGGTTTCCCCCTCCGGAAAAACCGCTGATGGTGTAGGAGCGATATTGCCCGTCAAAAATATCATTCAACTTCAGGAAATTATTTTCCGCCACCAGCGCCCGTCGCACCTGAACAATGAAGTAATCCATCAGCACGCGACACCCTTCCAGATTTCCCCGGTGCAGAATGGTCAGCGTGTTCTTGCCCGGTTTGAACGGCGACAGGGTGGCGCGATTCTCCGTCGTTACCCGCGATTGAGTGCGGTAAATGGTAATGTTGTCAATAATCTTGGTGCCGTTGATGACGATGTCCAGCGTATCGCTGTACGGATCGTTATCCCCGTAACGGAAACCCGACTCCCCCATGAAGCGAATGGAGAATTTCACCGGTTCATTCAGAAGATTTTGAGGCAGTTGAAAATCCACCGACTTTTGATCCGACAATCCCGCCAATCGTACCCAGAACCAATCCAGTCCGGTCGAAATGATGATGTACCGGTCTTCCTCAAAACGGTACCGATCCACAAACTGCTGCACCTTTACAGCTCCCGGTTTATTGGGGGAATTTTCTATCGGTATCCGCTTCCCGATGTTCTGATTATAGGTCAGCAAATAAAAATTGGTGGTGGCATAAGGATGGTGATAGCTTTTCCAGGTGTAATTTCGGGGATTATATTTCCATCCATCCACGCCTCTACCGTAAAACAGGATCACATCCTCCTCATCCATGATGCCGTTGCCGTTATTGTCCACCACCTGAATAGCAATCTCGTTCAGGTCATCGGGACGGGGTTCGTACACACTGTAAGGTAAGGGGGCGCCGCCATAATTAAACATTTGAATGGTAGCCGTCTGAATCTGGCTAATCTCCACACCCCGCGATTTTAAAAATTCCCCCGTAATGCGATAGATTCCTTCTTCAGTAACCGGAATTTTGAACCAATCGCCGGTGGAAAAATCGTAGCTAACGGTGGTTTTGCGCAGGGCCGGGCCGGGTGCCACCGCCCATTGTCGGGCCTGTCGGAAATTGACCACCTTGTGCTCCAGCAGTTCCGTTTCTGCGGGACGAAACCGCACCGGCACCCGCAGCAGGGGCGATTTTTCCTCGCGCTGAATGTCCAGCACAATGCGCAGGCGCTTCAGCAACCGCAGGCGATCGTCGGCAGGGATGTACTGCACCGGAAAAACGGTTAATTGCACCACCGGGAGTTTTCGATAAATATAAGGTTCGCTAATTTCCACCACGCGTTCGGGATAGGGAACGGGCATCCGGTAGATCGAATCGTTGGGCTGGGCAACCACTTCTTCGCGGATTCCTGAGAAATCCACCACCGGATACACCCGCACATTGCGCTTTTCTTCCTCCGCCAGCACCAACACCCGCACCTGAACGCGGCTTCCCGGTGGAATGGCAACCTTGTGGGTGAAGTAAGGGAGTTGCGGATGACCGCCACGGGCGATTAAGCGGGCCTGAGGCACGTCCAATCTATAGTAATTCTGGCCATTCCATTCCACGGCCTGCAATCGCACTTCGGGTAATTCAAACTCCAGTATAATTTGCCGCTCAGAATGTTGAATGACCTTGATGTTGGCTTGCAGGAAAGAGACACACACGGTGAGCAGTAAAACCAACCCGATACGCATAGAAACCCCAATGTTTCGTTTTAACTCATTATAATGTTTCGCACCCTCAAAAGTTCACGATGAAATATAGAAATTTTTTCCGGGAATGGTAGCATAAATTCGTTCAAATTGGGAGAGGTTTCCCCAAAAAGGAGGACAAACCCAAATGATGCCTTAAACCGCGAATGACACGGTTAACCCCAGATTGTGCATTGGCCTACGAATTACACGAATGAACTCAAATCAGACTAACCCGTTGTGCTAATTCAGGATAAAGCAGGTATTTAGAAAAACCGTTAAAACGGTTAAGAATCAATCTGTTACATTATCCATTTCTCCTGGCTGAAGCCAGGAGTTAATAGAAATTTTCATTCATGAACACCCAGATTTATCTGGGTGGACAATTCTTATAGTCACAATAAATTATGAAACCGTTTTAACGGTTTAGGTTGTCTAATTCGCACAACGGGTAAGACTAATAAAATACATTGGATCGTGTCTGGATGAAAATGTGTTCCAGGATTTATTCGCGATTTTGTTGATTTTTTTCGAATTCATTCGCGGCATTCGTGGTTTAACGCTTTATTTGGGTTTATTGAGAGCGGGTGATTTCGGTTCCCACGGGCAATTCCACCCGAAAGACGGTGCCCTGCCCCTGCCGGGATTCAAAGGAGAGGCGTCCCTGGTGATTCCGCACAATCTTCTGGCAGATGTTCAGTCCCAATCCCCACCCATCTTTCCGCGTGGTAAAAAAGGGATTAAAAATCTTTTTCTGAATATCCACCGGAATGCCCTCTCCGGAGTCGATAATTTCCATGGATGCCACATCCTTTTCGGCGTGCACCCGGATGATGATGTGCCCTCCATCAGGCATGGCCCGCTTGGCATTCAGTAACAAATTGATTAACAACTGTTGCAACTGGCTTTTGTTGGCGTAAATCCGGGGAACATCCGGTGCCAGCTGCAGCTGTACCTGAATGCCGTTCTGCCGTAGACGGGCGGCAATAAAACGCAGCGTTTCCTGAACCACTTCGGTTAAAGAAACCGGTTGTTTTTCCATGGGATCCTGTCGGGAAAATTTCAAAATGCTGGCGGCAAAATGGGAAATATTCTCCACCTGATTGCGCAAAAATTCCAGGTGCTCTTCCACGGCGGGATCGTGATTCTTGACCAGGGCCAGCTCAATGTGTCCCATCAAAATGCTCATAAAATTGTTCAATTCGTGGGCAATGCCCGCCGCCATCTCTCCCAGTGCCAGTAACTTGGCCTGCTGCAATACACTCATCTCTTTGTCGTGACTGTGGGTTAAATCCTCCAGAATGAACATAAATAAAAGCCCCTCCTCTCCCGGCATCGGCAGAATGTGAATGCGGTAAAATCTTTCCTGCTGATCCGGAAGCACCAGACGGTAGCGGGAAATCTGCATAATTTGAGGATTTTCGCCAAATACCTCTTTTAAAAATTGAATGCGTTGAACAATATTTTCATCCTCCACCAGCTGGCGGGGGAGCAATTCTTCGATGGACACCTTCTCGGCCTTCTCCACCGTTCCTCCAAATAGCTCAAAATAACGTTGATTGCCATAATAAAAATTCCGATACTCATCGATGACCAGAATGGCAAAGGGCATCATATCCAGAATCATCTTAAATTCTTCCTCTCCGGGTTTGGAATGGATCGAGGTCATTTTATTCTCCCTATTGCTTTGGTGGAAAAATAAAATTGCTCCCTCATCGGTTCAAAGATCGGGGTTGAACCCTCCGGTTCATCAGGGGAATCGGCAGATGTTCAGAGGTTACCCAACTCCTGAGCAGCTACCGGTAAATCTCCCGTACCGTTCAATATACGGCGTGCGCCCCACACTTCCAATGAAAATAATTTGAAAATCCTGAAAATAAATTCCGTATTTTGAAAACAACAGGTAGCACCCGTACGCACACCGATTCTTTTCGGAACGCAAACGTCAGGACATTCGGGGAAAAATCGCCGTTCGCAAACTCCGGCGGCACATTCCACGAATGGAGACTTTCCCGCTAATCGGGAAAACGTTCCCGATGTTTAACGCGAATGTTGCATTCGCCTCGAATGACCTGAATTCACACCAATAAAAATAACCTCAAATAATGCAATAAACCGCGAATCACGCGAATGAAAGCAAAAAATATCTACAAAATCGCGAATAAACCCTGGAACACATTTTCATCCAGACACAATCTAATGTATTTTATTGGTTTTATTTGTGTTAATTCGTGTTTTTATTTGTGTTAATTCGTGTCATTCGTAGGCTATTGATTAATCTGGGATAATAAAATGCACTTGATTCTATCTGGATGAAAATGTTTTCCCGGATATATTCGTTATTTTGTTGATATGATTCGAATTCATTCGCGTGATTCGGGGTTTAACGCATTATTTGGGGTTAATGAAGCTATTCTGCCCATCCTGTACCCACTCTGAAGCCATTCGGTTGGGAGAGGTATGGAATGCGTGCCGCCGGGTCATCCTGCATCCCCGGCGGCAGGCGGTATCAATCCTCAACTTTCTTTCGGGTGGAAATGAAGAAGAGGAAATATCCCAGTGCGGCAAAGACCAGCAAGGAGACCAGATCCCCGGCCAGTCCGTGCAAACCAAAGGGCACACCGGCTGGTCGTGCACCCACAAAGAAGGCGTACGCCGCAATGGCCACTCCCATGATGCCCTCACCTGCAATCAATCCCGAACTTAACAGCACTCCGGTGTGAGTCTGCTCGGTAGCCAGATCTGCTGCCTGTTCGCGATTCCAGTGCTCCACCATGCGACGGATCACTCCGCCGATAAACACCGGCGTCATGGTCGACAGGGGCAGGTAAATGCCCACGGCAAATGGCAGGGACGGCACCGAGAGCAGTTCAGAAACGATGGCAAAGCTGGCGCCAATCAAAACCAGTCCCCAGGGCAGGTTGGCCTGCAACACACCATCGACCACGGTTTTCATCAGTGTGGCCTGAGGTGCGGGAATTTCTCTGGTTCCAAAGCCATACACTTCGCCCAGCGTCATCACGGCCAGGGCAATGAAAAAGGCCGAACTAAACGCCCCAAACAGTTCGCTGGCCTGCTGGCGCCGGGGAGTGGCACCCAGCAGATACCCCGCTTTTAAATCCTGTGAAATATCCCCGGCAATGGAAGCAGCCACTGCCACCACCGTCCCAATGGTCAACACCGCCGTCTTGCTTAACGGATCTGTCCACCCCAGCATGAAAAAAACCGCGCTGGTGCCCAGCAGGGTCACGATGGCCATTCCCGATGTGGGATTGGACGAAACCCCCACCAGACCCACAATTCGGGAAGAAACGGTCACAAAAATAAAAGCAAAAAACGCAATGGCAAAGGAGCCGATGAGTCGGGTAAGAAAGGTCTGATGCAATCCCACCACGTAGGGAGAAAAAATGGAAATCAGCAGAAACAGGAGCACAATGCCGATCACAATTTTAAAGGATAGATCGCGATCGGTGCGGATCCGATTGGCCACCTCGGCCATGGCACCGGGGGTTAATTCTTTCATCCCGATCTTCAGGGATTCGATCATGGTGGGTAGCGATTTAAATACTGTGATGATTCCGGCAACGGCCACGGCACCGGCTCCAATGTAACGCACGTAACGGCTCCAGATTTCTCCGGGACTCATTTCAGAAATGAGTTTGGTCGTTTCGGGGAATAAGGGCACCGGCACTTTCTCGCCAAAATGGGCAATTAGCGGAATGATGCCCAGCCAGGAGAGCAATCCCCCGGCCACCATGATGGCACCGATGCGAAATCCCAGAATGTAGCCCACTCCCAGTAATGCCGGGGTGGCTTCCAGCCCCAGCAACCCCTTCTTCAAGCCAGGAATTTTCAAATTCAACTCCGACGGCCAGAGTTTTGCAAAGGATAACAGGCCCTTGTAAACCGCACCGATGCCCAGTCCCTGAAACACAAACCGGGCTTTACTGCCACCGGTATCGGCCGCGATCAGCACCTGAGCGGCCGCCGTGCCTTCGGGATAGGGCAGGGTGCCGTGTTCTTTGACAATCAGAAACCGACGCAGGGGAATCATGAATACAATGCCCAGCATCCCGCCCAGCATGCCCAACAGGGCAATCTGAAACAGTCCCGGCTCAAATCCCCACAAAAACAGCGCTGGAATGGTAAAAATAATGCCCGAAGCCAGCGACGAACTGGCCGATCCGGTGGTCTGGGCAATGTTGGCCTCCAGAATGGTGGCTTTTCCCCAGATTTTTTCCATGGATTTAAAAAGCGCAACCGAAATCACCGCCAGCGGAATGGCCGTACTGATGGTCAGTCCCACCCGCAATCCCAGATAGGCGTTGGCACTTCCAAACAGCACCCCGAAAACCGCACCAACCAACAGTGCCCGCAGACTAAAATCGCGCATGGGACTTTCCGCCGGAACGTAAGGTTTAAATTCCTTCATGATGACCTCGCCATTTCGTTAGAATTTTTCTGACCTTGCGAAAGCCTGATGTGTAAATTTTTGCCCATGACAACCGCAAGATAACATAATACAAAAAACCGGAGGAAAATTTCAAATTATTTTTCATCCCAATTCCAGACTGAATCTCCGCCATTGCCGGAGAGATGAAAACAAGAGATGTTTTCCAGATTCGTTCACCTATAACGTCACCCTGAGCCGGTCATAAACAGGTTCAAATCCAAATGGTTACTTTTTAACCCAAGCCATGCATTAAACCGCAATCACGCGAATAAAATCAAAAAAATAACCCTAAAATCGCGAAAAAAATCTAAAACCCATTTTCATCCAGATAGAATCCAGTGCATTTTATTATTTTTATTGGTGTTAATTCGTGTAATTCGTAGGCTAATGCATAATCTGGGATTATTTTTATTCGTGTTAATTCGTTTAATTCGTGGTTTAAAGCATAATCTGGGTTTAATCCGGGGATTGGTGACTTCACGTTTCAATAGGATTCGGCCGCGTAAATCGTTCCCACCCACTGCGCACATCATTCACGCAATTTACAGAATTGCACACCTGACTGTCTACGAAATGAGCAGTTTACAGAAATCGAAAAACGCCTCTTTCATCTTTCTAACCCATTGAATTTTCGAAAAATAACACCTTACCCCTTTCGTCCTTGTCCACGGAAATGTTTCGTTTTTAGACAATGCATGTTTTTCTGGCACAGGTTTTGAACCCCTCTGACCGTTCGGAAAGGGACAGGGAAAGGCAATCATGTGAAATCAGAGGGAGATGATGATGGAACAATCATCGGGAAGACAGGTCGATCGGCAACGGTTCTATTCCTGGATCACCATGGGAATCGTCCTGTTTTATTTCATCCAACTGGCGCTGGGTGCGCCGCAATCCTCACCACCCGAATATCATCCGTTTGGGATTAAAATTCGCACCGGAGCCAATCTGCGCAGTTACCGGGAAGCGGACGAGCTGGTGCAGATCATGGCCGAAAACCGGGTCAATCTGGCGTTCCTGCTGGTCAAATCGGATGAAGAAGAACCGGAACTGCCTTCCGGTTATTTGTTTTATCCCGGCAAAACGGCCCCGGTGGCGCCGGGATTTGAAGAGGACATTCTGGGATATTTCATCCGCAAGGCGCAGGAAAAACAGATCCGAATCATTGCCTGGCTGCCGGTAATGAAGGATGCGGCGTTCTGGGAAAGCCATCCTTCCGCACGGGCACAGGTGGTACGTGCGGACGGCACGGTCAGCGAACTGGAAAACTGGCTCAGTCCCTTTGCACCGGCCACACTCGAACATGCGCAGGCGGTGCTTCAGGAAGTATTGAGCCGCTATCCTTTCGACGGTGTGGTACTGGATTACATTCGTTACGATGATGATTTTGCCACAGTGGATCAGCACGCGCTGGCGGCCTATCAGCGCCGCTACGACCGTACCCTGCGGGTGGATCGGCTCCATCAGGAAGCCCGTAAGCACAGTCGCATCTGGAAAAAATGGGTGCGGTTGCGCGCCCAACAAATCGCCGAGGTTTCCCGCCAATTGCTGGAGACCGCAAAGGCGTTGCGACCGGACATTGAATTTGGACTGACGCTGCTGCCTTTCAGCGCGGGGGACTATTTTAAGAATACAGTTTCTGGACAGGATTATCGACTGCTCTCCAAAATTGGGGTCGATTTCATTTCCCCGCTGGGCTACTGGGATGACTGGTACAAAGAGCCCGACTGGGTGCGCCAGGTGTACCGGGAAGCGTTAAAGAATGTGGATGGCCGCTGCCAGGTCATCATGGCTGTGGACGGGGACATGCCATTCCACAGTACCGCTGCAACCTGGAAGGTGTTACCCGATGATCACCAGCCCATTTTCTTTTATTACGGCAAATGGACGCGAGAACGGCTGGTCATGCTGCGGCTGGCCCGCCGTGCCGTGGTCCAACAATCGGAACAACTGGTGGCAATTCGCATCGACACGGAACCCGACTATTCGGGTAACTGGAACGTGCCCGACGGCGATTTTCTTCGCCTGCTGGACGTTTTCGAAGCCAATGGCATTTCCGTTACCTGGGTAACGGTGGGACGATTTGCAGAAACCCGTCCCGAACTTTTGAAACTGCTATACCTGAAAGGGCACGAGATTGCCCTTCACGGCTGGGCACATGAGCGGTTCGAAGATTTGCCCAATCGACAGGAAAAAGAAAATCGCATCCGCCGGGGAATCAATGCCATGAAGAAAATCGGCATCCCCATCTGGGGATTCGGCGCTCCGCAAAATTCCATTGATTCGGAAACGCGGGATATTTTACTGGAACTCGGATTTCTTTACGATGCCTCGCTGGCTCTGGATCCGGCAGCGGGACAGTGGCTGAGCGTGCAACATTTTTCCGATTCGCGCGGCACCCTGCTGGTCATCCCCTATGTTTACCCAAATGATTATGACGGATTGTACACGATGCAGCTGGATGCCCGGGGACTGTTCCGGGAGTGGAAAAAGCGCTTCGATGAGAATTATCGGACGGCGCGAACGCCCTTTGTCATCGATGTGCATCAGTGGTTAATTGGCCAGCCTCAATACCTGGATGCCCTGAAGCAGTTCATTCAGTATGTCCAGAAACAGCCTAACGTCCGCTTTGTGACGCTGAAACAAATTGCAGATATTTACCGAACCGATCCGCTGCCCACGGCTTTACCCGTGTCCGAACCTCCGACCACCAAATCCTCTCTGGACATTCCCGGAGATCTCTGGACGGGATTTCTCCGATTCATTGCCTTTTTTCCGGGCATTCTGGCTTTGCAGTACATCATCTTTGCCCTGCTGTACAGGTGGATCATCGAAAGAAAAGCGCCGTTCAACAGCGAATTCACTCCCTCTGTGGCGGTGCTGGTACCCGCGCACAACGAGGCGGCTCACATCCAGTCCACCCTTAAAGCCCTGCTGGCTTCCGATTATCCCAACATGGAAATCATCGTCATCGACGACGGTTCCACTGATGGCACGGCGGAACTGGCCGCCCGAATGCCCGGTGTCAAGGTGTTGCGATTGCTGGAGAATCGGGGAAAAGCCCACGCACTAAACCAGGCGCTGCGGTGGACTGCGGCGGACATTGTGGTGTGTGTGGATGCGGACACGCGCGTGGAGCCCATGACGATTCGTTACCTGGTACAACGCTTCCGGGATCCCACCGTGGCCGGCGTTACCGGGAATCCGCAAATTCGCGACCGCAGGGGATTTTTAAGAAAGCTGCAGACCATGGAATATGCCACCATCATCAGCCTGATCAAGCGGGCAGAAGCGCTGCTTGGCGGTCTGTACACCGTGTCTGGAGCCATTTGCGCCTTCCGACGTTCGGTGCTGGTTCAAAACGGTGGCTGGAACGAAACCACCCAGACGGAAGACATCGAAATTAGCTGGCGCCTGCAGAAACTGGGTTACCGCATGACCTACGAACCCCGCGCCGTGTGCTGGATTTCCGTACCGGGGAAATATTCCGGTTTGCTACGGCAGCGGATTCGCTGGTCACGCGGCAGTGGCGAGGCGTATCGCAAACATCTGAAAATTGTGACCTCCCCCAACACGGCAACGGTACCCATTATCTTTAACGGGATGATGTCTTCGCTCTGGGCCATTTCCCTGCTGGTGGTGTTTCCCGTGCTCACACTACATGTGCTGCCAGGGCTGCGAAACGGCAGCGAGATTCTCCTGGCCAGCATTGGACTACTGCATCTGCAAAGTGCAATCGGTCTCATTCTGGACAGGCCATACAATCCCCGCCTACCCAGGTATTTTCTCATGACGCCATTTTTCATCCTGTATTTCTGGCTGCTGGTTTTGCCGGCGTTCGTTTACGGGTTCGGTCGGGGACTTCTGGGGGAACAGAGCGGAGTCTGGCAAATTCAACGTGCCTGATGAATGATCGGTTGAACAAATTTTCGTAGTCGAAAGAACGATTTGCAAAAATGAAATTTCGAATAAATCAAATTAAGATGGAGAGGCAACCATGAAACAGCATGTGGTTCATTTGTTTTCGTATTTCAGTTTTGGATGGGGGTTCATTGCCCTGAATCTGGGATTTAGTGGATTATTCAACGGGGATGGCATTACCCTGGGCGATTTTTGTCTGTTGAACGCAGGCCTGCTGGCCATCTTCCTGAGTGCCCGCGCCGATCTGTTGTTCCAGATGGCCCAATCGGCTTTCCAGCATCGAAATGCGACCCGGAAACAGGTGTCGGCAATCGGGGGGCTTCTGCTTCTGCTCATCCTCCCCCTGCAGGCCCATTCGGCACCGCTGGATGCGGAGGTTCAGAATGTGGAGATGGGAACGACCTATATTAAGGATTCCAGCGACGAACAGTACCGGAGCAACTTTGCGCTGCTGAAATTTCGCATGGCCGACCGGGACAACATCCGCCTGTGGATTCGGCAAATTCAAAAGAGCGATCCCTGGGGTAGCTCCGGACTTTACGCGGTGCAAATGGAGATGGCACCGTTTCGATGGATGGGTCTGAGTGTGGGATACCAGCAAATGCCCGTGGGAACGATTCGCCTGGCAAAAGAGCTTGGCCCCCTGCATCTGGCCATTGGCGGTGGCCGGGAAGCAATTACCAGTCGATCAAATGCCATTGCGGATCGCATTGATCTGGTCTCGGCGTATGTGGATGCATCGATTCGATTGCTGGACAATGTGAGCCTGTCCACTTCCATTGGACAGGGGCGTTTCGGTGATCAGAATACCCTGCGAACGTTTACCAGCATGGTGTCCCATTCTCGAAATCTGGGGCCCATAAAACTGACGCTGCACGCAGGATACAGCCAGCGCATGCTGGATGATTATAGCCCGTATTACTGGAGTCCGGTGGCGTATCGAGAGTTTTTCCTGGCGCCGGATCTGGGCCTGGAATTAAATGGTTTCTGGATTTACCTGAATCTTTCCGTGGATCGCATACTGGAGGAGCGCTACGCAGGCGATGCCACCGGATTGACCAGCTGGGGAGCGAACGGAGAAATCAGTCTGGGATATCGGATAGGGCCGGGTTACATCTATTTAACCGGACGAGCCTGGAATAGCGGGATCGAACGCGCCACCTCTGGATACCGGGGACAAATTTTTCAGGTGAGTTATGAGCTGGATCTGGATTGAACCCAGATTGAGCCATAGACCACGAATCACACGAATCGTTACCAATAAATTAAACCGTTTTGCTATTTCAGGATAAAGCAGGCATTTAGAAAAACCGTTAAAACGGTTAAGAGTCAATCGGTTACGTTATCCATTCTCCCGGCTGGAGCCGGGAGTTAA
Organism: Calditrichota bacterium; assembly: GCA_013150955.1. Lineage (GTDB taxonomy): Bacteria > Calditrichota > Calditrichia > RBG-13-44-9 > J042 > JAADJD01. The sequence goes on from JAADJD010000045.1 coordinate 16,924, forward strand.
TAGAGAAATTATCATTCATGTCCACCCAGATTTATCTGGGTGGACAACTCCTTTAAGAACAATAAGTGATAGAACCGTTTTAACGGTTTGGGTTGTCTAATTCGCACAACGGATTAAACCCAAATTACGAATTAGCCTACGAATGACACGAATTAACACAAATAAAAATACATTGGATTGTATCTGTATGAAAATGTTTTCCAGGGTTTATTCGCGATTTAACCCAGATTATGCATTAAAACCACGAATTACACGAATAAACACCAATAAAAATAAAAGAATACACTTGATTCTATCAGGATAAAATGTTTTCCCGAATATATTCGCTATTTTGTTGATATTATTCGAATTCATTCGCGTGATTCGTGGTTTAACGCATTATTTGGGTTTAATTGATATTTTTGGTTTCATTCGTGTGATTCTCGGTTTTATGCATTATTTGGGATAAAATGTACTGGATTCTATCTGGATGAAAATGTTTTCCCAGATATATTCGCGATTTTGTTGATATTTTTCGAATTCACTCGCGTGATTCGTGGCTTAGCGCATTATTTGGGTTAAACGGAATGCTTGCGCTGGCGAAATAACAACCATAGAAAGAACGGCCCACCCAGCATGGCCGTCAGAATCCCCACCGGAAGATTAATGGGCGCCAGAACCGTTCGCGCGACCGTATCCGCTGTGGCCAGAAACACCCCACCATACAAAAAACTTCCGGGAATCAACAGGCGATGATCCGGTCCCACCACCATCCGTAAAAAATGCGGCACAATTAATCCCACAAATCCAATCGGCCCGGTTAATGCCACCACGGTTCCCGTCAGCAATGAGGTCAATAAAAACGCCCACTTCTGAACGCGGGGGACATCCACACCTTTACTGAGCGCAAACACTTCGGAAGTGCTCAACAGGTTTAACGTATTGGCCAAAGCACCCAATCCCACGACAGCAACAGCAATCAGCGGCAACACGCGCAAAATCGTTCCGTAATCGGTAATGTCCAGCCCCCCCATCATCCAGCGAATCATCTGCTGGGTTTCGGTGAAATCCGCCAGATAGTGCAATAAGAGGATCAACGCGCCAAAAAAATAACTGAGGGTCACCCCGGCCAGAATCATGATGTGGATGGCAATTTGGCCTATGCCACGAGAGAGCCCATACACCAGCGCGATGGTGAGCAGGCTTCCCGTAAAGGCAGCGATTTGCAGGGTGGAAAAACCCCACCAATTCAGGCCAATCCCCAATTTTATGGCCAGCAGGGCGCCCAGTGCCCCGCCACTGGAAACACCCAGGGTGTATGGCGTGGCCAGCGGATTTCGCAGCAATGCCTGAAATACCACTCCGGCCAGGGACAAACAACCGCCGGCTAACAATCCCAGCATCACCCGGGGCAGGCGTACCTGAAAAAAAATCACTCCATCGGGATTGGTGGTTCCCCGCAAATGATTCCACACCTGGTGAAAATCCAGTGCCTGGCTGCCAATGAGCGGCAATACCACCACCGCACCGGCTACCGAAACCAGTCCCAGCAAAACAAACCGGATGCGAAAACCGATCGGGTTACGGCCCATGATCAACCCCTCTGAACATCACCAGCGGTTTGCCATCTCCGGGATGCGGGAAAATTTCCAGCGGCACCTCGTACACGGCCTCCAGCACCTCCGGTCGAATGATCTGTTGCGGCGGACCATCGGCCACCAGACGACCATTTTTAAGCACCACAATGCGCCGACAAAACCGGATGGCCAGATTCACATCGTGGGTTACCGTCACCACCGTGTGTTGGGATTGGCGCTGCTCCTCCTGTAAAATGCGATAAAATTGCAACTGATGTTTTAAATCCAGTGCCCGGGTGGGTTCATCCAGCAACAATATCCGGGGCTCCTGTGCCAGCGCAGAGGCAAGAATCACCCGCTGCTTTTCGCCTCCGCTCAACTGGCTGAGCCGGCGCTGACGCAACGTCTGAACTCCAGTCCGCTTCATCACCGCCCCGACGATCTTCCAGTCCCGTTCATCCAGCGGTTCGAACAGCCGGTGGTAAGGGAATCGTCCCATGCAGACAATCTCTTCCACGGTAAAATCGTACATGGAGGAAAATTCCTGAGGCACATAGGCCAGTACCCGCGCCAGCTCATTGCGGCGATAGCGATCCAAGGGACGATCAGCCAACCACACCTGCCCGCGATGGGGCCGCACCATTCCGGCCATGAGCTTCAATAAGGTGGTTTTTCCGGCACCATTGGGCCCAATCAGACCCACGAATTCTCCACCGGAAATTTCCAGGGAAACATCCCGAAAAAGAGGGCGATCCCCGTAAGCAAATTCAATGTTTTGCAGGCGTATCACGGAAAGACTCTCGAATCGTCTCGGCAATGCGTTGTAGTTGAACGGCCATGCGGGCAATTCGTGGTCCCGGTATAAGAAACATCCGATCGGTGAGTAAATAGACCTGCTGCCGCTGTACTGCCGTCAGGATTTTCAACGCTTCCCACTCTTTCTGCAACTGAACCTTTTCGACCCGGGAAAGCGTTTCGGACCGAAATTCCAGGATGGCGTCCGGATTGGCTTTGATGAGATCCTCGCGAGAGATCTCGAAATATCGCAGGGGAATCCCATCAAACACATTGCGGCCCCCACACAGGGCCCACAGTTCGCTCAAATACGTTTCCTTCCCGGCAATGTAGATATGCTGAAGGGTGCCCGGCGTTCTGCCCACCACCAGCAACGCCCGCACAGTTCGTTTATCTGCGGATTGCTGCTCAACCTGTTGCAGGGTATCCTGGATGCCCTGAATCACGGCCTGCGCCCGATCAGTTATGCCAAAGGCTTCACCCAGCGTGCGGAAACTTTCCAGAATGTCGGCAAGGGTTTCGTTGGGCAAGGTTAGCGTGGCCAGTCCCAATCGCTGCAGTTTTTGCTCCATTTCGGGATTGGGCAATAGCAACACCAGGTCGGGCTGCAGCCGCACCATCTGTTCGAAATCGGGGTTCAGATAGCCCCCCACCGAAGGGAGCCGTAAAACCGCCGGGGGATATTGACAAAAGGCGGTGCGCCCCACCAGACGATCCTGCAATCCCAACCGATAGACCATCTCGGTAATATTCGGGGCCAGGGAGATAACACGCCGGGGCTGAGCCGGTAATAAAAGCCAGCTCCCGAAAAACCACAGCCAGATTACCGTCCATTTACGAATGGTCATGATTCCTTTTTCGAGTCGGAGTTGCCGCGCGATCGAATCCGGGCTACCCAGAACACCCCCTTGCTTTCCAGGCTCTTCACCTCCACTTCCACCGGAAACCGGAAGCTGGGTGACGAGAACACAAAGGTATGAAATTCTCCCCGTTCCCCACAAGGATCAATCCAATTTGGTAGCCGTCGCAAAAATTCTGAATTAAAAAATTTCCCCAGAAACGTGGGTTTCAGCACCCGGGTATCCACCACAATCAGAACCGCGCGGTTTTTATCTTCAATGAATTGCCAGGCCAGCGACCGGGTGTCCTGTCCCCACAACGGAAATAAGGGAGTCATCCCAATCCGCTGGCATAACCCCTCGCGATATTGCCGAATGTCTTCCAGGTAAATATCCCCAAATGCCCAGTGGGTAATGCCGCGGTCCCGATGCTGACGGGCCACTTCTTTCATGCGCGCCTCATACACCTCATTGGGAGCCCGGGCAGGCAAATAAACCTTTTCCAGCGGCAATCCAAGCGATTGGGCCTGTTGCTCAATCAATTCCACCGGAAAACCGTGCATGACCACTTGATGGGTACCCTCCTCCACCGTCGTCATCAATCCAGCCACTTTGTACTGCTCACTCTGTTGCAACTGCCTCAACATTAGTAAAGAATCCTTCCCCCCACTCCAGGACACCATAACGGGAAGCTTTTGCACTGCCTTCATCCCCTCATCATCAATACACCTTTTATGCCGAACAATTTAATTTCGAAAAAAAAGACCTTTCCCGAAAATATTTTTTGATTCAATTCAAAAATTTGATGATTAAATAATTTTCCTGCTGGAGTGGATAAAATTTCTTTCATGAATGTAAACGACTTTTCGAAAGAATCGCGATTTTCCACGAAAGGGTTCACACGCCTTTTCGCATTTCTGGTGTTGCCCTCCCGGGCTCTTAATATCATGGTCATCTTCTTGAGACCCGACATTGCTGAAAGCATTGAATGCTTCGCAGACAGCTGGTGTAAAGCCAGATTATGCAATAGCCTACGAATTACACGAATGAACACACATAAAAATAATAAAGTACATTGGATTATATCCGGGTGAAGTTTTGTTTCCGGGTGTATTTGTGATTTTGTGGATATTTTTGGTTTTATCCAAGATGATGCAATAGCCTACAAATGACACGAATGAACACCAATAAAAGCAATAGAATGCACTTGATTCCATCTGGATGAAAATGTTTTCCCGGATATATTCGCTATTTTGTTGATTTTATTCGAATTCATTCGTGTGATTCGCGGTTTAATGCATGATTTGGGTTAAACCCAAATAATGCATTTGCATATTCAGATTTTACTTGCAAAAGCGGGATAAAACAATAAAAATACTCCTTTTGAGCGACCCAATGAACCGACTCAAAAGGAGTATAAAAAAATGAAAGAATCAACGCCTGCCAAAATTACCGATTCCCACTTTGTTAATCAAGTAAGAATTGAGTTCACCTTCAAATCGATCACCGCCTGGGGAGGACTTGGGGTGTTAATGGGGAAGTTTTTAGAAAAAATCCAATTTAGAGATTGGGTGGAGCGCCATATA
>JAADJD010000026.1 GCA_013150955.1 Calditrichota bacterium
AAAAAAACAAATTTGGTTTCGGATGTTCATATTTTAAATCATTTTGATGATATATTTGTAGTTTTTGTAATGGGGGGCTATTTTCTGAGGTATAATATTCTCCATAAAAAGGTATTTTTTCTTTCTCAAACTATTGTTCCGGTGGATTTCCCTGAAGTTGAACAACCAAATCCTTACGTCATGAGAATTTCCCCGGAGAGGAAAATTTCTGCATTCAGTGCTTCTATTGCTGATGGAAAGCTCATGATTTTTTCTTATCGAGCTCTCCAGCAATCTATTGCGGATTTTTATTCTTTAAAACAAGGGCGATATAAATTTTCCGTTATGCTTGAAAGAAAATATCTGGATCTAAGGTATCATTCGGAAAGGATTTATAGTCTATATAAACAGGGAGTGGATATTTATGCAGTTGAGAATGGTTCAGACTAAATTGAGTATGTTTTTTAAATAGATCTCTGTTATTATTTTATTTTTACTTATAACAGTATACAAGAAGCTTTAAACTTTAGTTATTTTAACCAGACCTTATTTATATTCCCTGTTTTTCAATCTTTGCCTTTCCAATTTGTTGGATTCGTTTCTATTTATATAATTATTACCGAATTAGTATTGCGTATTGGTATCTTGATTCCTATGATACAAAAACCAGTAGCAGTATTGGGGATTGTTTTTACTTTGCTATTTGTGTTTTTACTTTACTGATGATTATTAAAGGGGAAACGTCTGCTTGTGGATGCTTTACTCCGCACTTGGAAAACGAGTTTAATCTCATCAAATTATATCAAAACATGGTCTTAACAATTCTGTTCTTAGCAGTATATTTAGACATGAAGCACAATTCCTAATTTTTTCAAAAGTAAACATGTATTTTTTAAACCATTAAAGGCATTTTATTTTATGCCAGCAGTTTAAGATTTTAAAGGATAAAAAGATTGCGAGAGGTCCATCATACCCATTTTGAGGAAAGCCACTCCTCAGAGGATGTCCGGAATTGAGGTTCCTCCACATCGAACAAGCGATCGCTGCGGTGAGCAGGGTGAAAGAAGTTGACAATTTCTGTCGCCAGGGGCTTTTCCTGGTGCCGCGTCCCATTTATTGCCACCGGCTCTTGACCAATGGATTGAATTGCATGAAAAATTCAAGGAAAATAACTGAAAAATCTTTTCTATCTGTGGATTGTAAAAAACGGGTAAAAATTTTAGTAAAACAGAATTTTTTATTGACAAAAAAAATTGTTTTTTATAAAATGTTTATGCATTTCAAGGGAAGTGGAAGGGAATCCCGCCATTCTTCATTTAAGATTTTTGACAAGGTGCATGGGTAAGCGTAAACCCTGTTGGGTTGTTGAGGCATGCGTAAATTTACCAACAAAGATGCTATTTACATTGTTAATCTGGTAGTATTATTCTTTTTTTCTTTCTACTTGTTCGGCTGGCTAAAAAGGCGGTGGACTGTTTCCCTGCCAGTCAGTTGCTTTATTCAATTAATTCGTATTACCTACCGGCACGGCACACGCGCCCCACCTGAACAACTCGTTCCAAGGGTATTTATCAAAGAACACAATTTGTTAAATTTTGGGCATCAACAAAAAAGAGGAATTAATCATGAAAAAATATATCATAATTTTTCTTTTATTTATTTCTGTTGCCATTATTACACCCTTCACTTTAGTAAATGCACGAGATGACAACGGAGGTTGGAATCGAACATTTTTTGAAGATCGTGGAGATTGTTATGCGCCTCCTGGTGATTGTCTGGACGATATCATTGTAACCCCGTAATTTAAAGAACTACATATTAATAGAGGGAATCCAGTATAAAAGTTGTGGATTCCCTCTTTTAAATAATTGGTTTACAAGCACAAAAGGCTGTTATGAAAATCATAACTAAAAAACTGATTGTTTTGCTTTTTTTATTAAATTGTTCTACAGAAAATAACAACAGGATTACGCTACCTTCCGTTATTCAGCCAATTGCGCTGAAAAAAATTGATGAAATAATATTGGATGAATCACGTTACCGGATTGGTCGCATTGGTTATGGGCATTACGTGGACAAAAATTATCTTTATTTAATAGATAGAGCCAACTACAACTGTTTGCAATATTCAATGACTGGAGCGTTTACCCGTATAATTGGTAAACGTGGTAAAGGACCTGGGGAATATACTGAACCGTTGTCCATTTTTGCAGACAATGATAAAAAAGAGATTTTAATTTTTGATGCTGCCAAATTTGCTATAATTGCCTACACTTTTGACAACCACTATCTTTTCGAAAAAACATTTTCTAATGGTTACCCATTTCCAGGCGAGATACAAAAAATAAATAGTCACTACATTATTGCTTATTTGAATTATGAAGGAAATAACCGCTGGAAGCACATCCATTATTTTCACTTTCTGGACGAGAAATTGAATCCAACCCATTCTGTTCGCATAGATTTCCCCGAACTTTACGAAAAATTTAATTTAATTAATCTGGCAACATTGCAATGGTATTACCACTTTAAATCCCAAAAAATTTACCTGGTTTATTTAGCGCTGCCGGAAATACATATTTATAATCACAATAATTTAACAGCTATATGGAAATTAAATTTACCTGGTTTTAAACAAATCAATCGCCAGGTGAATTCATCCAATTTGTTCATTAAGCGAAAAATATTTTCAAGATATACTTATGTGAATGCCCTTTTTGAAGTTATGCCCGATTATTTGATGGTGACTTATTATAAACAAAATTTACCCCCTATTGGTAAATTTAAACTGTTTGAGACCCGTAAGTACCGAACTTATTACTATGTTATTCTGGATTTAAAAAATAAAAAACAAATTGTTCCTCAACGTTCACAATTACCAGGATATATAATTGGTTCCCAAAATGGTAAAATATTTATCCTTGAAAACGATGAACCAGACAACCGCAAAATTGGCGTGTATGAAGTACAACTTCCACTATGAGAGCCTTGTTGTTTTTATGATTATGGTGCTTTTTGTGGTGGGAAGTTGTCAGAAAGATCTGCCACAAAAGGAAAATCTGCAAGTGTTTGCATCATCCCTTTATTTGCTATTCATTCACCTATTTTCTAATGAATGTTCTTCATGTTTACAACCATTGGAGTTGTTACCTGATTTTAATCCGGTAATACCTCAGGCTACTCTCGAAATAGTGTTTGTACAATACGAAAATGACACCCTACTACCGCTATTATTATCCAGCCTGCAGCTTGGCGATTACCCGCGCATATCGGCAGAGCAGCTCCGGTTATTAGGCGTTAACTGGTCGTACACATCGCCTTATTTTTTTGTTTACGATACGCGACAGGCGCGCATCGTGATGGAGCATCGGTTACCGGAAACCCTGGAGGATTTTCAGAAGCTTCTGGCCTACTTAAGTACATTTTGGAAGTAAAGAGGTGTCGGGGGATAGGCTTTGTCGATAAAGGACTGATACCCTGTGTACTTCACAGGCGTAAAATTGTTGTCCAGGATCTTTTCAGTTGGGGCGCTGTTTTTTTTTCTGTGCTGATAGGAACGAGATGCTGGCACAGGGTTCACATGACTCGCTAATCCCAGATTGTGCATAAGAACCACGAATCACGCGAATGAATTCGAAAAAAATCAACAAAATAGCGAATATATCCGGGAAAGCATTTTCATCCAGATAAGATCAAGTGCATTTTGTTATTTTTTATTGGTGTTCATTCGTGTCATTCGTAGGTGAATGCATAATCTGGGATTAAATAAGGGGAAAGATGAAAGATAAACGCTTTGTTATTTCAACAATCTTATCAATAATCATTATGTGGATTAAGAAATACAATCTTCAGTCCGTTTCATCCTGAATTGAAAGTGAGCACGTGAATGAATGTAATCAAGCGGAATTAGTTTGTGGGGAAGGCGATGGCTGGAAAATATCCGCAAGAGATGCTATTATTATTATATAATAAATATACACCGCATCCGAGGTTTATGTTGTCGATCCCATTTGATGATAGATTCCAGATAAAACAGGAAAAATCCAGACCGATCGGTCATTATGATGTGATTCCAGAAATCCAATTTTATAAAAAAATTACCTGCTCAAACAGGGAAGCCTGACTAATGATGGAAAATATTTTTATTTCGCGTCCACTTTCTCAAGTTTAATTATGGGATTTGACATTGGAGGAGAGATGCTTTTTAAAACTCTGGAACCTTTTCACATACCCATACCCAACTATGTAGGTCCCGCTGCGAATATATTGGGAACCCCTCCGCTTGATAAACATCCCGAGACGTATGTAAACATCGGCGTCGATTCGAATTATGTATATGGACTTTACTCTGGATTGACAACACGCTACTTGACAAAGCTTGAAAGGATTAAAGGAAACTATAATGTCTCACAGGGTAAGAAGCTTATTCTTTTTGATAAAAAGAAGGGCGTGTATATGGGAGAAGCTGTTTTGCCTATCGAGGCTCGGAAAATTTTCGTAACGGAGGATGCCGTTTATGCTCTATCTGTTGATCCCGAAATCGCTTTAATTAAATATAAAAAACCGATTGAGTTTAATCATGATGTTAAAAACTGATTTTTCTTGTAGATATAGGTCTTCAATAAATGTTTCGTTTTAAGCTATTATGCAACATGAAAGTTTAGGAAACCTGGTTTTAAAGTTTCTTTCAGTTTATTAGGAGAAGTTATGAGTGGGAAGTTAAAGTCCATCCTGTATCTACCGGTTTTGATTTTTCTGATGAATTCCTGCAATGATAAGAGTGAAAATCGGAATATAAAGGTACTGGAAAATAGTTCAGATTTTGAATCCATTCATTCTTACCGTATAGATGAATATTCGCTACTTACCGGGGCCACCCACATTTTGTTAGATGGAGAGAATTTTTATTTCACAAATATTATTAGTAGGGCAATTTATTTCACCCAAAGACCATTCTCAAAATTTGTAAAAGTTGGAAAAAATGGCCAAGGCCCCTTTGAATATCGAACCCCTTATTACATTTTTGTAAAAAATGATACCCTGTTTTATTCCGATATTCACCATTTAAAAATTAAGTGGATTCCCCTGGAGACGGCGAAAAAGCCAAAAGCGCCTCGTTTTGAATACATCGAATATGCCTGTCGCAATAGCGGGGCGAAATTTGTTGTGGGGGATAAATATGTTTTTGTTTTAAATAAAACGGGTTATTTATTGAGCATTCTGGATAAAAGGACGGGGAGATTGATAAAGGAAATGATTGAAACCGATGCTTTATATGATTTACCCAACATCCATTTGAATGGAGGGGGGATTGTAAAAGCCGGTAATTTTATCTATGCCAGTCGCGTTGCCCCCTTTATGATCTATAAAGTAAGGGTGGATACCAGGGAGGGAGAATTTGAATTACAAAATCAATTTAATTTTGAACATGCGTCCGGGATGATTCCATGGAGCGATGATTTACGCCACATTGCGCAGAACGATCCGAAGGATTTTTTCAATACGTTAAACCAGATCAGCGCAGTGAGTGAAATTTTTTTGATAGGCAAAGACAAATCGTATTTATTGGTCAAATTAAGTAGGCCGGGGATGTTTGTGTATTATGTCATCGATTTGAATGGAACCGTACAGGACATTTATCGATCGAAAATGAATTTGATTTGTGCCAGCCAAGATCAACTTTTCTTTTTTCAAAGAATTGAAGATAACCCACAAAGTCCTTTTGAGCTTAGGGAGTTTAGGATACGGTCTTTTTAAATTGAGAGCTAAAACGTGCGTTCGTCCCAATTTGAACAAATTTTTTCAGTGAAGGGCAATAATTAACCCAAATAATGCATTAAACAACGAATCACGCGAATGAAACCAAAAAATATCTACAAAATCGCGAATAAACCCTGGAACACATTTTCATCCTGGAACACATTTTCATCCAGACACATTACCAATGTATTTTATTGGTTTTATTTGTGTTAATTTGTGTCATTAGTAGGCTATTGCCTAATCTGGAATTAACCCGATGGGTTTCAATGCAACAGGAAATGGGGGTGAAAGATTTGGTGAAAAAATTCAATTCCATTATATTCAGGTTAAAAAAGAGTCCCGTGGCAGGGAAGGATGCCTCAACTCTCTGTAGATCAATATGTATGGGGAATGAAGTCGAAGAATATTCGAGGATAAAAATGGTTTTTATTCTTTTATTTGCCTTTTTGTGTTCAGTCAACGCGCAATTTCTGGATGAGCATTTCGAGATCGTCCAGACTTTTGATTTAAATTCTGTTGGACAGGTTCAGTACATCGGGGCCAACCAAAAGCAGCAATTATTTGTGGGGGATTTGCTGCAGCCGAAAGTTTTTATGTTCTCGCCGGATGGGAAAATGGAGAAGGTCATTGGTGGAAAGGGAAAAGGTCCCGGTGAGTTTCTCAGTATCGGGGGATTATGGATATTTGAGGATACGCTGTTTGTTTTAGTTCGCGTGGGATTGAGAATAACGGCTTTTGCCCCACCAGAGTATGACGTTTCTTTTACAATTGATTTAAATCTGATAAACGGAAAATTGCCCACACCGGCAGGCGATGCTTCATTGGCATTGGGTATTGGATTGAATGGATTGTGGAAGACATCCCGTGGATTTTTTATTACCTACGGTAGTCCATACTCACCCGCAAATTTGCAAAAAGCGCATGAACTGGAGATGCACCTGGTAAATAAAGATGGCAAAGTGGTCACCACCACGCCTCTTTTTAAACTTCAAGATAAAGAGATGTTTGTGATCCGTAAGGGAAAAAGCTTCATGGTGGGGGTTATGCCGCTGGGTGTGGTTCCGATCATCCAATTTTACAACGGGAAATTTTATTGGTTAAATAACAATAATACATCCATTAATGTAACGGATGGGAATGGAAACCTGGTACGAAGAATTCCGCTACCACTGCTTCAGAAAGTAAAAGTTCATCATTCCGTGCTGGAAGAAATGTTCTCTTTATACGGTTATTCCCGGAAATATTCTCTCCTGGATTTTAAACGGCAGGGAGTAACCTTCCCGGAATATTTTCCTTACATAGTAAATTTCATTGTGGATGGAGATTTGCGGATCTGGTATGCCACGTATACCGAGAAAGGTCGCCAGTATTCCTGGAGGATTGTAGATGAAGATGGCAAACTGATCAAACAGTTCATCTTACCCAGAACGATTGTATTTATTTATTCAAAAGGCGAGTATGTATATGCCTTGCAAATGACGGAAGAGGGCATCGCCAAAATTCTCAAATTGGAGGGAAATTTTTAAACTCAAATAAAGCGTTGAACCACGAATCGCGCGAATGAATTCGAATCATATCAACAATATAGCGAATATGTCCCGGGAAACATTTTCATCCAGATAGAATCAAGTGTATTTTGTTATTTTTATTGGTGTTAATTCGTGTAATTCGTAGGCGAATGCATAATCTGGGATAATTGAACGAGCGTTACGAATGGGCGAAAGCGGTTCCTGCCGGGAAAATTAACGAAATTGGTACGATCAAAAAGCGGTTTACTATTTAGATATCCTTTGTGAGATTTTTAGATGGGAATGGACAATTGAAAATGCGAATCTTCCTCCACCGCCCCATTGCCGTGCTAATGACCTATGCCGCCGTTCTGCTGCTGGGCTTTCTTTCCCTGCAGCAACTGGCGGTGGATTTGTTCCCGGATTTGAATTACCCCAGATTGCTCATCCGGACACATTTTGGCGAGGCCTCCCCGCAGGAGGTGCAGGAATTTGTGACCCGCCCCATCGAAGAAGCGGTCAGTGCGGTGAGTGGTATAAAACGGATCAGCAGTATCAGTCGCGAAGGGCTTTCCCTGGTAACGCTGACTTTTTACTGGGGTACTCGCATGGATTACGCAGCGCTGGCCGTGCGGGAGGCTCTGGATGAAATTCGCCCCCTGCTCCCGGAAGAGACCGATCGTCCCCGGGTGTTGCGCGTGGATCCCTCTGCTTTACCGATCATGCAGATTGCCGTGCGCGGTGCTTCCCTGCGGGAATTAACCGACCTTTGCCAGCAGGTGGTACGGCGCCGACTGGAGCAAATCAAAGGGGTAGCCATGGTCACCGTTGTCGGTGGCATCACAGATGAAATTGAAATCCTGGTCGACTTCCCGAAATTGGTGGTACAGGGATTTCAGATTCAGGACATTGTGGAAGTGTTGAAACAAAATAATGTGGCGTTAACCGGCGGCACCATTAAACAGGGGCGCTATCGCCGTGCCATTCGGATTGACGCTCGTTTGCGATCGGTTGAGGATATTGGAAAACTGGCGCTGTATACTCCAAATGCCGGACAACCGGTTTATTTACGGGATGTGGCCACCATTCGCCGCATTCCTGCAGAGCCCACCAATATCATTCGCATCAATGGTCAACCGGCGGTGGGATTGCTGATTACCCGCGAGGCAGGTAGCAACACGGTGGAAACTGCCCGACGGGTGCAAGCCCTCCTGCAGGAAATTCGACAGCTGTATCCCGTTCTGGAGTTTGACATCGTCAGCAATCAGGCAACTTTTATTCAGCAGAGTATTCGGAATGTGTTTTCGTCCCTGATCTGGGGTGGCGTGCTGGCGTTTCTGGTGCTGTTCCTGTTCCTGAAAAATTTCTGGCACCCATTGACCATTGGGGTATCCATCCCGGTTTCGATCATTGCCACTTTTATTGCCATGCATTTTGCCGGTGTGAGTGTTAACATGATGTCCCTTGGTGGACTGGCACTGGGGATCGGCATGCTGGTGGACAATTCCATTGTGGTACTGGAAAACATTTTCCGTCACCGGGAAGAAGGGAAGGACCTGGTAAACGCTGCCAGTTCCGGTGCCTCGGAAGTGGCCATGCCCATTCTGGCCTCCACATTAACTACCTGTGCCGTTTTTTTGCCAATCATTTACGTCAAAGGGGTTGCGGGGCAATTGTTTCGGGATCAATCCCTGGCGGTGACGTTTGCCCTGATTACCTCCTGGGTGGTCTCGCTGACGCTGCTGCCGGTACTGGCCAGCCGATTCAGAGGGCGGCGTGTGGTTTATTTTGCCGGAGAGTCCGGGGAATCTGGCGATTCAAAGAGACGGCGTGGTCGGCTTTTGCGCGGGATGCTGCATATTGCAGGAATTGGGTGGGAAGTGGGAAAACGGATCTTTGCCATCGGGCAGCGGATCGTGGGAAAATACTGGGCCGGAGTTCACAATGGTTTTGAACGGGGTTTTCAGCAAGTTTATCGAAGTTACCACCGGTTATTATTGTATGCCCTGGAAAATAAAAAGACCGTCCTTTTCTGCGTCATGTTTCTGTTTGGAATGACGGTGATTCTGGCCACCCGACTGGATCGCCGGCTTTTTCCTCCCATTGAAAGCCAGGAAGTGCAGTATCATCTCCAGCTGCCCGAGGGAGCCACCCTGACCCGAACGCTGGAAGTCGTAAATACCATCGAACAACGCTTTTTGCAGGTGCCGGGTGTAAGTATGGTGTATTCCCGCATTGGCGGACTCGATCAGGCGTTTCGGGCGTCGGAGGAAGAGGGGGACAATCGGGCCGTTTTGTTGATCCGTTTCGAAGGGACGTCCCCTTCCACACTCAACATTGTGGAACGTTTAAGGCGTGCGTTGCCAAAGCCATTCGTTTATGAGGGAAATTTCATCGGTGGCGAATCGGTTTACCGGCACATACTGGGAATCGCTCCCTCGGATTTTGAGGTGGATGTACGCGGTCGTCGATTGGAAGAGATTCTTCCGCTGGCGCAGCGAATTAAGGACTGGATGATGGCCGATCCGGATTTTGCAGATGTAACCTGGTCGCACCATACCGGGGGTGTTCAATTAACCGCAAAACTGGATCGCAACAAATTAACCCAGCTGGGATTGAGTGCGGAACGTGTGGTTCAGGCGGTAAGGCAACGGTTGGGGGGCGTGCAGGCGACACAGATTCGAGAATACGACCGTACCATTCATGTGGTGGTCAAATCGGATTTTGACCAGCAGGTGCGGTGGCAGGACGTGCAGAACATGTTTATTGCCAGCCAGGGAATGTTCATTCCCGTAAGGGAGATCATTCGCGTTCAGCATTCCCCGGCGGTGGAACAACTGAACCGGATGGATCAGGAAGCGGTGATCCGCATTACCGCCTCGTTGCCACAAATTGGTCGAAAACAGGCGGAAGAAAAATTGTCCGCCTGGTTGCAGGGACAGTCCCTTCCGCCGGATGTCCGCGTGGAACCCGGAGGGGATTATCAGGAAATGCAACGCTCCCTGCGTTCGATCCAGCTGGCTCTGGCGTTGAGTGTGATTCTGGTTTACATGATTCTGGCGGCTCAGTTTGAATCGCTGATTTACCCTTTCATCATTTTGATTACGGTGCCATTGGGTATTCTGGGAGGTGTCTGGATGCTGGGACTATGGGGGGAAAGCTGGAATGTTATTTCTGGGATTGGATTCATCGTGCTGGCAGGCATTGTGGTGAACGACGGGATTTTAAAGGTGGATTTCATCAATCGTGCCCGTGCTGCCGGAAAATCGGTGCGGGAAGCCATTCTGGAAGCCAGCAGGAAGCGCTTCCGACCCATCGTTATTACCACGGTAACCACGGTTCTGGGATTAATCCCGATGGCAATTTCAGGGGGCAGCGGCGCCGAATTGCGCCGTCCACTGGCCATTGTGGTGATGGGTGGGTTAATCGTGGCTACATTTTTTACCCTGGTTTTTATCCCCCTGGTGTACGAATGGGTAAGCCGAAGAAAATGATGGTAGATTGGCAACCGGAGGATTTGTCCCAAATTGTGTTTGAAACCGCGAATGACGCGCATGAACCAAAACATATCCCAAAATTGCGAATAAACCCAAATAATGAAAGGAACCACAAATCACGCGAATGAACCAAAAATATCAATAAACCCAAATTATGCAATAAACCGCGAATCACACGAATGAAACCAAAAAATGTCGACAAAATCGCGAATAAACACTGGAACACATTTTCATCCAGATACAATTTAATGTACTTTATTTGTTTCATTTGTGTTCATTCGTGTCATTCGTAGGCTATTGCATAATCTGGAATGAATAATTGGGGTTAATTATCACAAAAGGCATGGATTCACCCGTGTGCCACCAACAGTACCGATTGGTGCTGCCATAAGCAGTCGTTCTTTACAATTGGAGGTGAATTTTCATTCAGGATGAACGCATCAATCCCGGGTTGCGATTTATGAAAATCCCGGAAAAATTCATAACCGTTGGTGGAAATTTTCGGTGTAAATTTGACAAAAACGATTGAATCGGGGTAAATATGGCGCGCTTAAAACTGTCTTTGTGGGTGGTATTGGTTATTGGGCTTGGTGTGCTGTATCATAATTATTTTCGTGGGGAGGATGTAGACATGGCCGAACCGGAGTTGAATGATCAAATGGTGCAGATTGAAGCCACACCGGTGAAAGTGGACACGGCTTTTGTGGGGGAGTTAATCAAATATGTGCACGCTACCGGTTTTACGGAACCGATTCGCCAGGCCAAGATCATTTCCCGGGTAAACGGTCGCATTAAACGTTTGCCGGTCATCGAAGGCCAGTGGGTGCGGAAAGGGGAGCGATTGGTTCAGATTGATGATGAATTGTTGCAGATTGAGCTGGCGGAGGCGCGTTCCAATCTGTTAAAAGCGCAGGTGGAATATGCGCTGTGGCAGAGGGAGGTTGCCAGCTTTTCACGGGATTCCCTTTCCCGGCAGGAATTGCAGCAGCTGGCGCTGACCTATCGGCAGGCGCGGGAAAAGTACCAGCGGGGAGAGATTGAGGAACTGCAGTTGCTGACCATTGAGCGACGGTACCGGATTGCACAGATTCTCTCCGGAGAACTGCGGGAGGAAATCATTGCCGAAAAGAGCGGACTTAAAGCGGCCGAAATGCGCTACGCCCGGGCGCTCTACAACGTTCGGAACAGTAGAATCAATGCCCCTTTTGCGGGGCAGGTGGCGGATATCCAGGTCTCCGAAGGGGCGTACGTTACTCAGAATCAGGAATTGATGACCCTGGTGGATTTGAGCCGGGTTAAAATCAAACTGCAGGTAATGGAGAGTCAACTCAATCGGATCCAGACGGGGGAAGTGCTGGAGGTACGTTTCGCGGCTTTTCCAGATACCTTTTTTACCGGGAAAATTGTGGGAATCGATCCCACCATTGATCCCCGGGAGCGAACGGTAACCGTGGTCGCCATTCTTCCCAACAATCATGGGCTGTTAAAGGCTGGAATGTTTGGGGAGGCGCGGCTGGCCGTGGGACGATTCTCCGATCGATTACTGGTGCCCCGGAATGCCGTCATCGTACGCGATCAACGGAAGCTGGTGTTTATTGTGCGGCAGGGGAAGGCGGTCTGGTGCTACGTCCGCACCGGAGAGGAAAACGAGGACTACATTGAAATCGTGTCCTCTGATTTTGATTTGAAGCCGGGGGAACCGGTCATTGTGGATGGACAATTTGCACTGGCTCATGATGCCCCGGTAAAGGTGATCGGTAGTGAAAACAGAAAATGACCCGGATTTTGTATTAAACCCAAATTATGCAATAGCCTACGAATTGCACGAATTAACACAAATAAAACCAATAAAATGCATTGGATTGTGTCTGGATGAAAATGTGTTTTGTGGTTTATTCGCGTTTTTGTAGACATTTTTTGGTTTCATTCGCGTGATTCGCGGTTTAATGCGAAATTTGGGATAAATATAAAGTGCATTGGATTGTATCTGAGTGAAAATGTGTTTCGATGTGCTTTTTCGATTTGGTGAATATTTTAGGTTCCATTCGCATGATTCGCAGTTTCGTGTATTATTTAGGTTAAGCAAAACCAGGGCGTTTGAGACAAACCCGACCGTTTTCAAATGCTGATCCCTTTTCTGGAAAAAGCCCTTCACCGACCCATTGGGGTTTCCGTGATTTTTGTGGCGGGCATAGTGCTGGGGATATTTGCCATTTTAAACATGCCGCTGGAGGTATTGCCATCGGTGGATTACCCCCGACTTTACATTGAAACCATCTGGCCCGGGGCATCGCCGCCGATGATCGAAGCGGAAGTTACTTCCCTGATCGAAGGAGAAATCAGCCAGGTGAGGGGCATCCGCAAGATCAAATCCTATTCGGAGGTGGGACGATCACGCATTGAAGTGCACCTGCAGCGCCATACGGATGTGGATTACATCCGGTTCTTTATCCAGGAAAAGCTTTCATATTTGATGGAGCACTTCCCGCCAATGGTGCATCCGCCCCGGATTTACAAGTATGTGCCCGAGGAATTTAAAACAATGGATTTTTTGAGCTATCACGTTGTGGGGCCTTACCATGATGCGCGTTTGCGAGAGATTGCCTGGAGGGAAATTGCCCCTGTGCTGCGGAGTATTCCCGGGATTGCCGGTGTCGATGTTCGCGGCGGACGCATCCGGCAGATTGAAATTCTTTTCGACGAATCCCAATTGAGAAAATGGGATTTGAGACCGGCTGACATTCAGAGAGCCATTGAAGAGGCGAATCTCACCCGCACCCTGGGACATTTCGTGCAGGGCCAACAAAAAATTCGGCTTGTGGTTTCTCAGTACCTGCCCGAGGTGAAAAGCATCGAAACCCTGCCCATTCTTTACCGGAATGGATTGATGTTGCGAATCAAAGATGTAGCCACAGTACGCGACACGCTTTCGCCCCCGTATTCGATCATGCGGATCAATGGGCAGGAGACGGTGCTGATTACCCTGGAACGGGAACCGGGCAGCAATACCATTGAGGTGGCCGATCGGGTTTACCGGATTGTTGAACGGCTGCAGCGTCAGCTCCCCGAAGGGGTAAAACTGATCAAAGAAGATGATCAGAGCATCGAGATTCGAAAGAATCTCCGTTCCCTGTTTTACCGGGCATCGTTCAGTTTCCTTGTGGTACTGCTGGTACTTTCCCTGTTTATTCGGGATGTATATCTCACCTTGCTGGTTCAATTTTCCATACTGGTGAGCGTGTTGTGCACCTTGTTTATTTTATTCTTATTTAACGTAAGCCTGAACCTGATTACCCTGGCCGGTCTGGCACTGGGCTTTGGGGTTCTGGTGGACAATTCCATTGTGGTTTCGGAAAATATCCTGCGGCTGCGGGAGCAGGGAGCCTCCCGACTTCAGGCCTGCAAGGTGGGTGTGCAGGAAGTGTTCCCGCCGGTGCTGGCATCCACCCTGACCACCGTATTTGCGCTGGTGCCATTCCTCTATTTTATGGAAGAGCTGCGGCTTTATTATTTACCATTTGCATTGACCGTTTCCGCCTCGTTACTGGTTTCCATGATCGTTTCCTTTCTTTTCATCCCGGTGGCCATGTTCCAGTTGTGGAAAAAACTGATGGTTTCTCGTCAAACCACCGATCCATCTTCCGCATTCGGTCTCATCAGTGCCATAACTGCCGGATACCGTAAAGTGCTCCAAACCGGGCTCCGCCATCCGGTCATGGTGGTATTGTTGGTCGTCTGGTTATTTGGCCTGCCTTTCTGGATGTTACCCGATTCCATTGAAATGCGGGAGGACGATCCAGCGATTAAAAACCTGGCGGCGTCCGCCTATAATGCGGTGATGAATCATCCCTGGATGGTAAGCCTGCGGCCATACTTGAATCACCTGCTGGGGGGTGCGTATTACCTGTTTTACCAGTATGTGAATCGCTGGGAGATATGGCGATGGGGTGAAGAAACCCGGGTGCAGGTGTATGCCCGCCTGCCTTCCGGAACGGCAATAGAGGAGACCGAAAAAATAGCCCGTTTACTGGAGCGCACCATTCAGGGGGAGGAAGGTATTGATCAGCTCCGCACAACGATTTATCCGGATTTTATCTCCATGAAAATAACCTTTTTGCCGCAGTATGAATTCAGCATTGTTCCGTTCGTGGTTAAGGAAAAGTTGATTATACGGGCAACCCGGATTGGGAATGCGGTCATTTCGGTATTTGGTTATGGGCCGGGATTTACCAGTGGAGCCCAGGGTATCTCTTTTATGAATCGTCTGGTGATTTCGGGATACAACTATGCGGATCTGGAGCGATTTTCTGACCGGATAAAGCAGGAACTGGAAAAATATCCCCGCGTCCAGAATGTGCGAACCGATTTGATCCGCCGGTTTATGCCGTCTGAGGTCTGGGAGATGGGGCTACGGTTGCATTATGGAGGAATGGTTCAGTATGCGTCCAGTGGGCTGGAAGTCATCACCCAGCTGCAACCCTATCTAACCATGAATTTATTCCGTCAGCGGATTCGGATTGGGCAGCAGGAGGTGGCCTATGCCCTGCAGGCTCAGGCGTATCAGGGTTTCCAGTTCCAGCAATTGAATCACCTGCAAATTATGAATCGTTTCGGTCAGCCGGTGCGCCTGGGAAGCATGGCCACCCTGTATCGGCATCGCATTCCTCCGGTCATCGAACGGGAAGATCAGCAGTACTATCGGATCATCGCGTTTGATTACCTGGCGCCTTTTCAGTTTGCACAGCGCTTTGTGGAAAACTTCTTGAAAACGGTAAAACTCCCAGCCGGGTACCAGATTCAGCAGGAACAGTTTGGCTGGATGGTATCGGATAAGCGAACCCGCAATATTCTTTTCGTACTGCTTCTGGCACTGGTTCTCATGTACATGGTGCTGGCGGGATTATACGAATCCTTTTCGTATCCTTTCATCATTTTCCTTATCCTGCCGCTTTCCCTGATTGGCGTGTTTTTGATCTACTACCTCGGGGATTTTACTTTTAGCTCTTCTTCCTATATCGGTCTAATTTTTATGTTCGGCATTATTCTGAACAACAGCATTTTGTTGCTGGATCACATCAACACCTATCGGCTTCGATATCCACAGTGGTCGTTCCATCAGGTGCTGATTCAGGCCAGTGCAGAACGCGTGCGACCGATTTTAATGACCTCCACCACCACCATTCTTGGATTGCTCCCGATCTTAATCTTTCAAATCGGGGATAGCAGGGACGTCTGGTACAATCTGGCCATTTCCACAATTGGGGGGCTGATGGCGGGAACGGTACTGGGATTGATTTGCATTCCCGTGTTTGCACTCCTCTTTTACCGGGTTCGGGGCTGGATCCGAAGCGCTTTTTCCCAATCATCTGGCTCAGTTTCGTCCAAGTAACACTTTTAATCACGAAGGACGCGAATGCACACAAAATGATCCATAAAACCACGAATTACACGAATTAACACAAATAAAACCAATAAAATACATTGGATTGTATCTGGATGAAAATGTGTTCCAGGGTTTATTCGCGATTTTGTAGATATTCGCGATTTTGTAGATATTTTTTGGTTTCATTCGCGTGATTAGCGGTTTATTGCATTATTTGGGTTTATTCGCTTTTTTGTGGATGTATTTTGGTTTCATTCGTGTTTGATTCGCGGTTAAATGCATTATTTGGGTTTATCCAGATAGAATCCAGTGCATTTTTATTATTTTTATTGGTGTTCATTCGTGTCATTCGTAGGAAAATACATAATCTGAGATGAATCGTTTTATTGCGTGTCATTCGTAGGCGAATAGAATAGTCCTTTACAGGCAAGGGAAAAAGGGGGTCTGTGGGGAATCCTTTGCAGCTCGGATCTGGAAAATTTATGCAGGGGAGCGCTGTATATTGTAAAAGATTTCACAAAATTGGCAGGAAATGTATTTGACGAAATTTCTGCTTGATTTTCTTCTGGTGTAAAATTATATTCCCCTATGGTTATGTAATTAATTATTGGGAGATTGGGCAGGGAAGATCCTTTGCCGGTCACGGGGATGACGATGCCCTTTGGATGGTGAAACGAATCGGGATTTATCATAGATTGTTGCCGCATTTAAGCGTTCCTGCATTTTCACTACGGATTGACCAGAATCCGTCATCCCCCTCATGTGATTGTGTTTAACATAACAATAACCAAAACCACGGGGGTTGGTATGTTTTTTCGTATGCTTTATGACGATAAGCTGGCACAGGCATCATATATCATCGGGTGTCAGGCCACGGGCGAAGCACTGGTGATTGATCCCGAACGGGATGTGGATCGCTACATCCGCTTTGTGGAGAATGAAGGAATGCGCATCGTGGCCATCACCGAAACGCACATCCATGCGGATTTTCTGTCTGGGGTGCGGGAACTGGCGGAAAAAACCGGAGCCAGGGTGTACGTGTCTGACGAGGGCGATGCCAACTGGAAATACCAGTGGCTGGACAAAAAATCTGATGGTGGAAGTTACGATTATCAGCTGCTGAAAGACGGCGATACGTTTAAGGTTGGGAATATCCTGGTTCAGGCCATTCACACCCCGGGACACACACCGGAACATATGTGTTTTCTGGTAACGGATCTGGGCGGTGGGGCCACCGAACCCATTGGTATTGCCACCGGTGATTTTGTTTTTGTGGGCGATGTGGGGCGCCCGGATCTGCTGGAAACCGCTGCCGGACAGCAGGGCGCCAAGGAGCCATCTGCCCGCACGTTGTTTCGATCGCTGCAGTGGTTTAAAAATTTGCCGGACTTTTTACAGGTCTGGCCCGGTCACGGAGCCGGAAGCGCCTGTGGAAAGGCGCTGGGCGCGGTGCCCCAATCCACCGTGGGCTATGAGAAGCGTTTCAACGTGGCCCTGTCTTTTGAGGATGAGGAAGAATTCGTTCGCTTTATTCTGGAAGGCCAACCCGAACCACCCCTGTATTTTGCCCGCATGAAGAAAGAAAACAAGGAAGGTCCCGCCATTCTGGGACAGTTGCCTCAGCCAGAGCGGCTGGATGGGAATGCATTGCTGGAGCTGGTGGAGCAGGGTGCGGTAATTGTGGATACCCGGGATTGGGAAGCCTATCGCGAAGGTCATCTGAAGGGCGCCCTGTACGCACCGCTGTCTTCGGCATTTCCATCCATTGTGGGATCTTACATTGAGCCCGATCAGCCCATTTATCTGATTGTGGAAGAGCATCGCGTGCGCGAGGCGGTGGTCGATCTCATCCGCATTGGTCTGGATCGGGTGGCCGGTTATGCGCCGCCTTCCGTGCTGGCCGAGGTGCGGTCACGCGGCGGAACCCTGGTACAGACTCCGCACATGGATATCGAATCCCTGAAAGACCAGAACCTGCCGGAAGATACCCTGCTGCTGGATGTGCGCAATATTTCCGAGTTTCAGCAGGGCCATTTGCCCGGTGCCTACAATATTGCCTACACGCGATTGGTCCCACGGTTGAGTGAATTGCCCCGGGACAAAAAAATCTGGGTGTACTGCCGGACCAACAATCGTTCTGCAGCCGCAGCAGGTTTTCTGGAACGGCAGGGCTTTGAGGTCACGCATCTAACGGGCGGGGTCTTGAGCTGGCAACTGTCCCGCGGTGAGCTGGTCACCGAAACCCCCGAAAATACGGCTGTGTAATTACCGGGTTGCGGAGCGGAACGAAATTGCGTTCCCGAAGCGAGCATGATCGGTAAAATCGATCGGCATTGTGAACATATGGTGGGGATCTGCGGATAGACGACGTGCTGTAAGTGGAATGTCCACAGATTGCGACGAGGGTGGATGGATCCCCCATGGGTTTCCCTAACAAATCATTCATATAGATGGAGGTCCGCCATGACCGAAGTGATTGTCTGGAGTGGATGGATCGGCGGCCTGGGGATTGGTCTGTATGCATTGTTTCAGCTGCTGATAACCGGGAAGGTGCTGGGTGTATCTTCCGGTTACTGCAGCCTTTGTGGGTGTTTTTCCCGGGCAGCCTTTTTCATAGAGCAAAAGGAAAAAGACGGTCCCCTGAACTGGCGCTTATGGTTTCTTCTGGGGCTTCCCCTGGGTGGTTTGCTGGCCGCCTGGACGTCGCCTGGCCCGGTAGTTGCCAGTTTCTCGCTGGGGGAGTTGTACGACTCGGTGTTTCCATCGGCCGTCTGGGCAAAGGGACTGGTACTGGTTGCAGGTGGCGTACTCATGGGGTTAGGCGCGCGTATGGCCGGTGGTTGTACCAGTGGCCATGCCATTAGCGGAATGGCCATGTTGAATCCCCCCAGCATTCTGGCTGCGGCTGGATTCTTTGCTGGTGGCACCCTGATGGTTCAGCTTCTGTTCTGGATATTTGCTTAAACAGGAGGGCGCGTCATGAAGCGTTTGGTTTTTCTGGTTCTGGGTACCGTCTTTGGGTTTCTGCTCAGCCGGGCAGGAGCCACAACGTACGATTATTATGCCAAATTGTTTTTATTTCAGGACTTGCAGTTGTTGTACGTCATTGCTACCGCAGCGGGTATCGGGATGATGGGCATGGCCTTTATCCGGCGGTACCGTCCGCGTTCGGTGCTGGAAGGGCAACCCATTACCCTGGAGCCGAAACCTTTTCAGAAGCACCTTATTCCAGGATCCCTGGTGTTTGGTCTGGGATGGGGGTTGGCCGGTGCCTGTCCGGGTACGGCTCTGGTGATGCTGGGCGAAGGCAAATTGGGTGCCCTTTTTACCATCATCGGGCTGGTAATGGGAACCTACATTTACGGCATCCTGGTATCCCGAAAGCTTTATCCGGCCCGGCAGTATACTGGAGCTGTGGCCACCAAAGTGGAAACCAAAAAAGCCGGATAATGGATCCGGAATCGGTGGATGGCAATCGCCAGGCCGGTACCGTATGCCCGAAGATGTATGCAGCGCGTTGAGAATATTCAGTGGTGCTTGCAGGATTGTCAAAAAAATTTGATTTTGCCCGTTCGGGTATTGACGTTTTAAGAATCGATTGCTATTTTTAACAATTCCAAATTTTGCGGTGTAAATAATTTACCGCGGTGATGATTCCTGCGGCAGCAAGGGAATGGTTTGCACGGCCATTTCCGGGAATCGAGAAGATTTCGTTCTGATTGAAGGTCTTTGGCAAACCTTAATGATGAGGGGAATATGAATTACGGATTTATTATCGACAACCGCAAATGCATTGGTTGCCATGCGTGTACGGTGGCCTGTAAAGCTGAACACGATGTGCCCATCGGAGTGAATCGCACCTGGGTAAAATATATTGAAAAGGGCCAGTTCCCTCATACCCGGCGTGTCTTTTCGGTCATGCGATGCAACCATTGTGAGGATGCTCCCTGCGTGGAAATTTGCCCCGTCCAGGCGCTGTACATCCGCGAGGATGGAATTGTGGATTTTGACAATCGCCGCTGTATTGGCTGTAAGGCCTGTACCCAGGCCTGCCCTTACGATTCCATTTACATCGATCCGCAAACCCACACCGCTGCCAAGTGTAATTATTGTGCCCACCGCATTGACATTGGTCTGGAACCCGCTTGCGTCAATGTATGTCCCGAACATGCGATCATTTCCGGGGACCTGGACGATCCCAACTCAGAAATCTCGCAACTGTTGGGTCGCTACCAGGTGACGGCCCGTAAGGTCGAAAAAGGCACCCGACCCAAATTATTTTATATTGATGGGGATGAAGCTTCCCTGAAACCCGTGGTAACCCAGCAGCTGACGGAATATATGTGGAGTGCCCAGGCCACCGGTGTGGGGCATTATGCCCGATATGCAGAGGCGCGCCTGCAACAGGCGGATCCGGAAAAATTGCAGCGGCAATTGAATGGAAATGGACAGCAGTGGCTGGAAGCTGACGGAGAGCGGGTGATGGTACCCGGCGTGGGGGATGGCGATAAATTCTTTGAAAAGGCCAAAGCGGTGTTGAAAGAAAACGCCCGCCGCGTGTACGATGCTCCTCGCAAAGGGGTAATGTGGGGTTGGGAAGTATCGGCCTATGTATGGACCAAAGCCATTTCTGCCGGTGCATTTCTGGTTCTGTTTGGTGCCCTGGGATTGAACCTGGCGTCCGTACCCGGGGCTTTTCAGTGGGCAGCGGCAGGACTGGGACTGATTTTCCTGGCACTAACCGGCTTATTGCTGATTAAAGATCTGGACAAACCCACCCGTTTTGCCTACGTCCTTTTGCGGCCGCAATGGAATTCCTGGCTGGTTCGGGGTGGATACCTGATTACCCTGTACGGGGGGCTGGTTACCTTCTGGGGAATTGGAAAGTTCTTTCAAATCAGTGCGCTGCAGCAGGTAACATTGTGGTTGGGTGCACTGGCTGCCGTCATGGTGGCCATTTACACGGCCTTTCTGTTTGCCCAGGCCAAGGGGCGGGATTTCTGGCAGAATCCGGTGCTGCCATTACACATGTTCGGGCATTCGGTTCTGGCCGGTGCCGCCGCCCTGGCGTTATTCATGCCTTTCCTGGGCACGACGGCGGATTGGTCGCTCTACCTGTCCCGGGTGATGATTGCAGCTTTAATTTTTAATGCCCTGGTGTTGATTGTGGAACTGGTCACCCATCATCCTACAGAAGATGCCCGCCTGACCGTGGACCTGATTGTCCGGGGGCCATTCCGTTGGGCATTCTGGCTGGGGGCAATTGGGATTGGACTGATCCTTCCCCTGTTGATTTTGATTCTGGGAAGTGGGTCGGTGCTGGAAGTGTCTGCGGCTGGCCTGCTGGCCCTGGTCGGCATGTATTTCACTGAACACATCTGGGTGCGAGCACCACAGCTCATCCCATTGAGTTAACCTTGCGTGTAACAAACGACAGAAGATGGAGGCATTTATGGCGGCAAAACGAGAACCCACCCTCATTGAACGTATCGCCGAGAAGTTGAAAATCATTCCCGATTTGCATAGGGATACGGGTCCCGAATTGCCCCGGCTAACCGAGCCGGGCCAGTTGACCTCGTATCCACCACCAGAAAAATGGGATGACTGGGTGGAGTACGAAGCCAGGAGCTGGCCCCGACGCCATCCCCGGCGCTACATGATTGTCCCCACCAACTGCTTCAACTGCGAAGCGGGATGCGGGCTGCTGAGTTACATCGATAAAGAGACCCTGCAAGTTCGTAAATTCGAGGGCAATCCCTATCATCCCGCCAGCCGGGGACGCAATTGTGCCAAGGGACCGGCCACGATAAATCAGATCACCGATCCCGATCGCATTCTGTATCCGCTGAAGCGCGTGGGCAGGCGGGGCGAGGGCAAATGGGAGCGGGTTAGCTGGGACGAGGTGCTGGAGGATATCGCCGCCCGAATTCGGAAAGCCCTGCAGGAAAAGCGAAACAACGAAGTGGTGTACCACGTGGGCCGTCCCGGCCACGAAGGGTACATGGATCGCATTTTGCAATCCTGGGGAGTGGATGGGCACAACAGTCATACCAATGTCTGCTCATCCGGGGCGCGATTTGGCTATGCCATCTGGCAGGGATACGACCGGCCTTCTCCCGATCACGCCAACGCCAAATTTATTTTGCTGGTTAGTGCCCATCTGGAATCCGGTCATTACTTTAATCCCCATGCCCAGCGGATTATTGAAGGCATGATGAACGGGGCCAAACTGGCCGTCATGGATCCCCGCTTATCCAACACCGCCAGTATGGCCGATTACTGGATGCCCACCTATCCCGGCAGCGAAGCCGCCGTGCTTCTGGCCATGGCAAAGGTGATACTGGATGAGGGGCTGTATAACGAATGGTTCCTGCGCAACTGGGTAAACTGGCGGGACTATTTACAGGAGGAATTTCCCGATCGACCGGTAACGTTCGAGGCGTTTATCGAAACCCTGCGCGAAGTATACGCGGAATACACGCCGGAATTCGCCGAAAGAGAAAGTGGGGTGCCCGCGGCGATGATCATTGAAGTGGCGCGCAAAATCGGCGAAGCGGGCACGCGCTTTGCCACCCATAACTGGCGTTCCGCCGCCAGTGGCAATCTGGGCGGCTGGGCGGTATCCCGCTGCCTGCATTTCCTGAACGTACTCACCGGCAGCGTGGGGACGCCCGGAGGAACTTCCCCCAGTGCCTGGAACAAATTCAAACCCCGGTTTTTTGATCAGCCGCCGGCACAAAAATTCTGGAATGAGCTGCATTTTCCGCTGGAATATCCACTGGCCTTTTTCGAAATGAGCTTCCTGCTGCCGCATTTTCTCAAAGAAGGCCGCGGGAAAATCGATGTTTACTTCACGCGTGTGTTTAATCCGGTCTGGACGTATCCCGATGGCTTTTCCTGGATTGAAGTGCTACAGGATGAAAGTAAGATTGGCCTGCATGTGGCCCTGACGCCCACCTGGAACGAAACCGCTTATTATGCAGATTACGTATTGCCGATGGGGTTGGCCAGCGAGCGCCATGATCTGATCAGCTACGAAACCCATTCCGGGGTGTGGATTGGTTTTCGCCAGCCGGTGTTGCGAGAAGCGCTGCGTCGCATGGGCAAACCGGTACAGTTCACTTATGAGGCCAATCCCGGCGAAGTGTGGGAGGAAGATGAGTTCTGGATCGAGCTGTCCTGGAAAATCGATCCAGACGGTAGCCTGGGGATTCGGGAGCACTTTATTTCCCCCTACCGTCCCGGAGAAAAAATCACCATCGACGAGTATTATCAATACATTTTTGAACACACTCCGGGTCTGCCGGAGAAGGCGGCGGAGGAAGGCCTGACACCCCTGGAGTACATGCGCAAATACGGGGCCTTCGAGGTGGAAAAGACCAGCTACAACAAGCACATGAAGGAGCTGGACCCCGCCGAACTGAAGGGCGCAACCATTGATGACGAGCGGGGAGAGGTGCGTAAGGACGGAAAGATCATTGGTGTTGTGGTGGACGGAAAGCCACGGGTGGGGTTTCCCACGCCATCGCGGCGGCAGGAGTTTTATTCCCGCACCATGAAAGAATGGGGATGGCCTGAATATGCCATTCCGGTTTACATCAAAAGCCATATTCATCCGGAGAAGATCGATCGGGAAAAGGGCGAATTTCCGCTGGTACCCACCTTCCGGCTTCCCACATTGATCCATTCCCGGTCCGCCAATGCCAAATGGTTGACCGAAATTTCCAACCGAAATCCCATCTGGATGCACGTGTCCGATGCGCAACGTCTGGGAGTAAAGACGGGCGATCTGGTGCGCGTGTACACGGATATTGGGTATTTTGTGGATAAGGTCTGGGTAACGGAGGCCATTAAGCCGGGCGTGGTGGCCTGCTCCCACCATATCGGGCGCTGGCGGCGGCCACAGGACCGGGTGGGGAACCGCTGGGCAACCAATCTGGTGAAGATCGAACAGGAAGGGGATGGTAAATGGCGGATGCGCCATTTAAGTGGCGTTCAGCCGTTTGATAGCACCGATCCCGATTCCCGACGGATTTTCTGGAGCGATGGTGGGGTGCATCAGAACATCACTTTCCCGGTTCATCCGGATCCCATCAGCGGCATGCATTGCTGGCATCAGAAAGTGCGCATCGAAAAGGCACACCCGGAAGATCGTTACGGCGACATTTTTGTCGATACCCATAAATCCTTTGAGGTCTATCGCGAATGGTTGAAGCTAACCCGACCGGCACCGGGACCCGGTGGATTGCGGCGTCCCCTCTGGCTGGCGCGACCCTTACGACCGGTAGAAGAAGCCTACTACGTGAACGAAACATAGAAAGCGAGATGAGGCGATGGAGAAGAATCCTTACCAGAAGTTCAAGAAAGAAGAATTGATCCTGCGCGATCTTCTGGCTGCAGACCGAACCATACTGGCCAACGAGCGTACCTATCTGGCCTACATCCGAACGGCCCTGACGCTGTTTGTCTCAGGAGCCACTTTCATTCGATTTTTCGATTCTGTAATTCTGGAAGTATTGGGATGGGCCTTTGTCCCGGCCGCCATTATCGTGTTTCTTGTGGGAACCAAACGATTCCGTGAGATGCGCCAGTCCCTGCGGCCAATTAAAGAATAGCCGCATTTTTCCGGGGCAGGGCCCCTTTCCCCGTTTTGGGGGCAAATTAACGGAACCATGTGGAAAGATAAACTGGAAGTCATTCGGAATTATCGGATCAGCTGGCTGCAGAGGGATTTGACAGCCGGTGCCACCCTGGCATTTGTGGCCCTCCCTCAGTCCATGGCTTATGCCCTGATTGCCGGGGTGGATCCCGTATATGGTCTTTATGCTTTTATGGTTGGCTCCATTGTTGGATCGGTTTTTGGTTCGTCCCGTCATCTGCAGACCGGCCCCACCAATGCCAGTTCCATCATCGTTGCCAGTTCCCTGATCGCATTTCAGGAGTTTGAAAATGTGATGGGACTGGTTTTTCTGCTTTCCCTTTTGTCTGGTGGAATCCAGTTACTGGCCGGGATACTGAAGCTGGGGAATTTAACCCAGTTTCTGTCGCGTTCTGTGCTGGTTGGATTTATTGCCGGGGCTGGGCTCCTGATTGCCATTAATCAGCTTCCCAATTTACTGGGCATTAAGGGCCGCAGCAACGAATCGATTTTTGATGGGATCTGGCATGTGTTTTCGGAGCTGGAGAGCGTGCAGCCGGAAGCCATGGCGCTGGGGGTGGGAACCATTCTCCTGGTGTTGATTTTGAATCGCATCAGTCCCAAAACGGCTCTGGGAGTGGCCATTATCCCTTCCTATTTGATCGCCATACTGGCCGCGGCAACGGTGGTTATGATATTCGAGCTGGATCAGCAGAATGTCCGGGTGGTGGGGCATATTCCTGGCTCGCTGCCGCCGCTGAGCCTGCCGGTGCTGAAATGGGAATTCATTCAGGCCTTAACACCGGGGGCCATCGCCATCGCGTTGATCGGATTTGCCGAGTCCACTTCCGCAGCGAAAACGGTGGCCGCCTTTACGGGCGATCGCCTGAACATGGATCGCGAATTTGTGGGGCAGGGGCTGGCGAAAATTGCCACCGCCTTTTTTAGCGGTATCCCGGTCTCCGGTTCCCTGACCCGAACCCAGCTCTGCTTCCGTTCGGGTGCCGAAACTTATCTGGCCAATGTGTACGCCGGTATCTTATTAAGCGTGATTGTTTTGTTCTTTAGTCCTCTGGTGAAATACATTCCGCTGGCCAGCCTGGCGGGGATTGTCATGGTGATTGCCAGCAGCATGGTGGATTGGCCTTACGTGCGGCTGGCCCTGCGCTCCACCCGCGCCGATGCCCTGGCCATGGTGGTTACTTTTATTACCGCCCTGTTGTTTCCCCTGGATGTGGCCATTTACATCGGGGTGGGGGTATCGCTGGCCTTGTTCCTGCGCCGGGTTCAGACACCGCGCTTGATCGAGCTGGATTACCAGCCGGGACAGGGATTTCGGGAACTCAATGGCCGGCAGCAGCGGAGCATTCCCGAGGTGGCCATCATTCACGTGGAAGGGGATGTGTTCTTTGGTGCCGTGGATTTCCTGGAAGATCAAATTTTAAAAATTGCCCTGAGGGATGAAGTGAAGGTGGTCATTCTGCGAATGAAACGCGCATGCTGCCTGGATGCCACCTCGGTTGCGGCAATTTCCAAGATTGCCCATGATTTGCGCCGCGAGGGGAAAATGCTGTACATTTCCGGGGCCACGGAAGAAATTGCCCGCATTCTGCAACGTTCCGGCATCGTCGAAATCATCGGAGCCGACCACATCTTTCGCTCCGGGGAAACCATTTTCAATTCCACCTACCAGGCGCTGAAACAGGCGGTCAACCACCTGAATCGACAACTGGGCCGTCAATACCGGATTTAGGGAACCCATTTTCCCGTTGCAGGTGCCAGATCGGTACCTTCCATTTCCATTCAACCTTCTGCAGAATCCCACCGCCACGTACCGGGATCCATCCAGAGATTGTAAAAATCTACAAAATTTATTAGGAATTTGAATTTTTGTTTATTATGTTTCTTCACCGGTAAGAAAAAAAGAAATGAGGATTCGTACTATCGGGTAGAAACATTTGACAGAGATAAGGTAATTTCGTTGCAGAAGGTAAGTCGTGGAAGCATCTTAAGCGGATCGTGTAGGTCGTTGCCTCGAGTTTATCTCTGAAGTTTTCCAACCTCCCGAAGTGTCTTCCTGTTACTGAAATTCAAAATCCAGAAAACAAAGTCTTCCTCAACGCCTTTTGCACGCAGATGAGAAAAAAGGACGCTTGCCCACGGGATTCGGGTAAGGTCTATTTGAAACAAATAAATCGTTAGATTCTTTAAAGGAGGTATTCTGTTATGAGTGACCGTGTTGTTGGAACGGTGAAGTGGTTCAATAATTCCAAGGGTTACGGGTTTATTACGCAGGAAGAAGGGAATGATGTGTTTGTGCACTACAGTTCCATTCGTGGCGATGGATTCCGTTCCCTGGAAGAAGGCCAGCGGGTCGAGTTTACCATCAAGGAAGGGGAGAAGGGTCCTCAGGCACTGGATGTCGTTGTGCTTTCCCAATAACAGAAAACAATTGCGCGGTATGTCCTGGAAGGGAGATGCCGCGCCCTGTAATTGGGATGCCAAACGTTGAACAAAGCGTAGGAAAGAAAGACCACTATTTAATTCTTCATTTAATTTATTAGATCAATAAAAGGAGTACCGTAATGGCAAAAGCAAAATTAGGGGACACCGTACGGGTGCATTACCGCGGTTTTTTTGATGACGGAACGGAGTTCGACAGTTCGTTCGATCGGGAACCGTTCGAATTCGTTCTGGGCGCGGACATGGTTATCCCCGGATTCGAGAACGCCGTCATTGGCATGGAAGTGGGGGAGACCAAGACCATCCACATTTCCCCGGAAGAAGGTTATGGCGAGCATCGCGATGATCTGGTGATCGAGATTGAGAAATCGAAGATTCCTCCGCACATTAATCCCGAAGTCGGGCTGGTTCTGCAGGTATCCTCGGATGATGGCGAGGTCAGCCACGTAACCGTCACCGCGGTAAGTGAAGATTCGGTGACGCTGGATGGCAACCACCCACTGGCCGGCAAGGATTTGAATTTCGAAATTCAACTGGTCGAAATTGTTTGATTCCTGAAGGATTCAGCGGAAATGATTCCAGAGGACAAAGCCAATGGCTTTGTCCTCTTTTTTTTGCCCTGTAGATGGGTACTGGGGATGCCGATCTCAGGAAATGTTTTATTCGATTTTCCAGAGTTGCTCGTCAAGGTTCCCGCCCGTTAACCCCGGATTATGCATGAGCCTACGAATTACACGAATAAAAATAATCCCAAATTAGGCGTTAAACCACGAATCACGCGAATGAATTCGAATCATATCAACAAAATAGCGAATATATCCAGGAAAACATTTTCCTCCAGATAGAATCAAGTGCATTCTATTATTTTATCCCAAAAAATGCATTTAACCGCAAATCACACGAATGAAACCAAAAAATATCTAAGAAACCGTGAATAAATCCCGGAACACATTTTCATCCAGATACAATCCAATGTACTTTATTTGTTTTATTAGTGTTCATTCGTGTCATTCGTAGGCTAATGCAAAATCTGGGATAAATCTTATTTCTACATCAATCTGAAATGATTCTGTTAGAGAAAAACCCGCCTACTGACAGGTTCTTCAGTTGGGGAGTAAATGACCCATTCTCGGATATGCATGCGTTTTTTAACGGAAAAGGGTAGGCCGCATTTTTAGAAAGAGTGTGTCATCAGGGTGCAACTTCGATTGGCAAAAAAACAACCGGGGCGGATGAAATATCCTGCCCCGGCAGAAAAGGCTGGTCATTTCGGCGGTTATTTCATTAAAATCATTTTTCGTACCTGACGGAAGGGGCGGGTGTGTTCTTCCGACAGCGGAAAAACCTGCAGCTGGTAAAAATAAATTCCACTGCCTACCGGGATTCCGGCATCGTTACGAGCATCCCAGATGATCTGATAGCGGCCGGGCACCTGGGGCTGATCCACCAGCTTGCGAATCAACCGGCCGGTGGCGTCAAAAATGGTTAACTGAACCCGCCCTGTCCAGGGAAGATCGTACCGAATGTTCGTGATGGGGTTGAACGGATTGGGATAATTGGGATGAAGCCAGGCCTGCTGGGGCAATGCGGACGGCCGGGGCAGCCGTGTTACCGTGCCCGGATACTGAAACAGATAAATTCCGTTGGCATTATCTGCGACCAGAATGTAATCCTGATGCAGGATGACGGCTTTGGCCTGATCGCCGGTCTGGTAGTAACCAACGTCCCGCAATTGGGAAAGGTTGCGGATGTCTACCACCCGCAGGCCAAAATTCTCTTCCGTCAGAAAGGCCACACTGTCCCTCACGGCAACCCCGGTAACGGCGTCCCATGCAGGGAGGGCGGCCAATTCTGTGGGATTGGACACGTCGCTGATGTCCACGATCCGGAAACCATCGTACAAATCGGCCAGGTACGCCCGTTCCCCCCTGACCACCACATCCACGGTGAATCCATCGGTGTTGTAAGCGCCCACTTTAGAGGGGTTCGCCGGATCGCTCACATCGATGATGCGCAGGCCACCTGCGTAATCCGCAACCAGCGCGTAATTGTTGTGCAGGGCAACCGCAGTGGCGGTACCGGGCGTGCTGTAAAATCCGACTTCGGAGGGCGCCGTGGGATCACTCACGTCGATGATGCGGAACCCGCCCGCTCCATCGGCCAGGTACGCAAAGTTGTTGCGGACTTTAACGTCCATGCTATATCCCGATGTGTTGTACTGCCCCAGCTCAACGATGTTGTTCGGATCGCTGGCGTCCAGGATACGCAGGCCATCCACGTCATCCGCCACGTAAACCGTGGTGCCCACCACGTCCACCCCGAACGCACCGCCCGTCTGACTAAAATTCCCCAGGGCCACAGGATTAGAAGGATTGCTAATGTCCACCACCCACACACCATCCAGATGACTGGCCACGTAGGCGCGGTTACCGGAAACGGCCACGTCCAGTGCCCGGTCGGCGGTGTCGAAAAATTGGGTTTCGGTGGGATTGGTTGGAGTGCGCACGTCAAACACACGGAGGCCTTCCCGTCCATCGGCAATGTAGAGGCAGGCGGTATCCTGATGAGCCAGTCCCCTTGCGAAACCTTCGGTATCAAATTGATGGATCAGAGAAGGGCTGGCGGGCATCGAGACGTTCACAATGGAAAACCCATTGAATCCGTTGGTAACGTAGGCCCGGCCGTTCCAGACCTGAACCTGTTCGCATGTGGAGACATCGCTGAATAATGCCCACAGGGCCGGATTGGTGGGATTGGAAAGTTCGTAAATTATCAGTCCCAGCGACCAATCCGCCGCATACAGGAAGTTGCCCGCAATGTCCAGTCCCAGCAGCCATCCCGGGAATGTATCACCGCCCGTTTTCACGGGGCGCGCCGGGTTGCTCACATCAATGATAATAAGGCCAGCGTCCCTGGCGGCCAGATATACCCGCTGGTTCCAGAGAACCAGATCCTGAGCAAATCCATGGGTAAGCAGGCGTCCCACTACCGCCGGTGTACGGGGATTTTGAATATTAACCACGAAAAATCCCGAATCCCCGGCCGCCACGTAAGCGTATTGCGAGTCGGCGGTAACGCCATAAGCCGGAGCGGGCAATTCCACCTGCCCCATTTCTTCCGGTGCGGTGGTTGGCGAATAGCGGATGATCCGCAGTCCCCCTTTATGATTGGCCACCAGAATCAGCGTATCCCGGATAAAAATGTCGTGAATGATGGATGGAAGCAGAAGCCGATCGGTTTCCTTTGGATACAGGGGATCGCTTCTGTCCAGAAATACCAGATAGCCGCCGTCCCCGTAAACCAGGTACAGGCTGTCCAGAGCCACGGCTTCGCTGCGTCCGCTGGCCCAGCGTCCGGTGACCGTAACATTCGAGTCGGGCCAGTTGGTTGAGAAAAAAGAAAATTTATGGGAATCCTCACCACTATATGCGGGGGATGGAACCGCCTTGCTGGAAAACGATCGGGGAATCGATGACACCTGCGTCCAGCCTGATGTGTGTCCCGTTAAACCCATTGCAATCCCGACAATAAAAAACCAGATAAAATACCGCATATCGATTCTCCTTTGTTTGGTTGATTTGCTGCCAGGATCCTCAGCGGATGTCCTGTATCAGTTGCCTGTTTTTTATAAAATAATCTACGAAAAAAAATAATAAGAATCTGTTATCGGCAACACATTGATGGTTCGCAAGTCTGGAAGGAAAACCGCAGGTTGAGGTCGGGAAAAACAGTTGCACGGGCGGGAAGGTTGAGCGGTGCAAAGAACCCGAAATTTTTGTTGACTCTTTTTTCTGGAGTCGGGATATTATTCACAAAGGCAGGCTTTCAGCAAAACAGGAGGGCAGGCAATGGAAACCTTCTTTATGTTTGGCAAGTATTCGTCGGATTCGGTTAAGGAAATTTCTCGCGAGCGCACCCAGAAATTGCTGGACATCGTGCGCAAATTTGGAGGGAACGTGCTGCACATGTACGCACTTCTGGGAGCTTATGACCTGGTACTCATCGCGCAATTTCCGGATATGAAGGAAGCGCTGCAGGCGTCGGTGTCCATTACCAAGGCATTGGGGATTTCCTTCTCCACCCTTCCGGCCATTCCAGTGGAAGAATTTGATCAGCTGGTTGGGCAATAAGCCCAAATAATGCGTTAAACCACGAATCACGCGAATGAATTCGAATAATTTCAAAAAATAGCGAATATATCCGGGAAAACATTTTCATCCAGATAGAATCAAGTGCATTTTATTATTTTTTTTATTGGTGTTAATTCGTGTCATTCGTGGTTCTTATGCATAGTCTGGGATTCTATCCGGGTGAAAATTTGTTTCGGAGTTAATCCGCGATTTTGTGGATGTTTTTTGGATTCATTCGCGTCATTCGTAGTCTAAAGTATAGTTTGGGCTAAATCCGTGATGGCCCGTGTCCATTGTTTATCATTTACCGGGAGCTCATTAGCACACTGATGAAGCGCAGCGATTCGATGTTTTCGAAGATGATTTTAATGATCACCGAAATGGGAACGGCCAGAAACATCCCCACAATGCCCCACAACCATCCCCAGAAAATCAGGGAAAAGAGAACTACGAGGGGACTGAGGTTCAAACTGCGTCCCACAATGCGAGGATCCAGGAAGTTGCCCATGATCATCTGCACCGCCACCAGCAGGATGAAGATCCACATCACGGTAACCAGATCGTTCATTTGAATGAAGGCAAAGGCAACCGGCAGGGCAGTGGCGATCACGGATCCCAGATTGGGAATGAAGTTCAGTAAAAAGGTGAGCATGCCCCACACGAGAGCGAATTCGACCCCAAAATACATCAAGATGCCGGTACTCAAGACCCCGGTAATAAAGCTAATGATGGTCTTGGCCAGCAGGTATTTTTGAATCTGACGGTTAATGTTGTTCAGGATGCCGGCAATTTTAATGGACACTTCCGGGCGGAATGCCAGCTGGACTTTTCGCGCCAGTTGATTGCGTCCCAGTAGCATGAAGAATAAGAACAGAAGCACCAGAAAAGTGTTGGACAGGAAGTTTAGCAGCGAACTGAAAGTGGTCACGATGATTTTCGACAGGGAAAATCCCTTCAGATTGGCCAGCACACTGAACCGTTGCAGACCCTGGGTTTCTGTGGAAATCACCTCCTCCGGAATGCCCGTAAGCTGCAGGATCTGCTGAAGAATCTGGTTGAATCGATCTTCGTATTTGGGGAAATCCGCCGTAAACGATTTGATGCTGGTGTAAATCATGACCCCCACAAAATTCAGTATGAGGAAGGTAATGATGATGGCAAGCAAGATGGAAATGGCACTGGGAATGCGTCGCCTTTCAAAAAAGGTAATGAGCGGACTGATGATGTAGTTAATGAAGACAGCCAGGGCAAAGGGCAGAATGATGGAGCGCGTCTGGTAAAGCACCATCCCGATGGCAATGACGCTCAGAATGCTGAGCAACGCAATGATGATCCGATTTTCCCGTATCATGATTTGTCGTGTGTGCGCCGCCATGTATCGATGCTCCTATGGTTAATTGGTCGTTGCGTTGAAATTAACCAATTTCTGGAAAAATGAAAACGGGATTTCCATAATTTTGTTACCGGGGTGGGAATGCCTTAATGGGCTTCCAGCCAATTCTTGCCCACACCGATGTCTACTTTAAGCGGAACATTCAGCTGGATGGCGGTTTCCATTTTTTCTTTTACCAGCTGGCGAACCGTTTCCAGCTCTTCGGCCATGACTTCGAACACCAGCTCATCGTGTACCTGTAGAACCATCCGGGTTTTCAGCTGCCGCTGCTGGAGTTCGCGGTGAATTTGAATCATGGCGATTTTGATTAAATCGGCCGCACTGCCCTGGATGGTGGTGTTAATGGCAATGCGTTCCGCATTTTGCCGCACATTGGCGTTTTTGCTATCGATTTCCGGGATGTACCGTCGCCGATTCAGAATGGTGGTCACGTACTTGTGCTGATGGGCGAAGGCGATGACGTGGGTGATGTAATCATTCACTTTTGGGAAGCGCACAAAGTAATTGGTGATGATCATTTTTGCCTCGTCGGGATCGATGCCCAGGCGCGCCGCCAGGCCGTATGGACTGATGCCGTAGATGATCCCGAAATTCACTTCTTTGGCCTTGCGCCGATGATCCGGGGTCACTTCTTCGATGGGAATGTCGAAGATCGCAGCGGCGGTGGTGGCGTGGATGTCCTCGCCCTTCTCGAACGCCTCCCGCAATCCCGGATCCCCGGAAAGATGCGCCATGATACGCAATTCGATCTGGGAATAATCGGCAGACAGAATGAAATCCTCCGGATTCTGCGGAATAAACGCCCGCCGGATCTTCTTGCCAAATTCATCGCGGATGGGAATGTTCTGCAGGTTGGGATCGCTGCTGGACAGCCGGCCGGTGGCGGTCACCGTCTGGTTAAACGAGGTGTGCAACCGACCCGTTCGGGGACTGATTAGCCGGGGAAGCGCATCCACGTAGGTGGATTTTAACTTCATGAGCTTGCGGTATTCTAAAATCTTATTCACCAGCGGATGCTGGCTGTATTTTTCCAGCACGCTTTCGGAGGTGGAGTACTGTCCCGTGGGGGTGCGAGACGGCCGGCGATTCCCGAAGGCCTTTTGTATTTCCAGCTTTTCGAACAAGATTTGCCCCAGTTGCTGTGGGGAGTTGATGTTAAATTCCTCCCCGGCCAGCTGGTAAATCTGCTGTTCCAGTTGCTGCAGCTCGGTACCAATTTCGCGGGACATTTCCTCCAGAAAGGGGACGTCCAGGCTTACCCCGTTTTTTTCCATTTGCATCAACACTTCCACCAGTGGCATTTCCACCTGGCGGAACAGATCGTAGGTATTGGTTTCCTTCAGTTTCTTTTCCAGAATTTCTTTTAATTGAAAGGTGATGTCCGCATCCTCGCAGGCGTAGGGATAAACCAGATCCACCGCAATGTCTTTCATGTTCTTTTGTTTTTTGCCCTTTTTGCCGATCAGTTCTTCGATCGGGATCATTTTGTAATTCAAATAGATGCGGCTGAGATTGTCCAGATTGTGCTGCCGGCTACCGGGATTGATCAGGTAATCCGCAATCATGGTATCGAAGTCGATGCCCTTCAGCTCGATGTCATGCTGCCAGAGCATGAGGCCGTCGAACTTGATGTTCTGCCCGCCTTTCTTCAGGTTCGCATCTTCGAAAATGGGTTTCAGGCGCTGCCACACCTGCTCGGGGGTCAGACCGCCTTCGGGGTAGGACAACGGGACGTAGTACGCTTCGTGAGCCTTGCAGCTAAAAGCCAGACCGATGACATCGGCGTTGAAAATGTCCAGGCCGGTGGTTTCGGTATCGAAAACGAAAAACGGTTGCTGTTGCAGGTGTTGTACGAACCGATCCAGTGCTTCTGGCGAATCGATCAGGTGGTAATTCTGGCGATTGGCATCATAAGTTTTGACCACCTCGATGGGTTCCCCGGAAAATTCCGGGATCCGATCCATGAGGCTGCGAAATTCCAGTTCTTCGAAAATTTTTTGCAATTTCCGGGCATCAGCCGGTTTGGCCTTCAGCTGTTCAATCGAAATGTCCACCGGTACCTGCGTGTCGATGGTGACCAGCTCCCGGGACAGAAAGGCCTGCGTTTTATTTTCCGCCAGCGCCTTACGCCAGGCCTCCCGTGGCACCCGATCCAGATGTTCGTACAGATTTTCCAGGGAATGGAATTCCCGCAACAGGGATAAGGCGGTTTTCTCTCCAATGCGGGGCACACCCGGTACATTGTCCGAGGTATCCCCCATTAAGGCCAGGTAGTCCCGCACCTGTTCCGGGGTCAGTCCGTACTCCGACCGCAGCTTTTCCAGATCCACAATTTCGGCATCCTTTCCCGGCCGCACCTTGTACATTTTGATCCAGGGGGACAGCAGTTGCATGAAATCTTTATCCCCGGTCACCATGTACGTTTCAATGCCCTGCTGTTCCGCCTTTTTGGCCAGGGTACCAATCACATCGTCCGCTTCGTAACCCGGCAGCTCAATCACCGGAATGTTGAATGCCTTCACCAGCTCCACAATCATCGGGTACTGATCGGCCATTTCTTCGGGCATTTTCTGGCGGGTGGCCTTGTAGTCGGCAAATTTCTTATGGCGGAATGTCGGTTCCTTGGTGTCGAACACCACCGCAATGTAGTCCGGTTTTTCTTCCGAAAGGATTTTCATCAGCGACAGTGTAAATCCGTAAATGGCGCTGGTGTTCACACCCTTAGAAGTAAACAGCGGATTGCGGATGAACGCGAAATACGATCGGTAAAAAAGTGCGGATCCATCAATTAAAAACAAACGTTTTCGTTTCTCACTCATTCGGGTCACGCCTTTTTTTGTGGAATAATATAAGCATAATTTCTGGCGGAGCAAAGTGTGGTGGAAAGCGCTCGAGTTGCCCCGGGCTCAGGAGGCAGGATTGCCTGCCTCATCGGTTTTCGATTTGGCTATTACAACAATTTTGCATATATTTTTTCAAGTATACACAAAGTTTGAATTTTTTGAAAGCGGGTGAGCGTCAGGGAGAACGGGCAAAAATAATTTGTCCCATAAAACATAAGGAGGGGTGACCATGTGTTCAGGGATTTTGAGACGCATCGCCGGGCTTGTGGGAGTGGTGCTCATCTGGGGATTTACCGGATGGGCACAGCAGGTAACCCATGGCCCGGTTGTCGGTGGGGTGACGTCTTCCTCGGCGGTATTTGTCGTCCGGGTGGACGCACCGGCAGATGTGCAGCTGGAGCTTTCACCCACCGGTGATTTTCAGTCGGTGATCCGAACAACCTCAGCGCTGGCCAGTGAGGATGGCTATTATTTTGTCAAGCTGTTTGCCAGTGGATTGCAACCCGAAACCCGTTATTATTATCGGGTGGTGCTCAATGGGATTCCCGCAACGGCGGAGGCCGTGGGCAGCTTCCGTACCTTCCCGCCGGAGGGCGCGCCCCGCACCTTTACCTTTCTGACTGGATCGTGCCAGCAGGCCGGGGACGATCCTTTTTCCAACATCGGCAACATCTTTTATCGAATGGCTCAGGAGGATGCCCTGTTTCTGCTGCATCAGGGGGATTGGGGCTATCCGGACACCACCGATGAAGAAGCCGGGCGTCCCGGGGATTATTTCCCCCTGATTTACGATCGGGTGGTGGAAACCTATTTCTCTAAATACGATCCTAATTATCCCATGGCGGAATTGTTCAAAACCATGGCTGTGGATTACGCCTACGATGATCACGATATGGTAGATAACAACAGCGATTACACCTATCCGGGCATTGCCAATTCCGTACGCGGGTATCGCGAAATGTTTCCCCACTATCCGTTGCCCAATGGCGATGATGGGGTGTGGCATCAATTTACCTGTGGGAATGCCGACTTTTTTGTGGTGGATAATCGTTCCCAGCGGGATCCCAACATCAATGCCTTTACCATCATTCCACCGAACGATTTTGTGCAGGACACCATTGTGAGTTTCCGTCCTGGCCCGGATCATCGGTTGCTGACCGCCAATCCCATGGTCACGGGAGAAGATCAGATGAGCTGGTTGTTGAATGCGCTCAAGAATTCCACAGCGGACTGGAAATTCATTTCCACCGGAACGCCGTTTAATCCGGGCATGCGCGGGGTCATTGAACTGGCGGTGTTGCTGCAGGGCGATCCCAACTATGCCGAAATTCCCACTCCCGCCGGTGTATTAACGCCCACCGAAATAGCGGTGGAGTTTTCCGACAAGTGGGCTGGCTTTCCCATTACCATTCACCGCCTGCTTTCATTCATCATTGAAAATCGCATTGAAAACGTGATTTTTCTGGCCGGGGACATTCACACCTCTGCCATTGATGATGGGGCCAATTCCCTGATCCCGGAGCTGGTTTCCGGCCCGCTGGATCGTACCAATTCCCAGACGGTGGCCATGATGGAGCAGTTTGGCATTTACATTTACAACAAGGGAGGGCATACCTCCAGCCAGAGTGATCTGGGAAATGCTTACGGTCGGGTGATCGTTTTTGGGAAAGATTCGGTGCGGCTGGAGGTGGTCAGTGAAACCGGCGAGATCCTGGCCAAACATACGGTCAGGGCGGGATTCATCCCTGCCAGAGTGGGGGCCACAGTGGTACCGCTCAAGCTGGATTTTGGTGGCGTACCCGTGGGAAGCCAGGGGACGCAGCCCCTCATCGTGGTAAGCACCAGTATCGATCCGCTGGTGGTGGAGCGCATCGAAAGCAGCGACCCACAGCGGTTTCAGGTGGTTCCGCGGCATTTTACCGTGTATCCGGGACTGAAACAGCGGCTGGCGGTCATTTACACGCCCGATACCAATGAGCTGCACGAGGCAACCCTGACCATCTATTCAAACGATCCTGATGGCCCCATCACCGTAAATGTGAGAGGCTACGGCATTGATCTGTATGCCGAAAAGGCCACCACGCCTGCCTCGCAAGTACCGCGGGAATTTCAACTGCTGCCCAATTTCCCCAATCCGTTCAATCCCGCCACCACCATTCCTTACGCCATTGCGCGGGAAGGACAGGTGCGGTTAACCATTTACAACCTGCTGGGGCAACCGATCCGTACCCTGGTGGATGCCTTTCAACCTGCGGGGCATTATCGCGTGGTGTGGGATGGACGGGATGATAAAGGAATGGCTGTAACCAGCGGGGTGTATATTTACGAATTGAAAGCAGGCAATTTTGTAGCCCGGCGCAAGCTTATGTTGTTGAAATAAGATGAATCCCGGTTCCCCGCGTCCGGTTTGCTGGATGCGGGGGCCGGGGAGTTCTTCCAGAACGATCCGCTTTCACAGCCGGAATCCTCTCCGGCATGGGGCAGTGTGGGAAAACAGAAAATGCCCGCAATCCCGATGGCAAATTTGACAAAATCCCCAAATCTCCTTACCTTTCCTATTCAAAAATTGGGGACGTGTGCGGATGAGGTTGTTGCTGGTTTACAATCCCCGGGCGGCCAACTGGCGGGCTCGCAAGTTATTGCCGGAAGTGGAGGCCGAGTTTGACCGCTATGGCGTGGCGTTTGATTTAGCCCTGACCGACTATCCGGAACATGCGGTGGAGATTGTACGCAACGCGGATTTTTCTCGCTACGATGGCATTGTGGCCGCCGGGGGCGACGGAACTCTCTTTGAGGTCATCAATGGATATTTTCGGAATACCGGTTCAAAGAAAATTCCGCTGGGGATATTACCCATCGGAACGGGCAATGCGTTTGCACGGGATCTGGAACTGGAAGCCAGCCGCTGGAAGGAAGCGGTGAGCATCATCGTGGGCGGAAAAACGCGAACCGTGGATGTGGGGCAATTCCGCACCCACGGGCAGGTTTACTACTACCTGAATATCATTGGACTGGGCTTTGTGGCCGATGTGACCCGGACTGCCAGCAAATTGAAAATATTCGGGAATCTTTCTTATACTCTGGGGGTTCTCTTTCATACCATTACCCTGAACGCGTTTCCGATTATCCTGGAACTGGACGGGCGGGTCATTGAGCGCGAAAACATTTTTGTGGAGGTCTCCAATACGCGATATACTTCAAATTTCTTAATAGCCCCCAATGCCCGCATTGATGACGGCCTGCTGGATGTCATTCTGGTCAACCGGCTCTCCCGCTTTCGCTTGCTGAAAGCGTTTCCAAAGGTGTTTACCGGGGAGCATATCCACATGGACGAGGTGGATGTATTTCAGGTGCAGCGGGTGGTAATCCGCACACCCGAGCCGAAAGTCCTTTCGCCGGATGGCGAGCTGGTGGGCATTACTCCGGTGGAAATCGAATGTCTACCCCGTGCCGTCGAAGTGTTCTGGAAGTGAATGATGCTGAAAGGGGAAGCCCCGAAGCCGATGAAAATCCACTGTCTTTTCCGATTAAAACGGATCTGGATGATGCGCCAGCCGGGACACACATGGCGATCGGGTTTTAACCCAGATTATGTTTTAGACCACGAATTACACGAATGAACACGAACAAATCTATCTGAATGAAAATGTGTTCCCGCGTATATTGAGCTATTTGTTGATATTTTTCGAATGAATTCGATTTGTGGGCTAATGCCCAATCTGGGTTTAATTGGGGAGGAACCAAAGAAATACGGTCTACCGCTCTGACGGAATGAATCAAAAGCAAAAATCCCAACGCTGAGGATAACGGATGCCAGTGATCAAGACTCTTCGCTCGGCCGCGCTCTGGACAATTGGGGGGTTGTATTTTGGGGGATTTTTAGTGACGTTGATCGTGCTGTCCTATCTGTTCCCGCCCCGGAAATATGATCCATTTATTAAGAAGGGGCTGCGGGGACTTTTTCGGTTGCTGGGGATTCCGGTCACCGTAAAGGGACAGGAGCACCTGGATCCCCGGAAGACGTATTTGTTCATGGCCAATCATGTGAGCATTTTCGATATTCCGTTGCTGGGGGGATACATTCCTCATTTCGTCCGCGGTGTAGAAGCCGACCGGCAGTTCCGCTGGCCG
Organism: Calditrichota bacterium; assembly: GCA_013150955.1. Lineage (GTDB taxonomy): Bacteria > Calditrichota > Calditrichia > RBG-13-44-9 > J042 > JAADJD01. The sequence goes on from JAADJD010000026.1 coordinate 39,726, forward strand.
CTATATGGTTATGTGGTGCGTCGGGTGGGGAACATTCCCATTTCTCGAGAAAACGTGCATGCATCGATTCGGAGCATTCATCAGGCCGCCGAACGATTGAAGGCGGGGCAGTCCATGGTCATATTGCCCGAAGGCCACCGCACACTGGACGGGAACCTGCGCTCCTTCAAAAAACTGCCGTTTTATCTGGCCAAAAAGGCTGGCTGCGAGATTGTTCCGGTAGGCATGTCGGGATTGTTTTCATTAAAACGGAAGGGATCCTGGCACATCCATCCCGGCCCGGTGATGATCCGATTTGGAAAGCCCATCGATCGGGAAACGGTGGAGCGGCTTTCCGTAACCGAATTGCGGGATTTAACGCGTAAGGCCATTGAGGAACTGATCGAATGGCATTGAACCCGGATAATGCATGAGACTGCGAATCACGCGTATGAATTCGAATAAACCCAGATGATGCAATAGCCTACGAATTACACGAATGAACACAAATAAAACCAATAAAATACATTGGATGGTGTCTGGATGAAAATGTGTTCCATACTTTATTCGCGATTTTGTCGACATTTTTTGGTTTCATTCGTGTGATTTGCGGTTTAACCCATATTATGCATTAGCCTACGAATCACACGAATTAACACCAACAAAAATAATGAATGCACTGGATTCTATCTGGATGAAAAGTGTTTTCCCGGATATATTCGCTATTTTGTTGATTTTGTTCGAATTCATTCGCGTGATTCGTGGTTTAACGCATTATTTGGGTTTAATGCAAAATTTGGGTTTATATTTTTATTTATGTTAATTCGTGTCATTCGTGGTTCTCATGCAGAATCTGGGTTCATTCGTGCAATTCGTGGTCTAAAGCAAATTGCGGCCAGGGATTGCAGGGGCAATGGGGTTTATCCCGACGTGCTTTTTTTTGCCTGCAGGATGGAACGGGCATTATTGATTAGAAAGAGAAGGATTGCCAGAACATTTAACACCCCACCGATTTGCTTACCGGGCATCCAGTAAATCAAATCGCTAATGGTGCGCACCAGCAGCCCGATATGCAGCAGGATAAGGTGGAAGTAGAACCGATTGTGAAAATGAATTTTCAAATCCAGAATGGCGGGAAAAATAATTGGGGCGTGTCCAAAAATCATCGAAAAAACGAATCCCACAAAAAACGTGTGCAGGAACGCATCGTAGTAAAAGCCTGCCTGCTGAACGGGTGCCAGCAGGGCCAGCCATCCGGTTACTGCCAGCCAGGCGTATCCGCTAAGGAGTGACCAGGCGGTGAATTTGGGCAATCCAGAGGTGGTCACGGTGTGGCGGGCCACGTCATTCAGGAATAACCATCCAGTAAGGGCCAGTAAGCTCAAGCCCATCAGGCGCAATCCCGGCACGTAGAAATAGTTGGTCAGCGTCATGGCCAGAATGAGCACGCCGTTGCTTACCAGAAACCAGATGCGGGCCAGGGGACGGGGCGGAAAAATCCGGCTGAGTTCCAGGCGTTCGGCAACGATCGTGAGCAGCAGGAAGCCCATCCACCACGGCACCACCTGGAACAGAAACTTGCCGGCACCCCACCACAGGTTACCAATAAACCAGCTCAGGGCACCCGCACTCATGATCATGAAGTGAATTTCGCTGTATTGAAGGAAAACCCGAATCAATAGCAGGGATAATAAAAAGGCACTAATCGTGAACAGTAGCGGGCCATACAGTTGATTGGGGAAGGCAAGGGTGAATCCAATCCCCAGAGCGGACAGAATCGGAGCCGAATACGCCAGCGAGGTTTTGCGGGCAACGGCCCGTTCTAAAGAAATGAGGGCGCCCAGAAAGGCCGTGACCATCAAGGGTCCGTGGAGCGCAGGCAGTGAAGGGTGGGGAAGGGGAATGTCGTATCCCAGTCGCTGCAGGGCAGAAATCAGCCCCAGCAGGAGTGAAAAAAGCGCCAGAATCAGCAGGGGAACTCTGGCCCGCGGGGAATCCAGTTTCCATTTCATGTCCAGGACCTCATTGTGCATTCGATAAAAAAGAATGCAGGTGTTGATACCGCCACGGGTACCAGCACCTGCATTTAAAAGGAGGAGGCAAAATCATTGCCCGTGTCAAACAATCACAGCAAAACCGCTCACTCCTGAATGGTGCGGATATAGGCAATAATGTCCAGAATTTGTTCGTCGGTTAAGGCCGGATTACCCCCTTTAGGCGGCATGGGGATACCCGTGGTGTTCAGGGGATCGTTCACCGGACGCCCGACGATCACGTAGTGCAGCAGTTCTTCGTCTGTTTTTTGCTTCACAAATTCGCTGTGCACCAGATCCTTTCCAATGCCCTTAATGCCCTTACCATCCGCACCGTGGCAGGCGGAGCAGCTTTGCATATAGAGTGTTTTCCCCTTGATGGGGTCCCCTTTTTTCAAAGCTGCCTTGGGTTTTGCTGCGGGCTGCTGCTGTTGAACCTGGGCTTTGCCGGTATCGGATTCCGCATTTTCGTTGCCACCGCCGCATCCGATAACTACCAGCAAGGCAACACTCACCACAACGGCGCTCATGCGTCGCAACATCTTTGAACTCATGCTCACTTACCCCTTCTGTTTTGTTTTATGTTGTTTATTGATTTGTATTGTTTTCGTTTTTAACTCTCCTTCAGTTCGATAATAAATCGTCCTGTTCCTGCAGGCCCTTGAATGAAAACACGGTACCGTTATGTTTGCCAGCAATTTCCTTTGCCACCGCTTCGTTTCCCACGGCAATCAATCCATACCCCATGGGGGACTTCAGCTCTTTTGCCTTCACAAAATAGGCTTTTGTTGCGTCTACCCACATATGGGTTTGATAATCCACCACCCAGAAAGTTGCAACCGCTTCCGGGTGTTTTTTCAGGAAGGTCAACATGCAACCGATGTCATCGAAACGCCGCACGCGTCCGTCCTGGGTAATGTAAGCGGCTGCAAATCGCTCTTCATTGATCAGCATGTAGCATTCATCGCAGGGGTCTTCGCCATAGCGGATCTGCGGAGGGCGAGTCTTATCCACCGACGAGGTACAGGAAGCCAGAAAGGCCACCAGCATTGTCCCCAGAGCCAGAAGTACCATCCGCCGTTTCATAGGGCGCCTCGCTGTTTAAATGCATAAAATGTGATACCAAATGTGGTGACAATCCAGAGAACCAGGATGCCGCTGAGCAGTGGCAACAGCTGGGCCCCATATTGCCGCATGGCGTAAACCCCGACTGGTCCCAGAATCTCCAGATTCCCCTGCAACATTAAAATGGCGCTGAGTTTAAACACCTGTAGCGGATTCAACAGCGCCAGTGTGAATACCTGTTCAATGCTGAAGTTCATAATGATGGTAGAGCCCATGATGCCCAGGTCACCAAAGAATACCAGCAGCAGCCAGACGAACAGGGAAATCCCGATCGCCGTGTCCGCCTTCCGCAGGGCGCTGGAAATCAGCATGCCCAGTCCCAGGCTGGTCAGGGCCAGTAAAAAAGTGAATGCGATCATCGCCAGGTAACTGCTGATGGCAGTGGTGCCACCGTAGTAGGCAATCATGAATCCACTCAACCCAAAACCGATGGTCAGTGCCCCCAGCAGGGACAGGCCAACTCCCAGGAATTTGCCCAGCAACAATTCCAGATGCGAAACGGGCTGAGCCAGGATGTAAATCAGGGTCCCCCGTTCCCGTTCTCCGGCAATGCTCATGGCGCCCAGGGTCAGTCCCATCAGGGGAACGATCAAAAGAACCAGATTGATCATGCTGGCAGTGGTGCGGCCAAAACCGGATAAACCGTATTCGCGGAGACCACTCAATCCCAGCCAGGAAAGCGCCAGGGACAATCCGGCAAACACAATGGTGTACAGAATGAACCAGCGGTTTCGACGGGCATCCAGGATCTCTTTACGCGTGAGCAGCACAATGTTTTTAAAATCTATGTTCATAGTGGGTTGTCTCTCCTTAAATAAGTTCGACTTCGTATTCAAAATCTTCCACGGTAATGCCGGCGTTGGCCAGTAAAGCAATGGGTTTGCCTTTGGAATGAAATTCCACCTGCACTTTAATGCCCATGCCATTGCGGGAAACCTTGAAACCGTTCGCCGTCAGCAGTTTGGTGGCTTCTTCCAGCTGGGATTGGGGCAGGAATAGCCGCAACAGTGTGGCTTTCCCCAGATGCTGATAAACCTCTGCGGGAGGCGCATCCACAATCAATTTCCCCTGATCCAGCACCAGCACCCGGTTGGCAAAAGAAAAAACCTCTTCCATTCGATGGGAAGAAAAGACGATGGTTTTCCCTTCGTTGCGCAGCTCTTCCAGCAATCCCAGGAAGTTTTCCCGCGATTTCATGTCCAGGTTGGCCGTGGGTTCGTCCAGGAAGAGGATGGACGGATCAGACAGTAGGGCAACCGCCAGTGCCAGACGCTGTTTCATGCCGCCGGACAGTTCCTTTACGGTTTTTTCCTGATAGTGGGCCAGTTCCAGCCGCTCCATCCAGTCTTTCAGGCTCTCGGAAGTGGTCTTCCGAAGGCGCGCATAAAAGTCCAGCGTCTCGCTCACGGTTAAATTGTCGTGGAAACTGATTTCCTGGGGGACAAATCCGATCATGTGCCGGGCGGCTTTGCTTTCCCGCGCAACGTCGAACCCGTTGATTCGGATTTGCCCTTCAAAGGGAAGCACGCCCAGTAAACAACGCAGTACCGTGGTTTTTCCGGCTCCGTTGGAGCCCCAGAGCGCCACGGCCTCGCTTTTCTTTATGGTAAAGGAAACGTCATCGACGGCGACGATGCGTCCAAACCGTTTGGTCAGATGATGAACCTGGATCATATAATCCACTCCTTGCGTCCTTTCGTTTTTCGGGGGATGGGTGGCGCGAGCCGGGATAACCGAAGCACCTGATCTCGCTTTGTCCTTCTGGAGGCCGGTAAGCAAGTAAAACCCGGCAATGGAAACCCAGCCAAACACGATCAATCCTGCAGCGGTAAAAACCATGGGCCAGCGAGTTGGCAGGTGAATTCCGCTGGGCCCTGCCGGATAATAGGGTTCCATCCGTGGTGTTGGATCCATGAGCTTGGGTTGGGGTTTGACCACCGGAAAGGCCTTGGCTGCAAAATTCACCGCCTGAATGGCGGGGCTGTAAATAAACAGGCGCAATGCCTTGTGCTGGTCAATCAGGCTTTCAAACAGCTTTTCGGCGCGGTAGGGAATGTCCCCAATCCCGTCCCTATCCTGGTCGAATCCGGCATAGTCACTCCAGAAGTTGTTTTGCCACTGGGTGGTTTCCCATTGGCCGATGCCGCTCACGGCCACCTGTTCGTAATTTTCAATAAAACTGTTCATGCGCAGGGAGCTGTTGCGCACGTAGGCCAGCATGTGCATGCCAATGTCGTTATACGCAATCACGTTCCCATAGTAGGTCATGTGGCTGTCGTATTCCCGCGGGGAATTGTCAATAAAAACGCCCACCCGGTTATCCACCACCAGATTCTCGATGAGCTCGATGTCGTCCAGATCTTTCAGGCCGATGCCAAATCCACTGGGACCGCGGTTGTAAGCGGCAGTGTTATGTTTTACGGTCAGGCGTTTGCTGTACATCAGATAGGCCCCTACGGAGTTGCCGGTGAGGATGTTGTTCACAATTTCACAATCGGTGCTATACATAAAATGGATTCCGTAGCGGGCATTTTCTATCTGATTGCCCCGGAGGACAGTGTTTTTCGAAAACCAGACAATAACGTCCCGGCCATACTTCAGGGTGTTATTCTCGATTAAGAGATCGTTGCTGTACCAGGCGCGAATCAAATCACCCCGTCGCGGAATGGCCAGATTTTTTTTCCCTTCAATGCGGTTGTTGCGAACGACTGTACGATCGGCTTTGCGGATGTACACGCCGAACAGCACATTCAGAATCTGATTGTTCTCGATGACCACGTCCGACGTGTCTACCGAAACACCGGCGTGTTCTTCATTCAATAAATCACCGCTGTTTTGGATGATGAATCCGGAAATGACCACCTGTGGTGCCAGGACAGACACCACGGTGCCTTTTTCCTTTGCATCAATAATGGGCCAGTTGTACCCTCTTAACACCAGGGGTTTATGGATGGTGATGGGACCTTCGAAATATCCACCCTGGACCTCCAGGGTATCGCCACTGTGGGCCTGTTGAATGGCCTGCTTCAGGGCAGAGGATGGTGCCTCCGCCGGAATGGTTATGATCCGTGCACCACCCTCGATTGTGAGTCCCAGCAGGACGCATAATATGATGATTCGAATGAATTTGATCTGCATTAATCTTCTCTGGTTGCTTTTTGGAGTTCGGATTCTAACAATGGCTTATATGCTTTGCGATGGAAATACAGACCGATGATGATCATGATGGACGCGACAATGGCCAGATACAGTCCGATGTCCCAGCTGGCAATGGTTTTGAATTGCGCAATCTTGCTTTCTCCCAGAATCGGGGGAACAAATGGTTTTACCGCTCCGCTCAGGGGAGCACGCGGATCCAGGTTGGTGCCAAAGTTCCACATCCAGAAGTACAGGTCGGCCAGGAAGATTACCGGATAAAGCAGCGCCGGAATACTGAAGAACAGAGCAATCGGGCTGTGGATGTAAATGGCGGCAAATGCCAGCAATGCAATGCCGGCCACCAGAAAAATGCTGAGGGATCGTTCCAGGGGAGCTGCCTCGGTCAGGGAGCGCATCCCGATGTAATGATTCAGGGTATCGATTTCCTTTACGTCGCCCTTCACCTGATTCACATAAATCTGTACCTGCAATCCACTGGGATATTGCGGTGCAAACAGCGTCAATTTCCAGTAAGGCAGAAAAATCGATACCAGCAGCAAGAATGCCGCTCCCCCAAGGAATACGGTCGGCAACAGAAACCGCTTCCGCTCCTTCTTCAGCAGGTCCTTGGGTACCCGTGGTCCAACAATTAAGTCGAGATCTTTCATGATAACATCCTCCTACATCAGATAATAAATAAGCTGGCTGACCCCGGAAAGTTCCGGGATCAGCCAGAAAGGTGAATTACGGTTTAACCAGGAAGTATCCGGCCATTTCCAGGTGCAGCGCCGAGCAGAATTCCGAGCAGTAGAAGGGGAAGACCCCTGCTTTGTCGGCCACAAATTCGATGGTCTGCGTTTCACCCGGTTCCAGACTCAGGTTCACGTTGTAGTACGGCAGTGCAAAACCGTGGGTCGCATCCTTCGCCCGTTCGATGTTGGTGATGTGCCAGATCACCCGATCCCCTTTACGCACTTCCACATGCTCAGGCGTGTAGTGGCTCCGCACAGCGGTCATAAAGACTTCCACTGTTCGGCCGCGGCGCACAATGCGCTCTTCGCCCGCCTGAATGCCGTATTTGCTCTTGGACTGCGTACCGGGATCCCAGCCGATTTCCGGATAAACATCCCAGGATTTCAGCTTATCGGCCTTGATGATCTGGGCATAGTGGGGTTCACCAATACCGATGGGCATGTCGTACAACAGCTGCATGTTGCCGTTGGGGTTGGAAATGTCCACCAGCTGGAAGTTCTGCGGCAGCAATGGTCCCACACCGGTGAAACGATCGATGGCCCATTTGTTCAGGGAGACCAGGTATTTTCCGTCGGGATTCACGTTATCACCCTCGGCCACGGCAATGTGACCCACGTTGTAGTGGATGGAGATTTTGTCCACCAGCGTCCAGGGCTCCTTGCCGTGTTTTTCGGTCCAGGGGCCACCCAGTGTCCAGCGTGCCACGGCACTTTCCAGGAACAGACTGGTATAAGCGTAACCGTTGGGATCGAACTGCGTATGCAACGGACCCAGACCCAATTCAATCTGGGTTTCCACAGCCGTATCGAAGGCAATGATCGGGATACCGTAATCGTCTTTACCGGCAAAGTTCTTTTCTTCAATGGCCTTCTTAATCTTGGTAAAGTTGTAAATGGTCGCATGGGGATCCAGCTTACCGGAAACCACAATATAGTTTCCATCCGGCGTTACGTCCGCACCGTGGGGGCTCTTGGGTTCCGGTACAAAGAACAGCACGCCTTCTTTGGCTGCCACATCCAGGGTCAACACCGGAAAGCCATTGATCTTTTTGGTCTTGCCAGCCTTAAACAATTCCGCTGCCTTCTTCAGGTTGATCACGTGCAGGTAGTCCATATCCAGCTGAGAAGCGCCGGCTTCGAAAGGCGGATTGCCTTTTTCCACACCACCGGTGCTCATTTCCACGTTGAAGGAATTCATGAACACCCAGCCTTCGCTAACCTTTTTCCCTGCATCGGCAATGTCCTGCCAGTAGGGGGGCAATTCCAGAGCGAAGGACTCTTCCACGATGATGCGGCCCTTCTTGCGATCGAACTTCCAGAAGGTCACCATGCCGCGATATTCTTCTTTGTACTTGGAGATGGGCGCATATTTGCCCGTCCACGGCATGGCGTACTGGCCACCTTCAATCACCCATTCCGTGTTCGGGGTCACGAAAGTACCGCCATGGTCGCTCAGGGACAGCGGGTTCTTCACAATCTGCTTGGTCTCGAAATCCCGCAGGTCGATGACGGCGGTACGGGCATTGGCCTTGTCGTTGATGAACAGGAATTGCCCGTCGTAGTCCCCATTGGTTTCCGAAAGAGCCGGATGGTGGGTGTCACCCCAGGTCAGTTCCTTGCCGTCCACATAGCTGGCTTTCAGAATGTCCTTGGTTTCCTTGGAAAAGCCCCATCCCTGCCAGGGTTCTGGAGTGAACACCGCCAGCACCTTCAACAGGCGCATGGAGGGGATCCCGATGACCAGTACCTGACCGGAATGTCCACCGGAGGAGAACATGACGTACTCATCGTATTTCCCGGTGGGAACGTACGTCTTGGCGGCTGCAATCAGGTCTGCCGGAGTCAGCCCGCGCTGTTCTGCAATGGCTTTCAGGTCGCCATTGCCGACCACCTGGCCAGCCTCCCTTTTACCGCAGGTCATCATGAACAGCAATACGCCGATCACGGACGCTGCGATAAACAGCCGGGTTAGAACGTTTTTCTTCATACGTACCTCCTCAATTTAGTTGGGTTTGTGTAGGGAATTTAAGAAAAAGAAGCGAAAAGAATACATTCAATTTTTTATTGAAGGTATTTTTTTCGCCATTGTGGAAGTTATTTCGCCAACGATATCGTTTCATCGCTCAATCATCTTTCCTGGTGAACCAGTTTTCCATCCCGGAGATCCGCAAATTCCCTTTCTGAATTTCTTGACTCATATTCGCCAGATTGGCACTCATGAACGAATGAATGATGATATCCCGGGACTGAGACCAGGATTGGTGCAGGGGACAGGGTGTCGACTCACCGCAACCGGGCAATCCCAGCACACAGCCTTCGAATATTTTGTTGCCATCCAGTGCCTGAATAATGTCCATAAGACTGATCTCGTCCGGTGTTTTGGCCAGACGCACTCCCCCGTTGGGTCCCCGATAAGAATTCATGATGTTGTGGGTGGTTAACCGCTGTAAAATTTTGGTCAGGAAATGAAAGGAGATGTTGAGTTGTCGGGAGATTTCACGGATGGGCACATAATCGCGTTCCCCTTTTTGAGAGGCAACGAACAGGGTGGCCAGCAATCCGTAGGTACAGGTTTTCGACAACAGCATCTTCTCGTTTCCTATAATTCAGACTCTTTTATCTTTAATTTACACCGCCCCAAAATTTTTGTCAATAATATTGTAAAAAATTTTAGAAATGTAAAATATTGTGGATAAAATGGTTATTTATGATTGTTCCTCTTTAATTTGTGAAAAATTTTTCTAAATCGGCTGGAATTTGCCGAATTTGGAAGCCCGGATTACCCGCTGAATTGTTCCACAAATGCTGCCAGAAAATCTGGATGTATTTAACCCAGATTATGCATTTGCCTACGAATGACACGAATGAACACCAATAAAAATAATAAATGCACTGGATTCTATCTGGATGAAAAATGTTTTCCCGGATATATTCGCTATTTTGTTGATTTTTTTCGAAATTAACCCAGATTATGCAATAGCCTACGGATTACACAAATTAACACAAATAAAACCAATAAAATACATTGGATTATGTCTGGATGAAAATGTGTTCCGGGACTTATTCGCGATTTTGTAGATATTTTTTGGTTTCATTCGTGTGATTCGCGGTATATCGCATTATTTGGGTTTATTCGCGTGATTCGTGGTCCAGTGTATCATCTGGGATGAAAGGCCAAAGCGATCTTGATAATGATGCAAAACGCCCCGTACCGCCATGCGATACGGGGCGCCTGTTTTTCCGGGGAGTTCAATCGTCAGGGCACGATGGTGACCACATTCATGGCCGCGTTTACATTGCCAGCATTATCGTACGCCTTCACGTAAATGGTGTGGGTGTTGCCATCGGCGTAGGGTGTCAGGTTCCAGGTGTATTCGTAGGGTTTGCTGGTGTCCGTCGCTTTCAAATCGCCATCAATGTAAAACTCCACCCGATCAATTCCGCTGGGATCTTCAGCATCGGCCACGATCTTGATGCTGGGGGTGTTGGTGGCACTGAAGGTAGCCCCTGCAGCAGGATACAGGATGGTTAATGTCGGTGGGGTAATATCCTGGATCACGTCCGAGGCCACCGTGACTGTCACCGTTGGTGATACACCCGTGTAACCATTTTCATCATACGCCATGGCGAACAGGGAGTGCAGGCTTCCATTCACCAGTCCGCTCACGTCCCATTCGTATTTAAACGGTGCGGCCAGATCGGTAAATTCCAGATTGCCGTCAATGTAAAATTCCACTTTACTAACTGCGCTTTGATCTTTGACCTGAGTGATGATGTTCACCGTATCCTGAACCACCTGACCCGATACGGGATGCAGGATGGAGATAACCGGTGCCAGCGTGTCCGGTTGACTACCTTTCACCACCCGGATGCGCACCAGGGGGGAGAATCCGGTGTTGCCTGATTTGTCCTTTGCCAGCGCCATGATATAATGATCCCGATTATCGGCAATAGAGGTTGTGTTCCACTGGTAGGAAAGGCTATTGCCCTTCTGGGTTGCCACCTGTTGACCATCGATGTACAGCATCATGGTCTCCACGTCGTCGTCATCTGTAGCGGAGGCGACCACGGGAATCTCGCCCGTTACCACCTGGCCCGGTGCCGGATGAATGATCACCACAATGGGCGGAACCACGTCCGGAATCTCCGGAACCGAACAGCCCGGAACACCCAGCAACAACACCGCCATCCCAATGGATAACAGAACACCTGCCGTTTTAACCCTTCTCATTGAATGACTCCCATGTTTAAGTTGAATGAACCTCTTTTTCTACCCAATTAAGAACGTGGTATAAAAACGCTTTTTGTATCCTGCCGTTGTGATGAAAGTCATACCTGTTCAACCATTCTTTTCTGTAAGTGGTAACGGGATAAATATTTAAGACTTTTCCCCCGGACAACCTGTGAATATATTTCCCTTGAATTATCGGCGAAATTGTCTTAATTTTTCACAAAATTTTTCTTATTTCGGGAAACTTGATGATGATTGACTGGAAAAAAGGGAGTTTGTTACTGCTATTTGCTGGAATTCTGATGCTTTCCTGTGCAACCACACGAAAGGCGACCGAACCCGCACCCGAAGCCGCAAAAGCGCCGCCATCCCCATTGTTCGATGAGTCATTTGATCCCCTGACGTTGAACGATGAGGATATTCGCTTTGAAGAGGAAAAGGTGCCGGAGACCGGGGAGCCCGCCACCACGCCCGCTACCGGAAAAGGCCCGGCAACACGGGTGGAGGCGAATCGGTTGATCAATGGATTTCGGGTGCAATTGCTGGCCACCAAGGACATCGAGACGGCCACACTGGCCAAAAAGGAGGCCGAATTTACCTTCGCCGAGGATAGCGTGGGCATTTACATCGAATTCGACAGTCCCTACTATAAATTGCGCATTGGCGATTGCAAAACCCGCGAAGAGGCCGAACGGCTGCGTGATATTGCGCGAACCAAAGGGTATCCCCAGGCCTGGATTGTCAGAACCAAGGTCTGGTCGAATCCCAACCTGCCAAAAACCGCTACAGAAAATCCTTAACCGAATTTGAGAAGAGGTTAAGTTCCTGGATTAAAATGGAGGAATTATGGCTGGTCATTCGAAATGGGCGAATATCCGCTTTCGAAAGGAACGTCAGGATGCCAAGCGTGGAAAAATCTTTACCAAATTGATTAAGGAGATTACCATTGCAGCCCGGATGGGTGGGGGAGACCCGGCGGCCAATCCCCGACTGCGCACCGCCATTCAGAATGCCAAGGCGGCCAACATGCCCATGAAGAACATCGAAAATGCCATCAAGAAGGGAACCGGAGAATTGCCCGGTGTGGTGTATGAGGAAGTGACCTACGAAGGCTATGGGCCGGGCGGCGTGGCCATGTACATCGTTTGTACAACCGACAATAAGAATCGCACGGTTGCCGAAATTCGTCACCTGCTGAATAAATACGGCGGAAACCTGGGGGAGTCTGGCAGTGTCAGCTGGATGTTCGACAAAAAAGGCCTGATCCGGGTAAAACGCGCCAACTACGATGAAGAGGAGCTGATGTTGCTGGCCATCGATGCCGGGGCAGAGGACTTTCGCGTCGAAGACGAATTCTACGAAATCTACACCGATTTCAAAGAGCTGGATGCCGTGCGCAGCCAGCTGGAAGAGCAGGGCATTCACATTGAATCCGCAGAGATCACCTTCATTCCCCAGAGCACCGTGCGCCTGGAAGGAAAACAGGCGGAGCAGATGCTGAAACTGATGGAGGCGCTGGAAGACAACGACGACGTGCAGAATGTTTACGCCAATTTTGATATTGATGAAGCCGTAATGGAAAAACTTCAGGCATAAGAGGATGAACGGGTGATCATACTGGGGATTGATCCGGGTTTGAGCGTAACCGGATACGGGGTTATCGAGGCGACCGGGGGGCAAGTGCGGTGTCTGGATTTTGGCGGCATTTATCCCAACACCAGGGGCACGCTGGGAGAAAAGCTGGAACGGATTTACCGGGGCATAAGGGATGTGGTGGAGGCCTATCATCCCGAAGCCGTTGCCATTGAAGATATTTTTTACCATGAAAATGTGAAGACGGCCATCGTGATGGGGCATGCGCGGGGGGTGAGTATTCTCGCGGCGCAGCAGGCCCGGATTCCGGTCTTTGAATATGCACCACGGGAAATTAAAATGTCGGTGGGGGGCTCCGGAGCGGCATCGAAACAGCAGGTGCAGGCCATGGTAAAGACCCTGCTCCATTTGTCGGAATTGCCCCGACCCTACGATGCCGCTGATGCCCTGGCGGTTGCCCTTTGCCACTTTCATCGCATGAAGTTTCAATCATTAACCTCTGCAACCAAATAGACGTCCATGATCGAAACGGTAACCGGAAAGCTGATCGAAAAATCGCCCACGTATTGCGTGCTGGATTGCCACGGAGTGGGGTTGGGAATCCACATTACCCTGAACACCTTTCACAAACTGGAACAGCATCCATCGGCGGAGCAAATCTCCCTGTACACCCATCTGCATGTGCGGGAGGATGACCTTCAGCTATATGGTTTTGGCGATCCCGAAGAAAAGGAAATGTTTCGGCTGTTGATTGGCATTTCCGGGGTGGGGCCCCGGCTGGCGCTGGCGGTTTTGTCGGGCATTTCCACCGCCGACCTTCAACAGGCCATTTCCATGGAACAGGTGGAAGTGCTGACCCGCATCCCGGGGGTTGGACGCAAGACGGCACAACGGATTGTGCTGGAGTTAAAGGAAAAAATCCAGCGCCGGGATCAGCTGGTGGCGGTGGCACAGCCCGCGGTGGCCGCGGGATTCTCCGGAGAAAAGGTCAACGAAGCCATTCTGGCCCTCATCTCCCTGGGGTACAAACAGGCGGATGCCGAAAAGGCCGTAAACAGGGTTTTGTCTTCCGCAAAAGATGACTTATCTTTAGAAGAATTGATTAAGCAGGCGTTAAAGGCGATTTGATATGGCAGAAAAGCGCGACATCATTAATCCCCGGCCCATGCAGGAAGATCGCGATTTTGAATCCACCCTGCGTCCCACGACCTTCGATGAATTTGTGGGCCAGCACAAAGTGATCGAAAATTTGCGGATTTATATCGAAGCCGCTCGCCAGCGCCGGGAAGCGCTGGATCATGTTTTGCTGTATGGCCCGCCGGGACTGGGAAAGACCACCCTGGCCTATATCATTGCGCACGAGTTGGGAGTGGATATCAAAACCACCTCTGGCCCGGTACTGGACAAAGCCGGGGATCTGGCCGGCATCCTGACCAATCTGGATGAACGCGATGTGCTGTTCATCGATGAAATACATCGTTTGAACCACGTGGTGGAAGAGTACCTCTACTCCGCCATGGAAGATTTCCACCTGGACATTATGATTGATCGGGGCGCCAATGCCCGCAGCATTCAGATTAAGCTGCCGCAGTTCACGCTGGTGGGGGCAACCACCCGGGCGGGATTATTAACCGCACCCATGCGGGCCCGCTTTGGTGTGGTGTTGCGATTGGATTATTATACCCCGGATGATCTGCTGCAAATCTTGCTGCGATCAGCGCGCCTGTTGCAGGTGGAAATCGATGAAGAGGGGGCGATGGAGATTGCCCGTCGTTCCCGGGGAACACCACGCATTGCCAATCGCCTGTTACGGCGGGCACGAGATTTTGCCCAGGTCAAGGCAGATGGGGTCATCACCCGGGAGGTCGCCCAACAGTCCCTGCAGCTGCTGGAAGTGGATGAACGGGGACTGGACGAGATGGATAAGCGGATCATTCGCACCATCATCGAAAAGTACAATGGGGGGCCGGTGGGGATCAATACCATTGCCGTCGCAGTGGGAGAAGAAAGCGACACCATCGAAGAAGTGTATGAACCGTTTTTGATCCAGGAAGGCTTTATTAAACGCACCCCACGGGGACGGGTGGCCACACAATTGGCCTACGAGCATTTTAATTATAAACAGAGGAGATTTGGCTATCAGCAGGAATTATTTTGACGGAGATCGACAATTGAAACTGAAGCTGTCGGATTTTGATTATCATTTGCCCGAGGAACTGATTGCCCAGTATCCCCTGGAACGCCGGGACGAGAGCCGGTTGATGGTGCTGAATCGGGAAACGGGCACCATCGAGCATCGAATTTTTAAAGAGATCATTGAATATTTGCATCCAGGGGATTGTCTGGTGCTAAACAATACCAAGGTTTTCCCCGCGCGGTTGATCGGGAAAAAGGATAAAACCGGTGCCCGGGTCGAACTATTGCTGTTGCGGAATCTGGAAAACGGCATCTGGGAAGTGATGGTCAAGCCGGCCCGGAAGGTGCGTCTGGGCAACAAGCTGGTGTTTGGGGATCATTTTACATGCGATGTGATTGACAATACCATCTCCGGCGGACGAATTGTGGAGTTCCATTTCAACGGGGATTTTTACGAGGCCCTGGAGAAGGTGGGCCAAACGCCTCTGCCGCCGTATATTAAGCGCCCCTCCGAACCCATCGACCGGGAATATTATCAGACCGTGTATGCCCAGGCACCGGGGGCGGTAGCGGCGCCAACGGCGGGATTGCATTTTACCAAAGAACTGCTGGAGAAGATCAAGAAGAAGGGGGTTAAGCTGGCGTTTGTGACCCTCCATGTTGGGCTGGGCACGTTTAAACCGGTGCAGGTGGAGGACATTACCCGTCATCAAATGGATTCGGAATATTATGAATTGAATGAAGAGGCGGTACGCACCATTAACAAGACGCGCGAAGCGGGAAAAGCCATTGTGGCTGTGGGAACCACCACCGTGCGGGTGCTGGAGACCATTGTGGATCGGAATGGGTACCTGCGTCCCTCGCGGGGATGGACGGATAAATTTATTTATCCCGGATACAAGTTCCGGGCCATCGATCATTTGATAACCAATTTTCACCTGCCAAAATCCACCCTGTTGATGCTGGTGTCGGCATTTGCGGGACACGAGTTCATTATGAAGGCCTACAAAATTGCGGTGGAGGAGCGGTATCGGTTTTTCAGCTACGGCGATGCCATGTTGATTTTATAAGCCGATTGGTTTCGTGTCCGGTTGAATGTGGATTGGAGGCGTCATACGGGAGTTGAGGGGACGCCTCTGGCGGGTAATCATAGAAAGATGCATCTCAGAAAAATCGAAAGGCGTGTCCCCGTAAATTTCATTCCAGATTATGCATTCGCCTACGAATGACACGAATTAACACCAGCAAAAATAGTCCCAGATTATGCATTAGAACCACGAATGACACGAATTCACACAAATAAAACCAATAAAATACATTGGATTGGGTCTGGATGAAAATGTGTTCCAGGGTTTATTCGCGATTTTGTAGATGTGTTTTGGTTTCATTCGCGGGATTCGCGGTTTAATGCATTATTTGAGATTAAAGGCATTATTTGGGATAATAATAACAGGTGAACTAACAGTCGAAAAATGATCCCCCAAATCCGCAATCCCAAATCCGAAATCCGACATTCGAAATCCGCAATCCGAAATCCGAAATCGGACACCCGCCCCGAAGGGGCAAAATACGTTAACCCGGGGCATCGCCCCGGGATCGGAGAGGTTCGCCAAAAACACACGCGCCCTGTAAGGGCACAATAATAAACATGTGAACCAACAATCGAGAAATGATCCCCCAATCCGCAATCCCAAATCCGACATCCGACATCCGACATCCGCAATCCGCAATCCGCAATCCGCAATCATTTCCAGTTGCCCTTCAGGCAACGGGGGATGATGATGGCGCCTTGAATCCCCCACGCGCCGCGTGGGGCTACCCTCTCTTTGCCCTTCGGGCAAATCGCCTGCACGGCAAATCCCGCAATTTCATTCCGCCCGGATGACGCTCAATCCCGTGAACCCGGAACACCCCCGGTAAATCACCCTCCCAAATCCGACATCCGACATCCGAAATCAGAAACCCGCCCCGTAGGGGCAAAATACGTTAACCCGGGGCATCGCCCCGGGATCAGAGAAGCTCAGCAAAAAGCCACACGCGCCCTGTAAGGGCACAATAATAAACAGTCAGTTCGCACCACCCCCAAAATCACCCCACACCCCAAATCCGCCACCCCAAATAACAATAATTTTCCTTTTATAAAGAAGAAATATTTCAGTTAGTTAGATGTGCCTTCCTTTGCCCTAACTTTCTCTAAGTATTCTTTATTTTCATCACTTGTTAACTTTCTAAATTGCTTATCTTTAACTGTTACAAGAGCAATTTCAACATTTTCTGCAGTTAATTTAAGTTGAGATACTTCAAACAGTATCTTCAAAGCCATTTGTAATGCTTCTTCAACTGTAATATCATCGTGATAAGAATCTTCTAATTTGGTCTTTGCATCGTGACCTCCCACGCCAATTGCTGTTGCTTTGTAGCCCCAATAAGCACCACTAGGATCGGTCATAAATAATTGTGGCTCTCTATCCACGCCAGCAATCAATAAAGAAACACCAAATGGTCTAACACCAGCTCGTTGTGTATAAAGTTGTTTTAAGTCGCATATACGTTTAGTCAAAAATTCTATGTCTATGGGTTCATCATAAAGATATCGGTGAGACTGGGCTTCTATTCTTGCAGAAAAT
>JAADJD010000030.1:0-737 GCA_013150955.1 Calditrichota bacterium
ACGCCTGCGCATGAGCTCGCTACCGCTCGCACCGACTGTAGCACGACTCTCCAGAGTCGTTATGTCCCGCAAGGCGGGACATTCATGAGCTTGCTGTCGCTCGCACCGGCTCTGGAGAGCCGGGCTACAAATCGCACTGACTGTAGCACGACTCTCTGAATCGTTATCCCGCCGTGGCGGGATTTATTTTCTTCCGAAACATTCCGCAGGCATAAAGCCTGCAGTTACCGTTGCAAACTGCCGATTGGGAAAAGTAAATGCGGCTACCGGCGTCTGCATTATTCCGTTGTTGGGGTAGGCGCAGGCTTCACGCCTGCGCATGAGCTCGCTACCGCTCGCACCGGCTCTGGAGAGCCGGGCTACAAATCGCACTGACTGTAGCACGACTCTCTGAGTCGTTATTCCGCCGTAGCGGGATTTATTTCTTTCCGAAAATCCCGCAGGCATAAAGCCTGCGGCTACCATTGCAAACTGCCGACTGGGAACTGTAAATGCAGCTACCGGGGCTGAACTATTCCGTTGTTGGGGTAGGCGCAGGCTTCACGCCTGCGCATGAGCTCGCTGTCGCTCGCACCGACTCTGGAGAGCCGAGTTACAAATCGCACTAACTGTAGCACGACTCTCCAGAGTCGTTATCCCGCCGTGGCGGGATTTGTTTCTTTCCGAAAATCCCGCAGGCATAAAGCCTGCGGCTACCATTGCAAACTGCCGATTGGGAACTGTAAATGCGACTACCG
>JAADJD010000030.1:778-41732 GCA_013150955.1 Calditrichota bacterium
CGCCTGCGCATGAGCTCGCTACCGCTCGCACCGACTCTGGAGAGTCGGGCTACAATTCACACCACGGACTCTGGAGAGTCGGGCTACAAGAAGCTCAATCTTTTGATGGTGACCTCGGTTTCACCTGTTTCAGCAACTCCGCCTTCACTTCCTGAAAGACGCTCGTCCAGTCTCTTCGGGCGGGCTGGCGAAACAGGCGTGCGGTTGGATACCAGGGACTGTCCTTGCGGTGCAGAAGCCAGCGCCAATCCGGCGAGAATGGCAGCAGGATCCACACCGGTTTGGCCAGGGCTCCGGCCAGGTGCGCCACCGATGTGTCCACGCTGATCACCAGATCCAGCAGGGCAATGGCCGCCGCGGTATCCGCAAAGTCGTTTAAATGCGGCGACAGGTTGATGATTTCCCCATCAGGGAAGTGCCGGGTAAGCTCTTCTTCTGCCTGACCCTTCTGCAGGCTGAACCATTGAATTTCAGGAATGTCCAGGAGGGTTTGAAAATATTCCAGGGAGCAGGAGCGTTCGCTATCGCGCAGGTGGCGCGGATTACCCCGCCAGACGATTCCGACCTTCAGCCGATCGTTTCCTGGTGACATGTGTTTTCGCATGTTTTCCAGCGCTTCCGCAGGTATGGACAAATACGGCACGTGGTTGGGGATGGTGTCCACGGTTGTCTGGAATACACGGGGTAAACTGAGCAGGGCAATTTGTTCATCGAAAGGGGGCAGGGGATCTCCGGCGACCACCAGGGTGTCGATCTCTGGCAGACCCGCCAGCAGGCGCTTCAGGGATCGGGGACATTCCAGAATGACCTGCCCCACGCGTTCTTTCACCATGGGAAGGTAACGGATAAATTGCAGGCAGTCCCCCAGACCCTGTTCGCAATAGATCAACAGCCGCCCATCGGGCAGGGGCCGCCCATCCCAGGTGGGTTGATCAAACGGACGCGGTTTCAACTTGCCCCGTTTCCAGCGCAGTTCGTAATCCTGCCAGCCTTCTTTATAGCGCCCCAGAAGCAACAGCAGTAAAGCCCGATTCCAGCGCAACTCGATGTGGTTGGGATCCACGGTCAGCCCGGCTTCCAGGCATTCCAGGGCGTCTTCCACCCGTAACAGTTCCTGATACACATAAGCGGCATTTACGCGGGCGGCAAGCATATCGGGCTGGATTTCGATGGTCTTCAGAAAATGCGACAGACCTTCTTCCAGGTGTCCCAGATCGGTTAAGACTTTCCCCAGGTTATATTGGGCTTTGTAGTAGTTGGGTTTAATTTGTATCGCTTTGCGGTAATTGGCTGCGGCTTCTTCCAGTTTGCCCTGCATCCGCAGGGCGTTCCCCAGATTGAAATACGTTTCCACATGTCCAGGGTCGATCTGCAGAGAAATGTGGTAGCATCCCAGTGCCTCCTCAATCTTTCCCAAGGTAACCAGGGTACTCCCCATATTGTTATAGGCAGAGGCCATGTCGGGTTTTAATTCCGCCGCTTTTCGATAGGCCTTTAGCGCCTCCACCGGTTTTTCCAGCGTTGTGTAAGTGTTCCCGAGCTGCAGGTAAAATTCTGCAGTGGGAAATTGAGGATCCAGTCGGAGCACTTCCTGATAATATTGCAATGCCCGCTCATAGTCCTTTAGATTGTAATAATTATTCCCCAGGTAAAAGGGAATGAGGGGCTGCTCGGGGCGCCGCTGGTGAGCAAAATTCAGCGCTTCGATGGATTCCCGGTATTTTCCCAGATCGAAAAGCAGAATACCCAGGTTTATCCAGGCCTCGATCGTTCCGGGATCTAATTTGCATGCCGTCCGAAAGCAAATGATCGCCTTTTCGGGCTGGCCCATGGCGTTGAGAACGTTGCCCAGCGTTAAATAGATTCCTGCATTCTGCTGGATTTGCACTGCCTGTTGTAGCAGGCGCAGGGCCTCTGCAAATTGATTTTGCCGGTATCGTAACAATCCCAGCAGGTGCAACGCCTGAACGTGATTGGCCTGCTGCTGAAGAATTTGCTGGCATACTTTGGATGCCTGATCGTACATGCCCATCTGGTGTAATTCAATGGCGGTAGAGAGCAATTCGGACGTCGAGGCCATTGGTGTTCTCCTTTAGCCGCTTAGGGTGACGGTTATGTTATCGGTCAGAAACGATGGGGTTTGAGGTGCGGATGGAAATCTTTCCGAAAATTGAGGAAAAATATGCGGAGTTCATCGTTGAATGGTAAATCCGGGACAGATATGTTCGGATTGCCGGTCAGCAAATCCGTGGGAGTGATCGGGGATGCTCCAACAAAAAATAAGTAAAAACAGAAAATTAAGAGATAACATTCTCATATCTTCCAGAGGGGAATTTTATTAAATTGTGAGGTCAGCATAAATTACGGCAGAAAGGGCTGGGGAGCCGGTATGGATCAATTTATCATCGAAGGTGGTGTTCCTCTTCGCGGCACGGTTCGGATAAGTGGTTCGAAGAATGCGGCATTGCCCATTATGGCGGCCACGCTGCTGGCTCCGGGTGTGTATCGCATCCACAACGTGCCCCGATTGCGGGATGTTCGCACCATGGCCCATCTGCTACGCATTATTGGGGCCAAGGTAGAGTTTGAAGATCACACCCTGCAGATTGATACCTCTCGCGCGGATTTCCCGGAGGCGCCCTATGAGCTGGTGAAAACCATGCGGGCATCCATTTATGTGCTGGGCCCCCTGCTGGCCCGGATGAAACGGGCGCGGGTATCGCTGCCCGGTGGGTGTGCCTGGGGGCCACGTCCGGTAGATCTCCATTTGCGCGGCATGGAGAAACTGGGAGCGCATCTGGAGCTGGATCGGGGCTACATTGTGGCCCGTACCGATGGACTGAAGGGCGCCACGATCTACCTGGATGTCTCCTCGGTGGGCGCTACCGGTAACATCATGATGGCGGCCACCCTGGCAAGGGGCACCACGATCATTGAAAATGCGGCGGAGGAACCGGAAATCGTGGATCTGGGACACTTCCTGCAGCGGATGGGAGCGCGCATTCAGGGATTGGGCAGCAAAACCATCCGCATTGAGGGCGTGGAGGCATTGCATCCCACCGATTACACCATCATTCCCGATCGTATTGAGGCCGGCACGTTTCTGGTGGCCGGGCTGATCACCGGGGGGCAGGTAACACTTACCCATTGCCAGCCAGATCATTTGCAGGAGGTACTGGCCAAATTGCAGGAAGCGGGAGCACAGTTGCGTATCGACCGGGACACCATTTCGCTGACGGCTTCGGATCGCATCCGTCCCACCCATGTTACGACTGCCGTATATCCGGGCTATCCCACAGACATGCAGGCGCAGTGGATTGCTTTAATGGCTCTGGCGGAGGGAAGCAGTGTGATCACCGATACGATTTATCCCGATCGGTTTACCCATGTGCCCGAGCTACAGCGGTTGGGGGCGGATATAATTTTAAAAAACAATTCTGCCTTCGTGCGGGGCGTGAAAAAATTAAAAGGCGCCCCCGTGATGAGTACCGATCTGCGAGCCAGTGCGTCCCTGGTGCTGGCAGCGCTGGCAGCGGAAGGCCAGACGGAAGTCCTGCGGGTCTATCATATCGATCGCGGGTACGAGCGGATAGAGGAGAAATTGCAACAACTGGGTGCCCGGATTCAGCGCATCGATGATGGGAAATTGTATTGATCTGTTTCCCTTCAGCATCCTGTATCGATGTTTGGGACTGTGAGAAGGCATTCTAAACCGTGAATGCTTCCCGGCCAGGGGTGGTAACTTACTTGAGCACGGTGGTATTGTCCCGGATCCGTGGGCACCTGTTTTCCGGGCTAAAATATCCATTGGACCAGTTTTACCACACCCCAGACAATAGCCAGGCAAAGGGAGCAAACCAGCAATATGCGTAAAACCAGTGGGATCCTTTCCATTCACATTTCCTCCTTTTTGCAAAAAAATAATTTTCACAGAGCAATAATCCAAATCGTTGTTCCGGGAAACCAGAATGTGTTCGGCGTGTCTGGTTGGAAGCCCGCTTATTTTCCCCATGGGTTGAATATGAAGGCCGGCTTGCCTAAATTCTTTATCACATTGAAATCACTAAAATTGCAAGGAGGTCATCATGAAGACGGTTCGATATACAGGCTGGTTGCTGGCCCTGCTGCTGGTCGTTCTGGGTTGTGCCCGAGAGGAAGTCGCCGAACAGAAGGAAGCTCCCCGGATTACTCGAGCCATCGCGGTACTGCACCCCACTGAGGGCAGTCAGGTGAGCGGTGTGGTCACCTTCACGCGGGTGGAAAATGGCGTTCAGGTGGTAGCCGATGTGAAGGGGCTGTCTCCGGGCAAACATGGCTTTCACATTCATGAATTTGGGGATTGCAGCGATTTGCAGGCCAAATCGGCGGGTGGGCATTTTAATCCCACCAACATGCCCCATGGCGCGCCGGATGCGGAGCAGCATCACATCGGGGATCTGGGCAATCTGGTTGCCGATGAAAATGGGGAGGCTCACCTGGAACGGGTGTATTCATTTTTGACCCTGGAAGGCCCCAATTCCATCATCGGACGGGCGGTTATTGTGCACCACGGCGAGGATGATTTCACCACCCAGCCAACGGGTGGAGCCGGTGCCCGTGCCGCCTGTGGCGTCATCGGCATTGCCAAACCGTAGCAACGCATGGAGAGGGGCCAATGGGCCCCTCTTCGGGTTTAAGGGGGACGAACTTTTTGTCCCCTGTATCATTTAACAATTGGATTTGGCGAGCGTGAGGTAAATTTTCCTAAACGCATTCCTTAAAAAGACGAAGGGAGGTATCATGGTTGATGATACCCGCAATCCGTCGGAATTCCCGGAAGAAGTGGACTTAATGCAGGAGTTGCCCCGTCTGCGCAAGCCCATGGCCGGCGATGTGGCCCTGAGTGAGGTGCTGGATCAGATGGTGCGGGAAGGAGAACTGTATCGACGGCTGGATGGGGGAATGGTTGAATGCTACGCCTGTGGTCACCGGTGCCGGATTAAACCCGGTGCACGGGGCATTTGCCAGGTTCGTTTCAACCTGAAGGGGCACCTGTTTGTGCCCTGGGGATATGTGGCTGCCCTGCAAAGCGATCCCACGGAAAAGAAGCCGTTCTTTCATGTGTATCCCGGTTCGGACACGCTAACGTTTGGGATGCTGGGATGCGATCTGCACTGTTCCTATTGCCAGAATTGGGACATTTCGCAGGCCCTGCGGGATGCCAATGCCGGCCGATCTCCTGTGGAAATTTCCCCCGAGAAAATGATCGAGCTTGCGCTCAAGTATGGTGCCAGAAACGTGGCCAGTTCGTACAACGAACCGTTGATCACCTCGGAGTGGGCGGTGGCCATTTTCCGGGAAGCCAAAAAGCATCAACTGACCTGCCTGTACGTATCCAACGGGAACGCCACCCGAGAAGTGCTGGAATACATCCGACCCTACACCGACGGGTTTAAGGTGGATTTGAAGACCATGAATGATCGCAATTACCGCAAGCTGGGTGGTGTTCTGGAGAATGTGTTGAACGGCATCCGCATGGCACACGAGATGGGCTTCTGGGTGGAGATCGTGACCCTGGTGGTGCCGGGATTTAATGATTCGGAAGCGGAATTACGGGAAGCGGCCCGCTTCATCCGATCGGTTTCTCCCGATATCCCCTGGCATGTGACCGCCTTCCATAAGGATTACAAAATGACGGAGCCAGATAATACCTCGGCGCGCCAGCTCATTCGTGCCGCTGAAATCGGAAAGGAGGAGGGATTGCATTACGTGTATGCCGGAAACTTGCCGGGACAGGTGGGGCCTTTTGAAAATACCTATTGCCCCGGATGTAACGAATTGCTCATTGAGCGATACGGGTACATCATTCTGGATTATCAAATTACCGAGGATGGCAAGTGTCCGCGTTGCGATACCCCGATTGCCGGTCTCTGGCCAAAGTCCCGCGATGAAGTGCGCCTTATGCCAGCCGAGGGATTTTTTAATCGTCGCCCGCGAATTGTGCGCTGATTGGATTGTGGGGTGACGGGGGCAGTCGAGAAGGCAATGGACCTACCGGGCCAGATAGCGCGGTAGCCAGAGGGCCAGCTGTGGCCAGAAGATCACCGCCGCCAGAACAATCAACTGAATGATGATGAACGGAATGATGCCGCGATAAATGTGTCCGGTGCGGATGGCGGGTGGTGCCACGCCTTTCAAATAGAACAACGAAAATCCGAACGGTGGTGTCAAAAACGACGTTTGCAGATTCATCCCCAGTAAGATGCCCAGCCACAACAAATCCACGCCCATTTTCTGAAAAATAGGCGCCACCACCGGCACGATGATGAAGGTGATTTCGATGAAATCGATGAAAAAGCCGGCAATGAAGACGATGACCATGACCATTGCCAGAAACGCATGCGGGCTGAGGTTGGATTCCAGGATCAGATCGGTCAGAATGCGATCGCCGTCCAGGCCACGAAATACCAGACCGAAAGCCGTGGCACCTACCAGGATGGTGAACACCATGGTGGTCAGGTGGGTGGTTTCCTGCATCACTGCCTTCAGGGTGGAGTAGGTGAGCCGTTTCTGGGCCAGGGTGAGAAGCGAGGCCCCGAAAGCCCCCACGGCAGCCGCTTCGGTGGGGGAGGCAATGCCGGCAAAAATGCTCCCCAGCACCGCGACCACCAGAAACAACGGCATGAGGAAGGAAACCAGAATGCGCCGCCACATCTTTTCCCGGCGGAAGGCGGCCCGTTCTTCGGCGGGCATGGCCGGGGCCAGTTCCGGCCGTAATATGCTGACCACCGTTACCCATCCAATGTACAGAATGACCAGGGCCAGTCCCGGTAGCACCGCGCCCATGAACATGTCTCCCACGGAAACATTCAGAATGCTCCCCAGCAAGACCAGCACAATGCTGGGCGGAATGATCTGCCCCAGTGTCCCCGAAGCGGCAATGGTTCCTGTGGCCAGTTCCGGGGAATACCCCCGCTTTAGCATCGTGGGCAGGCTGAGCAATCCCATGGTCACCACGGTGGCCCCCACAATACCCGTCGACGCCGCCAGCATGGCCCCCACAACCACCACCGAAATGGCCAGCCCACCCCGCAGCTTGCCAAACAAAAGCGCCATGGTTTCCAGCAGCTGTTCGGCCAGACCGGACTTTTCCAGCATCACCCCCATGTAAATAAAAAGGGGAACCGCAATCAGCACGTAGTTGGTCATGACCCCCCAGATGCGCATGGGCAACAGGTGGAAGAAATCCAGCCCGAAGCCGATGATCCCGAAAACCAGCGATACACCCCCCAGGGTAAAGGCGACCGGAAAGCCCAGCATCAGCAAAGCAAACAGCGTCAGGAATAACAGAAAAGGTAACCACTCCTGCATCAGCCGCTCCCTTTTTGCGCCTTGGTGGATTGAATGGTTTGCCAGGCCTGCCAGGCCATTACCAGACCCTGTAGAAACACCAGAAAGAAACCCAGGGGGATGAAGGCCTTCAGGATGTAGCGGGCGGGAAGACCACCGGGATCCGGAGACGTTTCCCGCAGGCGGAAGGAGGCTTCCACAAAATTGTAAGAAGACCAGATCACCATCAGCGAAAAGGGGAGCAAAAACAGCAGAGTGCCAGCAAAATTGATCCATGCCTGAGCAAGAGGAGAAAGCCGTGCGTAAATCACATCCACCCGCACATGCCGGTCATGCTTCAGGGCGTAGGCGGCCGCCAGTAAAAAAATGGTGGCAAAAATGTGCCATTCCAGTTCCTGAACGGCCACGCTGCTTTTTTTGAGCAGGTAGCGGGTGAACACATCGTAACACACCACCAGAACCAGTGCCGTGGTGAGCCAGCTTACGCCATGGCCAATCGCTTCGTTAATTCGATCGATCTTTTCCAGCAGTCGCTTCATACCGTGTGCCCAATGATAAAATGCCTACTGATTGAAGAAGTTAATGCCCGCTTAAGAGACCATGTCACGAAATCCGAATTTAAAATATAGCAAATCCGCAGCGATTTAGAAAGGGCAGGCTGAATTTGTTTCCGCGGATGGATGGCTTTAGAAACCCGTCCTGCACCGGTGTGGGCTGTGATCCGAATTCCACCCCAAATCGTTTATTCAGGATTTTGCGTTAGCCTGGGAATTACACGAATGAAAACGAAAAAAAACAAAATCTATCTTGTTGTGCTAATTCGGGATAAGGTAAGTATTTCAAAAACCGTTAAACCCAGATTGTGCATTTGCCTACGAATTACACGAATTAACACAAATAAAACAAATAAGATACATTGGATTGTGTCTGTATGAAAATGTGTTCCCGGGTTTATTCGTGATTTTATAGATATTTTTTGGATTCATTCGCGTGATTCGCGGTCAAATGCATGATTTGGTTAAAGCTTAATTTGGGTTTGTTTATTTCTGCCTGCAGGTTACACCGAATGTTGGGATCCAGATTCGCTCCAGGCGGTCAGGGCAATCTCCACCACGCGATGGGCCGCCACATCGACCGTATCCACCACCGGCACCGGCCATTGGTGTCCCCGGAGCGCCAGACTGATTTCGGTGCAGGCCAGCAGCAGCAGTTCAGCGCCCTGCTGAATACTGGCTTGAACCACCTGTTCGATGATGCGTTGGCTTTCAGATGTTAAACCAACGCTCTTGATGCCACTGGGCCCATAGATGGCTTCCATCAGTTTGTCCACTTCCGGTTCGGGAATCAGCACCTGGTAACCTTCCGGTTCCAGATAACGGCGGTAAATACCGGCCTGATAGGTGCCGCGGGTGGCCAGCAACCCAATCCGCTTGACCGTTGAATATCGGGATTTCAGGTAATCGAGCGTTTCTTCTTCGAAACTCAGGATGGGCAGGTTGCATCGCTGACGCAAGTCATCCAGATAATAATGGGCGGTGTTGCAGATGACCACCAGAAAGTCCGCGCCCGCCAGTTCCAGTCGGCTGGCCGATTCCATCAGGTAGGGCAGGGGACTTTCCCCCTGTTCCAGAATGGCTTGAGTGCGATCAGGCGTCTGGGGTAGAATGGAAATCAGCACCTGCAGATGATCCTGATCCCGCCGGGCTCCGCGGGACACGCTGATCTCAAATATGCGCCGGTAAAAATCCAGCGTACTTTCCGGCCCCATACCGCCCAGCAAACCCGGAACGGGATGAGGTTTCAGGGGATGTTGTTTTTTACGCGATTGTAAAATGGAAAGAATCGACTCCATGGGCATTCATTCCCCCAGTTAATGTTTTCCTGCAGCGATTGGGATTTTGCTCTCTTTTGTATCTTTCTCACAAAAATAGGTTTTAATTTTGTGGAAAACAAAATATTTTTAAGCCTTTCGGAAAAAGGAGAACCGGGTAATGAACTACCATTTGCAGGTGCAGGAGATCATTGAAATTGGCCGTCGCATGCATCAGGGCGGCTACATTGTAGGAACGGAAGGTAACATCAGCGTGCGCGTTTCCCCCGATGAAATATTGATCACGGCTTCCGGGAAGCGCAAGGGGGAAATGCAGCCCGAGGATGTAGTCATCGTGGACGCAAACGGGCAATTGCGTGCCGGGGATGGACGGGTGTCCACCGAAGTTGCCCTGCACCTGGAAGTCTATCGCCAGCGCAGTGATGTGCAGGCCGTCATCCATGCGCATCCCCCGTATTGCATTGCCCTGATGCTGAGCGGGCGAACGCTGGATGTTCCCATTCTCCCGGAAAGTGTTATCCTGCTGGGGAAGGTTCCCCGTGCGAAATACGCGCGGCCATCGACCCGGCAGGTGCCCGATTCCATCCGTCCATTCATCCGGCAAACGGATGTGGTTTTGCTGGATCGGCATGGAAGTTTAACGGTGGGGCAGTCGCTGGAGGAAGCATTCTTGAAACTGGAGGCGCTGGAGCATGCGGCAAAGGTGTACTGGATGGCCCTCCAGGTGGGCGAGGTGACGCCGTTGCCATGGGAAGAAGTAAAGGCCCTGATGGAATTGCGCCAGTCCACTTACGGAATTCACTGGCCGATCATTGCATTTTGAGCGAATTCCGGTGGGAACCTTATGGTTGCCAGTGGCGTTAGCGATGCGTGATGCACGGGCCGAATGCAGTCACCGAACGGCGCCATTCCTGTACGAAAGGTGTGCCAGTAAAGCCGCGAAAATTAATTTTTTATTTGATTAAATTCGCAAATCTGTTAAATTAAGCGGCTTCAAAATCCCGATAGGGAAATATCCTTGATAGAAAGGAGGTATTCATGCATGACAGATAATGTAAAACAATCTCAAAAGGAGAAGGATAACGTGGCAGAATCCATGGTAGACAACGAAGCGGTGCTGGAGACAAAAATTCAGCCGGGACAGGTCATCAAGCTGGAAGACCTGGAAAAATTAATGGAAGAGGCAGAGCCCAAAGATCCGGAGCTGCTGCAACTTTATGAAAAGAGCTTTGAAAAAATAAAAGAAGAAGACATTGTTACCGGCGTCATTCTGGAAATTTCCGACACCCACGTGGTGGTTGACGTGGGTTTCAAGAGTGAAGGCATCATCCCTCGAGAAGAATTCATAGACATTGATGATTTTAAAGTGGGCGATGAAGTGGAGCTGTTCCTGGAAGCCCCGGAAGATCCCGAGGGGAACATCATCGTTTCCCGGCGGAAGGTATATTTTATGCGTGCCTGGGAACGGCTCATGAAAAAGTATGAAAACGACGAGATCATCGAAGGGCGCATTACCCGGCGTATCAAGGGTGGATTTGTAGTGGATCTGGGTGGCGTGGACGCCTTTTTGCCCGGCTCGCAGGTGGACGTGAAACCCATCCGCGATTTTGACGCGTTTGTGGGGCAGACCCTTCAGCTGAAAATTGTGAAAGTGAACGAGCAGCGAAAGAATATTGTGGTGTCCCGCCGGGTGATCATTGAAAAGGAACTGGAAAGCAAACGGGAAGAAATTCTACGCACCCTGGAGAAAGGTCAGGTGCGCCGTGGTGTGGTCAAGAACATTACCGACTTCGGCGTGTTCATCGATCTGGGTGGTGTGGATGGGCTGCTGCACATCACCGATCTGTCCTGGGGACGGGTCAATCATCCCAGCGAGGTGGTCAAGCTGGATCAGGAAATCGATGTGATGATCCTGGATTTCGACGAGAACAAACAGCGCATTTCCCTGGGACTCAAGCAGCTGGAACCGCATCCCTGGGATAAGGTGGAAGAACGCTTCCCCATCGGTTCCAAGGTGAAGGGGACGGTGGTCAGCCTGACCGATTACGGGGCATTTGTGGAGCTGGACAAGGGCATCGAAGGACTGATTCACGTGTCCGAAATGAGCTGGTCGCAGCATATCAAGAATCCCTCTCAGATCCTGAAAGTTGGTGACGAAGTGGAAGCCGTGGTGCTGAGTATTGAGCCGGAAGAACGAAAAATTTCGCTGGGACTGAAGCAACTGACGCCGGATCCCTGGGAGAACATCGAAGAGAAATATCCGGTGGGAAGCAAGCATCGCGGTATTGTGCGGAACCTGACGCCATTTGGAGCTTTTGTGGAACTGGAAGAGGGCGTGGATGGACTGGTGCACATTTCGGATCTGTCCTGGACGAAGAAAATCCGCCATCCCAGCGAAGTGGTACGCAAGGGGCAGGAAATCGAAGTGGTCATTCTGGATATTAATAAAGAAGAACGCCGAATTGCCCTGGGCCACAAGCAGGTGGAACCCAATCCCTGGGATACTTTCGAGGATGCCTATAAAGTTGGGACGGAAACCACTGGAAAGATCTCTCGCCTGATCGATAAAGGGGTGATTGTTACCCTGCCGCTGGGCGTGGATGCGTTTGTACCCCTGAATCACCTGGGTAAGCCTAACATCAAGCGTGCGGCCGATCATTTCAAGGTTGGCGATGAATTGCCGCTGAAGGTGATCGAGTTTGACAAGGAAAACAAACGCATTGTCCTTTCGGTAACCGAATATCTCAAAGGCAAAGAGAAGGAAGAAGTGGACGCCTATCTGGCACAGCATTCTCTGGGAGCCACCACCCTGGAGGAACTGGTGGAAACGGTGCCCGAATTGCTGGAAGAGGAGCCCGAGAAGGGGAAGGTGAAGAAGACGGTAAAGAAGAAGAGCAAGGATCAGAAGGAGAAAGAGGACGAGGCGGAAGTGGCAGAGGAAAAGAAAGCTGAACCGGCCCGGGCGACGAAAAAGAGCAAGGCTGAGAAGGAAAAAGCGGCAGCGGATGAGAAGGCGGAGACGGCGGCGGATGCTTCTACGAAAGCGGAGACGACGGCAGAATCGGATGGTAATGCAAAAGACACTTCTGAAAAAAACGAAGAAAAAGCTGAAGAGAAGGCCAAAGAAAAGTCCTGATATGTACCTGGAGTTTCCGATGATGAAAAGCCACTCTCCGTGTAGAGTGGCTTTTTTTGTTGTGTCGTGGGCAGGAGATGCTCACGTTCTTGCCAGGAATGAAGTTTCGGTGACGGTTGCGACCATTTCATGTGGAGGGAAACAACCCTCTGGCCGATAAGATGGTTGAGGGATCCCGGTGCAAAATTGGGGGTCGATCGCTTTTTGGGATGAACCAAAATGCAGGAGAACAGGCTGCGGATGAGCCATGCGGGATTGGCAGCGGTGCTCAGTTTTTTAATCCCTGGATTGGGCCAGATTTACAATGGCACATTCTTGCGGGGATTATTCTGGTTGATTATTACCCCGGGACTGTGGATCGGGACAGGGGGATTGCTGGGCTGGATTTGTCATTTCATCGCGTCGTTTACAGCGTACCGATATGCCCGTAAACATAGTTTATGAGTCAGGTTTTGGAATCCATGGAACGGGCACCGGAACCCGTCATTTATTTTGCAGGTATTTTTTGGCGAAGGTTTGAAATAGAAAAGGAGGAACATCCGCATGCGTGCGCTGGTCATTGGTGGCACTCGATTCCTGGGCTATCACATTGTAAAGCGCCTGCTACAGGAAGGCGTGGAGGTAACCCTTTTTAATCGCGGCAGAACCCCGGATGAATTCGGGGATCAGATAAAGCGTGTTCGTGGCGATCGTAAGGATTACAAAAAATTTTTTGAAACCTTCCGGCGGGAACGGTTCGATGTGGTTATCGATGTGATTGGCTACGATCCCGAGGACATTGAAGTGGCGTTAAAAACGTTCCGTGACCATGTGGGCCAGTACATCTTCATCAGCACGGGACAGGTTTACCTGGTGACCCGGGATCAGCGTCAACCGTCCCGGGAAGAAGATTACTATCGTCCGCTGATGGAATGCCCGCCGGGCGAGGAGAAAGCCTACGAATACGGGGTGAAAAAGCGGGCCTGTGAAGATTTACTGGAAGAGGCCTTCCGTGCCTACAAATTTCCCTCAGTGCGCTTCCGCTGTCCCATCATTCACGGGCCACGGGATTATACCTTGCGGTTGTACAGCTATCTGATTCGCATTCTGGATGGGCACCCGTTGATCATCCCGGAAGGTGGCGATAGCATCATCCGCCATGTGTACGTTCAGGATGTGGTGAATGCGATCATGAACGTGCTGGAAGTGGAGCATACGCGGGGGAAGGTGTACAATCTGGCATCCGAGGAGGTGCTCCGGCTGTCCGAATTTCTGGAGCTGGCTGCCCGAATGCTGGAAAAATCCCTGACCCTGTACCAGATCCCGACAAAAATCATGCTGGAGCATGGGGTGACTCCGGAGATTTCCCCATTTAGTGGGCAGTGGGTGTCTTATCTGGATCCAGCGCTGGCGATGGAAGAAATCAAGTTCAAACCCACGCCGGTGCGCGAGTGGCTTCGCGAGGTCGTGCACTGGTACATCGATGACTATCAGGGGCCGGAACCGGAGAATTATCGTCAGCGGCGGCAGGAAATAGCTCTGGCCGAATTCTGGAAACGGCTGAAGAAACTGGAATGATCGTTACTCGAGGGTAACCATTTGCCTGAATCCGCTGCAGGGACGAAAAGGTGGAAGCAATGGGACGATCATTTCAGGGGGGTGTGCGGGGCAGGAGAAAAAGCAACACATAGTCTGGAGGTTGGTGAACACCTTCGATGGGTAAGAAATATCGCTGGTTGCAGAGACATTGGGATCGCTTCCTGATCGGGGGTTATATTTTTCTGATCATTTACACCACACTGGTGCCCTTCCGGTTTGCGAAAGATCCGCAATATCTGCTTCGGAAACTCTCCAAAATTGAATGGCGCCTCTATTTTATCCACCAGGGCTTTTACTCTGGAGCAGATATTCTGATTAACGTGCTACTATTTGTGCCGCTGGGGTTTTTCCTGGCCCTTCATCGGCAATTTCGTTCGCTTCGGGAATTGCGCCTGCCCGATTTTTTCTGGATCACGCTTCAGGGGATGCTGGTCAGCGGGTTTGTGGAAAGCTTGCAGATTTTCACCTACAATCGTCATCCGTCGGCATCGGATCTGTTCAACAATACCCTGGGCACTTTGTTGGGTGCCCTGTTGTTTTATGCGTGTGCACCGCTGTTGCGAACGCGCATTCGCCCGCAGGTTCTGTCCTGGTTTCAGGGGCGTCCCGATAATGTCATGGCGGCATTGCTGGTGGGGATGGTGTTGTTTGTTCAGCTGGCGCCATTTGATTTTGGATTGAACACCCACGTCCTGGCCCGGCAGCTCCGGCGATTTCTGGCCGATCCCTGGCAGGTGAATCTCTGGTTTCCCTCGGAATTCCTGGTGTTGTTTCTGTTGTATGCCCAGCTGGCGTATTTTTTAATGAGGGGATTGCAGCAGATGGGGTCGCCATTTCTCATCCGCTTCTGGGCCGGCCTTGCCCTGCTGGCCCTGGCGGTGATCATGGAGCTGATCCAATTCGGGGTTCCCGATCGCCGTCATTCGGTGCTGGATGTGCTGGCCGGGTGGACAGCCATTGTTTACGCAACGGTGCACCTCCGGGCGAATAATGGCAACACCGTTAACGCTTCGGTGGTGGAGCGGGATCGCCCTTTTTTCCGCATGATGGCGCTGGTTTACGTTTTATTAATCGCTTATCATCTTTTCGCCATTCCCCTGATGCACTGGGGAGACGCGAATGCACTGGAGAACTGGCGCTATTTTGTGGATCCCCTGGCCTGGCTGTTGCGCAAGGATCGCATGATGACCGTCGTGCGCCTGATGGAGGTCGCCACCCTGTTTTTTCCGCTGGGATTTTTTGCCCGTTACTTTCTGGGAAAACGATTCTCCCGTTTAACGCTTCTGATGGGAGGTGTGGTTTTTGCGCTGATGACGGAGGGGTTACAGATTGTCAGTCTACCGCTGGCGGCCCACTGGTCGCAAATCATCGCCGGCGCGCTGGGGATGTGGGCGGGATTGGATTTTGAAGGTTTTTACGAAGAGCTGTTCCGGACAAAAAATGCTGCCTCCGCTCCAAAGGCCTGAAGCGTGGGGCAATCATTTTCCCGGCCACCCAACAGGCCCCGGAAAGCACCGGAAGGAGTTTTGCTTAAACAGGGAAATATCGGTATATTTGCATCGTAAGCGGAAATGGAATGCGGAGTGGGTGAGGGTGTGAAAACGGATGAGGAGTACGAATGTGGTCACCCGATGGCGTACCTTTAGCATTTTAATTCTTTTTGTGGGGCTAATTTCCTGTCAAACGGGTCTACGAAAGGAGACGCGTCCGCTGGACGATCGCCCGGCCTTCACGTTTTATTACCAATCCCTGGAAGCATTGAAAGCAGGGGATCTGGAGCGGGCGCTCAGTCAGCTGGATTCGGCCATCCTGTTACGCCCCAATTACAGCCAGTTTTATTGCGTCCGTGGACACATCCTGCAAATGTTGAATCGCCCCGATTCGGCCATTGCGGCATTTGAGCAGTGCCTGATTTACAAAAGTTACAATCCCGACGTCTGGTTAAAACTGGGAAAACTGTATTTACAACAGGGACATTACGAAAAAGCGGCTTACTTCCTGAAAAAGTGTGTTCCCGAATTTCCGGATTCCGTGGCCATATTGTTGAAGCTGGGGAAGGCCCAGGTACTGGCGGGGCATGCGCCGCTTGCCCGCGATGCGCTGGTACGCTATGCCCGCAGGGTTCAACCGCCAGATCCTGAGTACTGGAAATGGTGGGGCGTGACTCACTATTTGTTGAAGAACGATGCCGAAGCCATTTCCGCATTGCGCCGGTATACGGACGCGCATCCGCAGGATGTGGAGGCGTTGCGGTATCTGGGCATGGCCTATTTCCGGGCTGGTAAGTACGATCAGGGCCTGAGTTACCTGAATCGAGTGCTGCAGCTGCAGCCAGATGATGTTCAGGTCTACGTTTATCGGGCACGCTATTTTATGCACTTCAAGAAGCCGCACGCCGCCAGGGAACAGCTGGAACTGGCCCTGGCCATCGATAGCACCAGTGTGCCGGTGCTGCTGGAAATGGGGCGATGGTATATCGGGCAGGAACAATTTCAGGATGCCCGAAAGTTTCTGGAAAAGGCCCGTGAACGGGATCCCGAGAACTGGGAAGTGTACAAGTACCTGGGAATGGTGTTTGAGCAGGAAAATGATTTGGCAACGGCGCTGGAGTATTTTACATTATATCTGGATCACACAATACAGCGGGATCCAGACATTGAACAGCGAGTGCAGCGCCTTCGGGAAGCGTTGAAAAGGCGGGATTGACCGCGGCAGGCACCAGCGGAAGGCATTCGACCCGTACGGATGAAAAAGCTGGAATATGCATCGTTGGGGGAGCCGGGGCGCTTTCATGATGGGCAACCGTTTCAAAAAGGAAAAAATTATGTCCCGATGGATTGGCATCATCACACTTGGCCTGGGATTGATGGGGTTGGGAAATGGGCTCCGGGGGGAGACTATTTCCTTTGGGGAAATTCAATTGCAGATTGATCAGCAGCCGCCGCGAATGTACAACATCGTGCAGGCATTATTGTATCGTCAGGTGGATATTAAATACGACACCACGGTGGTCGTGCAAAATGCCGACAGTGTAACCTACCTGTTTTACCCCCAGCTCATCCAGGGGCAGCGCATCATTTTGCGGTTGATTGCCCAGTCCAAAACACTGGAGGAAGATTTCTACGATCTGTTCATCTTGTTGGGAGACTCCCTTTCGGAGACCATGGTGTTTCGGCAGCAGGACAGCTCCATCTTCATCAAGCACAATGGGTTGCTGGAGACGGTGCAGAAATACAGCCGCAATTTGAGCGGGGAATTTCGCCTGAAGGAAACGCAGGGCGGACGCAATGTGGTGGGAGATTTTGCCATCGATTTTGATTATCCCATAGTGGAAAACGACACCCGGATGCATCGGATTCATCTGGAGGGAAGTTTGCGCGTCCCCACCGGAAAGTTCCGCGAAACCAGCCTGTCCACCGAAACCCAGCAGGAAGAACGCAAAAAATCCTTTCAGCGAAATCTGGCAGTGGCGATAATTATCACCATCATTATTGTATCAACCATAGGACTGTGATGGAGAATCGCTGGCCGAGAGTGATTATCCACGTGGATATGGACGCGTTTTTTGCAGCGGTAGAGCAGCTGCTGCATCCCGAATGGAAGGGCAAACCCGTTATTGTGGGTGCCGATCCCCGTGGCGGGCGGGGACGGGGAGTGGTCTCCACCGCCTCCTACGAGGCCCGTCAGTTTGGCGTCCGATCGGCCATGCCCATCTCTCAGGCCTATCGATTATGCCCGCACGGCATTTACGTGCGACCCCATGGGGAAGTGTACGCCCAGTATTCCCGACAAATCATGCAAATCCTGGCCGAATTTACCCCCCGCATTCAGGCGGTAAGCATCGATGAGGCCTTTCTGGATGTCACCGGTAGCGTGCATCTGTTCGGGTCGGTG
The DNA here is from genome assembly GCA_013150955.1 of Calditrichota bacterium. GTDB lineage: Bacteria > Calditrichota > Calditrichia > RBG-13-44-9 > J042 > JAADJD01. Next base: position 18,547 of record JAADJD010000030.1, read on the forward strand.
GAGGATCTGGCGCTGGAAATCAAGCGGCGCATCTTCCAGCAAACCCGGTTGACCGCATCCATTGGTGTGGCGCCTTCCAAATCGGTGGCCAAAATCGCCTCCGATTTTCAAAAACCGGATGGCCTGACCATTGTCCCACCGGAACAGGTGCAGGCATTCCTGGATCCCCTGCCGGTTCGCAAAATCTGGGGTGTGGGGGAGAAAACTTACCAGCAACTGCATCATCTGGGAATCGAGACCATCGGCCAGCTTCGGCAGTATCCACTCAACGTTTTGCAACAGAAATTTGGAAAGATGGGGGAGCACCTGTACCGCATGGCCCGCGGGGAGGATGAGCGAGAGGTCGAATTGGACGATGAAATCAAATCCGTGAGCCACGAAACCACCTTTGATGTGGACGAATCCCGCCTGGACGTTCTGGACGATGTCTTGCTGAACCTGTCCGAAAAAGTGGGGCGCCGGCTGCGAAAATATCGTTTGAAAGGCAAAACCATTCAATTAAAACTGCGTTTTTCCGATTTTTCCACCTTCACCCGAAGCCACACCCTGAGCCATTACACCAATCTGACCGAAGACATTTACCGGGTGGGACGCCATCTGCTGCAGGAATTTCAACAGTTGCCGCAGCCGGTGCGGCTCATCGGCATCGGGGTGAGTCATCTGGTGGACGAATCCGGTGTGCAATTGAGCTTCTGGGATCTGGAAAATGAGAAGAAGTTGCAGCTGGAGAAGATCATGGATCAGCTGCAGGAAAAGTATGGTGCACTGGCGTTAACGCATGCCCAAACACTGGGGGTGAAACAACAGCGAAAAGGAAAATGATCATGGCAAACTGGCGTGGGTGGATACTCTGGCTGGTTCTGGTGGTACCGGTTACCGCCGCTTCCTATTTTCAACAATATGTTCGGTACGAAATTGATGTCAGGCTGGATCCTGAACTGGTTCGCCTGGACGGCACTGAACGGTTGCTGTATGTCAATCATTCTCCGGATACGCTGAAAGAACTGTATTTTCACCTGTATTTCAACAAGTACCAGTCTGGTTCCTATTATCAACCGGATCGCCATCGGACGCTGGCGTATACCGAGGTGCTGGAAATCCGTCTGGCCGATAGCATCCGGCTGAACTTTTCGGTGGATAACACCGTGCTGCATTTGCCTCTTGAAAATCACCCCATTTTACCCGGCGATAGCATTCAATTGACCATCGATTTTGTCTCCGTCTTACCGCCGTCCCAGTCCCGCTACGGTTACTCGGGCGATCACTACGATGTGGGGAACTGGTATCCCATCCCGGCGGTGTACGATCATCTGGGCTGGCACATTGAACAGCATGTGGATGGAGAATTTTACCACGAGTGGGGCGACTACGATGTCCGCATCACGGTGCCGTCCTATCTGGTCGTTACGGCCACCGGGGAGTTGCTGAACCCGGAGGTGCTGCCGGATTCGCTGGACGATCCCGATCGCTCGTTCCCCACTCTGGATTATGAGACCATGGACACGGTAACGGTGACCTATCATTTCCGCGCCAATCGGGTGCACGATTTTGCCTGGAGCGCCGATCCGGAATTTGTCCGCGTGCGGCATCAGGTGAATGGAGTCAATCTGGATTTTTATGTGCTGGCCTACCGACTGGAGAAGTGGCAGGAGCCCATTCAGGCCGGGGTGGAGGCATTCCGGTTGTTCTCGGAACGGATCGGCCCTTATCCGTATCCCAATCTCTCCATTGTGGATGGCTTTATCCGCGCCGGGGGAATCGAATACCCCAATCTGGTGATCATCAACGATTTGATTGCCGATGTGCGTTTCCTGTCCATTGTGGTGATTCATGAAATTGCCCACCAGTGGTTTTACGGCTTGCTGGCCAATAACCAGACCCGTTACGGGTGGATGGACGAAGGATTTACCACCTTTTTTGAAATACTTGCCACCGAGCACATCTGGGGACGCGAGGACAACTTGACCTATCGCCGCCGGCAATCATTCTGGCACAGGCTGTTTGGTTACCAGCGAAATGCTCGCTGGAATCTGTTTAAATCCTATTTTGAATATTCCCTGGGCGGGCAGGAAGAACCTATCAATACCCATTTCGATTATTTCCAGAACAATCCTTACGTGCCCTATTACGACAAAACGGCGGCTGTCTTATTTGCTCTAAAAGAAATGATTGGCGATTCGCTTTTCTTTAAGGCGATTCGGGAATATTATCAGCGCTGGCGGTTCCGGCATCCGTATCCAGAGGATTTATTCGTCAGTTTTGAGCGCAGTACGGGAATGGAGCTGGATTGGTTCTGGGAAGAATGGTTGAATTCCACCTGGCGTTGTGATTATCAGCTGGATGAAGCCGCCGGGCGCTGGAGGCAATGGGGGGATTCGCTGGTGTACGAATTATCTGTAAAATTGCAACGTAAGGAACCGGCGGCCATGCCCATCTGGTTGCGGGTGGGGTTGCAGGATGGCAGCGTGCGGCGGTACCGTATTCCGGTGGCCGGCTGGCTGCGGCAAAACCACAAACGCTTCGATTTGCCCGCCTGGCACATGGCCAACCGGCAATACCAGGTAAAATTGCGGTTGCCTCAAAAAGCCCGGTTTGTGGAGATCGAATCCAATCAGGCTAACATGGATTACAATCCGTTTAATAATTCAACCCGGAAGATTCCACCCATTCGCTGGTACTGGTTTCGCCGGCAATATCAGGCGCCCCATCTGGACGCATATACGGTAACCGGTTTTCCTTTCCTTTTCTACAACGATGTGGATGGCATTCGGTTGGGAATCCGAACCGTGGGGAATTTTCTGTATCCCTATTACGTGCACGATCTGGAATGGCTGTGGGGAACCCGGCGGTTGCGGCCGGGGTTCATGTTCAACTGGTCGTCTCCCGTTCAAACGGGCAATCCCGATTTCACCTATCATATTCAGCTTTACGATACCGATGGGCGCCGGGGTGGGACGTTGTTCTTTCAGTGGCGGCAATCCAGACCGCGCCGCAGCTATCGGCGACTGTCGTTTGGCTGGGAGGTGCAGTCGCTAATCGATGCCCGCTATGTAACCCTGGACAGACCAGCCACCGGAAGCCTTCAGCCGGGATGGACGTACGGATGGTCTCCGGGATGGGAGAGCAGCCTGTTTGTGGAGTGGAGCCAGACCCGCTTTTTACGCTGGCGCTGGCGAACGTATGTGAATGGCCTGCGGGTCACGCTGCGATCGTCTACCCTGGGAAGCCGGTATGCCTTTCAAAAATTGGAATTGTTTGCCCGGCAGGAATTTCCGTTTCTATTTGATGTGCGGGGGAATCTCCAGTTTCGTCTGGGACGCTCCTGGGGCGATGTGCCGCTGCAACACCGTTTTTATCTGGCACAGGCTTCTCCATATGAACGGTTTGCAAATCCCTATTTTCGTTCCCGGGGAACGGTTCCGGTGCAGTGGGAACGGAACGGACGGGTGTATGTTCCCGGTGGTGGGGATATCCACAGTGTGTTGCAGAATCCGGAGAAACGAAATCTTTCCGGTAAGGCACTGATTGCCATGAGTGCCACCCTGCAGGTTGGCAACCCCATCCGCTGGGTGTGGGAAGACATGCCAGTTCTGGGTAACGTGCAGGTTGACCTGTTTGGTCGCTGGGCGCAGGTGGGAGAAACCCTGGTCGGAAATGGGGAGAATGCCATGGAGGCCGGGGTTCGTTTTCGGTACCGGCACATTCCCATCTGGTTGCGATATTTTCACCTTTCGGGGGTGATTGTGGAATTGCCGCTGTGGAGCACCGCCGGGAGATCGGGGGAGCCCGATTGGGCATTCCGCTGGGGCTTCACCCTGACCTCGCAAATGTTTCAGTAGCCATAAACCCAAATAATGCAATAAACCGCGAATCACGCGAATGAAACCAAAACATATCGACAAAATCGCGAATAAACCCTGGAACACATCTTCATCCAGACACAATCCAGTGTATTTTATTGGTTTTATTTGTGTTAATTCGTGTTATTCGTAGGCATCGCATAATCCGGGTTCAATAAGACTGTTAACAGGCGGGAAGCATCATTGAAAGAAAATTTCAGGATTTTTAGCGTTCCTCCTTTTGTTGAGTATCAATTGCCGGCCATAATTTACGCGATGGCCATTTTTGTAGTATCCTCCATTCCTTATGCCCAGCCACCTCCGCTGGGCATTGTGTATGAGGATAAGTGGATTCACTTGCTGGAGTACGGGGGACTGGGTTTTCTGGTAGCACGGGCATTTTATTTCCAGAATCGGCATGGGTGGCTTCGGCGCCGCTGGTTCTGGATGGCTGTGCTGGCCACGTTTGCCTATGGCATAACCGATGAAATTCACCAGTGGTTTGTGCCGGGACGCTATGCCGATATTCTGGACGCCGTGGCCGATGGGCTGGGAGGATTGCTGGGGGCTTATTTTTTCTCCCGATACCTGAAATGGAAAGAACTCCGAATGCAGAAGACATCACGGAAAAGAAACGGCGGATAGGGATTGCCGTTTGCCCACCGGGTTGGCCAGGATGCAAAATCCAGCGATTTTCCGGGAAAAATAAGCGCTTAACCCAAATAATGCATTCAACCGCGAATCACGCGAATGAACCCAAATTATGTTTTAAACCACGAATCACACGAATAAACGCAAATAAAAACAAACTTTTAGAAGATGATATTATTGTAGAAAAAACGTACCGGTTCTTAACCGAGTAATTTTACGTGAACCGGTTGATTATAATTGGATTAAATCGCGAATGAACCGGTTGCGAATGCATAATCTGGAATTATCCACAACATCGCGAATATACCCAAAACACATTTTCATCCCGATCTGATCCAATGTATTTGATTATTTTTATTTGTGTTCATTCGTGCAATTCGTGGTCTCCGGGTTTAATATGAAAAAATGAAAAAATGTGAAATTGAGGGTTTCAATGGATGTCAAAGTCTTTTATATTTATCGGTGCATGAGGAATCGAAGACGGCAATAGCGCTAAATGGATGTTTACTCAACATCTTAAATATTTCTGACTTGTTTGTCCGGAATTTTTTCATAATTTTTATTGTAAAATGAATATTCTGTGGTTAATTTTGAGTCTTAAACTATATGTTTGATTAGTTACATAAGTGGGGGATGGACGTTTTCGGGGGATATTTTTCGGGGGTTTTTTCAATAGGTTTTATTCAATTTTCTATATAACCTTTTAACGAAAGCAACAAACCTTTTTATACACTTTTATCTCTCATTAACAATTTTTGGAGGTAGGAACAATGCGACCAGGTCAAATGACCATGGGAAGGTCTATACATATATTTTTGCTTATTGGTTTATTGGTGATGGTGGCACTGGCTACCAGTACGGACAATACCCAGGGTGTGGAAATTGGCATTGATGAGCATCTGGGGGAGTATGTGCCCCTGGAATTGCAGTTTGTGGATGAAGAAGGCGATACCGTCCAGCTGGGGGATTTGATTGAGAAGCCCACGGTGTTGAATCTGGTGTATTACAGTTGTCCCGGCCTGTGCAGCCCGCTGCTGGATGGAGTGGTGGAAGTGCTGGATAAGCTGGATCTGGAACCGGGGCAGGATTATCAGGTCATCACGGTCAGTTTTAATCCCCGCGAAACAGTAGAGCTGGCACGGGAGAAGAAACGGAATTATTTTGCTGCTTTTCGTCTGCGCCCCGATTATCCCCCCAGTGCCTGGCGCTGGCTGGTAGGCGATAGCCTGAACATCGCCCGTTTAACCGATGCTGTTGGCTTCCGTTATCGCAAGTCGGGTGATGGGTATCTCCATTCCGCCGCCATCATGGTGTTGGGTACCGACGGGAAGATTTCCCGTTATTTATACGGCATCACCTTTCTGCCATTCGATTTGAAAATGGCCATCATCGAAGCATCGGAGGGGCGGGTTGGCCCCACCATCTCCCGATTGTTGCAATTGTGTTTCAACTATGATCCGGAAGGGCGGCGCTACGTCTTCAATTTTCTGCGTGTCGCCGGCGTACTGATCCTGCTCTTTGCATTCATCTTTGTGGTATCCATCTCCCTGAAAAAGAAATTCGGTTCGTAAAAAACAAAGGGGACATGTATGGCAAGTCATGCAATTACTGAAGTGCAACATGTTGAGGAAAATTATCTGGAGGTGAAGAGCCGCTGGAGGGGCATCTTCGCCTGGATTTTCAGTACCGATCATAAACGTATCGGGATTTTATATCTGGTCAGCAGTCTGACGTTTTTTGTGGTGGCAGCGACCATCGGGATTTTCATGCGGCTGGAACAGCTGACCATGGGCGAAACGCTGATGAGCCCCGATGTGTACAACCGGTTGTTTACCCTGCATGGGGTCATCATGATCTTCCTGCTCATCATTCCCGGCATTCCGGCCACATTCGGGAATTTCTTTTTGCCCATTCAGATTGGTGCCAAGGACGTGGCTTTTCCGCGGTTAAACCTGCTATCCTGGTGGCTGTACATCATTGGCGCCATTCTGGCCATTACCACGCTATTTTTGCCGGGAAGCCTGCCCGATACCGGCTGGACGTTCTACGTGCCCTACGCCGTGCGGACGGGTAGCAATGTGGCCCTGGCCGTGTTTGCTGCCTTTATTCTGGGATTTTCGTCCATATTGACCGGGTTGAACTTCCTGACCACCATTCATCGGCTACGGGCACCGGGAATGACCTGGCATCGGTTGCCGCTGTTTGTCTGGGCACTTTATGCCACGGCCTGGATCCAGATTCTGGCGACCCCAATGGTGGGAATCACCCTGTTGCTGATCATCTTTGAACGGGTACTCAATATCGGCATATTCGATCCCACCCAGGGCGGGGATCCCATTCTATTTCAGCATCTGTTCTGGATTTATTCGCATCCCGCGGTGTACATCATGGTATTGCCGGGATTTGGGGTGGTTTCCGAAATCATTCCCACCTTTTCGCGGCGCACCATCTTTGGGTACAAACTGATCGCTTACTCCAGTCTGTCCATTGCCCTGTTTGGTTCCCTGGTGTGGGGACACCACATGTTTGTTAGCGGGGAGAGCGATACGGCCAATATTATCTTCTCTTTTCTAACGTTCTTCATTGCCGTTCCCACCGCTATAAAAGTGTTTAACTGGACGGCAACCCTGTACAAAGGTTCCATTGCCCTGGAGCCGCCCATGCTTTACGTCCTATCATCCATCTTCTTGTTTGCCATTGGTGGGTTTACTGGATTGATGCAGGCCACTTTGCCCATCGATGTGCACGTGCACGATACCTACTTTGTGGTGGGGCACTTTCATTACACTATGTTTGGAGGGACGATCTGGGTGATGCTGGCGGGACTGTTGTACTGGTTCCCCAAGATGACCGGTCGTATGTACAATAAGAAAGTGGCTTACCTGGCCTGGCCCTTCATGTTTATTGGTTTTAATGTCTTGTATGGCACCATGATGTACATGGGCTGGAAGGGCATGCCGCGCCGGTATTACGACCATCTGCCGGAATTCCACACCGATCATGTAATTGCCACCGTGGGTTCCTGGCTGCTTTACATCGGGATTTTAATCTTGCTGGGTAATCTGGTGTATGCTCTGTACCGAGGTGCCAAAGCTCCGGATAATCCCTGGGGTGGAGCCACCCTGGAGTGGAAAACCACATCGCCACCCCCACTGGAAAACTTTACGCAGGAACCTGTGATTAAGCATGAACCTTATTACTTTCGTGAGGAGGACAACGGATGAAAAGTATTCATGCCTTAACCGTAGAAGAACACCGGGATTTTGAAGGCGCCCGGCTGGGCATGTGGCTGTTTCTGCTAACGGAGCTGATCCTGTTTACCGGAATGTTCATCCTGTATGCCATGTATCGGCTCAAGTATTCTGCGGAATTCCATCGGGCATCCCTGGAGCTGGATGTGGTGATTGGTACCATCAACACCCTGGTGCTGCTGACCAGTAGTCTGACCGTGGCGCTGTCCATCGAGGCGCTGAAGCGCAATTCCCGGAAGCTGGCGCTGTGGATGCTGGGCGCAACTATCTTTTTTGCGCTGGTGTTTCTGGTCAACAAGTATTTTGAGTGGAGCGCCAAGATTCACCATGGGATTTATCCGGGTTCGCAGGAGTTGATGCAGCGGAGTCTGGGCGAGGTGATCTATTTTAATCTTTATTACAGTATGACTGGCCTGCACGGATTGCACGTGCTGGTGGGAATGGTGGTGCTTATCTGGCTGTTCGTGCTCATCGCCCGGAAATCGCAAAAGAAATATGTGGTGCATAATCCCCATGTGGAGCAGCTGGTGGGTTCAGAAATTGCGATTCTGAAGGGGGAGAAGGACGGCTGGCTGGTGGACAAAATCGGGGATAATGTGGAGCAGGTGGAAATTAAGATCACCTACGAGCCCAAGGCGGGTGAAGTGGATTTACCCAACATCATCAAGCTGGAAAATGCCGGTTTATACTGGCACCTGGTGGATATCATCTGGATTTTTCTATTTCCGTTGTTTTACTTAATTTCTTAATCGGAGGGGAACATGAGCCATCATTCACATAACGAAGTGCATACCATTGGTTACGGCGTGTTTATTTTTGTGTGGCTGGGATTGGTGGTGTTAACCGGACTCACGGTGGTGATTTCCGGCGTTCACATTCCCAAGGTTGCGGTACTGGTGGCATTGCTGGTGGCGGCCACCAAATCCAGCCTGGTGGTGAATTACTTCATGCATATCAAATACGAAGCCCGTTTATTCAAAGTTGTCCTGTTAATGGGTATCGTAACGGTAACGATTTTTATCGGTTTAACGTTTTTTGATGTACTATACAGGTGAGGGAAGATTATGGGTGCATCTAATTTTACCAATCAAGTCGATAACGTCTTTTTATTTATATTGGTCATTTCCGTGGTGCTGTTGATCGGCATTACGGCGGCCATGATTTATTTCGTCATCAAATATCGCCGATCGAAACATCCCAATCCGGTCGATATTCACGGAAACGTGCTGCTGGAAGTGGTCTGGACGGTGGTGCCCTTTTTCATTGTGATGGGCTTTTTCTATTACGGGGTGGTGGATTATCGGGAAATGCGCAACATTCCGGAAGATGCCATGGAAGTGGAAGTAATGGGGCGAATGTGGTCGTGGATGTACACTTATCCCAATGGGGTACAGACCGACACCCTGTATGTCCCCCTGAACAAGCCCATTAAATTGAAGATTAAGTCGGTGGACGTGATTCACAGTTTTTACGTGCCGGCATTCCGGATCAAGCAGGATGCAGTACCCGGCATGGAGACCAAGATGTGGTTTAAAGCGCAGCAGGAAGGTCAATTTCAGGTGATGTGTGCCGAATACTGTGGTGATCGCCATTCCTACATGTATTCCCAGGTACACGTGTTACCGGAAGATGAGTTTGAACGCTGGTACGCCAGTGCGGCTGCGGAGGTGGAAACCTTTGCCCAGGCCCAAGAAGGGGCCGAAGTGGATGAGGCCGCCCGGCTGGAAAAGCTCGTCAAACAGGGACAACGATTGATTAAGACCAAAGGCTGTATTGCCTGCCATACCCTGGATGGTAGTCGCCTGGTGGGCCCCTCGTTTAAAGGCATCTGGGGCAAAACCGAAACCGTCATTGCGAATGGGGAAGAGAAGACCATTGTGGTGGACGAGGCTTACCTCCGACGCTCCATGCTGGAACCGAATGTGGAGATTGTGAAGGGCTATCCGCCGGCCATGCCGCCGCAGGGCAGCATCCTGAACGAGCAGGAGATCCAGGCGATTATTGAATTCCTGAAAACGCTGAAGGCCGAACAATGAATCGCCCTTTGTCCGTCTTTTTAACATTGATCAAGATTCGTATTTCCGGGCTGGTGGCCCTTTCGACGGCCACCGGCTTTGTTTTGGCCACCGGTCAGTTATCCCCTGCGCTGATCACACCGGTGCTGGGCATTTTTTTGCTGGCGGCTGGTTCCGCCGCACTAAATCAGTACCAGGAACGGGAGCTGGATGCCCGCATGGAGCGTACCCGTTCCCGCCCCATTCCGTCGGGACAAATAACGCCTCAGGGGGCGCTGGCCATTTCCCTGTTGTTAATGGCAGTGGGAAGTGTGGTACTCTGGATGGGAGCCGGACACGTGGGACTGGCGCTGGGGTTGCTGAATGTGCTCTGGTATAATGGCATTTACACCCCGTTGAAACGCATTACACCCTTTGCGGTGATTCCCGGTGCCGTCATCGGTGCCATTCCCCCGGCAGTGGGATGGATAGCCGGGGGGCGCAGTCTGCTGGAACCCCAGTTATGGGCACTGGCACTGTTTTTCTTCATCTGGCAAATTCCCCATTTCTGGTTGTTGTTGCTTAATTTTGGAAAGGATTACGAGAAGGCGGGATTTCCTTCCCTGACGACCCGATTCAGCCCGCCGCAGCTGGCACGCATTACCTACGCCTGGATTCTGGCCACATCTCTCACCTGTCTGGCGATCCCCCTATATGGATTGGGTCATTCGTACCTGGTGTACATTGCCCTGGCCGGTAGCGCCATCTGGCTGGTGTGGAGTTCCCGGATTCTGCTAAAAGATTCCCTGAACACGCAGGTGTTTTATCTGGCCTTCCGGGAGGTGAATATTTTCATCCTGCTGATCATGATTTTCCTGACGCTGGATCGGCTGATGTTTTAACCCGGATTTTGTGTTTGATCACGAATAACACGAATGAACACGAATAAAATTAATCCCAGATTAAGCAATCGCCTACGAATGACACGAATTCACACCAATAAAACCAATAAACCCAAATTATGCGATAGCCTACGAATCACACGAATTAACACCAATAAAAATAATAAAATGCACTTGATTCTATCCGAATGAAAATGTTTTCCTGGACATATTCGCTATTTTGTTGATTTTTTTCGAATTCATTCGTGTGGTTCGTGGTTTGATGCATTATTTAGGTTTATTGGTGTTCATTCGAGCCATTCGCGGTTTTAACGAATAATTTGGGTTTAACCCTGATAATGTATGAAACCGCGAATCACACGAATGAACACAAAAAATAGCAATAAAATCACGAATAAACCTCGAAGCGAATTTTCATACAGGTCTAAACCAATGGATTTTATTGTTTTTATTTGTGTTCATTCGTGCAATTCGTGGTTTAAAGCATAATTTGGATTTAACCTCATTGAAGTTTTGAACCATGAATCGAGCGAGTTCCCTCGTGGTGTTTACCAATTCCTAAGTCATTCATTCTCCCCTGGTTGAAAAATTAACCCAACTTTCATTTCCCCCAAAACTTTCTTAAATTAAACATTCATTGAACTTGCACGATGGTGATTCCCTAAGTGGGTAAGGCATTTAAGTTCAAAAACCATCAAAGCGATTGGAGATAAGATATGGATTACGATGTTCTGGTCATAGGTTCCGGGCCGGGTGGATACGTGGCCGCCATTCGTGGAGCGCAACTGGGAATGAAAGTGGGGATTGTGGAGCGAGCCGATCTGGGAGGCATTTGTTTAAATTGGGGCTGCATTCCCACCAAAGCCTTATTACGCAGTGCCGAAGTTTTGCATCTCATTCAAACATCTTCCGATTTTGGCATCCAGGTAGCCGATGTTCAGATAGATTTTTCCAGGGTCATCAAACGCAGCCGCAATGTAGCCAATCGTTTGTCCAAGGGTGTGGCCTTTTTGATGCGCAAAAATAAAATCGATACGTTGTTTGGCACCGGCCGCCTGGTGGATGCCAATACCGTCGAGGTTACCGACGCCGATGGCAAGACCACTCGCCACCAGGCCAAATTCATTTTGATAGCTACCGGTGCCCGTGCCCGCCAGATTTCCGGACTGGAGGCCGACGGCAAACGGGTGTTGAATTACAAGCATGCCCTGGCGCTGGATAAATTGCCAGCATCCATTGTGGTGGTGGGAGCAGGGGCCATTGGGGTGGAGTTTGCCTACTTTTACCGCACCTTTGGTGCAGAGGTGACCCTGGTAGAGATGATGCCCCAGCTTCTTCCCGTGGAAGACGAGGAAGTGGCCAGGGAGCTGGAAAAGGCGTTTAAAAAACAGGGCATTCAGGTTTATACCGGGACGAAGGTGGAAAAATTAAGCAAAACGAAAAAAGGTGTGAAATTAACCGTGAGCCGGGATGGAAAAGAGGAAACGCTTTCTGCGGAGTATGCCCTGATTGCTATTGGTGTGCAGGCCAATATTGAGGATATTGGCCTGGAAACCGTTGGGGTGGCAGTGGAAAAAGGCTGGATAAAAGTCAATTCGTTTTATCAGACCAGCGTGCCCAATATTTATGCCATCGGCGATGTGATTGGTGCTCCCTGGCTGGCGCATGTGGCCTCCAAAGAAGGAATCCTGGCCATGGAGCATATGGCCGGAAAGGAAGTGATTCCCCTGGATTACAGGAATATTCCAGGTTGTACCTATTGCCAGCCCCAGGTGGCCTCGGTGGGAATGACCGAAAAGCAGGCCCGCGAGGCAGGGTACGACATCAAGGTTGGGAAATTCCCGCTGCGAGCCAACGGGAAAGCCCTGGCCCTGGGGGAAAGCGAAGGGTTCATCAAAATTATTTACGATGCCCGCTACGGCGAATTGCTGGGTTGCCACATCATCGGGCCAGAAGCCACCGAACTGATCACCGAAGTGACCCTGGCAAAGGCAGTAGAATCCACCTATCTGGAAGTGTTGCACACGGTGCATCCGCATCCCACGTTGAGTGAGATTGTGGCCGAAGCCACCCATGTGGCCATCGGGGAACCCATTCATATTTAAGCAAATCCACCGGAAGCAATTGCACGATTGGGCAATTTGATAAAGCGACTGCTGTGTGTATGAATCAAAGAGGTTTAATGAGAACGAATGAATGGCGAAGAAAAAGTGCTTCATGTCATAGATCTGGGCCGTCAACCCTACCGACCGGTGTGGGATTTTCAGAAGCAACTGCAGCAGCTGCGCATGGCCCATCGCATACCCGATACGCTGGTGCTGGTGGAGCATGATCCGGTGTACACCATCGGTAAGAACGGCACCGATTTGCATGTGGTGGCCAGCGAGACGTTTTTAAAATCCCGTGGCATCGAGATTGTCCATGTGGATCGCGGAGGCGATGTGACCTATCACGGGCCCGGTCAACTGGTGGGATATCCGATATTCGACCTGCATCAGCATCGGCAGAGCGTATCCTGGTACATGCGCCAGCTGGAAGAGGTCTTCATTCGATTGCTGCGGGAATGGGGGGTGGAGGCCGATCGTCAGCAAGGCTACACCGGCGTGTGGGTGGGGGAAGATAAAATTGTGGCCCTGGGCGTTCGCATTTCCCGATGGGTAACCCTGCACGGATTCGCCTTTAATGTGAATACGGATCTTTCCTTCTACGATGGGATCATTCCCTGCGGACTGTTCCACCGTGGCGTCACCTCTCTGACGCAACTGCTGGATCGTCCGGTAACGCTGGAGGAGGTTAAGCCGCAGGTGGTGGAGCAGTTTCGACAGGTATTTTCGTTTCAGAACGTGGCGTTCCGGAAACCGGAACAGCTGCCAGTGGAAGATGCCCTTGCTCAAAGATTGGGGAAATCAACTGCCAGTGTGGCGGCTCCGGATAAATAATTGCCCGGAGAACAAGATAATCGATTCGAAAACCATGAGTAATCAATATAGAAATTAGGGGAGATGGAATATGAAAGTGGATGTGTTAATGCCCCAGCTGGGTGAAAGTGTGACCGAAGGGACGATCGTAAAGTGGTGGAAGAAACCCGGCGATTTTGTAAAGAAGGACGAGACATTACTGGAAATTTCTACCGATAAAGTCGACACCGAAATTCCCAGTCCCTTTGAGGGGACTCTGGTGGAAATACTGGCGAAGGAAAACGAAACCGTGGAAGTGGGGCGCGTGATTGCGCGCATTGAAACGGAAGCGGCAGAAGCCGAAACGGCACCTGTTTCGCCGCCGGAGCCCGAGCCCGAGAAGAAGGAAGCGCCTCCGGCGGAGCCCGCACCCCCTGCTCCCCCAACCGCGGAACCCAAACCGGCAACAGGGGGACAGGTGGTGGATATTTTGATGCCCCGACTGGGAGAAAGCGTAACCGAAGGTACCATCGTAAAATGGTGGAAAAAACCGGGTGATTTTGTGAAAAAGGATGAAACGCTGCTGGAAATTTCCACGGACAAGGTGGACACCGAGATCCCCAGTCCCTACGAAGGCGTGCTGAAAGAAATCCTGGTTTCTGAAAACGAAACCGTGGCCGTGGATGCCGTGATTGCCCGCATGGAATTGGGTGCCGGTGGAGCAGTGGAAGCCCCGGCAGCTCCGCAAACAGAAGCGGTAGCTACTGCAGCGCAGGCACCACCTCCATCCGCACCGGCAGCAGAACCCCCACCGGCTCGGGAAGGAAAACGAGGACGGTTTTACTCGCCCCTGGTGCTCAGCATTGCGCGCAAAGAAGGCATTTCCATGGAGGAACTGGAGCGCATTCCCGGTACCGGTCTTGGCGGTCGGGTGACCAAAAAAGACATCCTCAAATATATTGAAGAAAAGAAGGCCGCGGTGGCCCCACCGGTAACGCGGCCAGCGGCTGCACCCCCACCGCCATCTACACCGCCAGCGGCAGCGGCTCCGGCACCGGAGGATCTAACCCGGAAATACGCCGGCAAACGGGTGGAAATTATCCCCATGGATGCCATCCGGAAGAAGATTGCCGAACATATGGTCAAAAGCAAGGCCACCTCGCCGCATGTCTATTCGGTCTCCGAATGCGACTTTACCAACGTACTGGAAATTGTGCGTAAGCATCGTCCCCGCTGGGAACGCGAGGAAGGATTCAAACTCACCATCAATCCCTTCATCCTGTATGCGGTGACCAAGGCATTGCAGGATTTTCCCCGCATGAACAGCTCCGTTGAAGGAGAAAATATCGTGGTCAAGAAATACATTAATCTGGGGATGGCCGTGGCCACCGATCGCGGTCTGATTGTGCCGGTACTCAAGAATGCGGAAGAGAAGAGCTTTCGGGGCATCGCCCGTGGCGCATACGACCTGGCTATTCGGGCTCGCGATAAAAAGTTAACCCTGGACGATGTCCAGGATTCCACCTTCTCGGTAACCAATTATGGTGTTTTTGGCAACATTTTTGGATTGCCGATCATTAATCAACCCAACGTGGGGATTATTGGTGTGGGAGCGGTCAAGAAACGGCCTGTCGTTGTGGAAACGCCCCAGGGAGATGCCATCGTCATTCGTTCCATTGGTTTCCTGACGTTAACTTACGATCATCGTATCATCGATGGCGATTATGGCGGACAATTCTTGCAACGGGTGGTTCACTATCTGGAAACGGTTACCGAGGATGTGTTGTAAGGACAGGATGTTGAATAAAACGTAATGATGAAAAGGGAAAGATATGGCAGCCGTAAAACGACGGCCGGAATGGCTGAAGGTTCGGTTTCAGGTTAACGAAAAATTTGCGGAGCTCAAGCAGCTGGTCACGGAAACCCGGCTGCACACCGTTTGTCAGGAAGCCCGCTGTCCCAACCAGAGCGAGTGCTGGGGCAGGGGAACGGCGACCATCATGATCCTGGGGGATGTGTGCACGCGCTCCTGTGGGTTTTGTGCCGTTAAAACCGGGCGTCCGCCGGTGCTGGATGAGGAGGAACCCTACCGCGTAGCGCAGGCTGTGGCCCGGATGGGACTAAATCACGTGGTGATCACCTCGGTTGATCGCGATGAGCTGCCCGATGGGGGTTCCACCATCTGGGCACGTACCATTGAGGAAATTCGTAAAGCCGCTCCTCATACTTCCATTGAGGTGTTAACCCCCGATTTTAAAGGGAAACGCGAAGACATCGTCCGGGTGATCAACGCCGGGCCGGATATTTTTTCTCACAATATGGAGACCGTCAAACGCCTGCATCGCCGGGTGCGTCCGCAGGCCAAATACGAACGTTCCCTTTATGTGCTGCAGGTGGCCAAGGAGATGGGCATGGTCACCAAAACCGGTATGATGGTGGGACTGGGAGAAACCAATGAAGAGGTGGTTGAATTGATGAAGGATGTGCGAGCAGTGGGGGTGGATATTTTTAATGTGGGACAATACCTGCAACCTACCAAACGGCACCTGCCCGTGGAGCGGTACGTCACCCCCGCCGAATTCAACGAATTCAAGCGCATTGGATTGGAGCTGGGCTTCCGCCATGTGGAGTCCGGGCCATTGGTGCGCAGCTCTTACCATGCCGAGGAGCAGGTCTTGAGGGCAAAACGCGCGATTTGACGGTGCCGCGGAAGAGAATTTTCGTTCGGGCGAATCCCATCATTTTCTGATTATCCCAGATAAAGCGTTAAACCACAAATCAAGCGAATGAAACCTAACCATACCTAAAAAATTGCGAATATACCCTGAAACAAATTTTCATTCAGATCTGATTTAATGTATTTGATTATTTTTATTTGTGTTAATTCGTGCAATTCGTGGTTTAATTGCATAATCCGGGTTGAATTTTTCTCCAATAATGACGTATTCCGGTAGCCAGTGACCACATTTTATAACGAATCCCAGCGGAAGCGACCGGAAAAAAGAGCCTGAACAAAAAACTTTGCCGAAATGAAGAAATCAGGTTAAAATCAATAACGGCTGCTATTCCCTCCGTCGGACTTGCCTGTTCGGCCGCTCCATTTTTAGATACTCCGTCAGCTTATGCTAATGTTTGGATTGTATTTTTTCAATTCCGAAATAAACATCTCAACATTGTCCGGGGATACGTAAAACTTTTGATTGTTTTTTTCGGTGATTTCCAGACGATCCACAGCCAGTGCATATGAAGCCAGGTAATTCCGGGTTCGTCTTACCTTCACAACATCTTTAACGGGCACCTTCTTTTTTAGAACCCAGCACTTAATGAACAGCTCCCCATTCTCGATGGAATAGCGGGTACTATTCCACATCCAGAAAGAAAGCAGTACGCTGAGAATGAAAATTCCCAGAATGAGTTGGGAGTAAGAAAAAATTAAAAAGAAAAACAGAAGGATTGGCGCACTCCAGATTGCCAGGGCATAAATTCCGTCCTTTTTCGGTGAATATTCCATTGGGCCGCTCCATGTTTTAAGTTTTGATCCATGGATCTTTTATCTGGAATTGTGAATGAATACCCGATGAGCGATGAATCCCGCGTCGTTTCATCATTTGGAAAAACAACGATGGTTTCCACTTTGCCGATTATTTCTCAACCCGGTTGACTCGAATCGCAACCTCTTAGAAACGCGCTTCATTCCAGGAATCCTGCGCCATGTCCAGAATTGTGCCCAGGATCTGTTCGGGTACCGATAGGAAATTATTCCCTCCAAAACACGTTCCTATTCCCTTTCATTACTCAGAAAAATCTATGGAAAACGATCAATAATTTCAAATGTTTTAAATAAATGGATTGTTTGGGAGGGTACGGGTGGATTCTTATTAAACTGTGGAATAATGCAATTGCGGGGCTGTGTTTTAAGATCACCGGCGGATGAACTATTCCTGACGGATCGAATGGAAATGCTTGAATTGGTCATTTCGAGGTGTTTTATTTACTTGATCCGTTGAAAAGGAATCAGGGAAAGAGCCAATATGAGGTTTTCATCGAAGTCTCGTGCCCGTCAATACGTCTGGGATTTGCTGGTCGAGCAACGGGTTGCGCGTTTCCCGTTGCCGCCGCACGGACGGATTCCCAATTTCAAAGGGGCGGAAGCAGCTGCCCGCCGGCTGTTTGATTTGCCTCTATTCCAGCATGTGAAGCGCCTGAAAGTCAATCCGGATGCCCCTCAGCGTTACGTGCGACAACTGGCGCTGGAAAAGGGCATTGTGGTGTACATGCCCACACCGCGGTTACGCGGCGGATTTTTCAAATTGGATCCCGCACAGATCCCTCCCAGTAAATATGCAGAAGCCGCTCAATTGAGTCGTTGCCAGCGTTGGGCCATCCCGGTGCCTTTGAAAGACATGCCTCCGGTGGATGCCATCGTCACCGGATCGGTGGCAGTCACCCGTGAGGGGAAACGATGCGGCAAGGGTGAGGGATACGGAGATCTGGAATATGCCATTTTACGGGAGCTGGGATATCCGGAAGTCCCGGTCGTCACCACCGTTCATCCGCTTCAGATTGTAGATGATTTTCCCCGAGACGAAAATGACCTCCCGTTGCACTGGATTGTTACGCCGCATGAAATCATCCCGGTTGAACACCCGTTCCCTGCTCCACGAGGCATCGATTGGGATCGGCTCCCTGCGGATGCCCTGAAAACGATGCCCATTCTGCAGGAACTCTATCAATCCAAATACGCATCCGGCAAAAACTGATCCACCGATAAATTCGGTCTCCCCATTGAAGAAAAGGTGCTTTCTCCATTAATTTTTTTTGTTTGGATGGGTTCCATAAAAACGGGGGTGATCATGGATTATCAAACGCAGTTACTGGTGGTCATGGTAGGGTATTTGACGGTGTTGATTGCCTGGGGATTGTATCAGGGACGCAAGGTCAAAACGGATGCCGATTACGCCATTGCCGGTCGCAATTTACCGGGATGGGCAGCTGCCCTGTCGGAACGGGCAACGGGCGAGTCTTCCTGGGCGTTGTTGGGATTACCCGGATTTGCTTATGCCACGGGTATCTCGGGTATCTGGACGGCCATCGGGTGTGTGGTGGGGATTGTTACCGCATGGTGGGCCATTGCCTGGCGGTTGCGCGATGAAGCCGAGCGCTTCCGTGTAAAAACATTTAGCGAGTACATGGGTAAACGCCATCCCGAAATGGAAAAACCCATTCGCCTGGTCGGCAGCCTGACCATCGTTTTCTTTTTCTTTTTTTACGTGGGGGCGCAATTCCTGGGTGGCGGTAAAACGTTGTATACCATGTTTCATATCCGGCCGGAATGGGGCATGTTGATTACCGCAGCCATCATCGTACCCTATACGGTATATGGCGGGTTCCGCAGTGTGGTTTATACCGATGTGATTCAGGCGGTGGTGATGATCACCACTTTAATACTGGGGCCGATCGTGGGAATGATTTACATTGCCACCCATCCTGATGTGTATGCGTCGACGGTGGTGGGTGCGTTGACCACCGCCGGGGATAAATACACCTCGCTTACAGGTGCCGCTTCCGGGTTTGCGGCGGGGATTGTCATCATGGGGGGACTGTCCTGGTTTTTTGGGTACCTGGGTGGGCAACCTCAGTTGAGCATGCGTTTTATGGCCATTCGGGATGCCCAACAGGCACGCAAAGGACGAAACATCGGCATTGTCTGGACCCTTTTTGCGTATCTGGGTGCCCTGTGCATTGGATGGCTGGGCATCGCCTTATTTGGTCCCCAGGGACTGGATGATCCCGAATATGTCATGCCCCGGGTGATGTTAACCATTTTCCCGCCGGCACTGGCCGCCGTTTTAATCACCGGTGCGATCGCTGCCATGATTTCAACTGCAGATTCCCTGTTGATCCTGTCTTCCACCGAACTCAGCGAGAACTTGCTTCGCGTGGATCGGGATGAAGAGGCCCGTGCGTTGCGACGATCCCGGCTGGTGACCGCATTGTTGGCCGTCATAGCACTGGGACTGGCCTACGTGTCCCCCTCTAAAATTATTTACACGTTGGTTGGATACGTCTGGGCAGGAATTGGCGGAACCTTTTCCATCGTAATTTTATTCACCCTGTTCTGGAAGCGGTTTCATGGGCGGGCGGCACTCACGACGATCATTGCGGGAATGGCATTCACCATCCTCTGGATTAGCAGCGGGATGGAAGAGGTGATCACGGCGCGGGTGATGACCTTTTTGGTTGCGGGAATGGTTGCTGTGGTGTCCACGTTGGCTATGCCCGGATCCTCCATTACCCGGGAATGATAGCCCTACAATCTCCAGCGCCACCAGAACAGTAAATCCCACAGGCTGTATCGGGGAATGGAGCGCAGGGAATACGGTTTACCTGTTAAGATAGATTGGGCAGCCAGCAGGCCACTCTGAATGGCCGGCCCAATGCCCTCGCCCATATCCACAGTGGCCAGCCCGGCAGAATCGCCAATCAGGTAAATTCGGCCCTGCTGTGGGATCGTTTGAGGATGCCGTAAAAAGTATTGGTGCCCTTTGTTGGTAAAGGAATGATGGGTGACCAGTCCCGTTTCCACCAGTTTTTGCTGGAGGGATTGCCAGTGATCGCGCAAATGGTCTCCCTTCGTTTTCAGAGATTGAATTTTGGCGCCAATGCCCACATTCAGGTAACCGTTCCCTTTGGGGACGTACCACGAATAGCCCGGCAGATCGTTGTCGAAGAACCAGAGGTAGCATTCCGAATCGTGGTAATCGTAGGGGAATTCTTCTTCGAAGGTGGCAATGCGTCGGGATTCTTCCCGGGGACATTGCCTGGCAAAAAAGGTGTGATAGACCGGACAATTGGTTCCCCCTGCACCGACCAGATAACGGCATCGGTAGGTATCGTCGATGACAAAATAGTCGCCATCCTGAACAATGTGCCGCACCGTATGGGGCTGAAAGTCCGCACCCGAACGTTGGAGCAGCCAGTGGTCGAACTCATAGCGACGAATGGAATATTGGCGTGTGGGCAGGGCAATCCGCTTGCCGCGGATGTGGAAAATCAGTCGGCGCAGGCGGATGAGACTATGGGGATAGTCCCGAGGGTGAACCCGCAGCAGATGCCAGACCCGTGGGGTTACCCAGCCGGCACAGAGTTTCAGGCGGGGGAAGGATTTCCGATCCAGGACGAGCACCCGCATCCCTGCCCGTTTTAATGCTCCGGCACAACTGCTCCCCGCCGGCCCTCCCCCCACCACAATCACATCATACTCTTTCTTCATCTTTCCTTTTTCCCTACGAATAACTCGAATAAAACAAATAAATGCGAATTTTGTGTTTGAATAATATTTAAAACCCAATGCTTATGGATTTTAAAAATCCAAGTTTGTTGTTTGTTTTCATTAGAAAAGAAAAAATTAAATAAACCCAAATTATGCAATAAATCGCGAATCACACGAATGAAACCAAAAATATCCATAAATTCGCAAATAAACTCTGAAACAAATTTTTATCCAGATTTTACTCAATGTATTTTATTATTTTTTTTGTGTTAATTCGTGTCATTCGTAGGCTATTGCTTAATCTGGGATAAAAACAAAGCGTTCATATTCCAAACCAGGATAATGACCAAAATTAACTAATAATCCCAATTGGAAGTGAGATGCGCTTAAGTAATTAATGATTTGCGCTCTGAATTCATCGATTAAATTCGGTACAGCCTTTATTTCTAAGATGATTTTATCATAACAAATAAAGTCTGGCTTGAATCCCTGTTTTAGAGGAACCCCTTTGTAATTTAATTTCATCTCCTGCTGTTCAACGAAGGGAATCTTTCTTAGTTTGAACTCTATTGCCAGGCTTTCCTGATAGACGGCTTCTAAAAAGCCACATCCAAGTGCATTGTACACTTCATAGCAAGCTCCAATAATATTGTAACTTTCCTTCGGATATATGATTTCTTTGTTCGTTTGAGCAATTTTTTTATTCAACGTTTTTCCTATCCAAAATTTAATTTACCAGAACCATTTGAACCAGTGTCTCAAAAAATGTTACAATTTTCTTTTTTGAGAGCGGTGTCGTTCTTTTCGTTTTATTCGGGTGATTCGTAGGAAAAAATCAGCTAAAGCGGCAGTTGGGTTGTTCGCGGCCGGGTTTGGTCATCACCACCTGCCACAGCTGATTGGTCCGTGCCCGGAAGCTCCCGGCAGAGCTTAGCAAATAGTACCGCCACATGCGGTAGAAACGTTCTCCATATTTATCTTTTAGCTCTGGCCAGGCGGCTTCAAAATTGCGGTACCAGGCCATCAATGTGGGATCGTAGTGGGGACCAAAGTTGTGCCAGTCCTCCATCACGAACAGTCCCTCCATGGCCTTCGCCAGCTGGGCAATGGAAGGAATCATCCCGTTGGGAAAAATATATTTGGTTGTCCAGGCATTGGCTGTAGTGGTACTAACGTTCCCACCTATGGTATGAAAGAAAGCAATTCCGTCGTCCTTTAATGTCCGGTCTACTACCTCCATGTAAGTTCGGTAGTTCTTATAGCCCACATGTTCCATGATCCCGATGGAGATGACCCGGTCGTATTTGCCCTCCACTTCCCGGTAATCCTGTAGCCGCAGCTCTACCGGGAGTCCCTTGCACAGTTCCCTTCCCAGTTCCACCTGCTGGCGGGATACGGTAACACCAACTACCCTGACACCATATTTTTCGGCGGCATACTTGGCAAACGATCCCCAGCCACAGCCCAATTCCAGCACCGTCATGCCCGGTTCCAGGTTGATTTTTTTGCAAACCAGTTCCAGTTTGGCTTCCTGGGCTTCGTCCAATGTTTTGGCGTTTTTCCAGTAGGCGCAGGTGTAATTCAGACGTTTGTCCAGCATACGGGTATACAGATCGTTGCCCACGTCGTAGTGTTTTTCTCCCACCTCGAAGGCGCGTCGTGGAGATTGCAGATTGAACAGTTTGGAGCGTAAAATATGAAGTTTAATTTTCCAGCTGTCTTTCACGTACTGATCCAGACGGGCCCGAAGGACTTTGTCGAAGAATTGATCCAGCGCCTCGCAATCCCACCAGCCATCCATGTACGATTCGCCCAGACCCAGGGCCCCATCACGCAACGCCCGACTGTAAAAATGGGGATTGTGTACCTGAATGTCCCACGGGTTTGGGCCGTTGACCTCGACTCCGGCCATGGCTAATAAATCCCGTACAATTTTTTCCGCTTTTTGGGTTCCCATAACCGGCCTCCCATGTTTTGACGCTATAAGTTATGAAAATCCGATCAGATTTCATAGAGATGATGGGAATTGATTGGGGAATTGGCAGGAAGAAGGGCAAAATGTGGGCATAAACCTAAATAATGCGTTAAACCACGAATCACGCGAATGAATTCGAATAATGTCAACAAAATAGCGAATATATCCAGCAAAACATTTTCATCAGATAGAATCCAGTGCATTTGATTATTTTTGTTGGTGTTCATTCGTGTAATTCGTAGGCTATTGAATAATTTGGGATAAAGGATCCGACAAGAAATTCAACTATCATCTACTTGTCGAATCCTACCGCACCCCCAACGGTCCCCGGCAACGCACGCTTTTGTCTTTAGGCCAACTCTCCCTGCCCCGACAACAGTGGAAGGCACTGGCCAACCGCATCG
>JAADJD010000013.1 GCA_013150955.1 Calditrichota bacterium
TATCCGAAGCAATGCATAAGATCACCGCTTCCCCAGTTTCAGCATCAATATCTCCCCAGATATCCTGGATGGGCAAATCCGTCCCACTCTCAACCCGACGCCAGCTCACACCATCGTAGTGGGCAATGAGGCCGTTGTTGCCGACACCATAAATATTATTTTCAGATGTTCCCCACAATTTTTCTACCGTTTGAAAAGTGGAAACATCCCTGCGATACACAAGCTTTGCGCTGCTACAAGCCTTCTTATCCCACAAATAAATGCTACCAGCTGCAAACCAAAATTTTTGAGTATCAAATGTTAATATCCCCCGGATTGCTTTTATTGCCCGATTGTTTTCTTTATAAATCCGCATCAACTCCCACCTCTCTCCATCCCAATGAACCGCATTATAAGGCAGCCAGGGCTGGGCGCTGTCTGCATAAATCTCTCCCACCGCCCAGATGTTGTTCTCATCAATGATGGCTACGTCATACAGCGCCCCACTGCCAAAGGGGCTGGGGAACTCTATCACCTGCCACTCAAAATCATGGCTGGTGGTATCCATGGTTGTTAGGGTAAGGGAGTTGCTTCGGGCCAGCATCTGGCCATTTTGCAACAAGCGGGCCTGGTAGGTGTAGGTATGGTTGGGTAGCAAACCGCTGTCGTAGGCAACGGTATCGCTATCGGTCACTGCCGCCTGCCACATCAAGCTATCCCCACGCCACAGTTGCCACACCCCATCCTCCGGCACCGGCTCCACCTGCAGCCGCAGCCACACCTCGGTGACCAGCACCGCATCCGCCTCCACCTTAACCGTCAAGCCGCTGCCCACAACCGGCAGACTTAGCCGCTCGCATCCCCACACCATCCAGATGAGCAACACCCAAAGCAAAATATTTTTGCCATATCCGGGCATGTTTTTCCTCCATGGCTGTGAAATACCTTTACATCCAATCACCCTCCAACCGTCTGGAGGGCCGGCTTTTCTTAGATAATCATTAACCAAAGACCGGTCGATTCCAAAACCGTGGATTCCATTCCAGAAGGCCTGTTTTTCCCTGGGAAGGCATTCCTAAAATAATTTTTTCTGTCAGAATATTTCAACTAAAAATCTGGCCGGAGGGTCATTTTTACCATGACTGGCATTTTCATCCTGCAAATCTAATCATTGTTCTCTGCATTGGCCGGCGAATACACGCGAATTGACAGAAACCCCAACAATGCATCAAACCGCAAATCATGCGAATGAATCCAAAATCTATCCACAAAATTGCGAATAAACCTCGAAACGAATTTTTATCCAGATACAATCCAATACATTCTACTAACTTTATTGGTGTCAATTCGCATAATTCGCGGTCAAAAGCATCATTTGGGTTCATTCGGGTAATTCGTGGGCTATTGCATAATCACACCCCAGAAAAAAATTAGATTGTGAGAAAAAACCGAAAATAAAAAAGCGCCGATGGAAGAACCACCGGCGCTTCACTGGTAAATGCGATGATCGTTTAATTTCGCCGATCCAGCGGGATGTAATCCTGCTTGGCTGCCACCCCTTTGTATGCCGGTCGGATAATGCGTCCGCCATTGATCAGCTCTTCAATTCGGTGGGCCGACCAGCCCACAATACGAGCCATGGCAAAAATGGCCGTGAAAATTTCTTGCGGAAATCCCAGCATGTCGTACACAAACCCCGAATAGAAATCCACATTTGCCGAGATGACTTTGTCGGACTGCTTCACCCGGCGGAAAATCTCCGGGGTCAGCCGCTCGATGGTGTCATACAGGTGAAACTCATCCAACCGACCTTTTTCCTCGGCCAATTCCCGTGCCTTTTCTTTCAGAATGATCGCGCGAGGATCGGATTTGGTATACACCGCATGGCCCATTCCGTAAATCAATCCCTTGCGGTCAAATGCTTCTTTGCGAATGATTTTTTCGATATAATCGGCCACTTCTTTTTCATTGTCCCAGTGCTTCACGTTCTTCATAAAATCCTTGATCATATCCCGAACATAGGAATTGGCCGCTCCGTGCAATGGGCCTTTCAGGGAGCCAATCGCCGCCGCCACGGCAGAATACGTGTCCGTGTGACTGGAGGTAACCACATGCATGGTAAAAGCAGAGTTATTGCCACCGCCATGTTCCGCGTGCAGTACCAGAGCCAGATCCAGTAATTCGGCCTCCAGCTGGCTGAATTCACCACTGGGACGCAACATGTACAGGAAGTTTTCGGCAATGTCGTAATCATCCCGCGGCGCCCGGATGATGAGCTGTTTGTTGCCGAATTCGTACAGCAAGGCATTGTAGGAATACGCGATGATGGAGGGGAATTTGGCAATGATGTTCAGGCATTGCCGCACCACATTGGGAATGGAAATGTCATCCGGGTTATCATCCAGTGTATAGAGGGTTAGCACGTCCCGCTGCAGGGCATTCATGACGTTGGGAGAAATGAATTGCAGGATGCTGTTTTCCACAAACAGCTTGGGAAGGTGCATTTGTTGTTTCAGATGCGCCTCAAATTCTTCCAGTTCCTGGCGCGTGGGCAGTTTTCCGAAAAGCAACAGGTAAGACACTTCGGAGAAACCGTGACGTTTCTCGGCCTGCAGGCCTTTGACAATGTCACGAATGTGAATGCCGCGATAATAAAGCTCGCCATCGACCGGAATGATCTTGTCGCCTTCCTTCTTAAATCCAACCACCGAAGAAATTTGCGTTAAACCCGCCAGAACACCCGAGCCGTCCGCGTTGCGCAACCCGCGCTTCACATCAAACTTTGTATACAGTTCCTTGTCGATGACGTTACGTTGAAGGATGGTTTCAGATGCTTTTTTCAAAAAGTTGTCATCCATAGTGATGTCCCCTTTGCTTTAATTTAAAGTTGACCACCATTGGTCTGGTAAAAATTAATAAAATTTCAAACACTAAGAAACACTTTTCGATTTATTTCATGCCCTGAAAGGTTTGGAGTTTCCGCAAAATTATTTTTTACTTCCGAATTTTTTTTACTCTATCTAACTTTTTCGTTCAAATCGCAATGGGACTTTAGCCAAATTTGGGCAACCAAATCGTGGAACATAGAAAGGGGAGAAGAATATGGCCGAACGCCTGGTTGAATGCGTACCCAATTTTTCGGAAGGGCGCAACAAGAAGGTCATCGATCAAATCACGGCCGAAATTACCTCGGTAGCCGATGTGAAGTTGCTTTCGGTAGAGATGGGCGCCGATGTGAATCGCACGGTGGTGACATTCATTGGCCCGCCCGAGGCGGTGAAAGAAGCGGCTTTTCGGGCGATTAAAAAAGCTGCCGAACTGATCGATATGCGGCATCACAAAGGGGCACATCCTCGCATGGGAGCCACCGATGTGTGTCCCTTCGTTCCGGTCAGTGGCATCACCATGGAAGAGGTGGTGGAACTGTCCCGTGAGGTGGCACAACGAGTGGGCGAGGAACTGGGCATCCCCGTGTATCTATACGAAGAATCGGCGACCCGCCCGGAGCGTAAAAGCCTGGCCAACATTCGTGCCGGGGAGTACGAGGGATTGCCCGAAAAATTAAAAGATCCCCGGTGGAAACCGGATTTTGGGCCGGCAGAATTTAACGCCAAGGCCGGTGCGACCGTTATCGGTGCGCGGGAATTTCTGATCGCCTATAACATTACCCTAAATACGCGGGAAAAACAATATGCCACCGATATCGCCTTCGAGATTCGAGAAAAAGGCCGATCGGTGCGCAAAGGCAACATCAAGCCGTTTTACTTTAAAGGAGAACTGGTCAAATACCAGGAAAATTATTTTCCCTGCGGGAATTGCGAATTTGTGGGCAAGACTATCGAAGAAACCGCCAAACATTGCCAGGACGTTCACCAATACGATTTGTTTGAGCTTCTCCGGATGCATGGCACCGACCCCGATAACCCGATTGGACGTTCGGTGAAAAAGCCCGGCAAATTTAAACACGTTCGAGCCATTGGCTGGTATGTGGAAGAATACGGACGGGCACAAATCTCCATCAATCTAACCAATTACAAGGTCTCGCCGCCCCACCTGGTGCTGGAAGAAGTGCGTCGCCTGGCAGCCGAGCGGGGATTGGTGGTCACCGGCAGCGAAATTGTGGGACTGGTACCCTTCCAGGCCATTTACGAAGCCGGAAAATATTATCTGAAACAGCAGGGGAAGTCCACCGGTGTACCGGTAATGGACGTCATCGAAACGGCGATTTATTCCATGGGACTGAACGATGTCTCTCCTTTTGATCCGCAGGAAAAGATCCTGGGGTTGCCGTCCACGCCAGAATCGGCACTGGTGGAAATGAAGGTGAATGAGTTTACCCACGAAGTGAGCCGGGAAACACCGGCGCCGGGTGGTGGATCCATTGCGGCACTGGCCGGTGCCCTGGGAGCCGCGCTGGGCTCCATGGTCAGCAATCTTGCCATTGGCAAACCGGGTTACGAAGCAGTGGAAAATGAGCTGAACCAGCTGGCGGAACGCGCTCAGGAAATTAAGGATAAATTGTTAAAAGCCGTGGATGACGACACCAACGCCTTCAATGCCTACATGGAAGCGCGACGGATGCCCCAGAACACACCGGAGGAAAAGGCGGCTCGCGAAAAGGCCATTCAGGACGGGCTAAAACAGGCCGTTAACGTGCCATTCACGACCGCTCAGCTCAGTATGGAGGCGTTAAAGGTCTGCCGGGAAGCCGCCGAAAAGGGGAACGTGAATTCCATCAGCGATGCGGGTGTGGGAGCCCAGATGGCCTATTCCGGTGTGCTGGGCGGCGTGTTTAATGTGTGGATCAACCTTCCGCCCATCAAAGATGAAGCATTTGTCCAGGACATGAAAAACCGCTGCGATGCCCTGGAACGGGAAGCCCGTCGCCTTCTGGACGAAACGCTGAAGTTTGTGTGGGATAAAATCCGAAGCTGATCCAGCGTTCCAATCTTTCATGTTGTTGGGAATTGGAAACCGATAGGGCGGGGAATCGTATATCCCCCAAAAAAATCCGGAGGGTTTCCATGAAGCGTTTGGTTGCTTTACCCGGCTGGCTGGGTTCCATTCTATTGATCATTGGATGGCTCTTCCCCCTCTCCTCACCTGCCGCACCGCCTTCCAGTGCCTGGTTGGGGGTATTTGTCCACACGATGGGTAGTGAGGCTCTGGATGACAGGGGACTGGATTTTGGGGTGCGGATCGGCTACGTTATTCCTGATAGTCCCGCCGATGAGGCTGGCTTGAAGAAAGGCGATATCATTGTTCGCGTGGATGATCGACCCATTTACTCCCCCAAACGATTGGCCTGGTTAATGGGTCAGTATGAACCCGGCGATGAAGTGACCCTGGAAATCTACCGCGACGGAAAAAAGAAGTTGGTGACGGTGCAGCTGGGGAAACGCCCGCGCCACCGTATTGGATTCCTGAAGCGGACTTACCTGGGAGTGAAATTACAGACGCTGAATCCCGCCCTGCGGAAATTCTTTGGCGCACCAGAAGACCAGGGCGTCCTGATTGCAGAAGTTCATGAAGACAGTCCTGCAGCAGAAGCCGGCTTGCAGGTGGGAGATGTGATTTTAAAAATGGATCGCAAAATTATCCGCAGCATCCGGGATGTGTATCGGGTGCTGGACTTTTTTGAGCCCGGTGATGAGATCACTGTGGAAATTCTACGGGACAAAAAGAAGCAAAAGATATCGGTCATACTGGGTGAACGCGAAGCTGAGGACGGGTGGTTTGAAGGTAGAAAGTTGTGGGGCCATTTCCCTGTTCCGGATCTGGAATATGAGCTGGGCATTTCACCGGAAGAGCTGGAAGAATTAAAAGAAAGATTGAAGGAGTTGCAGGAATTTTTCCGGGAATGGACTCCGGAAATCCGGGAACAGTTTCGGACATTGCGGGGCTGGTGGGAAGCGGGTTCCATTTAAACACGAATGATGCATGAAACTGCGGATCACGCGATTGAATTCGAAAAAAATCAACAAAATAGCGAATATATCCGGGAAAACATTTTCATCCGGATAGAATCCAGTGCATTTTTTATTATTTCTATTGGTGTTCATTCGTGTCATTCGTAGGCGAATGCATCATCCGGGTTTAATTTGTGGGAATTCGTGCAATTCGCAGGATGATGCCAAATCCGGGATAGATCGCGGTTGTAAGGAGATCCTGCAGAACACGAACCATTTTTCGATCTGCTCCTGTCCAGAATAAAAAAAGAGGGAATGTTGCTCCCCGCACATCCCTGTTTCTCAAATCACGTCCCTGTGACCCGTGGGCTAACGCAACATTCCCCAGGCAATTTCTATGCTTTCGCTGTCAATGTTCTTTCTAAAATATCGGTCAAATCCTTTATCTTGTAAGGCTTTTTCAAAAATTCTTTCACACCCATCTTGCGCAACTCCTCCAGTCGGGCGGGATCGGCATATCCGCTGGAAAAGATGATTTTTACATCCGGTTTCAACTTCCAGATGTGCAGGGCAGCCTCCAGCCCATCCATTTCCGGCATCTGTAAATCCATGATGATCACATCCAGATCTTCAGCGTGCTGTTGGAATAATTCAATGGCTTCCCGTCCGTTGTTGGCGATCAATACTTCGTAATTCATGGATTCCAGCATATTGTAAAGGGTAATCTGCAGCATCTTTTCATCATCCACGACCATGATCTTTCCGCTGCCCAGCTGCACATTTAGCGGGGTTTCCTGCTCTTCCTCAATGGGCTTGAATACCGCCGGAAAATAAATGCTAAATTGCGATCCCTGATTGGGTTCCGACCGCACATCGATGTAACCGTTGTAGCTTTTAATGATGCCATAGACCATGCTTAATCCCAGTCCCGTACCCTTACCCTCTTTTTTAGACGAAAAGAATGGATCGAAGATCTTGTCGATGATTTGCGGGGGAATACCCGTCCCGGTATCGGCAATTTCCAGCTTCACGTAGGTGCCGGGTTTAATTTCGGAGGAAAACAGCATCTGCTTTTCTTTGATCTGAATGTTGGACGTACGAAAGATCAGCTGTCCCCCATTGGGCATGGCATCCAGTGCATTCATGGACATGTTCATGAGAATCTGTTCAATCTGGGTCTTGTCCGCCTCGATGTTCCACAGATTGTCAGACAGTTCCTTTTTGATTTGCACCTTCTTGGAGACAATCCGGTTGAACATGGAGGAAAAATCATCAATGATTTGATTGAGGTTTAGAATGGTCTTGGTGCCGTGTTTGCTTCCCCTGGCAAAAGAAAGGATTTGACTGGCCAGTTGAGCCGCCTGCTCGGTGGCGCGTTCGATGGTTTCCAGATAAGTGAGCAATTTGGGATCGTTTTGAAGGTGCAGTTTTAGCATTTGCGCATTGGGCAGAATGATGGCCAGAAGGTTGTTAAAATCGTGGGCAATCCCGCCGGCCAGAATCCCCATGCTCTCCAGCCGCTTGGTACGATTGATCTTCTCGATCAGCTCCTTTTCCATGGTAACGTTGCGGATGGTGAAGATGATGCTGGAAATTTCTCCGTTTTCTTCCCGGAAGGGCTGGGAATTAATCTGAAGGATCTTTCGTTCGCGGGAATTTGCCCGATAGGAAAATTGAAATTCAACCTTCTCGCCCCCCACGATGATATCTCGCAGTTTACCGGTTAGTTCTGCATTAGAGAACGGATCGTCTTCCAGAAGGTTCTGCACCTTTAGCGAGGATGGATCGCTGATGTTGAAGATTTTGAGCAACTCTTCGTTGTACCAGCGAATGTTTCCGTTCCGGTTACACACCAGCAGGCCAATGGGAATCTGATGGAAAATTTGCACCACCTCGTTGCGGATTTGCTGCAATTCCTGGGTGCGTTCCCGAACACGTTCTTCCAGTTGTTCGGAATATTCGTGTAGTTTTTTGTTGAGGATTTCCTTCTGGCGATAGTAATAATTCAGCTTCAGCACCATCTCGTTAAATTTGCGCGCCAGTTGTCCCAGTTCACCTTCATCGCGGATGCGGATCTGGTAGTTGAAATTCCCATCGCTGATTTCTTCGGTACCCTTTATCAAATCGTCGATGGGTGCCACGATTCGCTGAGAAATCTTCTGGATGATGAAAATGGCCAGAATAATCGAGATGAGACCGATGCTGAATGTAAACCATCGCACTTTATTGACCAGCTGAGTGAAGTAATTGAGATCCAGTCCAATAATGGCCCATCCCCAGGGATTGTTGTTGGCCAGAATTGGCTGGACAACCTCCAGCAATTGCCCATTTTCTTTGTAATAAATGAAGCGTTGTTTGCGGTTGGTACTTCGCAGCTCTTCCCAGGGGAGTGATTCCGCAGAAAATGGCACCTGAGCATCCGGCTGGTTGACCTGGGCCAGTACCTCTCCCTTCTCGCTTAAAATGACCGCATACAACACATCGCGTTGTTGAACAAAGGAGGCACTGTTTTGCTGGAGGGTCACAAAATCGTAGTTGAGCAGTGGCGTCAACACATTTTGCGCCAGATTGTCTACCAGCGTGGTGGCCCGAAGTTCGATTTGCTGATGAACATAATGCAGGTAAACCGTTTGCGAGAAGTAGACAAAAATCATGAAGATGATGCTCAGGATCATGCCCACAAAAATGGTAATGCGGGCATAAAGAGGTTGCATTTTTAGTTTATAACGGAGGTTTATCATCTAAACCCACATACGTTTCGCTAAAAAATAAAGAATTTAGAAATATTCCGATATTTATTTCAGAGAACCGAAGCAACGCCCCTGCCGTGGCGTATCCTAATTATCGTTAGTGGAAATCGATAGATTAACAAAGATTTCCTTTTATTTTTTCCCGGTTATCGGGCAATGAAACGAATTGTTTGCTCAATTGCCTGGGCGCATACGGGATCAAATCCCGCCAGCGTACGAGAGAACATGATGCAATCCAGCGCAGGACGATACAGCCCCCGGGAAGCATAACCCGCCCCTTCGAATGCCCCGACCGCTTCTTTATACGGATTTTTCTCAAAAAACATTTTGATCTTTTTCCGGTATTCCCGGCTAAGTTTTTTAATTTTGCTCTCCGGTGCGCCCTGCCGCCGAAGCTCGCTCAACTTCTGACCAAATTCTCTGTTAAACTGATCATACTTTTCTTTTCCCCAAGGAGTGGGGATGGGCGTATCCGGTGCCACAAAGCGTTGCCACTTCACCGAAGGGGGATTTAATAAAGCGGTAATATTGGGTTCCCAGGGCTCCGTTCCCTTGGGGTAAAATTCGCTGTAGGCCACCTGACTGGTGTAATACTCATCGCCCAGTCCTGCAAAACTGTGCCCGAATTCGTGGACGAAGACGTACGGCGTCCAGGGATGAAATGCCGCCGTGCTGGCGTAGAGATTGTAAATGCCACCGCCACCGTACTTTCGGGTATTAACCAGGATTATGATCGCATCGAATGGAACGGCGGAGGCCACATCCTGTACTGCCCGATTGTCATAGGTCATCAAATAGCGCTGCAGCCGAAAGGTGTTGAAAGTGGTATTTAAGGGGGTTCGTTTAAAAACCCCAGCCCGCGGATCGTCCGTCCCGGATTCCGGGGAAGGCTTTAAAACAAGCGAGACATTAAAGCGGGATCGGTGTTCTTTGAACGGCGAAATGGTAAAGAGCGTGTCCACCAGCCAGCTGGCCTGCTCCCGAAACCGATCCCATTCATCGGAGGTAAACCCATCCCCCAGGATCACCACGTCCACGTGATGGGAAGGTTCACCGTTTTCGATCAAATGTTCCACCAACACGTCCGAAATTCGCGGTTCCTTGCGGATGGTTTCCTGATCGGGATCAATCACCCGACTGAAGATGACCTCCGTAAATCGGTTTTTCCTGTCCCGGCTAACGATTTCAATCAAAATGGGACGCCGGGGAAACGGCAGGCGTACGGTTTCGTGAATGACTTTCTGCCCACCCTGCCTGGCTTCTTCGGTGGTTTGCCATTCATTGAACAGGGTGCTAAAGCCGCGGGAAAAAATCAACTGCTGGGTGCGGTTATCAAACACGCGCAGCAGGTAATGGCCACGGTTTAACGTGTCGATCAGGTTGATACGGCTACCGGCCCATCCGTCAAGGCGGTACAACTCATCCAGAACAATGGACTCCTGATCGGCAGTTCCCACATGGTAATAATCCACCCGCAATGTCTGATCTTCGAAGTAGGTGGAGAACGCATTTTGCTGTGCTCCCAATCCCGTGAGAATTCCCGCCAGAAGAGCAACAAATATCCAAAACATCCGCTCCATAAATTACCCCTTTTCGGCTTTTCGATTGTTTTTGTTAGTTGCCTGATCTTTATCCACCAACGAATTACCCACCAAATATAAGGCTTTTTCAAAAAATATAAATCCGGAAAATGAGACAGGCCAACCGCCCCCCAAAGCGATAGTTGAATTCGGGATTGATTTATCCCAGATAATGCATGAAACCGCGCACCACGCGAATTCATCCCAACATATCCACAGAATAGTCAACAAACCGAGGAACCCATTTTCATCCAGAAAGAATCAAATGTACTAACTTTTTATTCGAATTCATTCAGGCAATTCGTGGGAGAAATGTGAAATCCGGGTGTATTCAAAGACGGTTCTGTTCGGATTCAAAAATTTTACTTGTAGGATGATTTTTATACAACAAGGCTTTACTTTATAGCGATGATTTTCCTTTCGCCACCGTCAATCGCGGTTGGAAATGGAATGTTAAAAGTTGGAGGAACAAATGAGTATCTGGTTTCACAAACCTACTGTTGAACAGTTAAATCAATTCAGCCGCAACACGCTGATGGAACATCTGGACATTCAGTACACGGAAATCGGCGATGATTACATCAAAGCGAGCATGCCGGTGGATCATCGCACGCATCAACCGATGGGGATTCTACATGGAGGGGCATCGGTGGCGCTGGCTGAATCGCTGGGCAGCGTGGCCGCAACCCTGTGTGTGGATGTGACCCGAAAATATTGCGTGGGCATTGAGATAAATGCTAATCATATTCGACAGGTGCGATCCGGTAAAGTCACGGGGACGGCGCGTCCGCTCCATCTGGGAAATAAAATCCATGTATGGGAAATCCGTATCACTGATGAGCAGGATCAGCTGGTGTGTACTTCCCGCATCACGTTGATGGTGATGGATCGGAAAATAAACGCGGGCGGAAAGTGACGCTTCATTCCGTTTTCAACATCATGTTCATCACGTTTACAAAAGGCTCTCAACTTTCTGCCGGTTCCTGCAATAGATCCCGAATGCGGCCATCCATTCGCGCAAACGAATCGCCAATCTTCCCATCTGGTGAAAATGCCAAATAGTGCATTTAACCGCGAATCACGCGAATGAAACCAAAACATATCCACAAAATCGCAAATAAATCCTGGAGTACATTGTTATCCAGATATCATCCAATGGATTTTGTTATTTTTGTTCGCGTTCATTCGTGTCATTCGTAGACTATTGCGTTTTCTGGGTTTAATTATTTGTGTTCATTCGTGACATTCGTGGTCTCATGCATCATCCGGGATTATTTCTGGACTTCTTTCAGGCGATTCTTAACGAACTGAATGACTTCCGGGATTTTCTCCGGCTGTTTGGCTCCCGCCGTTGCCAGATGCGAGCGTCCTCCGCCACCGCCACCGGCAATGCGAGCCGCTTCCTTCACCAGTTCTCCAGCCTTCAGCCCCCGCTGTTTGATCAGGTCATCGGTCACCACGCAAACAAAATTGACCCGCCCATTGGCGCGATTAATGAAAAACCCCACCACATTTTTCCCTTTCTGACGAATCCGATCCCCCAGCTGCTTCAGCAAATCCATTTCCTGATCCTGGAACTGCTCCACAACCAGCTTGACATCACCAATTTTTTGCGAATGGGCCAACAGGTCTTCCACCCGATTCAGAATCTGCCCTGCACGCAACTTTTGCAACTCTTTTTCCAGCCGTCGATTTTCTTCCAGGATTTCCTTTATCTTCTGCGGTAACTCCTCGGTTTGCACATTCAGCAATTGATCCAGATCGAAGACGACATCGCGGGATCGCTGCACAAATTCCACCGCCTTTGGCCCGGTCAGTGCTTCCACCCGGCGGACACCGCTGGCAATGCTGGTCTCCTGGGTGATGACGAATGTTCCGATCTGTCCGGTATGTCGGACGTGGGTTCCCCCGCACAATTCCTTGCTAAAATCATCGATTACGATCACCCGCACCCAATCGCTGTACTTTTCGCCAAACAGGGCCATGGCGCCCATCTTGCGGGCCTTTTCGAACTCGGTAAACAACACCTCCACGGGCAGGTCTTCCTGAATCTTTTGATTGACCATCCACTCGATTTCTTCCAGCTGCTGCCGTTCAATCTTTTTAAAATGGGTAAAATCAAAGCGCAGTCGATCGGGCGCTACCAGGGATCCCGCCTGGGTGACGTGATCCCCCAGCACCCGCCGGAGGGCGGCATGCAACAGGTGGGTGGCTGTGTGGTTGTACATGGTGGGCAGACGCCATGCCTTATCCACCCGCGCCCAGACGCGGGCATCGGTAATCTCCAGTGCTTCCGGTGCCCGACAAATGTGAACAATCTCATCCCCTTCTTTCTGGGTATCGATGACCTCCAGCTCAAAATCCTTTCCCACAATTTTTCCGCGATCGCCCAGTTGCCCACCGGCTTCCGCGTAAAACGGCGTTTCCGCCAGTACCACATGCAATCGGTCGCCCTGGCGCGTGTACTTCACAATGGTGGATTCGGCTTCCAGGGTCTCGTATCCCAAAAAGATGGACGATTTTTCCACCGGGGTCACGGTCACCCATTCATCGGCCTGAGTAACGGTCAGGGTAAAACGAGTGGCCTTGCGGGCCCGTTCCCGCTGGGCCTCCATGGCCTTCTGAAAACCGGCCTCGTCCACCCGCAAACCCTTTTCTTCGGCCATAATTCGGGTCAAATCCAGCGGAAATCCATAGGTATCGTATAAACGAAAGGCATCTTCTCCGGGGATCTCGTCTTTTCCCTCGACCTGTAATCGGGCCACAATGGATTCGAAGATTTCAATACCCCGATCCAGCGTCTTATTAAAACTTTGTTCTTCCGACCGAATCACTTCCATTACGTGGGCATATTTTTCCTGCACTTCCGGAAACGCCTCTCCCATGATCTCCACCACCGTGGGCACCAGCTGGTAGATGAAGGGTTCGTGCATGTTCAATTTTCGGGCATAGCGGGCCGCGCGTCGCAAAATGCGCCGCAACACATAGCCCCGCCCCTCATTTCCCGGCAGGGCCCCGTCGGTGATGGCAAAGGTCAACATCCGCACGTGATCGGCAATGACCCGGAAGGCCACCTGCTGATCCCGATTGGCCCGGTCATAATCCACCCCCACCAATTGGCCAATATGGGTCAGGATGGGACGAAACAGATCGGTGTCGTAATTGGAGGCAACGCCCTGCAGCACTGCCACAATCCGCTCAAACCCCATGCCGGTATCCACATGCCTGTCCGGCAGAGGGGTAAGCACCCCATTTTCATCGCGATTGAATTGAATAAACACCAGGTTCCACAATTCGATGTAACGGGCGCAATCTCCATTCACCCGGCACACATGGTCGGGATCGTCCTGACGGTCACAACGCTCCGGTCCCAGATCGATATGGATTTCCGAGCAGGGACCGCAGGGACCGGTATCGCCCATTTCCCAAAAATTGTCCTTTTTCCCGAAACGCAAGACCTGCGAAGGATTGATGTCGGTTACCTCTTTCCACAACCGTTCGGCCTCTTCATCAGGTTCCAGCTGCTCACTGGCATCCCCTTCAAACACCGTCGCCCACAGCTTATCCTTGGGCAATTTCCAGACCTCGGTTAATAACTCCCAGGCCCACTGAATGGCCTCGCGTTTAAAG
Organism: Calditrichota bacterium; assembly: GCA_013150955.1. Taxonomy (GTDB): domain Bacteria; phylum Calditrichota; class Calditrichia; order RBG-13-44-9; family J042; genus JAADJD01. The sequence goes on from JAADJD010000013.1 coordinate 13,849, forward strand.
TAGTCCCCAAACGACCAGTTCCCCAGCATCTCAAAAAACGTATGATGATAGGTATCGTGACCCACTTCTTCCAGGTCGTTGTGCTTACCGCTCACACGGATGCACTTCTGGGAATTTACCGCGCGCTTGTACGGACGCGAACCAATCCCCAGGAACACATCTTTAAATTGATTCATGCCGGCATTGGTGAATAACAACGTGGGGTCATCTATGGGAATGACCGGGGAACTGGGGACGAATGTGTGATCATATTTCTTGAAAAACTCTATAAATTCCGTACGGATTTCCTTGGACGTTTTCATGCCGAAACACCTGATTTTTTGATTTTTATTATCGTATAAATTTAGAAGCACACAACAGGAATTCCAATGAAATTTCTATTGTCATCCCTGGTCGGGTATTTTTGTCATTCCTCTGGACCAACCTGCCCCTGAATCTACCCGTTCCATTTGTCTAACACCTCTAAATGTCGATACGTTTTTTCGACTGAATTTCAGCGGTGGGCTTTTATCTGGGGGTTAAGCCCGGATTTAGACCCTGTTGATGTATGAAACCGCGAACCACGCACATGACACCAAAACATAACTACAAAATCGCGAATAACCCCCGGAATCCATTTTCATCCGGATGTCATCAAATAGATTTTATTATCTTTACCCGTTGTGCTAATTCAGGATAAAGCAGGTGTTTAGAAAAACCGTTAAAACGGTTAATCATCATTCGGTTACGTTATTCATTTCTCCTGGCTGAAGCCAGGAGTTAATCGAAATTCTCATTCATTAACACCCAGATTTATCTGGGTGGACAACTTAATTCGTTTTAATTCGCGTCATTCGTAGGCCATTGCATAATCTGGGTTCAACTGTTTTCCAGATCGTTTCATTATTCTTAACTCGCACAACGGAGATGTATTTTACTATTTCATTCGTGCTCATTCGGGTGATTCGTAGGATAATACAAAATCCGGGTTAAGCGTCATATTACCGGATTTCGCGATCCCTTTGCATGGTTAGACTTTCGTTTTCACCGCAACCAGCAAGATCGCCGCAAGGTACCGTTCATACTGCTTGAACACCTTTCGCATGTTCAAGATTCGCTTTCTTGCGATGGAATGACGCACGACATTAAAAACGAAGCGGGAAAACCCCAAAACCCCTTCATCCCGTATGACTCTATTGAGCCGGAGCAAATGCATGGGCGCCTTCACTTCTTCCACAACTTCGAAACCATTTTCTTCTAATAACTGTCGCCATTCGGAGGGCGTCAGTGGACGGGCCCCCACATGAATAACATCGGACAGAGCCGTTCTAATTTCTTCTTTGATGTTTTCATGAAGATCATCGGGTAAAAGACACAGCTCGTGCAAACCATACCTCCCGCCCGGTTCAAGAATCCGACAGGCTTCCTGCACAATTTTGACCTTTTTTTGCTGGGGTTGCATGGTTAACATTGCCTCGCAATACACAACTGTGGCTGATGAATCTGGTAAACCGGTTGCCTCAGCCCGACCAACCAGACACCTCTGATTTGGACCAATTAAGTATTTGCATACGGAATCGGCAGCAACCGGGTCCCGTTCGATTGCCGTATAGCTTGCCGGATTGCATGCCAGAGCGAGTCGGGCAGTTGTACCCAGACCGGGAGCAAATTCAACGACGTTATCAGTCGTCTGGATATCGATTGTTTCCAGCATTTTGCGGGTTAATTCCATCCCACCAGGTCGCAGCACCCGTTTACCCAGCCGGGCCAGGAGCCAATGACCGGGCATTTTATCGATCTCCAGAGTCTTCACAGAAGAAATCGGATTTACAAAAATAGTGGTTTTCATGCAGGCAGCCTCATTTTTAGAGCCGTGTTGTGATGCGATCCATCGCTCGCATCATTTCGGGTGAACCCAATTCCTTAAAAGCCCACACATCTCACGCATCGAATCAGCGAAAAATAAAGGATGTTTTCCCCAATCATATCCGCATGTTACGTATTGTTATGCTAAATCCCCCCTCCTCCCTGTCTCCGCGAGCCGAGGCAGGCATGAGAAGAGGGGATGAAATCGATCCTCCACACAGGCAGAACCCAATTAAAAATGCGTTTTAACCCCGGCGAGAAACGTGCGTGGCAGTCCTGGACGCAGGCCTGCCGGACGGCGAGCTGCCACGTAAATTGCATTGGTCAGATTCCGAACACTAAGAAATACCCTGTTTGAAGGGGTAATCGCGTATTCCGCCGAAAGGTCGAACACGGTGTGAGCATCCGTACTCCGGGACTCGACAAAATCTCCCTTACCGGCCACCGTGCGCATCCGGCCAACATACTTTGCGCTGATATGAATACGATATGTTGCCGTTTCCAGACCCAGACTGGTGTAAAATTGATGTCGGGGCAAATACGGCAGTTCATCACCTTTTTCCACGGTGCCCCAGGGTTTGTAATCGCTTTTAAAACTGTTTTGAAATGTTGCATCCGTGAACGTGTATGCCATGCGCAAAGGGATGGCGTAATCCGGCCAACCCATCTGGCTTCCGAAGTCGAAAGAGAAGGAAACCTCCAGCCCTTTCACTTCCGCCTCGCCTCCGTTGAATAAATCACCGGTTCCTTCACCGCCGGTGGCGAAAAGGTCGGCACCCAGCAGATTGGTGTAATCATTAAAAAACACAACGCTTTGAAGGCTAAGCACATCCGTGTGATAGCGCAGACCGAATTCGTAATTCATACTCTCCTCGGGTTTGGTATTTTCTCTGGAACCCGGTGGCGCAAAGCCTTTGTGTATGCCCAAAAATGTGCTAAAGAATGGCGAGAATTTGTAATCCAGACCGATCCCGGGGATCCATACATCCACTTGATTCTTCTGGCGCTTTACGTTTACGCCGGTGCGTTGTGGATCGGATTTTCCGAAATCCTCCCGGGTGAGCGTGATGTTCTCGTACCGCAGGCCGGGTAGCGCCACCAGTTTGCCGAACGATAAATTGAACTGGACAAATCCCGCCCATACCCGGGCTCGAGAGATACGATTGCTTTCCGTACCCGGCGTGCCGGCCCGGGTCAGCCTCATCACGCCGTTGTCCATCTTGTAATCATCCACCCACTGAAAACGATCCATTTCGTCTTCATGGTAGCGAAAGCCCAGTTCCGCCTCGTGGCGCTTCCCACCGATATTGAATTGCATCCCAACAATCGATTGAATGCCCTGGGCATAATATTTCCTGTTGTTGGCCTTCACAACCAGGGCATTATCGTTGGCACTGGTCTGACCGGTGATGATGGCGTATTCGCCGGCATATTTGACCGGATCCTCTAATACTTTGCTGATTTTGATTTTCTCACCCGCTTCCGAGGCACGGACGGCGTCTAATTTGTACCAATTGCGTTTAAAATCATTCCGGTACAGTGTGGTGGTGATATCGATGGCAGAGGACAATTTTGCAAAATGACGGACTTGAAATTGAAGATGTTTACTATTCATCACATCCTTCTGGGAAGCCGCATAACGACGAAGTGGATTTATTTTAAAATCGGCTTCGGTTAAACCCAGATAGGTTTCATTGGATACTTCATCGGTTTGCTTCAATTTGAAAGTAACTTCCTGATACACCCTGGCGTTCAGGCTGGTATTCAGGCGAAGCTTCACCATGTAGTCCTTCTTGTCAAAACCGGTATTCCCGCCGCCATCAAGTTCTTTGAATCCGTCCACCCTTGCCTGAAATGTTTCCACCAAAAAGCCAACATTCTTAAAACTATTCCCGGCGAATGCATGAATGCGTCGTGCATTATCTTCGCCAGCCAGAAGTTTAATGCTCACTTTGAATTCCGAAGGAATGGAGGTGGAAATCAAATTCAATGCCCCACCGGTAGTGAAGGGGCCATATTTAATCTGGCTGGAACCCTTCCGCACTTCAATTCCTTCCATGCGTCCAATCGTGGGAAAGTAATAGGCCGCAGGCGCCGAATAAGGCGCGGGGGCAATCAATACGCCATCCTCCATCAAGGTGATTTTCTGACTGCGTTCCACCCCCGTGCCCCGCAATCCGATGTTGGGCCGCAATCCATAACCATCTTCTTCCTGAATATTGATGCCGGGTATTTCCCGCAGGGCGCGATTGATGTCGTTATATTCATGTTTTGACAGCTCCCGCAGGCCTAAATAGTGAGCTGAACCGGGAATGTTAAATAGCCGCTCGGGGCTACCGATTAAATGCTCTCGTTCCACAACAATTTCATCGAGACCAATCGGTTCAACAGACAGGGAGAGGACGAGATTTGTCACCTTTTTCGGAGACACGACAATTTTTCGGCTGACCTTCTGGTAACCAATGCGCTCAAATACAATCGTGTACTCTCCGGCAGGAACCTCTTCAATGAGAAAATAACCATCCTCCGATGTGGCGGCACCAAAGCGTGTACCCAGCAGGGTAATGTTGACATCCTGTAACGGCTGGCCCGATTGGGCATCCGTGATACGGCCTTCTATCTGGCCGGTTTGCGTGACGGCTCCCAATGGAAGCCCCAGGAAAAAAACCGTCATCAAAAAAAATGCCTTTAACAATGGTTTCATACAAATGTTCTCCTTTTGGGTTAACGTTTTAGTCAACTATCTGGTGATTCGTGAGTGTATAAACCCCAACAAAGGAGGTTTTCTTTTTCGTGTTTTCATCGCATCAGATTTTGCACCCTTTTGTTCAAATCTTTTGAGCTCCCTTTTTTGCATAGATGGATCATCCCAATATTTTCCATGCGCTATTTTGATTTCCTCTGTTCCTTTTCCTATATTTCTGGATAGAAAAAGGCCAGGGCAGTTTAATGCCCCCCATCTCAATGCACGTCACAATGCCGCTGGTGCATTGAGATGACGATGCGCCTTTTTCTGATGTTCAGGAGTGAGTCCGTTGAGTGCCTTGGCCAGGTACAGGGACTCACTCTTTTTTTTTTACACGTCCTGCGACCGACTTACCGGCGTTTCATGCCTGATATGGCATTCGGTTTACCTCCATCATGAATCCATCGGATCGATCACCCGTGCCGGTTCAAAGATTTTTAAAAACAAAACACGCAAGTCATAGAAAACTTCCGCCGGAAAAGCCATCACGGGTAACGTTTTTTGTGATCTCGCCCTTTTCTGAAAAGTCATCCAACGTTACCGGGACTGTTCCTGCTTCCGACAATGATTACAAATGCCGAACATTTGAATCGTTTCTTCATGGGGTTCAAAATCCGTCATTTTAAAAATTTCCCGAAATGTTAACCCCAGGGTCTGATGATTGATCTCAATAACCGTTGTGCATTTGGTACAGATAAGATTGAGCGTTGTTTCCGGGCCAATCGCTTGAGTGTCAGTATCGTATTGCATGAAATAGCTCCATCCGATTCAAGGAATTCTGGAATGATTTTTATTTGTGCTCTTCAGAATGCAACAGGCATTCGGTATCACAAACGCCGCATTCACCAGTATGCCCCTGGCACACATTCTCATAGCTTCTGTAGGCATCTAAAAAGGCCCTGGCTGTCGAATCGCTTGAAAACAAAAATTTTAGAAAACTCAGGAGCTTCTTACCGGTCTCTTCGCTGATTAAATGTTCCACCTTACAGGCATCTATTTCTGCCTGATCCGGTTGGACCTGGAGAACATCCTGCAGGAACTTGATCAGAATTTTACGAGTGGATTGGATAGCATGGCTCAGGCGATCCCCCTTTTCGGTAAGAAAAAGGAACTTGTTTTCGTCCTCCATCACGTATCCTTTTTCCTTTAAAGCCTTTAAGGTGATGGAAGCGCTGCCTCGGGTGATACCCAGCGTACGCGCCACATCACTCACACGCGCATATCCCCGATCAGACAACAGTTGCGCAATAGCCATGAGATGGTGGGCTGCACTGTGGGTAATCTCATTCTGATCAAACGCTTTCCAGGTTGTTATATCCATTCCATGTCCCTTTACTTTGTTTTGCATATATAAACACTGTTTTAATATTAAAACAGTTGAATGATATGCATGGCACCTCAAAAAGTCAATGGGTTACAGTAAATTCAAGGCTTTATCAAACAGGAATTCTTATCCTTTAACTTCGACTTTGTGTCTCAAATAATTTTTAAGTGCGAGACGTTCTGTGGGAAACCTGAAGGGGGTAATTATCCGCTTATACGATGCGGTTCAAATCACAACCTTGTAAAAATTTTCAACGGACCGCAACCTCTCAATACGGTATTTTACAATTTGCTCGATCGGGCAATGCCTGTCTATTCGTGAATTATCACATGCCCGCAGGACCCATGCGTGTCCAATCCATTCATGCCCTAAGCCTCCCAGGGCATACTCTTTGCTTCATCACCCGGATATTATTGAATTAATCCCAAATGATGCATGAAACCGCAAAATAAACCTAAATTATGCTTTTGACCACGAATTACACGAATAAACGCAAATAAAAACAAATTTTTAGAAGACGATATTATTGTTGAAAAAACATGCCGGTTCTTAAACAAATAATTTTACTTGTATCAGTTGATAATAATCGTTTTAAACCATGAATGAACCGGTCAATAATGCACAATCCGGGTTTATCCCAGATAATGCATTAAACTGCGAATCACGCAAATGATACCAAAATATTTCTACAAAATCGTAAATATACCCCGAAACAAATTTTCATCCAGATCCTGATCTAATGTATTTGATTATTGTGTTCATTCGTGTCATTCGGGGTCTAACGCATCATTCCACTCAATCAGAATCTTTGTATTCCCGTCCCGGCCATGGAAACCGTCCGTCGAATCGGGTTAGCGCCTTCCGATCCGAATTTTATAAAAACCCCTTTTCGGTAATCTTCAGAGGTCATCGCAGGGAGCGGGCGTATTCTTCATTGGCTTTCAGTACCCGTAACAGGTTACCGCCCAGAATTTTCCGGACATCTTCTTCCGAAAAGCCGCGTTTCAACAGCATGTAGGTGATGTAAGGCAGTTTGCTCACATCTTCCATCCCAATGGGCAGGGAGGATACGCCATCGAAATCGCTTCCCAGCCCCACATGATCCACGCCGGCAAATTGAACCACATGTTCAATATGATCCACGATGACCGAAGCATCGGGTACGGGAAGATCATATTGCCGGAAAAGCTCTCCGTAGGCCTGCCAGAAGCCAAAGCGATCGCCTTCATACTTCTGGCGCAACACCTTTACCTGGGGTTCCAGCTCTTTTTTCACCCGCTCATATGCTTCTTTGTACTCCTGGCTCAAAAATCCCGAATAGAAATTAATGTGAATCACCCCACCGTTCTGTTTGACCTTTCGAATGAGCGCATCGGGCAGATTCCGGGGCACATCGCACAACGCCCGGCAGGAAGAATGGGAGGCGATGACTGGCGTTCGGGAAAGTTCCAGCACCTGGGCAATGGCCGCATCGGACAGGTGAGAAATATCAATCAGCATGCCCAGCCGATTCATCTCCTGCACCACCTGGCGCCCGAAGTCACTCAGCCCATTCCAGCGGGGCTCATCGGTACTGGAATCGCTAATATCGTTAGCGGAGGAATGCGTCAGGGTTATGTACCGCACCCCCAGACGATAAAAATTGCGCAACAGGGCCAGACTGTGCTCAATTGGGCCGCCATTTTCCATCCCCATCAGGGCGGCAATCTTTCCCTCCCGATGCAAACGCAAAATATCCTCACTGGAATATGCCATGGCAATTTTATCGGGATTGGCCTCAACTGCCCGGTATACGGCGTCAATCAATTCCAGGGCGTACTTTGCGGGATGTAAACTGTCCATTCGATTGGGAACATATATGGAAAAAAACTGGGCGTCCAGACCCCCTTCAAAAGCACGGGGCAGGTCAAAATGACCCTCGTCGTGGCGTTTGCCCATGTCAAAATTATCGTGAAATAACTTCATGGTCACATCGCAATGGGTATCGATCACAATGGCTTCCCGGTGGAGCTTCATGGCCTTCTGCCACAATTCAGGATCCACATTTTCTGGCACATCCCCCGCGAATACACTCCCGAGAACCCAGACCAGAATGGATAACCCAACAACAATTACCCTCATCTTCAATCCTCCATACCATTTTGACCCGAATATAATACGGAATTTACATCCGAATTACAAAACTTCGAGCAGGAAAGATGAACTTTTCCCACAGCACTGCTGGCTGCGCTATTTCAATACCGGGTTTCGCCATCGATTCATTCCGAAATTCAACGAACGTTGAACCGGGTGAAACCGCGTTTTTTAGTAAACTCCCCAACAAGCCGTTCGATAATGGAAACGACCCGGAGGGAGCCATCGTTTCTACCAGCATCTTGAGCATGGAAAACGGTCCGTGATGGACTCCAATGGTCAACCCCATATTTGATCGAATAAATCTATGCACAGGAGGCGCGGCGCATGATCGCGATTTTACATGGATATTTGCTGGAAGGTTCCGGTAGTAATTTGTGGACCCGATCCATTGTCCGCTCCCTGGTCCGAAATGGGGAGACGGTGCATTTGATGTGCCAGGAAAATCATCCCGAAATCTACGACTTCATAGCGGAAGCCTATCGATACCGCCTGGATGGGTCCGTGGAAACGTGGTTCAAAAGAGACGTCCCCTATCCGGGTCGGTGCATTCTTCATAAACCGGAAATTGGAGACACCCTGCCCGTTTACGTGTGGGACCACTATGAGGAATTTCCCAACGTGGTTCCCATGGTTGAACTGCCGGATGAGATCATCCACCAATACCTGGAACTGAACAAAAAGGCGTTACGGCGCATCCTGGAGGAGCATCCCATCACCGTGCTGCATGCCAATCATGCGGTCCTCATGTCCGTGGTTGCCATGGAAATTTCCCGGGAACGGGGAATACCGTACAGCATCATGCCCCATGGCAGCGCCATCGAATATGCCGTAAAGAAAGATCCCCGATTTTTTCACCATGCCCGCGAAGCCTTTCGCCAGGCGCAGCGCATTCTGGTGATCGGGAAAGAGATGCGTTCCCGCGTGCTCCAATTGTTCCCGGACATTCCCGATCTGGAACGTCGACTGGAGGAGCTTAACCTGGGGGTGGACACCCAGCAATTTCAACCCATTGAAAACAACCAGCGCGAGGGGAACATCCTGCGCTTAATCGATCGGGTAAAGGGGTATCCCAGGGGCAAATCACCTGATCAGAGCCAGCAGCTGGTTCAGGAAGCTCAACACCTTCAGAAACCAGAAGGTTTGAAATCTCTGCTGCAAAAATACGGGCAATACACCGCAAAAAATCCCGATCGGGATGTTGAAGCCAAACTGCGATCGGTGGATTGGTCCCGGGAGAAAATCCTGCTGTTTGTGGGTCGCCTGATCGCCAGCAAGGGCCTGCAATCGATCCTGGCTGCCCTGCCGGAAATTTTCGCCACCCATCCCAACAGCCGATTGCTGGTCATCGGACACGGTCCCCTCCGCGAAGCCATGGAACTGCTGGTTTTCGCCTTATCCAGCGGGAACCGGCAACTGGCAGAATGGATTGTGAATCAGGGAAAGGCCCTGGAAGGCGGCGATCCCACACCATTAATCACCGTGGCAAACTACTGGAAATGGTTACAGGAACGAGGAGAGTGGGAAACCTACTGGAAAAAGGCCCAACAATTCATGACCCCGGAGCGGGTGATCTTCACCGGTTACCTCACCCACGCGGAATTACGATTCGTTTTCCCCTGCTGCGACGTTGCCATTTTTCCTTCGGTAGTTGCTGAAGCCGGCCCTCTGGTCTTTCTGGAAGCCCTGTCCAGCGGTTGCTTTCCCCTGGGGACGTATTTCGCTGGCATGGCCGCCAGTATTGATTCGACAGCCGACTACCTGCCTGTGGATGCGGTGGAGGCCATGAAAATCCGTGCCGATGAGCGCTGGACCGTCCATGACATTGCGCAAAAAGCGCCCCGGGCGCTGGAGCTCGCCCCGCGGGTGAAAACGGCTCTGCGTCAGGTGGCCGTGGACCGATACGACTGGAGCCGGGTGGCAAAACGATTTTCGAATCTCCTGCATCAACTTCAATACGATGCCTGAGCCTCCATAAACTCCCAACAGGATTTTTAACCTAAATTCAGCTTAAACCCAAATCATGCGATAAACCGCGAATCGCACGAATGAAACCAAAAAATGTTAACAAAATCGCGAATAATAGCCGGAACACATTTTTATCCAGACCTCGTCCAATGGATTTTACTATTTTTTATTCGTGTTAATTCGTGTCATTCGTGGTCCTAAGCATCATCCGGGTTAAATTTCCCGGCGGAAATCCCAATTACTGCCCAACCCCATTCGCGAATCCAACCCCATCGCTGTGGGACTGTCAGCACACAGGCGCTGTCCTACCAACCCTTTCAGGCCACGTGAATTGTGGCATTTTACTTTTTTTTTGAACAAAGCTGGATTATATTTGATTTTCTTAAGTTTAACAGCGGATTTCCGACACATTTGTCCACGACAATCGCCAGGGATTTCCGGAAACGGAATAGTCAATCTGAGCGGTCTACAAAATGGATTGCGTGAAGTAAGAAAAACAGGAGCATTGCCGCAATGAATCGCATTGAATCCCGCATTAACCCCAACAGCCGTGAGTTTAAAGAAAACAAAGCCCACATGGAAGCGCTGGTTGCGGAGCTCAAAGAACGGGTCGCCCAGGTTAAAAAGGGGGGACCACCCCATCTGCACGAAGCTCACAAAAAACGGGGGAAACTCTTTGTCCGGGAGCGCCTGAAGTTGCTGTTTGATCCGAATACACCGTTCCTGGAGCTTTCTCCCCTGGCCGCCTGGGATATGTACAACAACGAGGCGCCTTCTGCGGGAATCATCACCGGCATTGGCGTGGTGCACAAGCGCGAAGTGATGGTGGTGGCCCACGATGCAACCGTAAAGGGCGGAACCTATTTTCCCATGACCATCAAAAAGCACATCCGAGCTCAGGAAATTGCCATGCAAAACCGGCTGCCCTGCATTTATCTGGTGGATTCCGGAGGGATTTTCCTGCCCTATCAGTCGGAAACTTTTCCCGACCGCGACCACTTTGGTCGCATCTTTTACAATCAGGCTCGGATGTCGGCAGAAGGCATTCCCCAGATTGCCGTGGTGCTGGGCAGCAGTACTGCAGGCGGGGCCTACCAGCCGGCCATGAGCGACGAAGTAGTGATCGTTCGCAAGCGGGGCACCATTTACATTGGTGGTCCACCCCTGGTAAAAGCGGCCACCGGGGAGGTGGTCACCGACGAGGAACTGGGCGGTGCAGATGTCCACGCCCGCATTTCCGGTGTCGCCGACCACTACGCGCTGGACGAACCCCACGCGTTCGAAATCACCCGCAACATTGTGGAAAATCTGGGACCGGCACAAAAATTCGAGCTGGACCGCAGCGAGCCGGAAGATCCCTATTACGATCCCGAAGAACTTTACGGAATCATCCCCAAAGACATTCGTAAACCGTTCGACATCCGCGAAGTTATTGCACGTATCGTCGATGGCAGCCGATTTCAGGAATTTAAAGCCCTCTACGGCCAGACTCTGGTCTGTGGATTTGCCCGGATTATGGGATATCCCGTGGGCATTCTGGCCAATAACGGGGTGCTCTTCAGCGAAAGTTCCCTGAAAGGCGCCCATTTCATTGAACTCTGCACCCAGCGGAAGATACCGCTGGTATTTTTACAGAACATAACGGGATTCATTGTGGGCAAGGAATACGAGCACCGGGGCATTGCAAAGGACGGTGCCAAACTGGTCCATGCGGTGGCCAACGCTCAGGTACCGAAATTTACCGTCATTATTGGGGGATCTTACGGCGCAGGCAATTACGGGATGTGCGGTCGGGCGTACGATCCCCGGCTGTTGTGGATGTGGCCCAGTGGCCGCATTAGCGTCATGGGCGGTGAACAGGCCGCCGATGTGCTGGTCACCGTCAAAAAGCGCTCCATGGAAAAGAAGGGCATTCAGGTATCCGAAGCGGAACTGGCCCGATTGCGCGAGGAAACCCTGGCCAAATACGAGCAGGAGGCCAGCCCGTATTACAGTACCGCGCGCTTGTGGGACGACGGCATTCTGGATCCGCTGGACACTCGAAATGCCCTGGCTCTGGCCATCTCCATGTCACTCAACGCCCCCATTCCCGATCAAAAGTATGGGGTGTTCCGGATGTAAATCCGAAACGGGAACGTTCATGAAACGGACAACGAAAACAGTCACCAAACGTTCAGTAAAGACCATGAAACAGCCAATACAACGCATCCTCATTGCCAATCGCGGGGAAATCGCCCGCCGTGTGATTCAGGCATGTAAGGAATTGAATATTGAGACGGTTGCGATTTATTCCGATGTGGACAAATATTCACCCCATGTGCTGGACGCCGACATGGCGGTGGAAATCGGCCCGGCGCCCCCAACGGAAAGTTACCTTAACATGGACCGAATCATTGCCGTGGCCAGGGAAACCCGCTGTCAGGCGATTCATCCGGGTTATGGATTCCTTGCGGAAAATGCAGAATTCGCCCGTCGGTGTGTTTCCGAAGGGATATTGTTTATTGGCCCCACTCCAGAGGCCATGGCCCTGGTAGGCAACAAGCTTAAGGCTCGCCAGACCGTGATGCAGGCTGGCGTGCCCATCATTCCGGGAATGCAAACGCGGACTCAACAGGACACCGACCTGGAAAAAATCGTCCAACAAATCGGCTTTCCCATCATGATCAAGGCCGCTGCCGGGGGCGGCGGTAAGGGGATGCGTATTGTCCGCGAGTTTAAGGAACTGCAACCCGCCCTGGAAGCCAGTCAGCGCGAGGCTCGTTCTGCCTTTGGCGACGATACCGTGTATCTGGAAAAATTCATTGAGCGTCCCCGTCACGTGGAAGTACAGGTCCTGGCCGACGCCCACGGGAACATCGTCCATTTGTTTGAACGGGAATGTTCCATCCAGCGGCGCCATCAAAAAATCGTTGAGGAAAGCCCCTCCCCCGCACTGGATCCCGACCTGCGCCAGAAAATGGGAGAAACAGCCTGCCGGGTAATGGAGGCAGTGGGCTATACCAATGCCGGAACGGTGGAGTTCCTGCTGGACGCCGATAAGAATTTCTATTTCCTGGAAGTGAACGCCCGAATTCAGGTGGAACACCCGGTCACAGAGCTGGTCACCGGGATTGACCTGGTAAAACAACAGATTCGCATTGCCGCCGGAGAACCCCTGCCATTCTCTCAGGAACAGATTCAGCAGAAAGGCCACGCCATCGAATGCCGCATTTACGCCGAAGACCCGGAAAACCAGTTCCTGCCTTCCATCGGCAAATTAATCTACGTGCAGGAGCCCCAGGGTGCCGGCATCCGTTGCGATTCGGGCATCTACAGCAGAATGGAGGTCACCCATCACTACGATCCCATCCTCTCTAAAGTGATTGTCTGGGATCAGAACCGGGAAGCGGCTATCGCGCGCATGCTACATGCCCTGTCCCATTACGTTATACTGGGGATTCAAACGCCCATCCCATTTTTAATCGATTTGCTGTCGCATCCGGAATTTCGCTCCGGGAACCTCCACACCCATTTTCTGGAAGAGCATTTTTCGGGATGGAAGCCCCGGGCACAGGAGTCGGAGCGGGCACTGGCGATCGCCATCGCAGCGTTTATGGATTCGCGTCCGCGGAAGACGACCGTCGTCTCCGAAGAACAACGCATGCCCACGCCCTGGGAAAGCCTGGGAAGATGGGAATTGCTTTCTTAAGCATTGAATTTTGCTCGAAAGGAAAAAATTGCTTATCTTTGAATAATTTGAAATGAGCGGATAGCGATGGAAAAGAAGTACCGACACCAGGGGGATGAATTCACGGTTCAGATAGCCAACACCTCACCGGATCAATTCACCATTAGCCTGAACGGTCACCAGCAAGTGATCGACATTCACCCGATCTCGGATCATCGATTGAGTGTACATCGTGAAGGGCAAACCCTGGATGTTTATGTGGCCGGAACGGATGATGGGTATCAGGTTTTCATAAACGGGCACGTCTTTCACATCGTTCGTGTGGATCGGGAATCGTCTCGTGCGGGCGCCCATGCTCAGGCACAGCAGGATGCATTCGTGGAAAACGTCATCGAAGCCCCGATGCCCGGACGCATCCTGAAAATCTTCGTTCAGGAAGGCCAGGAGATTGAGGCTGATGATCGGCTATTCATTCTGGAAGCCATGAAGATGGAGAACGAGATTCGGGCTCCCCGCTCAGGGGTGGTAAAAAAAATATTCTTCCAGGAAAACGAACTGGTTTCCCTGGGACAGCCCATCATGGAGTTGGACTTCACCCGGCGTGATCCCGATAGTTAGTTTGTTAGCTGTCGCACAAAACGGAAAACAAAATTTTTTAAGCAATTTATATAATTTATGGTTTTACCGATACTTATTCCTATAAACAATAATCAGTTATGAACATTTTCATGCAAATAAAATTCCGCTACAAAGCGGAAAAATTGATATTGGTCATACAGAAACGAATGAAAATGCGGATATTGTAAATAAATTAAAATTTTTCATATATCAGGAGGACAATTATGCGTAGACTCCGCAGTGTGATTTTGAGCCTCATTATTCTGGGAATCCTACCTGGATGGATTTTCGCTGCCATTGAAATTGACCTGACCCTTTTAAACACTCAGGCCAGAGTATTTTACGTGGGGGATCTGGACTTTACGAAAACCGGTAATGCACCGGATATCTTTCGGCTAAGCATTCGCAACACCACCTCGGAGCCAGAACCCATTGTGTTGGAGATTCGAATTCTGTATAACGGTCGGGTTCTGGGTAAAGGCGAGACTAACGATTTTACCATACCGGGGAATAACAATCAATACTACCGAGATATCATAATTACCCAATCCGATTTGTTAAAAGGCGCTCTTTTTATCCGCGGTCCCGAGGGGCGGCTCCAGAAAGTCTATCTGAAAAGATACGAGCTGGATATAAATCAGCTGGAAGATTTAAAGAATAAAATTTTATCCACCGGACGGTTGCCTTCTGGCCGCTATCAATTCGAGATTCGGGCCCGATCATTAAAAAATCCCGGTGTGGTATATAGCGAATCCCCGGCACAACTGGGCGATAATACCTTGTTTATTACCAATCCCACTAACGTGCAGCTAATTTTTCCCGGACGTCCCACAGGGGATCCCAACATCCCCACCATTTCGACGATTTACCCCTATTTTCAATGGCAGTCGGATGCAAACGTATTCAACATTTACGTTTACGAAAAACGGGCTGAAGATCGAAACGTTCAGGATGCACTCAGTCACCCGCCAATCCTGTTCATCGAAGGCTATACCCTGGACCCGGATCAGCGGCAATATCTGTTTCAATATCCCACATCCACCCAGCCCATACAGTTTGCGAATGGCGGGCGCAGCGTGGGACCCATTCGGCTGCTGGAACCGGGAAAAATTTACTACTGGTACATCGAAGCGGTCGTCCCGACCGGTTCTGGAGACAATCAGATCATCAAAAGCGAAGTCTACCATTTCAAGATTCAGGAACGGGTGCCCCAGAACAGTCAGGCCCGGCAAATCATGACCATGCTGCAAAACCTCGGGGGAGATGCCCTGTTGCAGCAGATCAAGTTGTTAAAAGAGCAGGGATATGAACCCACTGGTAAAGTGCGATTGAACGGCCGGGAGATCGACCTGACGGAATTCATCCGCTACATGAATCAATTGCAGGGAACGCAATCTAAGATTGGTAAAATCAGCATTTACTAACGAAAAAAAGCGAAAGGGGTATATATGTTTCGTCGAATCACCTCGTTTTTAATATTTCTTTTTCTGCTATCGGTAACACCGGGCCTATATACCGCCAGTGATTATGTGGCCGTGGTGATTAAAAGTCGAGGGCGGGTTACCCTGATGCCCAAAGGGAAAACGCGGGCCATTAAGGTGCAGAAAGGCCAGCTGCTGCGGGATGGTGATCGGTTGGAAACGGGAACTGCCTCATTCTGTGCCATCAAATTCCTGGATGACAAGAGCCTTTTGCGAATTAAAGAAAATTCCACCTGCGTCATCGAAGGGAAAAAGGAAGGCGAACGAATCGACAAGAACATTCTGGTTGAAGTCGGTTCCTTTTTTGCCAGCATTTTTAAACAGCGGGGGAAGTTCCTGGTAACGACACCGACATCGGTGGCGTCGGTTAAGGGAACCAAATTCTGGACCATTCAAAAGCGGAACGGTCCCACCATTTACATTGGCATCGAGGGATCCATCGACATTAGCAACGAGGCCGGGCGTGTTCTCTTGCGAGCCGGTCAAACCGGTATTGTCACCTCGAAAAACCAATTGCCGCAGATTCGGTTAACGGATCCTTCTGAAATCCCATCGGAAGGGGAAGGGTCGCCCAAAACGCAGATTCTGGAGATCGAATTCAAGAGTCCCGACGGGGGTCAAAAAACGATGCGAATCGAAGTCATTCAAAAATAAAATGTTGTAGGGTCTATCAACAGAAAAAGGATGGGGAGAACCGTGGAAAGGCGAAAAATTTTGAGTCTTATTCTTCTGTTTGGGGCAATATCCTTGTTTGCCTCGGGGGTTAAACGGGTTGATGTGCAATTTTCCACGCCGGTCTTTGATGAAGACGCCAATCGGCTCCACCTGGAGCTTACATTAACCAATCGTACATCTTACGCCATTCGGGAAGCCCGGGTGTATTATCGCGAGAAAGGAGAGGCCAATTTCAATTGGGAGCGGATGGAGCCTCAGGGATTCCGGTATTTTGCAGTGCTCAATACCGGACAATTGAATTCCAATTTAATGGAATATTATTTTGACATTGAGTTCGAGGATGGCCTGCACCAGACCTATCCGGATGATGCGCCCGTTGCCAGCCTATTAAGCTACGCATTGCCCCAGCTGGAAACGCCAGACGAAAACATCATCATTATCAGTCCGGAACCGGGAGAAGAGATTTACACCGATGAATTAATCATTACCGTTTCCTTCCCGCGTTTCAGTGCACAGATCGACAAAGAACGCATCCGATTGTTCCTGGACACCTGGGAGGTCTCCAAATCGCGCTTCTTCCAGGTTTTTGACGATTTTCTCACATTTTCTCCCAATCGGATTCCACCGGGCAAACACCGCATCCGCCTGGAATTATATGATCGAGGGGGGAAATTGCTGGCTCGCACGGAATGGAGTTTTGTTGCCCATCGCCGTACCGGGCCCAGGGCACTCACCGAAGCGTTAAGTGTTTCCGGAAATGTCTTCCTGGAAAGTCGGCAGGAGGTGCTTCAGGATGGAAACTCCTCCACCCTGTACAATCGGGCGGGATGGGATATCAACGGGTCTTTTGGCAATCTGCTGTTTGGTACCCGTCTCTTTCTGTCCAATCAGGAAAGGAAAGATCGCCAGCCAGTCAATCGGTATTCGGCATTCATGCAATATTCATTCTGGAACAATCGCTATTTGCGGGTGGATGTTGGCGATAGCTATCCCATTTACGGCCCCAATTCTCTGCAAAACATTTTCGTTCGGGGATACTATGCACAGCTGTTTCTGAAATTTTTGAATCTGGAATTTACCCAGGGGTACATTCAGCGCGCCATTGACATGCAGGTACCGGCTCCCGGAGACACGGTACTGGGTACCTACCAACGCGACTTAACCGCCATCCGGGCCAGTTTTGGTGCGCGTCGCAAATTCCAGCTGGGTTTTTCCTATTTGAAAGGAATCGACAACACGAGTTCCATCAACGGCAAAGCCATTGAACCGCCCAAGGAGAATCTGGTTCTGGGATCCGATATTTACCTGGCCAGTGCCGATCAGCGGTTTGTGCTGGAAGGTTACGTCAACGCCAGTTTCATCAACAACAATATTACCGGTGGTTCCATTCCGTTCGACACCCTCCGTTCTTCATTACCCGATTCGGGTAAGGGATTGGAAGACATCTATAATACCGCAAAACAGTTCATTACCATCAATCAGTACCTGAGTCTGATTCCCAGTCTCGCCTATCAAATTCAGGCTCGGGGTCGCTTTTTCCGAAATTATTTCACCATCGTGCTGCAATCTATCGAAGACGGTTACTTTAGCATGGGACAACCCTATCTGCTGGCCGATTACCAGGGATTTAGCCTTACGGATAACATCAACCTCTTTCGCAACCAGGTCTTTTTAACCGTTGGCTTTCAACGATTCCAGAACAATGTGAAAGGCACCAAAAGTACCACCACCGTCACTCAATCTTCCTATCTGAATATTTCCTATTTCCCGACCGGAAATGCTCCCTCTATTACCATTGGATTCAACAACTACAAACGCGGGAACGATCTGGACAAACCTCCGGCAGAGGACAACACCGAGGAGATTGACCAGCTGGAATTGCCCGAAAGCAATAACACCAACACCTTCAATTTTTCCACCAGCTATTCGGCCGACATCATGGGTCTGGATAATCAATTTACCATTAATCTGATGAGCTTCCAGCAACGCGATGATTTCTATCAAAGCGGTAACAGCAATTCCGGGCTGGTTTCGTTCATCACTCGAACGCGTTTTCAATTCCCCCTGATCACGACCCTGGAGGTTTCTTTGCAGCAAACGGAAAGTGCAAAAGGAACCGATGTGGAAAACCGTATTGAGATGAACAATTTTGGTTTTGGTCTGGAATACCAGCTGGGTAGGTTGTTTATCCGGTCGGATAATTTGACCGCTGCGTTGAATGCCCAGATCGGCACGGTGAATTCGGTGATTCAGAATGCCAATCAAAGCCTGAAATACACGCGGGCCTTTGTCAGCGGTCGATTGATTTACAACATGCCTCGAATCGGTCGTTTTTCCGTGAACGCCGATTTCATTAATTACACGGGCGATCAGGCGTATGTCGACTACATCGTCACCGCGCGCTACGATATAAGTTTTTAATCCCGAGGGCTGATGAAAAAAAATCGGATCATTCCGCTTTTACTGATTGGCATCCTGGTCTTTCTACTTTCTGTGATGCTGAGCGCCATTCCGGTGCTCAGCAGCTTAGAATTGCGCACCATCGACTGGCGATTTAGCTGGCGCGGCGTGGAGTCGGTGGACGACTCCCCCATTGTCATCGTCACCATCGACGATCAATCGTTTGAATCGTTACCGGATCGTTGGCCCTGGCCCCGCTCGTATTATGCGCACCTGATCGACAATCTGGTGGAAGCGGGAGCCAAGGTCATTGGCCTGGACGTGATTTTTGACATCCCCGATCCTTACGGCCCGGAAAAAGACCAGATGCTGGCCGATGCTATTCGGCGGGCAGGGAATGTGGTGTTAACCGGGAAACTGGAAGAAACCGTTGGACGGGTGCGCTATCCCTATCTGAATAAACCCATCCCCCTGTTGCTGGAAGCCGACAGCACCTGGGGCATCGTCGCCATTCAATCCGACAATGATGGCATGTACCGGCGCTATTTTGTAGCCCAACGATATCGCGAACGCTGGTTGCCATCGTTTGGCCTGCAGGTCATCCGGAAATACATGAATTACGGCCCGGAAGTAAAGCCTGTCCGGCAATCCAAAGGTTTTCGCTTCGGCGAATTCTTCATCCCTCTGTACGATGCCAACACCATGTTGATTAATTTCGCCGGCCCTCGAAAAACCTTCCCGTACTATTCTTTCGATACGGTGATTGATGACGAAGACTTTGACCTGAAAGGCGAATTTGACCTGGACTATTTCTACGAGTTGCTGCATGAAGGGGTGTTCAAGGATAAAATCGTCCTGGTGGGTTCGACGGTTTCGGAACTGCATGACAACTTCCCCACGCCATTCCTGGAATACACCGACAGCCGGGGCAACCGGTTTAAGGCCGAAATGCCCGGAGTGGAAATCCACGCCAATGCCATTCGTACCATTCTCAACAGCCTGTATTATTACCAGATCAATCCGGTCCTCTTTTTCATCCTGGTCCTGATACTCATTTTCTTTATTCAATTCATCACCTTTCGCCTGCCCACCGTGGCGGCGGTTTTATTCACCCTGGGGATGATCATTGCCTACAATTTGCTTCAATTTTACCTGTTTGCCAATCACCACCTGATCATGGAAATGGTCTTTCCCACGCTGGCGATTTTCCTTTCTTTTGTGGGGAACAATATTTATCAATACATCATCACCCAGCGGGAAAAGCAAATGATTTTTGGGGCCTTTCAGCAATACGTACCGGAGAAGGTGGTCAAGGAACTGCTGGCTCATCCGGAAAAATTAACCCTGGGTGGAGAGGAGCGATTCATGACCGTCATGTTTTCTGACGTGGCCAATTTCACATCCATTTCAGAAAACATGACCCCTCGCGAACTGGTCAATCTGATTAATGAATACCTCTCGGAAATGACCGATATCATCCTGAAATACGATGGCATCATCGATAAATATGAAGGGGATGCCATCATGGCCGAATTTGGCGCTCCGGTTTATTTTGATGATCACGCCATCAAGGCCTGCGCCGCGGCACTGGAGATGCAAAAGCGGCTGAAGGAGCTGGGAGAACGCTGGCGAAAACAAAATCGGCCGGTGCTGACCTGCCGGGTGGGTATCAACAGCGGTAACATGATTGTCGGCAATATGGGATCGCGCAAGGTGTTTGATTACACGGTGCTGGGAGACGAAGTAAACCTGGCTTCCCGGTTGGAAGGGGCCAACAAGATTTTCAAAACCAATATCATGATTTCCGAAAGTACCCACAAACTGGTTAAGGAACACTTTATTACCCGTCCACTGGACCTGCTACGGGTAAAAGGAAAGAAAAAACCGGTGCAGGTGTTCGAACTGATTGCTCGACGGGACGAAAAATTGCCCACCAGCTTCCGGGAGATTTTGCCGGTTTACGTGAACGGCATTCGCTACTACCAGACCCGCCAGTGGGACAAGGCCATCGAATGCTTCAGCTACTGCCTGCGCATTAAACCAGACGATGGGCCGTCCGAGCAATACCTACAGCGAGTGAAAGCATACAAACAAAATCCCCCGCCACCTGACTGGGACGGGGTCTTTACTCTGACCACCAAATGATCATCCCTTGCGTTGGTGGTAAATTATCTCCGATTTTGTTTTCGCCTACGAATTACACGAATTCACTCGAATAAAATCATTAAACCGCGAATTACACGAATGAAACCCAAAAATATCTACAAAACCACGAATAAATCCTGGAACACATTTTTATCCAGACATCACCAGATGGATTTTATTATCCCAAATAAAGCGTTAAACCACGAAACAAGCGAATGAATTCTAAAATAATCAATAAAATAGCGAATATATCCGGGAAAACATTTTCATCCAGATAGAATCCAGTGCATTTTATTATTTTTATTGGTGTTCATTCGTGTCATTCGTAGGCTATTGCATAATCTGGGTTAATTCGTGCAATTCGTGGGCTAATGCATAATTTGGGAATAACGGAAAGAGCAAAAGGCATCCATGGCCGGTTCAGGAGTCGTAGCTCCAGCGGCTTTTGTCCCGAAAATCCTCACCCCAGCGCAATTTACTGTTCAGCAAGGCAAAGAAGTCGCTTTTTTCGTGCTTTACCAGGCGTGTGGTATATTCCGCTTTTTCAATCAAAATCCGGGTCCGACTCTTACAATAACGGACATCCCGGCCATCGCCCACCACAACCACTTCCGGGTGCTCTGTATAAACGGTTGCCGAAATCTTCACCGTGTCCGGCAAAATAACCGGGCGATTGGTTAGCGAGTGAGGTGCAATGGGATTGATAATCAGCACTTTTGTGGATGGGATGACAATAGGTCCCCCCACCGATAGCGAGTATCCGGTCGACCCCGTTGGCGTGGAGATCAGCAGCCCATCGGCAATATAATTGTTCAAGTACCGCTCATTTACTTTGGTGGTAATCTGAATGACCCGCGGGGAACTTCCCTTGTCGATGGTAATTTCGTTCAAGGCGTAAATGGGCCGGGAATCGCCCTCGATGGTTGCCCGCACCATCAACCGCTCTTCAATGTGATATCTCCCCTGCAAGATCTCTTCAAAGATCACCTCAAATTTCTCCAGGGGGATTTCCGTTAAAAATCCCAGTCCCCCAACGTTCACCCCCAGAATGGGGATTTGTTCGTGGTAAACCAGTTGAACGGTTTTAAGAATGGTTCCATCCCCACCAAAGGCCAGGATCATGTCAAACCCCTTATCGATGTGCTTTTCGGAAAAGGTGGGGAAATCCCGAATGGGAAATTGAGAGGTCTCCACAATCTGTTCGGAGAGGGCCACCTCTACGCGGTGTTTCTTGAACCAGCTGAGCAGATAAGGTAATCGTTCCCAGAAAAGTTTCTTCCGAACATTGGCAATGAGTGCAAATTTCAACGTGTCGCTCCTTTATTTTTGCGCACGAACGTATCAAATTAACCGCTTCCCCTGATTCAATCAAGCCTTTTCCTGAAAGTTCACCTGCCCGGATGGAAACGATCAAATTGGTACTTGATTTAACCGGGGATTCCAATCTATTTTTAACGCTTCAAAAAAATATACAACACCATGAAAAAGGCCTCGCTGGCAAAGTATTTAAAATACGAGATTTTCCCCCGTCAGGAGAATCAATTTCCCCTTCCGTGGACGGATATCTTCGGTCGGTCGGCTCCCCTGTACGTTGAAATCGGATTTGGAAACGGGGTTTTCCTGATCAACTGGGCCAGGGAACAACCGGAGGGTAATTTCATCGGCATCGAAATATCCCTGGAATCGATGGCCAAGGCGCAGAAGGGGATCTTTCAGGAAGGGATTACCAACATCCGGGTCATTCATGAAGATGCCCGGTTTGCCCTGCGCGAATTTTTTGCCGATAACAGCATTCGCCACATCATGATGAATTTTCCGGATCCCTGGCCTAAGGAACGGCATCGGGAACGGCGAGCACTGAGCCCTGCTTTCGTCCAGATTCTGGGAACGGTGCTGGAATCCGATGGTATTTTCGAGCTGGTAACCGATCAGGAATGGTATGCTCAGGATGCTCAGGAACTTTGCCAGCAGTTTGCTTTTCTGGCCGTGGAGAAAGTGGAGAAAAACCCCCACCGCCCGGTGCAGACAAAATACGAAAAAAAATGGCGCCAGTTAGGACGGGACATCTTCCGACTGGTGGCCCGGAAAGTGCAACCCACCACCGTGGAACGCATAATTGAGGGAGGAGAAATGCCTCACGTGTTCATCCCGGATATCCCCATAACCTTCGAACACATCCAGTCGCTGGAAAATATGCAGGGCGAAGGGCCGAACCAGTTTTTCATCATCAAAGAAAGTTATGCCACCCCGGATGGTCAGAAATTTCTACTGTTAACCATTACCCGGGATTTCGATTATCAGCAAAAATTCTACATTACCGTGGTGGCCCGACAAAATGGGTGGATTGCGAAACTGGAGTCCACGACTCAGCCGTACCGAACCGCTGCCGTCAAAATGGCGGTTCAGGCTGTTGGTCAAAAACTGCTTTCCCGGAACAACGAGGCCATCAAATAGAACGCAATATCGCCGATAATAACTTTTCGGACCAAAAGAAGCTGATTTTGGGGTGGAAGTTCTGGAAGAATTTTCTTATTTTAATTTGGATGAACAATTGTCGCTTTTGAACGATTTATTTTTCATTTTGCTGAAAACGTCGGGAGCCCCAAACGCAATGACATTTTATTACCGAAAAATAAAAAGAATAAGAATAAAAAATAAGGTTAGCAGGTGTATGAATGGATTACAAATGGGTTATCAATTGCGATTATGATGAGGAGGAAGTTGCGCGCCTTGCTCACGAATTAGGTATACCAGAATTACTGTCCCGCATTTTGCTAAAGCGGGGCATCGACTCGTTTGAAAAGGCTAAAACGTACTTCCGGCCGAATCTGGACGAGCTGCACGATCCCTATCTGATGAAAGACATGGACGTTGCCGTGGATCGGCTGGTGGCAGCCCTGGAAAAGGGCGAAAAAATTCTGATCTACGGCGACTACGATGTGGATGGTGTTAGCGGTGCCTCCCTGCTATACCTTGCCCTCTCCCGCCTGGTTGGTCCCAAAGTTACCTACTACATTCCGGATCGGATGACTGAAGGTTACGGTCTGTCCAACCGGGGAATTGACCTGGCCCATCAGGAAGGCGTTTCGCTCATCGTTACCGTGGATTGTGGTGTGACGGCCATCCAGGAAATCGGATACGCCAATCAGCTGGGTATTGACGTCATCGTTTGTGACCATCATCAGCCGGGCGATGCACTGCCACCGGCGGTTGCCGTGCTGGATCCCAAGCGTCCCGATTGCCCCTATCCGTTCAAAGAGCTGGCCGGCGTGGGGGTGGGATTCAAATTTCTACAGGGTCTGTACAAAAAGCTGGGCTTGCCCGAAGCTGAACTGGATGAATACCTGGACATTGTGGCCATTGGCAGTTGTGCTGACATTGTGCCGTTGATTGATGAGAACCGGATTTTTGTGCGCCACGGACTGGATCGCATTAATTACAACCCCCGCTACGGGGTGAAAGCTTTACTGGAGTCGGCCGGTGTGGATAAACGAGAACTTACCGTGGGGTTGATTGTCTTCATCATTGCGCCGCGCATCAATGCCGTGGGACGCATGGGCGATGCCCGCCGTGCGGTTCAGTTGTTTACCGCCCGCAGCCTGCAGGAGGCCCGCACCCTGGCCAAGGAACTGGAACGGGAAAATCGCAACCGCCGCAATGTGGATGAAACCACCTTCAAAGAAGCCCTGGAAATTGTGGAAACCCGCCTGGATCCCGTCAACGACTATGCATTTGTGCTTTACCGCCGGGACTGGCACCCCGGGGTCATCGGGATCGTGGCCTCCCGCATCGTCGAACGCTACTACCGGCCCACCATCATGATTTCCATCGTCGACGGCATCGGCAAGGGATCGGCACGCAGCATCGCCAATTTCAACATTTACGAAGCCATTAAGGAATGCTCCCATCTGTTGACCGGATTTGGCGGGCACAAATACGCTGCCGGGTTAACCATCGATGAAGAGAAGATTCCCGAATTTGTGGAATGTTTTAAGCAGGTGGCCCGGCAAAAATTGCAGCCAGAAGATTTAATCCCCCAAATGCAAATCGATTGTGAAGCCCAGCTCAACCACTTCGACGATCGGTTTATTCGATTGCTAAAATTGATGGGACCATTTGGTCCCATGAACATGCGGCCGGTGTTTGTTTCCCGAAACGTCCGGGTGGTGGGCGAACCAACTGTGGTGGGGAACAATCATTTGAAAATGCGGCTGGAACAAAATGGCGTGCAATTCGATGCCATTGGTTTTAACCTGGCCGACCATCTGGACCTGGTGCTACGGAAAAATGGCTATGTGGATTGCGCTTACGTGCTGGAAGAAAGCCACTGGAACGGGCGCAAAGAAATTCAAATTCGTTTAAAAGATATTAAATAGAACCATTAAACGGGATAGGATGGAACCGCCAAAGCCCCGGTTATCAACGGGCAACACAGTCAAATAAGGGTGCTTGAAAACAACCATGAAAGAATTCTTTGACACCTTAAGACAAAAGCGCGAAGAAAAAAACCTGACCCTGGAAGAACTGCATCGACGAACGCGTCTTCCCATCGCTTACCTGCAGGCCATCGAAAATGGAGAGATGGAGAAAATCCCCAAAGGGTACGAAAAGATTTACCTGCGCCGCTATGCCCGCGAAGTGGGCCTGGACCCGGATGAAGTCTCCCGCGATTTTGACCTGATTACCGGACGCCTGACCGAAGAAACCGATACCGAAGCCTCCAGTGAGCAATCTTCCCCTCCCCCGATGCATGACGATTTACCCCCCGGGAGTGAACCGGATCCCGACTTCCGGCCGTCCAGCCGCTGGAGACGCCACCTGGAAAGCCTGGATCTGGACCGCTGGTATAAAGTATTCTGGGCTGGCTTTGCGGTGGTGATCGTGGCCATTGTGGGATTCTTTTCCTACCAGCAATATCGATTCGAAAAGGGCAATCGAATTGAGATTCGGGAAATCACCATCTCCGAGATGATCAATGAACTCCAGAAACAGGACAGCCTGCTAACCCCGCAACTTTCCAGCAATACAATTTTGCGGGCCATGGGTCAATCCCATTTAACCGTGGCATTGCGGGCCATTCACCGTACCTGGGTGCGGGAGATCCGGGATCGGCAGGACACCACAGAATACATTTTGCCACCGGGCATTGAACGAAAAATTGAAGCGCGTGATCAGGTAAAGCTCATGCTTGGCCGGGCAGACGGGGTGGAAGTCTGGTTCAACAACCAGAAACTGGAACCGCTGGGTACGGCGGATCAGGTGGTTCTCAGTTTAGTGCTGACACCCGGGGGAGTTGCCGAAAAGCGCCTGAAAACGGTGGTGCGCAAACCGGAACCTGTCCCCGACACGGTGGCCACCCGCCGGGATTTCCAGATGCGTTCCACAGAAGCCCGCAGCGACACCCTTCAACTTCAATAAAATTGACGGGATAAAGCCAGCGAATTTTAAAATAAGCCCTTCTTTTTTTTCATAACTTTGCGTAAATTTTGTATTCCGTAATGGAAACGGACTTTGAGCGGAGATTAAAACCCATGAAAAACAGGATACTGTTGGCGATGGCTGCAATGTTGATGCTCCTTTCCTGCGCATCCCGAACCTACCATCCTCAGACGTCCATTGTGGAAATGGATGGCGAAAAAATGCTTGTTGGCCCGCTTGTTTTTGCGGACATTCTTCATTACTTCCCGGATTGGAACACCGTTTATGAAGAGGCGGAGGTGCCGACAGATCTCGTCCAGAAAATCCAGGCCATCAACCGCCCGCTTACCATCCGAATATTTCTGGGTACCTGGTGCGGCGATTCCCGGGATGGCGTTCCCCCGTTTATGAAAATTCTGGAACGGGCACAAAATGCCCATTTACGGGTCGAATTAATCGGGGTGGATCGCCAGAAGCTGGATCCAGACGGGCTGGCCATCGATTACCACATCGAACGCGTACCTACATTTATCATCCTGGAAAATGGTTCTGAAATTGGTCGCATGGTGGAATTTCCCGAAAAGACCTTTGCAGAAGACCTGCTGGATCTTCTGGCGCAATCGAATGATGAATAGGGAGTAGCCCTTGCTGAGCGGAAATAAAAGATTGGCTGGCAACTTCAGATATTTTTTTCTCTTTGTTTTATGGCTTACCTCTGTTGCCTTCGGGCAACTTCCCCGGCACATAATAGCCCCGCATGCGGGTGTTGCCTGCGCCGAAATTAACGCGGCCCGGGTGGGCATTCAGATTCTGCAACAGGGTGGAAACGCCATGGACGCGATGATTGCCGTTGGATTTGCCATGGCGGTCACTTACCCGCGGGCAGGCAACATTGGTGGCGGAGGGTTTATTCTCTATCGGGATGCCCGGACAGGCAAAGTTTCCGCTTTCGACTTTCGGGAGGTGGCACCCGCTGCGGCCCGATACGACATGTACTGGCGGGCCGATGGGACTCCCGATCCCCAGAAAAGCCGACTGGGTGCCCTGGCCGTTGGCGTACCCGGAACTGTCAGAGGCCTGGCTCTGGCCCATAAGCGATTTGGAACATTTTCCTGGGAGCGCCTCCTGCAGCCTGCCATCGAACTGGCGCGCTACGGATTCGTCGTCGATTCCTTTCTGTATCGTTCGCTGGAGAACCGCAGGGAGCGTTTTCAGCAGTTTCCCGAATCGTTTCGCATTTTCTTTCCCAATGGCCAGCCCCCCCGTCCAGGCACCCTCTTCATCCAGAAGGATCTGGCCATCACGCTGGAGCAGATTGCCCGTGAGGGCCCGGACGCCTTCTACACTGGCGAGATCGCGGCAAAAATCGTGGAAGGCCTGAAAAAACACGGGGGAATTATTTCTCTGGATGATCTGCGCAATTATCGCGCAAAAGAACGGGAACCGATAAAATTCACCTATCGCGGCTACACTATCTATTCCATGCCACCCCCTTCTTCCGGCGGGCTTACCCTGCAGGGAATTCTCAAAACGCTGGAAACATTCCCGCTCCATCAGTTTGAACACAACGGTGCGGATTACATGGCGCTGGTTTCGGAAGTGGAAAAACAATGGTACGCAAAGCGCAATCTGTACCTGGGCGATCCGGACTTCGTCAAAATCCCATTCCATTTGTTTTCTTCCCCGGAAGTGATTCATCAAATCGCCAGTCGGATCGACCCCAGACGCCCCGTCAATTCTCGGGAAATGCCGGAGTACAATCAGATTCGCCAGCAGGAATCCACGCACACCACCCATATCTCTATTGTTGATGCCCATGGAAACGCGGCCGCCATGACCTACACGCTGAATGGCTCCTACGGCAGCTTTCTGGTTGCCGGAGGCACGGGCATCCTGTTTAATAACGAGATGGACGATTTTTCTACCCGGCCTGGACATCCCAACATGTACGGGCTGGTTCAGGGCTGGGCCAATGCCATCGAACCCGGGAAACGGATGCTCAGCTCCATGACCCCAACCATCGTGGTGCGGGATGATCAGCTGGTCGGGGTTCTGGGAACGCCCGGTGGTTCCACCATTATCACCTCGGTTTTGCAGGTACTGTTGAATAAAATCGATTTTCACATGCCTTTATCCCAGGCGGTAGAAAAAGGGCGTTTTCACCAGCAGTGGATTCCCGATTCCATTGCTTATGAAAAAGACCGCTTCGATCCAGACGTTTTGCAGGAACTCCAGCGTCGCGGGTTTGGATTGATGCCCTACTCCAAGATCGGAGACATTCAGGCCATCTGGAAAACAGACGCGGGGTGGGAAATCAGCTCCGATCCCCGGCGATCGGGATATCCGATAGGTTACTAACGGGTTAACGCGACATGAACAGGAAACGATCAAAGAAAGAGGAATCGATAGTGCATCAATATTACCACAAAATTTCCAGAATCCTGGAATATTATATTCTGTTTTGCTTTGTCATGATCATGATTTTACCCCTTTTCGATTATGGTTGGGTGGCACCTGTGGTTCGTTTCATTTACTTCACCGGTTTCCCCCTGTTGCTCTTGCTTTTAATTGTGAGCCTGTTTAAAGAGCCGTTGCTGAACTTTCTGGCCAGCAAGTATGCCACTTCCAATAAGTCGGTAAAAACGGATTCGGGAAAATCCGAGGGTAAAGCCTAACATGCTTAAGTTTAGCGAATCCCGGCTTCAGGAGATCCTGGAACGAGGCCGCGGTAAACGGATCATGGTGGTGGGCGACCTGATGGTGGATCGGTACCTGTGGGGCACGGTAAGTCGCCTGTCCCCGGAAGCCCCGGTGCCCATCATTAATATCGAGGATGAGGAGATTCGTTTTGGAGGGGCGGCCAACGTGGCCAACAACGTGATCAGCCTGGGAGCCACGCCGATTGTGGTCGGTGTGGTGGGTAAGGATCACTGGGGACAAATCTTCAAGTCCATGCTACTGGATCGCAATCTCCGCGCCGATGGACTGGTGGAAGATGCATCCCGTCCCACCACCTTAAAAACGCGCATCATTGGCAACAATCAACACATTGCACGGGTGGATCGGGAAGTGGCAACCCCCATTGCCGACGATATTCAGCAAAAAATTCTGCAATTTGTTGCGGATCAGATGGATTCGGTGGATGCCATCATCCTGCAGGACTACAACAAGGGCATTCTGGTACCACCGCTCATTCACCAGATCGTGGATCTGGCCGAGAAACACGCTGTACTGGTCACCGTCGATCCCAAGTTCGACAATTTTCTGGAATATCGAAAGGTAACCCTGTTTAAGCCCAACAAACGGGAGACCGAGGAAGCGCTGGCCATGCGTCTGAACGACGAGGCCCGCATCCGAAAGGCGGGAACGACCTTGATTGAACGGTTGAAGGCTCAGGCAGTGCTGATCACCCTGGGCGAAAAAGGCATGGCACTGTTTGAAGCCAATGGACAGGTCGCATTTACCGGAACCCGTGCCCGCAAGGTAGCCGATGTTTCCGGTGCCGGGGATACGGTAATTGCCACGGTCACCTTTGCGCTGGCCGCTGGTGCTAACATGCGCGAGGCGGTCACCCTGGCCAATTACGCCGCGGGTGTGGTCTGTGAGGAAGTGGGCGTCGTTCCCATCGATCGCGATGTGTTGAAAAAAACCATCTTGACGAACCAGCACCTGTTCGATGACTCAAAGACGGGGTAATTGACCCTGGCGAAAGGAAAGTTTACGATTTAAAAAAAAGCTTGAGAAAATATGATCTCTGAAAATTTTTTAAACCGCATTTACCATAAAATTGTATCGTGGGAGAAACTGAAAACTATGCGCGAACGCTGGCGGGCTGAAAAGAAAACGGTGGTTTTTACGAATGGGTGTTTCGATTTATTGCATCGCGGACACGTGGAATATCTGGCAAGGGCACGCGAACTGGGGGATGTGTTGATCGTTGCGCTGAACAGTGACGATTCCGTGCGCCGTTTAAAAGGGGCAGAGCGCCCCATTCTACCGCAGGACGACCGTGCCATGATCCTTGCCGCCCTGCAGATGGTGGATGCGGTAACGCTCTTTGAACAGGATACCCCCTACGAACTGATTCGTGAAATCGTTCCTGATATTCTGGTAAAAGGTGGCGATTATAAACCAGACCAGGTGGTGGGCAAAGATATCGTTGAAAATGCCGGGGGACGCGTGGAAATCGTGCCCCTGGTTGCAGGAAAATCGACCAGTGAGGTTATTGAACGCATTCAATCAAAAGGGAATTTGAACCGGGAGGGCTCAAGGGAATGAGAAATCGATCCAGGACGCTGTTTATCTACATTCTATCCATTTTCTGGCTACTGGGATGCCAGTCCATCCACTTCACCCAGAAGGATTCACCCCATCCGCCAGCCCAAACGTCCCTGAATAAAACACAGGAAGCCCCGGTTACCGAAACCGATTTTACGCTATTGCTAATGGAACAACTCCTGGATTCTGCCACGATTTACATGGAAATGCCCGACAGTCTGCTGGCGGAGCAGTATTTTAATCGGATCTATCAGCTGCTGGATTCGCTTGAGGAAGCGGAGGTGGAGAGCAGCGCCCTGGATTCCTTCAAAATCCGCCTGGAAAATCAGTACAACCGTTTTGCGCACCTGTTTTTACAAACGGCAGCGGATTCCCTTTCTCCCGGAGCCATTCTGGATGAACTGGGGCACATGCAGGCCGAACTGGACACGCAGGTAACCGATAGCACGGTGGCCATCCCGGATGTGATCGACGAGACCCATTCCATGCGGATTCCCATGGTGCTAAATAAGCAGGTGCAGCAAGCAATCAAATACTTTACCACCAATCCGCGAGGCCGCCGGGTCTTTCGGGTCTGGTTAAGACGATCGGGCAAGTACGAAAAACTCATCAAAGATATTTTACGGGAAGAAGGTGTCCCCGAAGAGCTTTTCTACCTGGCGATGATAGAAAGCGGGTTCAATCCCCATGCCCGTTCGTATGCCCGTGCGGTTGGCATCTGGCAATTTATTGCCTCCACCGGACGTGCCTACGGGCTGCGCCAGAGCTGGTGGTTTGATGAACGGCGGGATCCGGTGAAAGCCACCCGTGCGGCAGCCCGGCTGTTGAAAGACCTTTACCAGCGCTTTGGGGATTGGTACCTGGCCATGGCGGGATATAATTTCAGTCCTCGCAAAATTGAGCGTCGCCTGGCCCGCTATGGGGTGGACAGCTACTGGGATCTTCCGCGCCTGCCCCGACAAACCCGGAACTACATTCCCACGTTCATCGCTGCTGCCATGATTGCCAAAGAACCGGAAAAATATGGTTTCTACGTGGAAAAAGCCCCTCCCGTGGAGTTCGATACGGTCACGGTGCGGGAATGTGTGGATTTGAACGTGGTGGCCGAATGCGTTGGCAGCACATTCGAAGAAATCAAGGATTTAAATCCGGCGATTTTACGCTGGTGCACCCCTCCGGACGTGGACGAATGGACGCTTTATTTACCAAGGGGCACCCGCGAAAAATTTCTGACCAACTACGCCAAAATCCCGGACGATCAGAAACTGACCTGGATCCACCATCGAATTCGCTACGGCGAAACGCTTTCGACCATTGCCCGGAAATACGGGGTGAGCATCCGGGAGATTAAGCGCTTCAACAAAATTCGGGGCAGTATGATCCGTGCCGGCAGCTACCTGGTGATTCCGGTACCCCAAAACCGGCAGGCCTATCGGAAATATGCCCGTCGCAGCACCCGCACCTACAGCCGGCGCAAACCTGTGACCCACGTTCCCGGTCGGGTGAAAAAGGTTTACCTGGTTAAAAAAGGGGATACCCTGTGGGACATTGCCCGCAAGTTTAATGTCACCATTTCCCAGTTGCGCTACTGGAATGGTCTGGGATACAGTCGGATCATTCGGCCGGGACAGACACTGAACATCTGGTTGCCCGAATCTTCCGGGCGTTCAGAAGAAATTGCCCGCGGGAACACTCGTTCCGCTTCACCTCCCCTGGCCACCGATAGTGGTAATCCGGCCTCGATCATTCACGTGGTACAGAAAGGCGAAACCCTGTGGGACATTGCCCAGCGTTACGGTGTACGCCTGCACGACATTAAACGCTGGAACAATATTCGTTCAAACCTGATTCGCCCCGGCGATCGACTACGAATCCTGACAAACGGGGAAACATTTCAGGGAGGCACCCGCTAACCACTTTTGCGAATTTCCCTTTCAATCGGGTTTGACCACCACTCCCGCTTCAGATAGTGCATCCCTTTATCCATTGACCTGGGATTGTTCCGCAGTCACGGATTCTTCTGTTTCTTCCGGGATAATCGCCCAGGCAATAATGTATGTGATTAAAATGGGAAAGATACCGGTGAAAAATAGGAGCAGAATCATGATCAATCGCAACAGGCTGGAATCGATTTCAAAATATTCGGCCAGTCCCCCCACAACACCAGATATTTTGCGGTCTCTCCGGGAACGATACAATTTTTTCATGGCGCCCTCCATTTTCGATGGTTGCGCTAAGTTACGACCGGTAGAAGGCAAAGTTGCTGTGGAAAATAATTTTTTTTAATCCCATACCACGAATGACACGAATTTACACAAACGAAAATAATAAACCCAAATAATGCGTTAAACCGCGAATCAAGCGAATGAAATCAAAAAATAAACACAAAATCGCGAAAAAACCTAAAACCCATTTTCATCCAGATCTCATCCAATGGATTTTACTATTTTTATTTGTGTTAATTCGTGTAATTCGTGGTCTAAAGCATAATTTGGGATCAATTATTTGTTGATATTTTCGGATTCATTCGCGTGATTCGGGGTTGGAATGCAATATCGGGGTCAAACGGTCGAATAGACTTCGGTCTCGATGGTATTCCCGATCACATAAAAGCGGCGCCGGCGAAGCTTGCGTTTAACCTCATAGGTCTTCTTTTCAATCTGAATGGTCACCTTCTCAAAAATATCGCCAGTGACAATCACTTCCGCCCGTTTGATGTCCTCCAACGCCTTCTCCAGATGCTTCTTTTCGGCTTCCATTTTCTGGATTCTCTCAGGGATGAGATCATTCTGGCGCTGTAAAAATTGCAGGTGTTTCTCCTCCTGCTCATTCAAATCGCCATCAATCTGCCGCAAAACCAGATCGTAAATCTCCTGCTTCAGCTCGATGATCCGATCGTAATAGGCGTCAATTTCTTCCTGTACTTTGGCCAGTTTGCGTTTTAATATTTCATCCTGCCCCACGATTAAAAAGGTGGGAACTCCTTCGGTGCTTCCAACCACATCTACCTGGATTTTATACTGGGCTTCGCAGCGGCCGGAAATGATGCGTCCTCGTGGGCTCAGAATCATATTGCCTGCGGTAATATTGCTGCCGATTAATTCATATTCAAAATACAGATTTTCCCCGGCCTGAATGTTTTGATACCGGGCAAACGCCAGCAGCACGTTCCGGTCGGCCATAATCAATCCTTTACCATGTCCAATAAATCCTTTGTGAACAATCACATCCCGGCGGCCGTGAATGCGAGCGTCTTCCACCACGCCATACACTTCCACGTCTTCTCCCGCTTCGATGCGGGTGTTGGCCTTGACGTCGCCCAGGACGATGACGGAACCGGATTCCCGCACGTTTCCCACGGTGGGATCCATCTGATCCAGCACCCGAACCGGCTTCACCCATACCTTATTCGGCTCTTCAAAAAAGGCAAAGCCATCGGTAGCCGCAACAAATACATTGGGATTGCCTGGATCGCGGGTAACCCCCTCCCCGGTCTGCAGGGTAAGCTGGGGGACCTCTTTAACCGGGATCAGCTCCCCCAGAACGGTTCGCCCCTCGCGGGATGGCTGTCCCGGAATAAAACGGATCAACGCCGTTCCTTTGCGCACCAGATTGGGATGCCGAAAGGTGCCAAATCGGATTTCCAGCTTCTCGTCAAATACGATGGGTTTTCGGGGGGTAAAATCGACCAGTTTTTGAATCTGTGCGGGACGACCGACCTGCGGGGGGCGGCCACGGGCAACCAGAATGCGTTTATCCGCCTGCTTTTCCAGCAACAATTTTTTAATATTTTCCTTGTCCAGCCCGAAACGGATCCCGGCCTGCTGAAGCTTTTGCTTCAATAGCCCCGCCAGTTGTTGCGTGGGAAGGGAGAAATTCGAAATCGTGGCATAAACTTCCATATGATCGCGAGAAATTTCCAGCCGGACAAATTCATCGGTGTTCGATGTGGAGGTGGGAGAGGGATCAATCATGGCGCACCGCACGATCTTTACTGCGAACCCGTTTAAACGTGGGAATCTTCAAAATAAAACAATTTCCATCCTGAAATTCCGGATCCAGCCGGATATCGCCGCCATGGGCATTCATGGCCAGCTTGCAGAAAATCAGTCCCAGTCCACGGGCCGGTTTGATTCCCGCCTTCTTCAACTCGGTTTGCCCGAATTTCTGAAATACCTTTTCCTGAAACGGGGGAGGTATGGCGTTCCCATCGTGGCATACCCGCATTTCCAGAAATCCATCGGAAGTCTTTCCGGTGGTGACCAGAATGGTCATATATTCCGGGGTATTCTGGAAAACAAAATTGAACAGATTATCCAGGATTCGTTCAAACACGTCCTTATCCACATAAGCCGGGGATAAACCGGATGCCAGTTTTAACTGCACGGTTTTATTTTCGTGCTCAGGAATATCCTGGAAATATTCCACCGTGTTCTTAATTAACGGATGGATATCCACCGGTACCGGCTCCAGATCCATGGTTTTCTGTTCTAATCGACTGATGTCCAATAAGTTCAACACCATGCGTAACAGGCTGCGACTGCTGCGTTCAATGCGGCGCGTATACTTTTCGTCCGGTTCGCTGCCGCCGGCCTGCTTTTGCATGTGCATCATCTGTAAATTCCCCTGAATAACAAACAGGGGATTTTTCATGTCATGCACAATTAAGTTGGTCAGTTCTTTTTTCAAGAGATCCTCTCGTTCCAGAATCTGTTTCTGGCGCTCCAGTTCCTTGTTGCGCCGGATCAGTTCATCGTAATACAGTTTAAGGCGGAGCAGTGACTTCACCCGTGCCAGCAGTTCCACACTGTCGAAGGGTTTGGAGATAAAATCATCCGCCCCCGCCTCCAGCGCGCGGATCTTGTCTTTCAGCTCCTTCAGCGCCGTGATCATCACAATGGGGATGTAAAAGGTGCGGCTATTTTTCTTCAATCGCTCGCATACCTGAAAACCATCCAGCCTGGGCAGCATGATGTCCAGCAGGATAATATCCGGCGGATCCCGCTCCACCATCTCGATGGCCTGAATACCATCCATCGCTGTGATCACTTCGTATCCCGCCGGTTTCAGAAAATAAACCAACAGGTCAATGCTTTCCTGGCTGTCTTCGACGATTAAAACTTTTAGTTTCCGATCCGTTGGGAAAATCGTATCCATTTAAGCAACCTTATCCACCATTGACACCGAATGCTCTAACATTTGCCGGAATCCCTGGCCGGGCTGAATTCCCTTTGTGTATGATAAATTAACCTTTCGGAAGCCCAATTGCATTAGTTTTTCTTTCAAACTTATCTTGTGAGAATCGACCACCTGTGGGAATTCTTTATGATCATTGTAAAATACCACCCGGATCTCTCCATCGGTGCAATCGCCCCGCACCTGAATGACCCGCCAGATGGGATGCTCCACCTCGAAATGAAACCGGGTACGGAAAGCCTTTGCCAGCGGCTCCTTTCTGACAAATAAAAATCGGGAATGGCCCTCAAAATCGGTCGGGAAGATGGCCCATTTCCCGTTTTGGTAGCGTCGGAGCTGTTCTTCCAGAAAGCGAAAGCAATCCTGCCAAAACCCTGCCGTTTCCATCTTCTCTCCATCAGCGATTGCTGTATTCAAAAACTGCTGGATCGCCCATCGAAGGTAACGGTCAAAGGGGGTGGGATCTTGCCATGCCTCCGATGTCACAAGCGACTCAATCCGTGCCTCATGTTCGGGGGAGGCTGGCACCGACTCTGCCGATTTTTTCGGCTGCCGACGCGACTTCTCCCGCGAATCCTCCAGTCCCCAGTACCATTTTAATAAAAAGAACGGATCTGCCAGAGCCAGGTGAGCAAAAATACCTGATTGCACAAAGTAGGGCAACAGGAATATATCACCCGGAAGTGGATTTTCCCAGCGATATTTCCGGTAAATGGATTTCAACAGTTTCAACTCGTCCAGACGCATCACCAGCCCAAACTGGATGGACAATCGGAAAAAATCCAGCGTCAACGCATCTGCTGAAAATCCGAACTGCCGCGCCAGTTGTTTGATCTGCCCCCGTGCCTGCAACCGCTGAATGGTCGATATCAGACGCAGGTGGATGCGTGTCCCCACCTCCTTCAATTCCATCACCAGTAACTGGCCGTTGGATAAATCCAGCCGGCTATTCACCGATATTACCTGCTGACCAATCCGTACCCGATACTGAAACGGCCCTTTGCGTTCCACCACGCGTCCCACCAGCACATCACCTTTTTTTACAGGAAAATGGGAAGGGCTAAACGGGGCAGGCTGATTTGTTTGTACCTCTAAAAGACTCATTTACCTCATGCTTGTTTCGCCGACAATTCCAGGAACAATTCCACTTCGTGCTGACCCAGCTGTAACTCCCGTGCTATTTCCGGTATGCTGTAATTTCGGGCCAACAGATCCAGAATCTGCTGCTTGTAGTTTTGATTGCGATGCACCATATGATGATGGGCACTCAGATTGAGCGCCAGCTCAATTTCTCCGACCCCCAGATTCAATTCCTTTGCCAGCTGTTTCTGGCGTTCGGGACTCCAGCTTCCCGCCCCCTCGTCCCATGCCGCCTGTTCCTGTGGGGGATTCGGGTGCGATTGTTTTTCTGCCAGATCGAATGGTTCTTCACCGGGTGCCTGCAGATTCGCGTCCCGCTCCTGCGATTCCGACTGCTCCTTTTTATCCTGAAGCTGACTTACCATTTGCAAAATTTGCTTTTTGCGGGCGGCGACATTCACGGTTTGATTCGCCGGTTTGGGAGCCACCTGTCGCCGGGTTTGCGCCGCCTGCACAAGAAACTTTTCCCGCTGTCGCTTCAATCCGTGCAACACCGCAATCGAAAATCCGAACAGCGCAAACACGGATCCAAGGATAAGATACACCAGCAGACGCTGCCGGGCGCGTTTTTGGGGAGGAGAAGCACCCTGCGCCAGTTGAGCGCTATCGGCAACGGCAGGGGTTTCTGCGGCCCGAAGCGAATCGCTGGTGGCTTCCACCAGTTTGATTCGCATGGGAGGTTCGCTTTTGGTCTTCTTTTTCGCCTGTTCGGCTTCCTCCCGCTGTGCCTTGACTTCCTGATATTTCTTCTCGTAAGATTGTGCCAGCTGGATTTTACCGGATTCCCGGTACAAACGGGCCATGTACAGGTAAATCCGGGTAGAATCGCAACCTTTCCGCAGCGCGTGATTGAAATTTATTTCCGCCAGGCGGTACTGCTTCCAGGCCAGGCGAATTTGACCCGCTTTATAATAGGCATGGGCATGTCCCCGGTTCTGAAAGACCACTCGCCGATAATACTGCAACGCCGTTTTTAAATCCCCCTTCCGCTGGTAGTACACCCCCCGCCAGTAGAGATTGTCCAGCGGCTGCCGGTACTGGCGATCCTGAATCTCCAGCCGAATCCGGGTACTACCCGTTCTGACCTGAAATTCCAGTTTGTCCAGCAAATCGACGATTACCAACCCATGGGCGTTATCGATGGGGATATAACGGATCCCCACAATCCCCGATGTTTGCGGTGGCTGCGGAGGTGTTCCGGCAACCAGACCACTGAATGTTATACCGGCAGCTTCATCCAGAGATAGCTTTAAAATGATTTTATTTGCTGGCGAAAAATTCAGCAGTTTTACCTGGGTGGGATGGGGAAACTGGAGCTGTATTCGGGTAAGGTCAGCGGTCTGTTCGTACCGAATATCCATTGCACTGGCCCACTGCACCCCAAACAGCCAGCCAATCAGCCAGACCATTTTCACCCAATCAGGCAATCGTTGCAAGCGATACATCGTCACTCCCTGACTGAAATTGAACATTCTTTTTTATTCGAATAATGATCGTATTCCCCTCTTCCGGGGACGACTGTATGTCCACTTCTCCGCCAATGTCGCGGATCATCTGGACACTCACCATCAGGCTTAAATTGTGCTGCGACCCCGATACGCTGAAGGGTACCAGGGCGTTGGCCACATCGTTGGGATCCAGAGGTTCCCCGTTATCGTGAATGCGGATTTCAATAAATTCGTCATCGACCATGGCCGTTTCGATGCGCAATTTGCCCCCCTGGGCCAACTGCTTTTTGGCCGTCAAGAAGAAGTTCAGCAAGATCTGCTGCAAATACACCGAATTGGCCGTAATCACCGGCAGTTTGTCGGCCAGTTTCAGATCGATCTCGATGCCCCGTTTCTCAATTTGTCCGCGTACTAATTTTAACGTATTGACAATTAGCGGATTGATTTCCACCAGATCAGACGCCTGTTGCTTGTTTTCCTTGGCCAGCATCAACAGCCCGCGGACGATGGTGGCAATGCGCAACGCCTGCATCTCCACAATCTTCAGCGTGTCCTGACTGTTGTTGCCCATCATGGCCACCTGGATCTTACCCAGAATAATCTGCAATGGATTGTTAATCTCGTGCGCGATTCCACCGGCCAGCTCGCCAACCGTGGCCAACTTGACCGCCTGCATCAATTGCGCCTGGGACTTTTTCAATTCCGTATGGGTCTTTTCCAGATCTTTAAACAATCGCGTGTATTGAATGGCTATGGCCGTTTGCATACCCAGAAGGTTGATCAATTCCAGATCGCGCAGGGAAAATTGGCTCTGATCTTTTTGTGTGTGCAAAAACAACATTCCAATGCGATTGTCGTTCACGATCAGCGGGGTGATTACCAGATTCCCGTCGTTTAGTTCCAGTTCCTTGCAAATCATGAACTCATGCAATGGTACCACAATCGATTGTTGATGCTCCCACATCCATTCCAGGATACCCTCTTCCATCATGGCCTGCGACAATCGCAAGAAATCGTTCTGGTGATTCTCCAGCACCACAATCCACTGATCCCCCTCTTTTAAAATCACGTTCCCCGATTCGTAGCGAATGATTCGGGTACAGAGTTTCAGCAGCGAGGCCACAATCTTATCGTACTCCAGGTGCTGGGTGATAATTTCCGAGGCCTTCTGAATGGTCAGGAATTCATCCAGCGAGTAGGACAGATCCCCGTGGAGTTTTTTATGATATTCCAGTTCCTGCTTGAGGGTGTGGATGTCCTCTTTTAAACGGTTGACCAGGGAGATATAATTTTCGACGATCGAATCGATTTCTCCACTGGTAAATGCCCGTCCTTTAAGATCCTGGACTAAAAAATCCACATCCTGGTGGTTACGGAAATTGGAAAACATCCTTATTCTCCTTCCTGGTTAATGGTCAGGTTACAGTGGACTCTTCTTTTACCTTGCGATTCAGCAAGGTAGCCAGAAAGTCGTCAACTTTTTCATTTTCTCTTCGAAAGGCATCCTGATAGTATTCCAGTGGTTGCGGTTGCTTGAAGAGCCCTTTTAAACGTTCTTCGATATCCACATCGGAAAATTCCGGTAGCTGATTTAATCCGCCACCCTCATCGATGGAGTGGCTAATTAAATCAGCCAGGTGAATTGACCAGACGAATTCGCGGTACTTCAGGGTTTCCGGAGGTTGATGATGAAACCGAATGGCCTGGACTAACTTTTCGGGCAAATTCCAGCCTTCGGCCAGCCAGCTGCCGACCTCGGCATGGGAAAATCCCAGCACCGAATATTCGGCCTGTAAAAACGGCACCTGCTTTTCGCGGGCATATTTCATTACCCTTTCGAACAGACTGGGAAAGTGCTGAACCAGTACCAGATAACCGATGTCGTGTAACAAACCTCCCACAAACACCTCGCCCGCCACCGAATAGCGCACCATGCGCGACAGCATTCGGGAACCCATGGCCACCACCACCGCATGGCGCCAGAATTTTTCCAGATTAATGTCGCCATTAAAATTGCGATTGAACTGATCGATGACCGAGATGCTGAGAACCAGATCCCGCAGGGCATTGAATCCCAGCACCACGATGGCCAGGTTCAGGGTGGAGATGCGCCGCGGAAAACCGTAAAATGCCGAATTGGCCAGCTTCAGAATGCGAGCCGTCAAAACCTGATCGGCCGAGATGACCTCACCAAGGCGCGATGCTGAGGTTCGGGGATTTTCCACCAATTCCAGTACGCGAGTGGCAATTTGCGGCAATGTGGTTAAACGCGAAATGGACTGGACGCGGTTGCGAATATCTATCAGTGAAATTTCTCGTTGTCTCATCCCGAATTCCTTCAAATTTTAACATCCAGGTGTTTTACATGCCCTTCTTCGTCTTTCTCAATAATCGCATGGCCTTCTGCCGAACGGGGAGTGGCTTTTTTGGTCTCTTTCCCCCTGCGAGATCCCCGACGACCTTTTTCCTGATCCTCGCCCTTTTCTTTCAACAGTGCCTTCTCCGAACCCTCCGCCTTGACGGGTTTGTTCTGTAAGCCTTCCAGATACTGCTGAATGGAATTTTCCAGTACCTGCTGGTGGATTTCCGGCAATTTCCGCTGGGTGAGGTACTGTTTATCCCCGGATAACACCCCGGCCTGCAGATACTGAATTTTAATTGGGACCATCGCTTAGCCCCCTTTATATGCTTTGTATTTTATTACAAATACAATACCAAAATTTTTTTCCGAGCCTAACCCAATATTATTTATTAACTTACCCCCAATCCTGTTCAGTATCCCGTTGACCATTTCGTCCCCTTTTTCCATCACAAAGTGTCTGATTTTTAAACACTTAGTTCTTTCTTCAACATCCGTTTCAGGGTCTTGATGGTTTCGGAATGAATCTGGGAAATCCGGCTTTCGGAAACATTCAGAATTTTACCAATTTCCTTAAACGTCAGGCGTTCGTAATAGTACAGGGTCAAAGCCAGCCGGGCTTTTTCGGGCAGCTTCTTGATTAACCGGGCCAGCACCTCCTTCATTTCCTGCGATTCCAGGTCCTCCAGCGGATTGCCCGTGGAGCTATCTTCCACCGAATCGTACAAATTGTGATCATCAAAATTGGGATTGGGTTTGTCCAGTGAAACCATGTTCGTCCGGTTCAATTCGGACTGCCACTGGTGATACTCTTCCTCGCTGATTCCCAGATGATACGCCACCTGCTGATCCGAAATTTCACCCCGTTGAACCTGCTCCAGCTCTTCCACAACCTTCTTAATCTTGTTCGACTTGGACCGCAGGGATCGCGGAATCCAATCCTGCTTCCGCAACTCATCGATAATGGCCCCTTTAATCCGTGGAATGGCGTAAGTCTCGAACTTGATGCCAAAGTAGGGATTGTAACGATCCAGCGCTTCGCTTAACCCAATAACCCCGATGTGCACCAGATCCTCACGATCCACGTTCGAGGGAATGGATTTAAACAATTTGTTTACCACATAATGCACCAGGCCTAAATACTTGACCATCAACTGATTGCGTAATTCCGGGGATTTCTGTTGATGGTACGCTTGCCACAATGAATCCACTTTTGCCTTCATTGCTTCTTCCTTTCCTTATATTGATTTATTGATTTTCTCCCGTTGATGAAGGGGACTGAACCGGGACCTGTTCCGGCGCAGCCTCTTCTTCATTCTTTTTCAATTGG
This sequence comes from Calditrichota bacterium, assembly GCA_013150955.1. Taxonomy (GTDB): domain Bacteria; phylum Calditrichota; class Calditrichia; order RBG-13-44-9; family J042; genus JAADJD01. Next base: position 56,020 of record JAADJD010000013.1, read on the forward strand.
GCTTTCAAAAAATTGTAGGTGGTTTGATTGTAAATGAGCAACACCACCAGCTCCAGCACGGAAAAAATCAGGTAAATGACAAACGACCGAATTAGATTATCCAGTAACGAAAGCTTGAGATAAAATCCCGACAGGAACGTGATCAAAAAGACCAGAATGGACAGTTTAAAGGGTAACTGACTCATAACGTTACCTCACTGTTATGGGTTACAGAGCGCACTTTATGTGGCATCTGACGGGCCAGATCCTCAGCCACCTGCTGAATGGTTTTCCACACTTTGGATTTCAACCGCTGTTGCCAGGGAAACGCCTGCGATCCAACACAATCCCGCACCGACAAATCGAAAGGAATGTTGGCCGCCAGCGGAACGGTGCTATTCAGAAAATGCTTTAACGCAGCATTTAACTTCTCATGGGCCTCTTCACCCCCTTTCTCCGTGATGGTTTGATTCAAAACCAGCTCAAACACATCCAGCGATACATATGGTTGAATTGCCTTTAAAAACAGATAAGAATCGATAATGGCCGTGGGATCGGGTATGGTGGTTAAAAACACCCGATGAGCGGCCTGTATCAAGGTCAAATTCCAGGTATTGAGTCCCGTCTGTGTATCGAAGAGGATGATGTCGTAGATTTCCCGGAAGGGAGCCAGCTCTTCCAGCAAAAAGCTGCTATTATCGGCCGCTCCGGAATACACCGCTGCTGCATTGCCCTCGTTGGGAAACAGGTGCAATCCCGGTTGGAGCTCAATGAAAGGCCCCATGCGGTCGGGCTTTCCGATGGTCAGTAACTGATTCACCGTAAATTCAGGATTCACATTGCTGAAAATGTGCAGCGAAGGATTGCGTAAATTGGCATCCACCAATAAGACCTGATAACCTCGGGTCGCCAGAATTTCTCCCAGGGCCAGCGTGAAGAAGCTTTTCCCTACGCCTCCCTTTCCACTGGCAACCAGAAACATTCGGGCACCTGCCTGGGTATCAGCCGCTGGCCGCGTCGGGTATTGCCGGGCCAATTTCCGTAATTGACTTGCCTGATCCATCATGCGTTCAACACTCCTTTGTAAATAAGATTCGACAGCAACGTTCGGTCTGCGGGAACGATATCGTTCGGAACCGTCTGACCGGTGGTTAAAAAGCTGACCGGTAACTGATGCTTGTAGAGAATATTGATGATATTGCCGGTATGAATGCTTTCGTCCAGTTTGCTAAAAATGAATCGATTGGGACGCAGTAGCTGGAAGCGTTTCACCACATCCAGCATGGTTTTCAGACTGGCGGTTAAACTCAGTACCAGATGCACCTCATCAGGATTTGCCGCATCCACAAATTTCTGCAGGTCGCGCAAATGTTGATCATGTTTTTGACTGCGCCCAACGGTATCGATCAGAATGATCTCTTTGTCTTTGTATTTGTAAATGGCTTCCCGAATTTCCTGCGGGCTATAGGCCACACTCATGGGAATGTTGGCAATGTTCGCAAAGGTTTGCAATTGCTCAATGGCAGCAATCCGGTACGTATCCGCAGAAATCAACGCTACCCGCCGATTGAAAAACAGCTTCAGGTTGGCGGCAATTTTTGCAATGGTGGTGGTTTTGCCCACACCTGTCGGCCCAACCAGCGCGATGACATACGGAGTGCGTTTAATCTTATCCAGCGGCTGGGCAATCTTAATCATTTTCCCCAGCAGATTCAGCAGATTGCGGGTAACCACTTCGCGCTTGCCGTAATCGGTCATATGCGTGTGGGAATACACCGTTTGAACAATGGCCTTGGCCAGATCTTCATGCACCTCGTTGTCCACCAGCTTTTTCAGCATTTCCTTGAACAATTCTGGCAGGGCAGGCATGCGGCTGTATTTCAGAAAATCTGCCACCTGATTCAGGGTTTTCTTGATGTCGCTGATTTCATCCCTTAGCTCCACAATGTTGCTCAGCTGCTCCAGAATTTTTTTGCGTTCGGCTTCCCAGGCGGCAAAATCAAAATCTGCCGGACGGGTACCGTTTCCATTTTTGGGGGAATCCTGCACCAGGGTGTCCAGTCGGGCACCCTTCGCGTTGGCATAAGTGGCCTTACCGGTCGCGGCGGAAGATTCCGTTGTATTGGCCATGCCTCGCAACCGGCCATTTCTGGGCGAAACACTATCCAGACCGGCAGTGATTTCGTAATATTCCTTGCCTCCCCAAAAATCCAGCTTGCCCCCGTTCTTAATCTTCCTCGAATTGAGGATGATGGCTTCGGGGCCCAGCTCGTTCTTCATCTGCTCGAATGCTTCCTGAAACGTCCTTCCCACATACTTTTTAATTCTCATTGGAAATCCTCACTTTTCCTATGGATTCGATTTGGACATCTGCCGGCAATTCTCCAAAGGAGATTACCGCAACATCCGGGAATACATTTTCGATCAACTTGCGGAAATAGGCCCGGATGGCGGGGGAACAAACAATCACCGGCTGATAACCCTGACTGATCGCCTGTTCCACATTTTCGGCAACGCTGCGGTGGATTTGTTGAATGACGGCTGGTGACAGCCCCAGCGTATTGGTGACCTGCTTCTGCTTTTGCAGGGAGCTGGTAATCAATTGTTCGATTTTGGCATCCAACGTAATGGCCCGGATGACGCCATCCTCATCCTGGTACAGTTTGGCGATCGTGTCGGAAAGGGCATAGCGCACGTATTCGGTGAGTACCTCCACATTTTTGGTGACGTTGGCGTAATCGGCCAGCGTCTCCAGGATCGTCACCAGATCCCGGATGGGGATATTTTCCCGAAGCAAATTCTGCAACACTTTTTGAATGGCCCCAATGGACAGCTGGTCGGGCACCAGCTCTTCGACCACAGCAGGATAATCCTTCTTCAGGTTATCCAGCAGTTGTTTCACCTCCTGGCGGCCCAGCAACTTGTCCGCATTGCGGCGGATAACTTCCATCAAATGCGTCGAAAGTACCGCCGACGGTTCCACAACAGTGTAACCGGCCAGTTCGGCCGCCTGCTTTTGTTCCGGGCGAATCCATACCGCGGGTAATCCAAATGCGGGTTCGGTTACCGGAATGCCTTCGATCTCCTCTTCCACGTTTCCGGGATTCATGGCCAGGTAATGCCCCACCAGCAACTCGTTGCGGGCCACCTCGTTCCCGCGAATCTTGATGACGTACTCATCGGGATTGAGCTGCAGATTATCGCGCACCCGGATCGGCGGCACGATGATGCCCACTTCCATGGCCATCTGTTTGCGCATGGAGGTGATGCGCTCGAACAAATCGCCACCCTGTTCGGTATCCACCAGCGCAATCAGGTTGTAGCCGATCTCCAGTTCCAGAGCGTCCACCTGCAGGTAGTTTTCGATTTCCACCGTGGGAGCGGGCAGCTGAGCCTCTTCAACCATTTCTTCCATTTCTTCCTCCAGTTCCTTGGCCTGGCGCACGGAGTAACCAATGAAGGCAATGATGCTGGCCAGAAGGAAGAACGGCACCGATGGCAGACCGGGCGTAAAAGCAAACAATCCCAGCGTTCCGGCGGCAATAAAGAGGGCCTTGGGATTGGCAAACAGCTGAGTGGTCAGGTCGGCGCCCAGATTGTCCTGACTGGCAGCCCGGGTCACCACGATACCGGCAGAGGTGGACACCAGCAGGGCGGGAATCTGGGAAACCAGGCCATCGCCGATGGTCAACAGGCTGTAGGTTTGCAACGCCTGTCCGGCCGACATGCCCATCTGGGCCATGCCGATGATCAACCCGCCCACAATGTTTATGGTTGTGATGATCAATCCGGCAATGGCATCCCCACGGACAAACTTGCTGGCCCCATCCATGGCTCCGTAAAAATCGGCTTCCCGGGAGATCAGTTCGCGGCGCTGGCGGGCTTCCTCTTCGGTGATGATACCGGCATTTAAATCGGCGTCGATGCTCATCTGTTTGCCGGGCATGGCATCCAGGGTAAACCGCGCGGCCACCTCCGCAATTCGCCCCGCTCCCTTCACAATCACCACAAACTGAATGATGATCAGAATGAGAAAGATGATGAAACCCACCACATAATTGCCCTTCACCACAAAACTCCCAAAAGAGCGGATGATCTCTCCGGCGTAAGCTTCCCCCAGAATCAGGCGTGTTGAGGCAATATTTAAAGACAATCGGAACAAGGTTAAAACCAGTAACAGACTGGGGAAAACGGATATTTCCAGCGGATTGGTTAAATAGAGCGAAACCAGCAGCAACACCAGAGCGGCCGAGATGTTCAGGGCCAGTAACACATCCAGCAAGGCCGGCGGCAATGGGATAATCATCAACACCAGAATGGTGATGACCCCAACTGCCAGAAAGATGTCGCTATTCCGTTGCCACATGGTGGTTGCTTTCTCCATTAAACGGTCTTTTGCTTCAGTTTATACACATAGGCCAGTACTTCGGCCACGGCCTGGAAGAACTGCTCCGGAATTTCCTGATCCAGCTCCACGGTCTGGTACAGCGCCCGGGCCAGCGGTGGATCTTCCACAATGGGCACATCGTGCATTTCTGCCAGATCCCGAATGCGCAGGGCGATCAGGTTTTGTCCTTTAGCCACCACTTTGGGTGCCCGCATTTGTTCAACGTCATACTTCAATGCCACGGCATAATGCGTGGGGTTGGTAATGACCACATCCGCCGTGGGCACGTTCTGCATCATGCGTTTCATGGCCATCTGGATCTGCACGCTGCGAATCTTCGATTTGATCTTGGGATCTCCCTCGGTCTGCTTGGCCTCGTCCTTCACTTCCTGCTTGGTCATCATCAAGTTCTTGATGTGTTGATACTTCTGAAAGGCGAAGTCGGCGGCGGCAATCAAAATAAAGATGGCCGCGATTTTAAAACTGACCTTAAATCCCGCCGAGATCATGAAACTGGCGATCTGCGATACGTCCTTATCCTGCAGCGGGATGAATTCTTCCCGGTATCCCATGATAGCCTGATAACCGATGAAGATCACGATGGTCAGTTTGAGGATATTTTTCACCAGCTCTTCCACCGTGCGGGCAGAAAACAGGATCTTTTTAAATCCCTTCAGGGGATTGATTTTCTCGAACTTGAACTGAAGCGGCTCCAGGGTAAATAAGAATCCTACTTGCATGATGCTGGCGGCCATACCGATCACCATAATCCCGATCATGAATCCCAGAACCAGTATTCCCAGGCTCCCCAATCCCTGAATCAGATAGTAGTGAATGGTCTCCGGAGTCAGTTCAATCATGTACCCACCATTCAAAATCTCGTGGTAAATCAAGCGCGTTTGCTGGTAAAAAAAGCCGCCCAGCAGGTAGAGTAAAGACAACCCACTGATCAACCCGATGGCCGAATTGATCTCGATACTCTTGGCCACATTGCCCTTTCTTCGGGCTTCTTCCAGGCGCTTACTGGTTGGCTTTTCGGTTTTTTCCTGGAAACTATCCGCCATTACATTACCTGCAAGATATAGGTGACGTTATTTTCAAACTGCTCCAGCAACTTCTGAAAAACGTAAATGAACAATGGCATACCGAAAATCAGTGCCGAGAATCCTGCCAGCATCCGCAACGGAATGCCCACAAAGAAGATGTTCATCTGTGGCACCGCCCGCGCAATGATCCCCATGGCCACACTGGTTAAAAAGAGGGTGACCACTGCCGGAGCGGCAATCTTGATCCCGATGATGAACACCTCTGCCGAAATCCGCATAATACGCTGAACGGCCAGTTGCGTCAGTTGCCATCCGCCTATGGGAATGGTACGGTAGCTGTAAGCCAGCGCCTCGATCAGGTAATGATGGCCATCCAGCAACAGGAATACCAGCATGGCCATATTGGTCTTTAACCGGGCAATGACCGACAGCGGCTGGTTAAACGTGGGATCGATTTCCTGAACCATGGAGAAACCCATGTCCAGCCCGATGTATTCACCGGCCATCTCGATGCCAACAAACAGGAAACCCAGCACAAAGCCAATGATTACTCCGGTAAACATTTCGGTAAACACCAGCACCAGCACCTGTAACCAATCCAGGGCAATGTCTGGTGTTTGAGGTTCCACCACCGGGAAAATCAACAGAGACACCAATCCGCCCAGGCCCACCTTAAACATCATGGGAACACTGCGGGAGCTGAAAACCGGTGCCGCAATGAATAACGAGGTCATGCGCACCAGAATCAGGAAAAACAGCAATATTTGATGTTCGGTATAAGCCATATTAACGCACCAGTGTCGGTATTAAGTTGAACACAGCAATGGTATAGTTTTGCATGAGCTGTAACATCCAGGGCAACAAAAGCAGCAACAAGATGACCACCGCAATGATTTTGGGAATGAAGGTCATGGTCATTTCGTTAATGGACGTCACAGCCTGAAAAATACCGATCAGGAACCCCACCACCAGGGTAACCAGCAGGATGGGCCCGGCGATGAGAATGACCGTGTAAATGGCATCGGTTAAAAATTTGATCACAAACTGTTCAGTCATCTTCTTATTCTCACTTTAAAAACTGTTCACCAGGGAATTGACCAGCAAATACCACCCATCCACCAGCACGAACAGCAGGATCTTGAATGGTAGCGAAATCATCATGGGTGGCAACATGAGCATTCCCATGGACATGAGCACACTCCCCACGACCATGTCGATAATGAGGAATGGGATGTAAATGATAAACCCGATTTGAAAAGCGATCCGCAGTTCGCTGATGGCAAATGCCGGGATCAGGGCCAGGGTAGATACTTCGTCGGCATTCAACGGTTTTTGATCCTGAGACAGGCGCACAAAAAGCGCCAGGTCTTTCTCGCGAGTATGTTTGAACAAAAAGGCGCGAATGGGTTCCATGGCGCGCTCGTAGGCTTCCTGCTGGGTAATCTGCCCATCCAGATAGGGTCGCAGGGCGTTATCGTGCACGGCCTCCCAGGTCGGTGCCATGATAAAAAAGGTCAGGAACAGCGCCAGTCCCACCAGCACCTGATTGGGTGGAATTTGTTGCGTCCCCAGCGCCTGGCGGATGAAGTGAAACACGATGACGATCCGGGTAAAGGAGGTCAACAGGATCAGAAAAGCGGGTGCCAGGCTCAGGACGGTCATCAGGAAAATCAACTGCAGGGTAACCGTAAAATCCTGCGGTGTTCGGGCGGTATCCACGCCAATGGTGACCTTTGGCAACGGCAGCGGCTGGTTTCCTGGCTGAGCCAGGGCCGGCACTTCACTTCCGGGGAACAACAGCAACAACCCCAGAAAGTACATGGCGTAGCGAAATTTTCCTTTGTTGTAAATTCGAGCCACCATCTGTTTATTTCTCAACTTTCTTTTTCAACAAAGACCAGAACACATTCGGGGTCACAGCACCTGAAGAGACCTGATTCTTCTCGATCCATTGCATCAACTGGGGACTCTGTTGTAACTCGCCCAGATTGCTGATAGACGATTCGGTAATCCCCAACAGGAGGAAACGATCGAACACCTTTACCAGCGCAATGGAATGCTGGGCGTGCAGGGGTGCTCTGGCCACCACCTGAAACCACTCCTGATCCCCGATGATCCCCAGCTGCCGCCCCCAGACTTTTTTAATGAAAAAGACCAGCAGAAAAATCAGCGCCAGGATCAGGATCAGCATGGCCACGGCTTTAAACACCAGCCAGCCCAATTCCGGGGTTTCTGCACCGGCAGGCGCCTGCGGATCCGACGGCTGAGCCAGCAGAGCAGCGGCCGGCACGAGTGGAGTCAGGATGTAAAACAACCCTCGTTTCATTCTCCTGGCGTCCCCAGTTTTTTAATCCGGTCTGCCGGGTCGATGAGGTTGGTGATCCGAATGCCAAAATGCTTATCGACTACCACCACCTCACCCTCGGCCATTTTTTTGTTGTTCACATACAAATCCACCGGTTCGCCAGCCATCTTGTCCAGTTCGATGATGGAGCCCCGTTCCAGCTCCAGAATATCCTTGATGTACATGCGGGTGCGCCCCAGCTCAATGGAAACGGGCAACACAATGTCCAGCAGCATTTCCAGCTTGCGATTGGTATCCACCTTCTTTTCCGGCGTTTCCAGATTTTCAAATTCCGCCTTCTGAACCTCGGGCTCGGCTGCCGCATCCGTTTCGGCCTGGGGCTGCGTTTCGCTGGCTTCGTTTGTGGCCTCAGCCTGAGCCTGTTCGGTCTGCAATTCCTGTACGTCTTCCGCCATGAGGATTGATCTCCCTTTATTTCGTTTCGTCCGTTGCTTCCTGAGTGATTTTAATGGCAATACGATCGTCCACTATGCCGGGACGGCCGTAAAATTTTAACCGATCCCTCAGGTAGATCGGAATGTCATCATCAATCTGCGTATCCAGACGCAGCACGTCTCCCTCTTCCAGCTCCAGCAATTCACGAATGGTAAGCTGAGACGTCCCCAGCACCACCCGAACATCCATCGGGGTATGGGCCAGGTGTCGCTGAATGGCCCGCTTGCTGGCATCCTTATTTTTATTTTTGACCACCGTGGAGAAGTACTGCACATTCAGCTTGGCAATGACATCTTCCAGGGCGTAGGAAGGGTAACAAATGTTCATCATGTAGGAATCTTCTTTGATCTTGATCTCGAAGGACACCACGATCACGATCTCGCTGGCGGGGGCAATCTGAACAAAGTCCGGATTGCTCTCAAACCCGGTCAATTCAAACGAAAGGGTATAGATGGGTTTCCAGGCGTTGGTTAAACTTTCCAGTGCATGCATCACCACCGGCCGCATAATCCGCTGCTCGATTGGTGTGATGGGGCGAACCTGGGTGGGCTGGGTACCGCCACCTCCCAGTAACCGCTCCACACTGGTAAACACCAGCTCCGGCGTCATTTCGAACACCGCCCGTCCCTCGGTTTCCAGAATTTCAAAGATGTAAATGCAGCTGGGATTGGAGATGGACAGCACGTATTCCGAGTATCGCAACTGATCCACCGCCAGCAAATCGATGGTAACCATGGTCTGCAGCTTGGAAGCCAGATAAAAGCCGAAGAGCTCCGCAAAACTTTCGTGCAGGGTGCGGATCGTCTTCAATTGATCCTTACTCACCCGTGTGGGTCGTCGGAAATCGTAATCCTGAATTTCCTTGTGCTTCCCGATGCTGGTTAGCTCTTCTTCCTGAATGGAGCCGGTATTGATTCCCGACAAAAGTTGATCAATTTCCTGTTGCGAAAGAACTTCAGCCACGGCTTCCTCCGTTGGTTCCTCTTGCTATTGAATGATATAATTGGAAAAGTACACGTTGTACAGGTGTCCCTTGGGCAAGACTTTGGAGACCCGCTCGATGATTTCCTTCCGGAGCAATTCCTTGTCATCCGGGCCATCCAGTTCCAGCAGGGTTTTTCCGCTCAACAACTGAATCAGAATGTCGCGCACAATCACCTCTCGCTGTTTCAGCAATTCCACATCGTCTTCGGATTTGACCTCAAAGGCCAGATTGATCAACAGAAACTGAGAGCCCTGACTTTCGGCCGGATTCACAATGATATCCTCCAGCTGGTGAATGACCCCGTACTCCCGTTCCTGCTCCTCATCTTCCCCGGAATCGGCGGGTGCCGCCTCTTCGGACACCTCTGCGGACCGGGACGAGCTGTGCGCACTGGCCTGATCAAAAAACATGGGCACAATCAGGTAGTTGGCCAGAAAGTAAGACACAATGATCTGAATGATGAGCACCGGGATTCCCACTTTTATCATGCTGAAACGTTTGGTCTCCTCCTGGGGACTCTCCAGGGATTCTTCCGGGATATTGTCTCGGATGTCTGCCATTTGTTACCCTCCTTGTTTAAAAATTCTCTTCCCTGAATTGAAACTGCTTTTCGTCGCGTTCAATGTAGATTTCTACCCGTCGGTTCTTGGCGCGATTTTCCGCACTGGTGTTGGGCACCAACGGATGATACTCCCCATAACCAACGGCCGCCAATCGCTGAGGCTCCACTCCCTTGCTCAGGAAATAACGCAACACGCTTAATGCTCTTGCGGTGGATAATTCCCAGTTGGAAGGAAATTGTCGGGTGTGAATGGGAAGATCATCGGTATGGCCTTCGATTCGAATCTTGTTGGGCCACACCTTTGTCATTTCAACGACTTTATCCAGAATGGGATAGGCTTCGGGCTTGATGGTGGCTTCCCCCAGATCGAACAGCACGGGGGAGGCAATGCGGATTAAGATTCCCTTGGTCGTCAATTCCAGGCGGATGTTGTTCCCCAGCCCCTTGGCATCGATGATGCGTTGCAGTTCACGCGCAATGCGCTTGATGCGCTTGCGATTCTTATCGGCCAGCTGGGGCACGATGACTTCACGTTGAAAAATCACCGATTCCTCCTTGGGTAAAACACCTAATGCTGCTTTTAAACTTCCCAGGGCTTTCTGGAACTTTACGTGCTGAATCGAGGAAAACGAGACGATCAATACAAAGAACGTTAACAACAGGGACATTAAATCCCCGTAGGTAACCATCCAGCCGGGGGCGCCACCTCCGCCGCCTTCATCCGAACCGCCTTTTTTCTTGTTCTTGCCCATTATGCTTTTTCATTTATCCAGTAATAATGAAGGGCAACATGTATGCCAGAAAATGGTGAGGAGGGGATTAAATACAGAAAGGCTGCAACGAATTGTTATTTTTGAAGTTACAAAAACAGGCGATATTCAGGGAAAATTTCCCATTGCCCACAATGCCGAAAAAAGTGGTCAATTTTTCGACACTGGGATTTAAAAATCGGACATTGTTAAAAATTCAATCAACACCCCGACTGACGGGGCACCCTGTCGGACTCGATGAATCGCTCTAAAATCAACATTCTCATCCAATTACCATCGCGTGCGCATCGCCATGCCCATATCCCCGCCGTGACTATTTCCCGCACATTGAAGCCTGGGCGCACCAGCAGGTTATTCACCGCCTCCTTCGGTCTTGCGCAATTTGGGCGGTAAAAAGGTCATGAGTTTTTGTTCCACAATACGAGGATTGTCCCCGGACTGAATGGCCAGAATGCCCTCAATAATCATCTCCCGGATCAGCACCTCGCTCTTGGTTCGCTCCTTCAGCTTGCCAGCCAGCGGCAAGAATATCAGGTTCGACAACACTGCACCATAAAATGTGGTGATCAGTGCAACAGCCATGGAGGGGCCAATGCTGGACGGATCTTTCATGGTGCGCAGCATCATCACCAGACCAATCAGTGTCCCGATCATCCCAAAAGCCGGAGCTGCGGTGCCGAACGCCTCGAAAATGCCCTGCCCCTTGCGATGCCGTTCCTCCAGATTGGCCACTTCGGTTTCCAGAATGTCTCGCAACAATTCCGGTTCAGTACCGTCGATGGCCAGCTGTAGCCCTCCTTTTATGAAATCATCATCAATTTCCTTGATGTACTTCTCCAGTACCAGAAGCCCTTCCTTCCGGGCTTCCTCCGCAAATTTGACGATTAATTTCACGATCTCCTGAGGATCGGCTGTGGTTTGCATGATCGTCTGGCGTACTACCCCCATTAAACCAAGCACATCGCCCAGGGGATACTGTACCAGAACGGCCGAGATGGTTCCACCCACAACGATCAAAATTGAAGGGATGTTAATAAAGCCACCGAGTCCTCCACCTACCATTATCGAAACCAGAATCAATAACGATCCACCAAAAATTCCGATCAGTGTGGCAATGTCCAGTGCTTTCTTCATGGCTGCTGTCTTTCAATTTCGATACGGATTTTCTCGAAACAGCGCTGCCGATACTCGATGATTTTTTCGACCACTTCCTCCACTGATTCTTTAACCAGAATTTTTTTACCGGTCATGGTGGTAATGATCGTATCCGGCGTCGATTCCACAAACTCAATAATCTCCGCATTGATCGTGATCGGCTGATTGTTAATCCGCGTTACGGTAATCATTCTGTACCTCTTTGTGTCCAAAGCTCATATTCGGCAGGTTAAAATTGAATATTAACCGTGCTTTCGAATCTCCCCTCCCGTCAATGCAGGAAAAGCGTTATAGGCTCATCACTTCAAAATACAAGGGGCACATTCATATTAGAATGTGCCCCCGGAAATTCAGGATTCGATTTACCGCTTCAGGTTGGTTACTTCGGCTAACAGATCGTCGCTGGTGGTAATGATTCGGGCATTGGCCTGGAATCCGCGTTGGGCCACAATCATCTTGGTGAATTCCTCGGCCAGATCCACATTGGACTGTTCCAGTGCCCCGGAAATGATGGTGGCATTGATTCCCGCTCCCGCTGTGGTCAGAATGGGATCGCCGGAATTCCCGGAAGCCAGGAACAGATTGTCCTCCGTGCGGTAAAGCCCACCGGGATTGTTAAAATTGGCCAGCGCAATCTGCCCCAGCAACTGTACCACGCCATTACTGAAAATGCCGGAAATGTTCCCGAACTGATCGATGGCAATGCGTTCCAGCGTCCCCATACCATAACCGTCCTGATTCACGATCAGCACATTGCTATTGGAGCCGCTGAACTGGGTGATGCCATCGAAACTGCCCAGCTCTCCCGGATTCAGCTCGATGCTGATGAGATCCGTGCCGTTGTCTCCCGCAGCCAGCTGCAGGGATGAGGAACCATCCAGATAACGGAAGCTCTTCAGGGAACCGTCGGGATTGAACTCGATGTAGCCCTCGTTACCGCCGGTTGCGGTAATGGAGTCCGGTACCCGAACTTCCCATTTCCACCGATTGGGCTGCACTACATCTTTGGTGAAGATGATGGTCAGATCAAAACTGTTGCCCTGAGAATCGTAAATGGTAATGGACGAAGATTGCTGGGCATCCTGGGCCTTTTGCAATTCCTGATAATGGCCCGGTGTGCTATCGAAGATATTGTTAAAGCCCGTTCGCGGGGTACCACCGGCACCGGGGGTATCGTCCGCCCGAATATCCAGCCCGGACAGTTCGTATGCCTTGCCGCCATCTCCATGGATGACCAGCGCTCCATCATCGGTGGAAATCTTTACCCCATCTTTGTTGGTTAATCCCAGCGCCGTTTCAATTTCCGCAGCAAAGTCCTTGTAAGTGGTGGTTGCCGAAATGGTAAATGCATATTCGGTCAACGGATCTCCACCCTTCAACCCATTGATGGTGATTTCATCACCCACCTGCAGTCCCAGGCGGTTCCCGTTTTCATCCCGCAAATCTACCAGCAGATCGTTTTCGTTGGCTACGTGAGAAAACTCATCGGTCAGCCGGCTACCGGCAGACAAATCCCCATTGGCAGACCGCAACGCCTGATTCAGAATGGGATTGTTGCTCTCGATGGTCAACACATTGGTACCACCGGACACATCGGTAAACACAATCGCCCCATCGGCATTCAGGCTGGCGGTAAAGGACGTACTGCCAAAGTCGTTGTTGATCTCGGCAATCAGGTCATCCAGGGAATTGAACGCCCCGTTGCCAACGGCCGTATCCGCTGCCACGTATTTGTACGTCTTGGTGCCCACCACGCTGTCCGTGATCGTAATGGTGGTACTGTTGGGAATCATTCCGGAAATGACCTCATTCGCATTCCCTTTGGCATACAGTCCTTCAATGTCGCTGCCATCGCCGGCTTTTTCCACGGCGAAAAGTTTGGTGGATTTCAGAATGGTGCCCAATGGTTCGGCGCTGGCATCCAGGTTACCGGCTAAATCGATCCGACTGGTCGCATTGGCAGCAATCTTTTTATCCAGCGGTAACCGGATGTCCGAAATGGGCGTTCCGGCTTCGATGACGCCATCCTTGTTTGCCAGGAAGCCCTGCACCCGCAGTCCATTGCTGGGCGATACCAGGTAACCATTGGCATCAAACTGAAATCCACCGGCACGTGTGAAGACGCGCTTTTCGCCATCACTGAGAATAAAGAAACCATTTCCCTGAATGGCCAGGTCGGTCACCTGACCGGTGGTCTCAATCGTGCCCTGACTGAACAGGGTATCGATGGAATTTAAAGACATTCCCAGTCCCACCTGCATGGGATTGGTTCCCCCCAGATTGGCCAGGGGTTGTGTGGTGCCGCGAAGTGTCTGGGCAAACATCTCGCTGAATGTGACCCGTCCCACCTTAAACCCGATGGTGTTAACGTTGGCAATATTATTGCCAATCACATCCAGCATCACCTGATGATTCCTTAACCCTGAAACCCCGGCATAGAGTGAACGGAGTAAACCCATAATACACCCTCCTTGTTTTTTAAAACATTCATCCTTGAAGCTCACCTCGCCTCGGTCGGTCAGCGAGGTTTCAGGGCCTCCTTCTGCGGATTGAACAGGAAGGTCCGGCCCTGCTTCATCTTACTTGAAAATGATTGCCGAATCGATATTGGTAAAGACGTTCTCCTGCAACTGTTCTTCGGCGATTGCCGTAATGACGGTTCGATTGTTCACACTGACGATGAACGCCACATCGTTGACCAGCACCAGCGAATCTCTGGCGCCTTTCGTTTCGGCCTTCTCCACTGCTGTGGCCAGCTTATCCATCAGATCAGGCGTCAACTCAATATTTCGACTCTGCAATCGCGTCCGCGCATGGGCCGAAAATTTCAACCCCCGGGACGCATCCAGCTTTTCCTTTAAAATGGTGTCGAATGGTGAGGGATGGTCCTTGGGTAGCGGTCGGGGGCTACTCAACCCTTCTACCCCACCTACCGGTACAAACGGAACCTTTAACCCTTCTATTTTTTGGGGCATATCATCCCTCCTTTCATCCCATTAAAATTTCGTACACCTCACTTAAAGGAATTTCAATTTGACCCAACATCAATACGGCACCATTGGAACCGTATCGCACCCCGGTAATCACTCCGCGGGAGAATAAGGTGACGCCAACTTCCACATCGTTTTCGCCGGTTGCCGAAACGCGAAAGGTGTAGCGCCCTTCTTCCAGACGATTGCCTTCGTCGTCGGTGCCGTCCCATTCGATTTCGTGCTCACCAGACGACAGATTTTCCTGCCGGATCGTTTTCACCACGTTTCCGTTCTCGTCCAGAATCTCGATGGTCACCTGCCGGGCCTGTCCATCCAGCTTAAAATTCAATACGGCTGAACCGTCTTCTGGCAGGTAGATCTGATCGCCATACGCTTTCACTTCCCTGCCAATCACCGTTGCAGCCAGCGTGTTGTTGATGGAAGTTGCCAGTAGATAGTTTCCATCGATGCTGGCCTGAAGCATGTCTTTAATATTTGCCAGCTGCTCCACCGTACTGAACTGGGCCAGCTGGGCGCTGAACTCGGTGCCCTCCATGGGATTCAATGGATCCTGATAGCGCAACTGGGTAATGAGCATCTTCAGAAAATCCTCTTTCCCCATCACGGTTTCCGATGTCGGCAATTGTTGCGGGGTAACCGGTCCACCGCTTGCCAGTTGATTTACCTGCATACCGTTTTCACCCCCTTTCATGCAATGTAATCAATCGTGTTATAGCCTAACCAACGGGGTTGTTTCACCCGATTGTCTCCTGAAATAGTCGTCTGGGCATCTGCATCCTCTGTCTGATGAGAATTACCCGTGAGGGACTGATGTGTCCCCTGCTGTCGCAGGGTCGGTTCCTCCTCCAGATCCCGATTCAGACTCAAATCAAATTGTTGAATGTCAATCTGGCTCTCCCGCAACCGATCCATCAACTGCTGGTAATGCTGCTGCAACACCCGCAACGCATCGGGATGACTGGTTTCCACCTTACCCGTCAGGCGATCTCCTTCCATCTTCAGCTGAATGCGAACCAATCCCAGTGAGGCCGGTTTCAGCCGAATCCAGATTTCCTGACGATTGGTCTGTCCCGAATAGCGCACCTGCTCGATCCAATTTTTAAGAAAAGAGGGGAAGGATTCCGTCATATCCTGCATGGATAACGGTTGGCCCCAGCTTTTCGGCGCAGAGTCCATTCCTTGCCGCATGGTCGAATACACTGGATGATTCAGGGGCTTCTCACCAAAAAACAAGGATTGGGTAATCCTTCCCCCTTCTGAGGTAGTGGTTTTATTGGATCCCGCTTCTAAGGCTGCCCCAGCATCCTTCTGGGTAGATGGTGCGGGACGCGTTGCCACATCCGGTTTTCCCTCTTCAGTAAGATTGTCCAATCCGGAAAACGATTGTGCTGCGTTCTTCACAACCGGATCGGGTCGATACTCCTGAAACACATCTGTTTTAAACGAATGGGAAACAAGTGTCGTTTTCGGTGCAACGACCGGTTCCGAAAAATGGCGAAAGGCTTCGGCAACTCGCTGCCATCCCTTTCGGGCCTCTAACGGCAGCACCCGATGATCCGCCTTCGGGCGGGCGTCTTCGATGGGCCTGCCTGGCCGGGACGTCTCCGGAAAAACTCGCTGAACGTCGGAAAAGGGTTCCGCTGCCGATTCGTTCCCAACGCGTAACATCGGTTCTGTATGCCCAGCCGCTCGTTTTGGAAAATCAACAAGTTGATCAACGGGGTGTTTTACTGACGCCTTTTCCGGTGCGGCGTTCGGCAATATGACCGGCATGTTCGTCCCAACCGGATCGTCGGAACGCGGCAGGTACTGCACTTCGTTTGCCACCGTCACCGGCGCTTTGTTCACCGGCAAATCTCCCGGCCATTGGTCTTTAAATGGAATCCCTGGTTGGACATATTCCAGCTTTCCAACAAATTCCACCCGTTCCCCTCCCGGCCAATTCAACTGGAGAACAGCTGCCGTCGACGCCCCTGCTCCCTCACGGGTGGGCATAACCCACTTTGCTGCGATTTCTGAATGCATTTGAGGAGTTGTTGCCGAAATCGCTTCTTTGTTGACCCTTGGCAAATGGGTGGTTGTATTCCCTGGTAAACCATTCTGCTGAAGGTTTTCATTCCCGGAAAAAATCGGGCTCCTGCTGAGTTCAGGTTCCATTGCCACCGAAACGCGCGGGGGCAGTGGATTTTCGCCTTTCACTAATGATTGACCGGCCGAATGGGATGGATTCCCCTCTGCCGAAATTGCCTGCACCCGGCCTTTTTCTGCTGGCATTTCAGTTACTGAAAAATCTGCGGGTAAGGTCGCTGGAAAGTAGCGGGCCTCCTGAACGGAAAAAACCAGCGGGGGATTGCCCCCGGCATCTCGAAGAATGTGAATGCGCACCGGCGATGGCCAGATAAAGCGATAGGGAGACACCCCGTCGGTGCGTTCCCGCATTTCAGCAGCCAACGGTTTCTGTCGTTCGGGTTCTGGTAAAGCGATTAACTCCCCGGGAACTTGCGGAAGTTTCTCTTTCCCGGTTTCCCCTGTCGGTACATTTCCATCAATGTTTCCAAAGAGGATTTGAATGGCGGGGAAACTTCTGGTTTCGGATTCCATCACCGCGGCATGAGGGACTGTACCGGATGGATTGGCGGCGATGGGGGAAAAAGAATCCTTCGGTTGTAGATTGACCACGAACGGAATGTCCGATGTGGAAACCTGTTTCTGCCCTGCCCGACCTGCTGCCAATAACAGGTTGGCAAAGGAAATTGGGGAAAATTGAGTCGGCCTTTCCGGGCTGGGAATGGGCACCTGCCCCTTGGTGGGGGAAGGTAAAAAGAGAATTGTTTTCCACGTCGTGAACATCCCGTTCACCTTTAATTGTTCATCCTGAACTTCATTGTCAACAGTAATTATCGTTATACGGGCGGGGATCTTTAACGTAAACTGGCCATGTATTTACTAATTTCGACAGCTTTGTTGGGATCCAGCGCTGCCAGGATCTGCGCCGCCTTGCGTTTCTTCATTTTCGAGATCACCTCAACAGCAATCTCCAGATCCAGGCGGGCGATGATGGCTGCCGCCTGCTGGGGATCCATATTCTCGTAAATTTTCGCCATCTGTTTGGCCGTTTGTGCCAGATGCTGGCGGGCCACCTCTCGCTCTCGCTCCCTTTCCTTCAAGCGGGCCAATTCCTGATTCTGGCGCTGCAATAACTGCAATTGCTGCCGCAGACTGTCCAGCTCCCGTTGCCGCTTTTCCAGCAACGCTTTTTCCTGCGCTCGCCGGATGGAATCCTGCCGCGCCTTGATGCGGGCACTATCCACCTCCGCCTGCACCGAATCCGATGCCGACGTGGCGTACATGGGATCCTTCGGGGCCTTCATAACCCCCACAATGAAGGTCATGATGACCAGGATCACCGCAAAGGTGAATCCAAAAAATAGAAACAATCGACCTTTATCCATGGCTTATCATCCCGCCATTACTCTGGCTGTGCCCCCAGCATGGCGATTTCATCCAGAAAGGATTGCTCATTCTTTTTATTTTCTTCCAGGTATTTCTGGTAATTTTGTTCTTTCAGGTTCTCCAGAATTTTCTGTTCTTTCTGCACATCCAGCAGCTTTTTCCGCTGAACATCGGCCTGTTTTTCCAGATCGATGATGCGATTCTGTAAATGGTACATTTCCTGCAGCAACGCCTGCAAATACTCGTAGTACGTCTTCAGCGTTCCAGCTTCTCCGGAAGCCACCTTTTCCATCTTCTGAATATAACCTTCCACCATGATGCGCTTTTCATTGAGTAACTCGTGCGCTTCCTGCTGTTTTCGAAGCAAATCGGCCAGCGCCTTTTGCTCCCGCTGGAGCTCGCGCTCCTTCATTTCCAGAACCTTTTCTAAACGAAACTCGAATTTTTTCATCCTCTACCCCCATGTGCGTAAACGGTTACCTAATCGCGAATAACATCCAATAATTGTCGGATACTGGTTTCCAGATCGGATTTCTCCTCGATGGACTGCCTTAAAAAGGCATTTAATTGATCGATTTTTTTAATGGCATAATCCACTTTGGGATTGCTTCCTTTCACATAGGCACCGATGTTGATCAAATCTTCCGCTTCCTTGTAAGTGGCCAGCGTGTCCAGAAACTTATTAATCGCTTCGCGATGAGCGGGTTCGGTGATATCGTTCAGTACCCGGCTCACGCTTTCTAAAACATCAATGGCGGGATAATGTCCCATTGAGGCCAGTCGCCGGGACAACACGATGTGCCCATCCAGAATGGCCCGCGAGGCATCGGCCACCGGTTCATTCATATCGTCGCCTTCCACCAGAACCGTATACAGCCCGGTAATGCTTCCCCTGGCCGAAGTTCCCGTCCGTTCCAATAATCGCGGCAAGAAGGCAAACACCGATGGTGTGTAGCCGCGGGTGGTGGGTGGTTCGCCAATGGTGAGTCCGATTTCCCGCAGCGCCATGGCCACACGGGTAAGGGAGTCCATCATCAACATCACATCTTTCCCCTGATCGCGGAAGAATTCTGCAATGGTGGTAGCCACCAGGGCCGATTTAACCCGAACCAGCGCTGGCTGATCCGAAGTGGCCACCACAACCACCGACCGCTCCAGACCCGTTTCCCCCAGTTCCTTTTCAATAAATTCCCGCACTTCCCGGCCCCGCTCGCCCACCAGCGCAATGACGTTCACATCGGCGGAAGAATGCCGGGCAATCATTCCCATCAGGGTACTTTTGCCCACACCGCTACCGGCAAAAATTCCCACGCGCTGCCCCTTTCCAAGGGTCAGCAGCGCATCGATGGCGCGGATACCGCTGGAGATCGGTTCCGTAATCCGGCGCCGTTCCAGCGGATGTGGCGGATCCTGATGCACCGGATAGGCCGTGGCCTGGTTGAACAGCCCCTTTCCATCCATCGGCTGTCCCAACCCATCCAGCACGCGCCCCAGCATCTCCGGACTGACCATGACCTGAAACGGCTCCCCGGTGGCCACAATATCGCTTCCCGGCGCAATGCCCTTCATGTCGCCCAGGGGCATGGATAAGACCAGATCGTTCCGGAAACCCACAACTTCGGTCAGGAACACATCCTGTCCATTCCGGGTGTATACCTGGCAGACATCACCCACCGCTGCAGGTGGCCCCAGCGACTCGATCAACAAACCCACGACCTGAGTCACCTTTCCGTATACACGGACCACATCGATGGCATCTACTGTCTGCGACAGATATGTCAGCTTTTCCTCGAATGTCATAATTTTTCGTACGTTTTTTTCAAACGATCCACCAGCTCGGTAAACTGGGTTTCAATGCGAGCATCCAGTTTACCCAGATCGGTCTCCACCACGCATCCACCGGGATGAATGGTGCTGTCTGCCACAAAACCCAGCTCTTTTAAATCCGGAAATCCCCGCCGCAATTCCGGTTCCAGATCCTGGACCACCTTCAGATCATCCGGGTGCACCACGATCTTGATTTTCCCGGAAAGCTGCGAAATCTGAAGCACCTTCCGGATGGTTTCTCGAATCAGATCCCGGTGAACCTCGCTAATGGCGCCTACAATGCGTTCGCTGATGCGGAACACCAGCTCCAGCAGATAGTTTTCGGTGCGGGAAAAAAATTCATTCTGCCGCGCCTGAATTTCCTCAATCATTCGCGAAAGGGTTTGCATGGT
Source organism: Calditrichota bacterium (assembly GCA_013150955.1). Lineage (GTDB taxonomy): Bacteria > Calditrichota > Calditrichia > RBG-13-44-9 > J042 > JAADJD01. Next base: position 76,369 of record JAADJD010000013.1, read on the forward strand.
GTGGGAAATTTCGGCCTCGGCGTGGCGGTAACCCAGCAACTTTCCTTCTTCCAGCCCCTTTTGATAGGCAAAATCCAGTTCCTGCTGGAATTCGCTCTGGGACATCTGGATCAAATCTTCATACTGGGTGGTTTCCGCTGCAGTGTCGGCTGCGTTCTCGGCTTCCGCTCCCGATGCATTCTCGGGAGGAGTCGATTCGACAGGGACCACCACCACCCGTTTAATTGGCCGTCGCACTTTTAGAATCCGATCAGACGATAATGGCATCTTCGTCTCCTCGACCGGCAATAATGATTTCGCCTTCTTCTTCCAGCTGCTTGATAACTTCGATGATCCGACGCTGCGCCTCTTCCACTTCGCGTAACCGCACCGGTCCCAATACTTCCAGATCTTCCTTCAACAGCGTGGCCGCACGTTCGGACATGTTCTTGAAAATCTTTTCCTTGATCTCATCATCTGCAGCTTTAAGCGCCAGAGCCAGATCTTTCTTATCCACATTCTTAAGCACCCGCTGGATGCTGCGATCGTCCAGCAACACAATGTCTTCGAAGACGAACATCTGGCTCTTCACTTCCTGAGCCAGTTCAGGATTGATTTCTTCCAGCCGGGAGAGGATGGAGCGTTCGGTCATCTTGTTGGCCTTGTTCAAGATTTCGGCCAGTGCCTGGGCTCCACCCGTCTTACTCATGTCTTCGGAGATCACGCTTTCTGCCAGCGATTCCACCACCTCTTCGATATCCTTCAACAAATTGGGAGAAATTTTCCCCAGCGTGGCAATACGATAAGCCACATCGGCACGCAAATCCTCAGGGAATTCTGCCAGCACCTCTGCCGTTTGTTCGGGGGACAGGTAGGACAGAATCAGTGCAATGGTCTGCGGATGTTCTTTAATCAGGAAATTGACCAGCTGACTGGAATCGGCTTTCTTCAGGGTGGAAAATCCGTGCGACTTCATGGAATTGCGAATTTTTTCTACCAACTCCTTGGCTACCGAGGGCCCAAAGGCCTTCTCCAGCACGGTTTCGGCAAAATCCACGCCTCCGCGGGCTACATATTCCTGGGCCTTGATCAGGTTTAAGAATTCCTGATTGATCTCATCAATGACCGAGGATTTGACCATCTCCAGCCGGGCAATTTCCATGCTGATCTTTTCGATGTCATGCTTGTTCATGTTTTTAAAGAGTTCAGCAGCCGTCTCCACATCCAGAGAAATCATCAAAATGGCCGCCTTCTGCCGCCCGGTCAACTGCGAGGCATCTTCGATCATCAATCCCTGGCTTAACGTATCAGGAACGTCACTCATACCTATTCATCCTCCACCATCCAGAGTTTTAAAAGATTTAATGCCAGATCCGGATGTTCTTTGATGTATTTTCGAATCCGCATGTTCAATTCCTTGGGCTGGCCAAACTCTTCAAAAAATTGATCGGCACGGATAAATTCGTCATCCTTGGCGGGAAGTTGTTCGGATTGCCCGCTGGGCAACTGTCCTGCGGGGGCCAGCTGTTCTCCCGGTGGGAGCTGGGGCAAATCGGTCTCTCCCGTCAGGATCTTGATCTGGGCCTGCAGCTCTTCGTTGCGCTGCTTCACCTGGTTGAACAGCGACCGCATGATCAGCATGGACGCCACAATGGCCAGTATAATGAACACCTTTTCGATGATGTTGTAATAATCACTCCACGGTGAACCATCATCCACATTTAACAGCTCTTCTTCCAGGGAGGGAATGCTGAAATCCACACTGGTAATGGAGATCTGATCGTTCCGTTCTTCCTGAAAGCCCACTGCTTTCTTGACCAGATCGGCCAGCGTGTTGAGTTCCTGCGGATCCCGTGGCTTAAATTCAATCTTCTCCTCTCCATCGGGAGTCACCACTTTCTCCCGCTTGTTATTCACCAGAACGGCCACCGACAGGCGGGTGATGTTCCCCACATTTTCGACAATATGCTGCAGCGTTTTGTTGATCTCGTAATTGGTGATGGTATTGGTGGATCGGGATGCCGGTACATTGGTTGTCGCCTGCGCACTGCCTTCGCCCGTCATGGGTGTTAACTGTTCCACAATCTCTTCGCTGCGCACCACCGTATTGTCCGGATCAAACTCCTCGATGGTCTTCTCTACCTGCGTAAAATTCAACTCGGCCGAAACCCGCACAATGGCATTTCCGGGACCCAGCACCTGATCCAGCATGCTCTGCGCCTTCTGGGTCAGGTAATCCTCCACCTTTTTGGTAAATTCCAGCTGGGTGGCGCTCATGGTAATCAGGTCTTCGGGACTTTGATTATTGGACAACACCCGTCCCCGTGTATCCAGAATGGTCACATTCTCTGGCTCCAGCCCTTCCACACTGCTGGCAAGTAAATAGGCAATTCCCTGAAGATTGCCGGGATTCAATTGCCGCCCCTTTTTCAACTTAACGATGACCGAGGCGGTGGGGACTTTTTGATCCTCGCGGAACAGGGTTCTTTCGGGAATCACAATGTGCACCCGCGCTTTCTCGATAGCATCCAGCTGCTCGATGGTACGGGTCAATTCCCCCTCCAGAGCCCGGCGGTAGTTGAGCTTCTGCACAAAATCGGTCATTCCCAGATTGGTCTTATCGAAAATTTCGTATCCCACCACACTGTTTTCCGGCAAGCCTTCGCGAGCAAATTCCAGACGGAGCTCATAGACCTTATCCGTGGGAACCAAAATGGTGCTACCGCCGTCCCGAAGCTTGTAATCAATGTTCCGCTCGCGCAATTTTTCCAGAATAGCGCCTGCATCTTTCTGTGAAAGCTGAGCATACAGCACTTCGTACTGGGCACCACCCGTCCAGACCAGGACCAGTAGCAAAATGGTCAGCAGAACCCCAACACCGGCAAAGAGGATGATTTTTTGCTGAGTGGTGAGCTGGGAAAGAAAGGCTTGAATTTGTTGTCGAAATTGAAAAAAAATGTCTCCCATAAAGCGACATCCTTGTTATCGGTTTCCTTTAAACCAAGCAAGCATTACATTTGCATGCGCATGATTTCTTTGTAGGCCTCCACCATCTTGTTGCGGATTTCCAGCATGAGCTCCAATCCCACACGGGCTTTCTCCACCGCAATCATCACCTGATGCAGATCCGTAATCTCTCCCCTCAAAAAGCGCTCCGTTGTTTCGCCAGCATCTTGCTGCAACTCGTTGATCTCCTGCAACGCTTCTTTTAAGGTATCCTTAAACGACACATCCTCCCCCGCAGAACGGGAACGCTGCAATTTTTCCTGCAACTGGGACTGAAACGGTGTCCCTTTGATTTTGTCCACCATGGCTTACCCCTTCACATCGATGTATTGACCTTTTTCCACCGATGTTTTGTTTTGCTGATCCAAGTATGCCTGAATTTGCTTTTTGTGCTGCGGAAACACCTGTTCAAAAAAACGGCGTTCCTTTCGGGAAAGTCCCACCTGCGGTTCAAAATTGTCGGGTATGTTTAACTTTTGCGTGCTATCGTGGGAAGTTGAAGGTGAAGACGCAGGCGGTTTTTGGGTCCTGGATGGTGCATCGGGTGCCTGAACGGCCGGGTTCTGATAAATTCGATTCAGCGAATCTTGAATCTTCATCGCACATTACTCCTGATTTTAAATTCGCAGGGCTTCGGTGGCCATTTTCTTAGCCGCTTCAATGCTGCTCAAATTGGCTTCGTAGGATCGTGTGGCACTGATCATTTCCACCATTTCCGAGACCACATTAATGTTCGGGTAATATACATAGCCTTCCTCATCCGCATCCGGATGCGTGGGATCATACACCCGCCGAAAATCCGTTGGGTCTTCCTGAACTTCTGCCCGCACACCGCGCGTTTCCGTCGAATATACCCGCACAATCTTCTTAAATGGGAAGTGCTTCCGGTCGGTCACCTCCAGTTGCAAGCGGCTTTTCTGGAGTACTTTTTCAAAAGCGGGGATGGTTTCGCTTTCCATGACGGTAAGCTTCCGGCGATAGGGCTGGCCATCCTCCGTGCGGGTCGTGTTGGCGTTGGCAATGTTACTGGCAATGGCATCCAGCTTTTTGCGCTGGGCACTCAGCCCGCTGGCACTGATGTTCAGTGCCGTAAAAAACGACTCTATCCTTTTCATAGCGCCCTCATCCTTGATGGTTATTGATCAAAACGTCCCTTTATACTGGCTCTCAGGGCCCGGAAATTGCCCTGTAACAGTCGCACGCCATAAAGGAAGCGAATTTCATTTTTAACCTGCTCTACAATTTCCCGATCAATGTCCACATTGTTGGCCCCACTATGAAATTCGTTGGAGGGATCATCCTGAATTTCGGGTTGTACCTCCCCCATCCGCTGGGGGCCAATGGGCATGTGCCGGGGATGGGTACGCCGGCCAGGAAGCGTTCGCTGCAAAACCGTCTGCAATTTCTCCTCGAAAACCACTTCTTTCCGGCGATATCCCGGCGTATTGACATTGGCAATATTGCTGGCAATCACCTTCTGCCGGAGGGCATAGACATCGAGGCCTTTACTGAGCAGAGGTACTTTGGTCTGCTTCAGAATAAAATTCTTGATCATTCGAGCCACCACAATTTTGTTGCATCCTTTTTCATGCAATGGATGTGCCATTAATTATCCAGGCCGCCGATCGTTTCAATAACTTTCTGTTTCTTCAGGAAATAGAAAAATTCTAACCTGAACCGAATCTGTGGCTACTTTCGCCGGTTGTCTGATTTTTCATCTATCACTGTTCGAATTTTCAGCATTGTTGGGCTTTCCGCAAAAAGTCACGCCCATTATTTTTCCGTAAATCTTTCGCTGTTAAATTAACACCGGTCATGATCGGTAAACAGAGCACCCGGTTTGAATCCAAATTATGCTTTAGACTATGGATTGCACGAATTAACATCTTTGGATTAGATCTGGATGAAAATTCGTTCGAGGTTTATTAGTAATTTTATTGATATTTCTTGGGTTCATTCGCGTGATTTGCATTTAATGCAACATTTGGGTTGAATGGAAAATGAAAAACACAGGGGAGCAAATATGATCGTATCTGCTCAGGTGAGCCTGTACCCCCTGCGGCAGCAGGATCTTACCCCGTTTATCGACCGTACCATTCGTTTCTTCCAGGAACGGGGTCTCCAAACGGATCCCGGCCCTATGAGCACACTGGTTACCGGTCCTGTGGACCTTCTGTTCGATGCCATAAAGGAGGCATTTAAATTGGCAGCAAAGGAAGGGCAGATGGTGCTGGTGGTGACCTATTCTAACGCCTGTCCGGTGGATTGGAACGAGCCTAACAACGCATGAAGCATATTAGCATGACCTTCGCAGGGGAGGACCTATCATGGCGAGGAACCCGTTTGAGGGAGAGATTGCCCGCTACTACGATGCCTGGTTTTCTACACCGGTGGGTCAGTACGTGGAGCGGGTGGAAAACGATTTGCTCTTCCGGATGATCGGGGAGGTGAAGGGCAAGGCCATCCTGGATGTTGGCTGCGGAACGGGAAATCATCTCATCGCCCTTTACCGCCGTGGGGCAGGTTTGTGTGTTGGAATCGACCGTTCCCGGGACATGCTGGAGGTGTTCCGACAAAAACTTTCCTCCAATGGCCCGTGCATCGTTCGCGCCGATGCCGCTCACCTGCCGTTTCGGGAAAAAATCTTTGACCTCTGTTTTTCGGTTACCATGCTGGAATTTGTATCCAAACCCGGAAACGTCATTGCCGAGATGCATCGGGTGAGCCGTGGCCGGATGGTCCTTGCGGTGTTAAACCGACTGGCTTTCTCCGCATTCCTTCGGAAGCTGGAAAGCCTGTTGAAGCCCACACCCTTTCGCTATGCACGATTCATTAGCCCGTTTCAACTCAAACACCTGGTTCGCTGCCGGATTCCGGACGCCCGAATCCGCTGGTACACCACACTGGCCTTTTTCCCGTTTTTTCCATCGCGATTTCGGAAAGTGCTGGAACGGATCGACATGAGACTCAGCTACTCCCGGTTTCCTTTCGGAGCCTTTCTGGTCATGGCCATTCGCTGGACAACAAGGACTGAAAATTCTGGATGATAAAAAACGGTCCGGGCAATCGCCAAAATCTTCCACCCGGCATTCTTTTTAAAATCTTGTGAAACGATCCACCACCCAATATCTTATGATGGTTTAACGGTTGGGAAACGGTCGGGCATTCCCCGGGGAACACCTTCCCGATGATCAGGGTTTGGGATAGCTCCGGCCCTGGAAGCGATCCTTCCGGGGAAACAACCGTACCAGGCGGTTGCCGACCACATTAAACAAAACAATGGCACAGAAATTAACCAAAATCATCGGCATCACCTTTCTGGTTCAGATCGGTGTTTTTGGACTGGGACTGCTGAACAATGTGTTGTTGTCCCGCTGGCTGGGTCCGGCCAATCTGGGCATTATTGCCCTTTTTTTCCTGTTCACCGAGGCCATCCACAAAGTCACCAATCTGGGAATTGAAACCGCCAACCTTTACTACATCAGTAACCAGAAATTTCCCCGGAAAAAATTGATTGGTACCAATTTCATAAACGGTCTGCTCACGTTATGTCTGGGTTCGGGATTGATCATCCTGTTCATTCAAACCCATGGTCTAACCCTGTTCTTTGAGCCTCAGGAAGCCACCATCCTCGCCAGGGGCGCTTACTGGAGCATTCTTCTACTTTTTGCGTACATGACTTTCGATTATGGTACCAAAATGCTTCTGGGTCACCAGCAGTTTTACCGGTACAACAAAATCATGCTGGCGCGGCCGGTACTGTTTTTTATTTTGCTATCGGCCAGTTACTTCCAGAACAAACTGGACGTGGCACACGTCCTGGCCATCTATAGCATATCCTGGCTTTTGCCCGGATTTTATATGTGGTGGCAACAAATCCCTTTTCCGCTCGTCTGGGATCGAGAAATTACTTTCGCCTCTGTCCGCTACGGAACCAAAATCATGCTTTCGAACCTGCTCACCTTCCTGAACTATCGCGTGGATATTTTTTTAGTGGGCTACTTTCTCACCAAGGAAATGGTGGGATGGTACTACGTGGCCCTCATTGTATCCGAAAAGCTGCTGTACTTAACTCAATCTACCAGTACCATCTTCTTCCCTGCAGCGTCCCAATCCACTCAGCAACAAAGCAAAACACCGATCATTTCTCGCACCAATCTCATGCTGGTGGCGCTGGGTTCGCTTGTACTGGGAATACTGGCCCCGTGGGGATTGCCTCTGGTTTTCTCGGATAAATACCTGAATTCCGTCCCGCCGTTATTGTGGTTATTACCGGGGGTTGTCGCGTTAACCCTCCCCAAAGTGCTTTCGGCCGATTTCTACGCCCGTGGCCGTCCCGAACTGAGTTTGTATACAGGGTTGGTAAACTTTGTGCTGAATGTTATATTGAATATTTTCCTGATCCCCCGGTGGGGAATCGTAGGCGCGGCCATTAGTTCCTCGGTGGGGTATCTGGTAGCCGCTGCCTTAATGGCGTTCTACTATCGAAACATGACCGGGGTGCCTTTTCGGGAATTTATCATTCCTAAAGCCGGGGATTGGGAACGCTTAAAGGAAATTTAACCAAGCTAAACGAAGGATTTTTAAGAAAACAGCCATGTTATACAAAAATTCTGCATTGCGGCATGCACCTGCAGTTGTCCTGTTTTTCTGGTTACTGGGGCTTTCTCTTTCTCACATCTTCATTCAAATGGCAGCGGTGGTGTTATCGGTGCTTTTTTTCATCCATAAAAAAAACTTGAATTTAAAATCCCCTGAGCTGTGGACTTTGGGTGGGTTATTGGCGATAAGCCTGATGGGGACCTTCCGGGCGCCGCCCTACCCAATCTGGAAGGCACTTCCGGCAACCATGCCATTCATCATCCTATTCTCGGCGATTCCCTTCAGGCACCTCTGCCATTCTCAAATGAAAGAAAAAGGACCATTCTGGATATGGAGCTTTGTGCTCCTGGCAACCATTCCGGCCCTGTTTGGCATTGCCGACCACCTGCAAGGAGAACTGAGAAGCGCTGGCGTTTATGGCGGCATTTATAACCTCTCTATCCTGATGGCCACATCTTTACCAATAGCCACGGGGCTTTTCCTTATCACCCGGGGACTTCGCACTCAAATCTTCCTGGCCGCTTTGATTGCCAGCCATTTTCTGGCCCTCTGGTATACAGCCACCCGGGCGGCTTTCCTGGCGGTTCTGGTCAGCATGGGTTTCTGGGCACTTCGCTACTTTATAAATTACATTCGCACCCGGCGCAATGGGATCCTCTTGAAACAGGGGTTGATCATTGCCACGGTGCCATTCATTTTATTTTCGATGATCATCACATCCAACGACTACCGAATCAACCCCTTCTTTAATCAACCCACGGGCCGCTACGCCACGGGAGAAGCGGACTTAACCACGTATCGGTTAGACATCATTAAAGATGCCCTTCGCATTTTAAACACCGACCTCTCGTCGGGTTCGTATCAAAATCTTCTTTTGGGATACGGTGCTTTCAGCCGGAAACGATTGGTAGAAAGCATTCACATCAGCTGGCAATCGGATTATTTACAGGTCTTAATGGATTCCGGGCTGGTGGGCCTGATTCTGGTCATTCTGCTTTATGCGTGCTTTTTACGGATGGCCCGCCAGAAAACGGGCCATCCTGACCCTTTAATGCAGGCTTTTGCCTGGACAGCATTTGGTTATTTTCTGATGAGTTTTTTAACACTGCAGGTGACCGGGCTTTTCGGTTCCAGCGTTTTCGTCCTCTTATACAGCCATTTGAGCCTGAACCAGCGCGCCCCCTGATCCCTCGCGGGATCCGGCTTCGGACATTCATCAAATCACGATTGATCCGTTTCCGCAGCGTCCGTCTCCGCTGATGGTTTTTCCTCTGTGGATTCTTCCGGTGACTCTCCTTTCTCACCTGAGGTTTCCGAAGGTTCCCCTTCCCCTTCTTCCTCCTCTTTCAACTCATCATCTTCCCGTTCCAGAAGATTTTCATCTTCATGGATCTTATAAAGAATCACGTATACCAGGGTCATGCCGGTGTTGCCCACGGCCTCGCCGTATGCCAATACACTTCCACCCAGAATGATCAAAAAGAACGTAAAAATTCCCGCGGCAATTTGCAAAGACCAGGTCTCGGCAAGGGGAACATGGGGATGGCTGAGGTACACCCAGCTGGCAAAAGAACCCAGCAAATATTGCAGCCAATCATTCAATACCGGCAGCAGGCGATCCATCCAGGCCAGACCGGTTTCCGCCACCTTTACAAATTTCTCGCCCATACCAATAGTAAAAAGGCCAGAAAAAATGAAGTATCCCAGCTTCAACACCAGCGCAAACACCAGCATGCTCACAATCTCTAAAACGCCAACGATGGTGCTGTAGATGGCCAACCGCCAGGGTTGATTGAACGTCATGCTAAACGATTGGAACACCCCACCAAGCGCATCTTCGTCCGACGTGGCAATGACTGCTGGCACCAGAATGATGCCCACAAAGGTCACCACCACGATAAATGCCAGCAAAATGGCCGCAAAAAAGTAGGGTATGGTCAACAGAAAATTAAACCATTCTCCAAAAATGGGGATGCGACCAACCAATCCCATAAACAACGCCCCAATCACGAAAAAGGCGATCATAAAGCCAAACGTCAAAAACGCCCCGATGACGGAAATCCATTTGCGCCAGGCAAATCGAAATGCCTGCGACCAGGTGTAAAAGAACTCGTCCCTCAATACCATATAAGATGCCCGGGCAACCGCGGTATTGGTCATTAAAATAAGGGCAGCAAACAACGCCACTCCTACCGCAGCAATAACCCGCCCAAACCAGGGCTGTGAAAAAGAAAAAGCACAGGCTAACAATGCCTGTTTTTGCCAGACCTCACCAATCGAATAGCCGCTGATGAGCAGACTGAGATAAGTAAAAACCAGGTAAACAAGATACCCGGTCGCCAGACCTAAACCATTGATCCATATGCGCTGAAAACCCAATGCAATCCGTGGGGCACGAAATAAATCTTTAAAATTGAAATGTAATTTCATGATGGCCTCCTCGTTTTTCCTCCACTCCTCTGCATGAAAACATTATACTAAATCCAGGGGAATTATTCAACAACCCGGCGAATGTCATCGGGAATCGCATGGTATCGCCATAAAATAATGTTTCCGGATCCGTAAGTGGAGAAAGCCGATCCAATAAACCAGACACCCCCACACTGAACGGTCATTCGCTCCAAAAGAATACTCCAAATGTCGCCATTACAGACAAATTACTCACAGGATCGTCTCAAGGAGTCTCATCCGATCAAAGAATTTGATCTGTAGACGGCCTGCCCGGTTCATAAGGAATTCCCAATAACATGGCCATCCCTTCCTCCACCCTGACCAATCGATTATTCAAACAAAGGCTTTTTATATAAAATGAACAACTAATTTTGTCAAATTCAAAAAAAATAAATTGCACTTTGCAAGAATCTGGTTTGAATTTACTGAAATGATGGCTATATTTTGCGCTGTTTAACAAAATTATTAATCATTAACACAGGGGAGGTTGTATGACCCGGGAAGACATTTTACGAATCTGCGATGAAGAAAACATTCAGTTCATGCGCCTGCAATTTACAGACATTATGGGAGCCAATAAAAATGTGGAAATTCCACGCTCCCAGTTCGAAAAGGCGCTCGACGGAGAGATCATGTTCGACGGCTCATCCATCGATGGATTCGCCCGCATTGAAGAGTCCGACATGCTATTAAAACCGGATTACTCCACCTTCCGCATTTTACCCTGGAGTTATGCCCAGGGAAAGGTCGCCCGTTTGATTTGCGACGTCATGAATCCAGACGGCACCCCCTTTGAGGGCGATCCTCGCCAGGTGCTTAAACGCGTGGTTAAACGCGCCGAGGACATGGGCTTTACCTTTTATGCCGGGCCGGAGGTGGAATTTTTCCTTTTCCTGATCGACGAGCAGGGAGAAGCAACCAACCGCACCCACGACGCTGCCGGGTATTTTGATCTGGCTCCCATAGACCGCGGGGAAGAAGCCCGTCAGGAAATGGTAAATGTCCTCAATTCCATGGGATTTGAAGTGGAAGCCGCCCATCACGAAGTGGCTGCTGGACAGCACGAAATCGATTTTAAATATGCGGATGCTGTGACCACCGCAGATAACGTGGCCACTTTTAAGTACATCATCCGCACGGTCGCCCAGAAATATCGCCTGCATGCGACCTTTATGCCCAAACCGGTGTATGGGATCAACGGTTCAGGTATGCACACCCACATGTCCCTATTCCGCAATGGGCAGAATGCGTTTTACGATCCGGATGCGGAGTACCAGCTAAGTGACATTGCCAAATATTTCATTGGGGGCATTCTTGCTAATGTCCGATCTTTCCTGGCCATAACCAATCCCCTGGTCAATTCCTACAAACGACTGGTTCCCGGTTACGAGGCGCCGGTGAATATTGCCTGGTCAGAACGCAACCGCAGTCCACTGGTTCGGGTTCCGGCCAAACGAGGGGCTTCTACCCGGATCGAGCTCCGTGTTCCCGATCCCTCGTGTAATCCGTATCTGGCACTGGCCGTTATGCTGGCAGCCGGACTGGACGGCATTGAACGTCGCATCACCCCACCACCACCGGTCAATAAAAACATCTTTACCATGAGCGAACGGGAGAAAAAGCGGTTGCGCATTCATCCCTTGCCATCCAACCTGTTGCAGGCGATTGAGCACATGCAAAAAAGCAAACTCATGCGAGAAACACTGGGCGATCACATCTTCTTCCATTTCATCGAAGCAAAAAAACAGGAATGGCACGAGTACATATCGCAGGTTCATCCCTGGGAAATCAATCGTTATCTGAAATATTATTAAACCCAGTGCCTTAGAGCACGAATGATGCGAATGAGCACAAATAGGAACAAATTCATTCTCCTGGCTAAAGCCAGGCGTTCATAGAAATTCTCATTCATTAACACCCGGATTTATCCGGGTGGACAACTCCTATAGTAATAATAACTTATAGAACCGTTTTAACGGTTTGGGCTGTCTAATTTGCACAACGGGTTAATTTTATTTGCGTGAATTCGTGTCAATCGTAGGCGAATGCATAATCCCGGATTATCTTTGGTCAGATTAATTCGTGTCATTCGTAGGCGAATGCAACTTACTGGTTAAAACAGAAACTTTTCAGAAAAGTGATTGACCCGGTAAGGATGGCTCGTGGTTTCGGCGGGGACAGCGAAGGGTTTTAATCCTTCAATTGTGTACAATGAACAGAACAGGCGCATTCTTAAATTCCCCTTCCCCGGCTGTGGTTAACAACCGGGGAAAAGCCCATATTATTCCTTTCCATTATCCGTTTTCTTCAATAATCCATGTTTGCGCAGCTTTTTGTAAAGATTCGACCGATCGATTCCCAGGATGCGGGCGGCTTCTCCTTTTTTCCACCCCACCTTATCCAGCACAAATTTCAGGTAATTTTTCTCGAAGATTCGGTGGGCTGTTTGAATGTCCATGAGTTCAAAAATTTCCCCGGAATACAGTGGATGTTTCGCCGAATGGGCTTTCATCTGCTCCAATACGGTCTCCGGAGTAATCTCATCCCCCTCGCTGAAGATAACCAGCTTTTCCATCAAATTTCGCAGCTCCCGGACATTCCCTGGCCAATCGTAATTGAGAAACAATTCCTCGGTAAGGGGATGCAATTTCAGAACGCGTCGGTTATAACTCTGGCTAAATTTCTCCAGGTAATAATAGGCCAGTGGAAGTACATCTTCTTTCCGCTCCCTTAATGGGGGAATGTGAATTCGCAGGACGTCCAACCGATGATACAAATCCAGTCGGAATTTTTGTTGCTCAATTAATTGCTCCAGATCCTTATTCGTCGCGGCAATGACCCGCACATCCACTTTCTGCGGGGTCGCATCACCAATGACTTCAATTTCATTTTCTTCTAACACCCGTAGAAGTTTTCCCTGCAAGCGGATATCCATGTCTCCAATTTCATCCAGAAACAGGGTTCCCCCATTTGCCGCCATGAATTTGCCTTTTCGATCCTCAATGGCTCCCGTAAAGGCGCCCTTGCGATGGCCAAACAATTCGGCCTCCAGTAATTCCGAAGGGATGGCTGCACAATTGACCTTAATATAAGGTTTGGCCTTTCGCCGACTGCGGTGATGAATGGCCCAGGCTACCAGCTCTTTTCCAACTCCGCTCTCCCCCGTGATGAGCACTTTCGCATCCACTTCAGCCGCCTTTTCAATATCCAGGAAAACCTTTTTCAATGCCTTGCTGGTACCGATCATCCGATAATTTTCCTGCAGCTCGCGGAAAATGTTTTCTTTTTCTTCAATCAGCGTCCTTTTTTCAATGGCATTCTGCACCGAAACCAGGAGGCGATCGGGGTCAATAGGCTTTTCAATGAAATCATAAGCGCCGATCTTCAGGGCTTCCACCGCAATCCCGATGGTGCTTTCGCCGGAAATCATGATCACCGGTAGCTGACCATGCTCCCTTTTCACCAGTTTTAACAAGTCCATCCCGCTCAATGCAGGCATTCGCACGTCCAGCAAAATACAGCTATAGCTTTCCTTTTGTAGCATGTCGGGGACGATTTTCGGATTGCTCACCGTGTCCACCCGATAGCGGCGGGTTTCCAGTAATCGTTTTAAATTGCGGAGCAAAACCTCGTCGTCATCAACCACCAATATGCGATTGTTCATCTCCTGTACCTGCCTTTTTCGTTACCGCCTGAATCTCCCCTGCTACCGTCGCATTGGCAATGTTATCCGGAATGTGGTGCCCAGATTCTCTTTGCTATAAAATGTGATTGTTCCGCTATGATCTTCAACAATCTTTTTAGCAATCGCCAGCCCCATTCCCGTTCCATCCTTTTTCGTGGTAAAAAAGGGTTCGAAAATGCTGTTTTGTTGATCCAGAGGAATGCCCGGCCCGCTGTCGAAAATTTCAATTTCACACAAAGGAGGAGCGTTTTCAATAACATTTTCCACCCGCGTTGTCTGAATTGCAATGCTACCACTTCCCTTCATGGCATCAATGGCATTCTCCAGAATAATGTTAAACACCATTTCCATCTGCTGAGGATCGAAATAAAACAATTCCATTTCCGGATCCAGATCCATCGACAATTCGATGCTCCCATGTTCAAAGAAGTCCTTAAACCGGTTCAGACTTTGTTGCAAGCATTGATGAATATCAGAAAGCCGGTAGTTCGGACTTTCCAGATTGGTAAATTTCAGAAAACTTTTTGTAATGGCATGAATCCGCTCGATCTCGGTGCGCATGGTATGCAGATCTTCCTGCAGCTCCTGTTTGTTTTCCAGGGACGAAGAAACGATGTAGTGCTCCAGAGTCTTCAATCCCACGGTAATAGATGACAGGGGGGTTTTAATATCATGCGCCAACTTCTGAACGGTCTTCGCCCATATCCTGGCTCGCTCACCAAGTTCGGAGGTTTGTACATCACCAATCTCAATCAAATACCCATAGGGGATATCAAACCAGGAAGTTAAAGGTTTAAGATACAAGCGACGTTCAAAAACCTTTCCATCAAACTTGAGAGTTATCTGTTTTGAGACTTCTTGATTTTGTTTGATGAGAGATTGGACTATTACCAGAAGTTCTGGATGGTCATTAAAAATTTTACGAAAATGTTCTCCCCTTCTAATTGGATTTGCAATGTGCAAAAGACTCAAAAATTTCTGATTAAATGAAATGACCCGTCCTTTATAATCAATGATTAATACACCGTTTCGGCTGCTTTTCAGATAGACCAACAAAAACCCTAAATAAATGAAGAAGAATGCGGCCAGACGATGAATAATCACTAACGACAAATAGGTTAAACCAATCACCAAAGGAAAAATAAGATATCTCCAGGTGTAAACAGGATTTACACTAAGTCGAAATAACCCCGTACCCTCGGGACTCGAAAAACACAAACTGGGCAACTCCTGACTACCATTCCACTTTATAGAAAAATAATAATCCGGTGTTATATTGAGTTCTTTTAGGGTCCTGTTAAATAAAGTTTCCAGCTTTTCATTTAAAATCATCACACCATGTGAACCGTAAACGAATAGCTCCGGTTGTTTATCCCAATTTAAGTCCTGATAACTA
>JAADJD010000038.1 GCA_013150955.1 Calditrichota bacterium
CCGTTGCCTACGACAGCGGTTTGCTACCCAACCAAAACTACACCTACCAGGCCCGCCTGCTGCAGGATGGCAAAGCGCTGGCCAGAAGTAACATCCTTAATCTCACAACCCTGGACACCACCAGCCATGATTTTGCGTGGGAGATTATTGAATTCCCCAGTCCCTATGGCAGCGGCGCGCTGTATGACGTAGCCATTATAGATGAGAACAACATCTGGGCGGTGGGGGAGATTTACGCAGACAGCGCCCAGCCCTGGCTGCCATATAATGCCGTTCATTGGGATGGGGAGAGGTGGAATTTAAAGAGGATACAATTCCGTTATTTTTGTAACCAACCTGAGACGTTTTCTGCACCCGCAAAAAGTGTCTTGGCATTTGGACCAAATGATATTTATATCGCTGCAGGTTCACAATTGGCTCATTGGAATGGTGAAAAGCAAGACGATTAAGACGATTTGCAATGTATTCCGGTTTCTGTAAACAAGTTATGGGGTACGGATAAGAATAACATTTTTGCTGTAGGTGCCTTAGGAAAAATCGCCCACTATAATGGTGTGAGCTGGCGGCGGGTTAAGAGTGGGGTGCGAAAAACAATTCATGATATTATTGGCATTCCAAATAAGGACAATTATTTGATTTTAGCCCCTGCGGGGGTTAGATCGTCAGTGATTTTTCAAATTAATAGCGATATGAATGTTACTCAGTTTCCCTGGGATTCAGAGAAAGAGGTGCTTTCAGTTTGGGGTAAACGAGCAAACGTAATATATGCCTGTGGGGAATCTGTGTGGGTTTATGTGGGGGGTAAATGGCGTGAAATTAAAGGATTACCCAAGGAATTGTGGGGCGAGATCCGTGGGACAGATGAGAACAACATATTTCTTGGTGGTGCTCTGGGGGGGATTTTACATTTCAATGGAAAGAGCTGGAAGTATTTTCATTTTGTTCCCGGAAGCATTTGTACGGCAGTGGCTGTGAAAGGTAATCTTGTGGTATTTACTTATTCAACAAGTCGAAATGCTTATTTAGTCATTGGAAAAAACGGAGGAGGTTTAAAATGAAAAGATTAAGTGGCTTTATTTCTTTTGTCTTAGTCATTTTAATCACAATTCCTCTATTTGCTCAGAAGCGGTTAACCAAGATGACAGAAAAAGAACTCAAGTCATTACAGAAACGGTATCCCCGGGTGGATTTTTCTAAATTAAGAGAAATGGCCATTCGTCAAAATAAGTTGTGGCAGAAAAGACATCGCGAAGCATTAAAGAAGGCCAAACAAAAGGGGTTACCAATAATAAAAAAACTGAAAGATGGAAAGACAATCGAGTTGCAATATTTTGAGGGAGATTTGCCCATTTACTTTACCCCATATAATCTAATTGCAGCGAAGACAATTTCTACTGCCTCAGTTTGGAGGGGGCCGTATTATTTGAGTGGATCTGAGATAAATATAGGGCTTTGGGATCAAGGTAAAATTTATACATCTCACCAGGAATTTAAGGATGCGAAAATATACTGGAAAGATAGTACAAATATTGCTATCAGTATACACGCGACGAATGTAACTGGTACAATGCTGGCTGCAGGTATAATTGATAGTGCCCACGGAATGGCACCGAATGCGATCATTTTTGCTTATGATTGGTACAACGACCTTTCGGAGTTGATAGATTTTTCTGGTTATATTAACGTTTCCAATCACTCCTATGGATCGCCAACAGGATGGCATTGGGAAGTAGATGCATCTGGATCCGGGGAATGGGTCTGGTATGGTGATCCAGAAGTTAGTTATTATGAAGATTATCGATTTGGTTTTTATGACGAGCGTAGTCATTTCATTGATAGTTTGACAGCCCTAAATCTCTATTTATTACCAGTAGTTGCTGTTGGCAACGATCGTTCGGACAATCCGGGGGATATTGGAACACACCGACATGCAAAAGACAATGATTATTATGATGACCGTCATGATGGTGATGGTGAAAAAGATGGCGGATATGATTGTATTCCCGCAGGATTTGCCACGGCAAAGAACACATTAGTTGTTGGGGCGGTGCATGATATTCCCAATGGTTATTTTTCTAGTTATGATGTTGTCATGACCAACATGAGTTCATGGGGGCCAACAGATGATGGTAGAATTAAACCCGATGTGGTGGCCAACGGTTATGATTTATTTACCACCGGGACTGATTCTGAAAATGATTACGATTATTATTCAGGAACCTCAGCCGCAGCTCCTTCGGTTGCAGCTTCTATTGCTTTATTGCTTGAAAAAGCTGGAACTTCATATTTTTCATCTACAATAAAAGCCATAATCATCAATACGGCCGATGAAGCAGGAGATTCGCCGGGACCGGATTATAAATATGGATGGGGATTAATGAATACCCAAAAGGCAATAGAGCTCATTGATCAGGATCAAATTGAGGGTTGGGGAAGTCATATAAAAGAGTATCAATATTCTGGACCCGTTGAATTTCATATACAGGCCGAAGGGGAAGTTCGAGTTACCATTTGCTGGGCAGATCCTGCTGCCGACATTTCTAATGCATCGGTTGATCCAACAGATCGAAAATTGGTTAATGATATTGATGCTCGTCTGATTGCGGATGACGGTTCGGGTACCTTTTTCCCATATATTTTGGATCCGGGAAATCCTTCTGCCCCGGCCGATACCGGGGACAATTCGATTGACAATGTGGAGCATATCTACGCCTATTCAACTTCGCCGACGTATACATTGAAAATTTCAGATAAAGGTATTACGGGTTATCAATGGATTTCTATTGTGGTGTCCGGAGGGCATTTTTATATTCCGGAGGAGGAGCCACCTGTTCAGGATGTGTTTTATCAGGTCACGCTGGATCAGCAATTGAGTGATGGAAATTCAGTGGGGCAATTACAAATTTGGGATTATTCGCTGGATTCCTGGAGTGAACCGTTTTACGTTCCGAATACCGTGCGTGTCGATTCTACCGATCCTTATTTAACTTCAAAATCATCCAGTGCAATTTATTCGGAACAGAAGTTTAACCGATGGGAAGCCAAAGATACCACTTCGGAATTTAGCTGGGAAACTTTTATTATCAGGGAAGATCAAAATATCATTTCAAAGTTTGAAAAAATTGGGAAAGCAACATTTTTAAAGTTTAAGTTAATTTCTGCAAACAGTGAAACCGATGGTGAGATCTATTTCAAGGATCCCTGGATAATTGATACAACGGATCCCTCCTATTATTATATTAATCAAGATGATCCCCATCCGAATAAACCAAGAGGCTATCGGAACAAAGGGATGAAAAATGCGGATTTTGATACTTTGTTTCTTCCAGCCACACTTGATCAAAATCCACCCCGCAAAGGTGTGTTTTTGAATCAAGGTATTACCCCACAAGGTCAATGGGCACCACCCTACTACACTGTACGTGTGCCACAGGAACAGGTGTTTCCCTTCCATAATGAGGACATAATTTGGTACTTCCAGGGCTGGGAGGGAGACAATGTTTCCTTTCAGAATGCCAGCCAGAATGAAACCGCCGTGGTCTTCCAGGCCGATGGCGCCGAGGCGCGGGCAGTCTACAAAGGCCACCTGGCCAGTAATAGTTCCCTGGCCATCCGTGCCAATAATGGACGAAAAATTGTGAGCGATGATGTGGGGAATTACCATCTGGTTTACGAGGATAATGGAGAAATCTATTATACCTTCTCCTCTAATGGAATTGATTGGAGTGCCGACGAACGGGTCAGTGATGGACACGGTAACAATCGATATCCTTCCATAGCTATCGGAGCGGCCAATAAATATCACATTGTCTGGCAAAAATTTAATGGCTGGAACGCCTACGAAATCCGCTATAAAAGGTAGAAGGATAGCGGAATCGCTTATTTAGGCTTTTCCACATTGAGCACCGTTCGGCCAGTTGTTACCACCAATCCTACAAACGATTTCGTTTGCGTGGCCTGGAATGATGGCAATGGTCTGAAATTAAAAATCTACACCAATTTAAACGGGTGGTCAGAGCTGATTGATGTGCCGAATGCTCAAAGCAGCAATTGTCGCTACCCCACCATAATTAACGATGGTAGTAACAGTTATTCCACTCACCTGGCCTGGCAGGAGGGAAATAAGATTTACTATCAAAATTTTCATTATACCTATAATTTAATAAAGAAATTATATCACTTCTACTGGCGGCACTATGGGAACATCTCCGATCTGGACGATTTTGAGCTTCGGGACAATCAATATCCTTCAATTTCGGTTTCCAATGATAGGAAACCGGTTGTGGTCTGGCAGGCCTTGAATGTGGATTATGACCGTCAGGTTGTTATTTATCGCAAGAAATCATCCACCAGCAATTCCAGTTGGGGAAATGCCCTGGAGTTTGTGGATCAATCCCAGGCCACCACCCCGGCAGTCGCCACCTATTCGACCAGTTATACAGATGTTTCCATCGTCTGGAGGGAGTGGGACAAGATCAAGGTGATCTCACGCGAGAATGATAATTGGGGTCCCATCCAGACAGTGGCAAGCAACGGAAGCGATCCCAACATTTCCACCCGTAGCAATCAGGCCCGGATTGTTTACCGCAAAGGGGATGGCGTGCCGTATGTATTAAAAACTTCATCGACGGGAACGTTATCTGATCCGGGGACGTTTGTCGCACAGATTTCTCGTGCCGAGGAAATACCGCTTCGGGCATTTTATTTGGGGGACTCGTTAAACGAAAGCGGATTGGGTCAATTGGTAATCAGAATCAGTGATATAATGGGAGATAATGCGATTCGAATAAATTTCGTTAATAACAACGATACCTTGATTAATCAACCATTTTTCCACACCCGAAGTTTTCGCTCAATTTCTCATCTAAGCTTAACAGTTGATGTACGGTTGAAAAATTCAAATATGTCGCAGTTAGCACAAAATGGGTCCAATTTCGCCGATCCACTTTTTCAGATTGTGTTGCGGGACAGCGCTTCGCATGCGGTTCTGGATACAATTTATCGCTTACAAATTGATGATTTAATAAGAAATCCCAGCATTCACAAATCCTTGAATAGGAGTTTGTCTCATTTTAGTGCCCGACCGATTTACCTTGATGTAGTTTTTTATAAGAATCAAAATGTTGCCTATACGATAAAGCGACTGATCACCTACCGGGCAAACGATCAAATAGAGGCAAAGCAAATGCCGTCTGCTGATTTAAGACCGATAAAGATGGTGAGGTCGTTTAAGCTGTACAATTGCTACCCCAACCCCTTCAATCCGGTAACCACCATTGCTTTCTCCCTTCCGGTGCGCAGTCGGGTGCGGCTTGAGGTGTATGATGTGCTGGGTCGGGAGGTGGCCCGGCTGGTGGATGGGGTGAAGCCGGCCGGACGCTACGAAGTGTCATTTGATGCCACCCAGCTGCCCAGCGGGGTGTACATTTATCGATTGCATGCCAAGGGGCTGGAAGGCCGCCGGGAGGTGTTTGAGGCGAAGCGGAAGATGCTGCTGGTGAAGTGAATTGGGGATTGGAGGATTGGAGTATTGGAATCTCCCCTGGTGATGGCCGCCTGGGGAGGTTGTTTTCTGGTGCCTGGAGGGTAAAGCGGGAACCCAAAAGGGCCTTTACGAAAGCCAGGCAAACAAACCCGGACTCCGAATTAACCCACATATTCCGCGAATCAAAGGCCAATTTCTACCAGATCCCCCCGCACAAATGGAAAGCTCCCGTTCCCGCATCCGCTGAAGCACTCCCATCGGGCGGGAAGGTTCCGATTCGTTAACGTCAGGAATGCTCCTCACTCAATTTATTCGTAAGCTTCAGTTATCGGGCCATGTTGCATTGAATGGCGTCCATTCACAATGCCATGGGTCATCCATCTTAAACCCAAATAACGCATTAAACCGCAAATCACACGAATGAAACCAAAAAATATCTACAAAATCGCGAATAAACCCTGGAACACATTTTCATCCAGATACAATCCAATGTACTTTATTTTTTAATCTGTGTTAATTCGTGTAATTCGTGGTTTTATGCATAATCTGGATTTAATTCGTGTCATTCGCAGGCGAATGCATGATCTGGGCTAAATCCGGTACCTTTCAGTAGCGTTAGGTTATCAGGGAATCAATGGTTTTGCATCCCAAAATCCTGATTTCAAGGTGGCATTCGCCGGCATTCGGGATCTCCAATTCTCACTGGAGAATCGTGGTGCCCGTACCCATTTCCCTGAATATCCAGGACACTCACCTCAGTAACATCATCTTACGGGACAGGTGCCGATCCGCCACCTTCAGCCGGTAAATATACACCCCGCTGGCCACCGGCACGCCCCGATCATCCCTGCCGTCCCACTGCACGCGATAGGTTCCGGCCATCTGGCGCCGATTCACCAGCTGCCGCACTCGTTCTCCCAGTATGTTGAACACCTCCAGCTGCACCCGTTTCCCCGTCAGTCGCCGGGGAATGGCATACGAAATGGTGGTCACCGGATTGAACGGATTGGGGAAATTGGGCTCCAGGATCAGGCGATCGGGCAGGGTAGCAGCGTCTTCTGGAATGCGGGTGACGATGCCGAAATAATTCAACACCCGGCCCATCAATGCGGCGCGATCCCCCGGTTGCACGATGGTTTCGAAGGTAAATCCCAGATACACCAGCTGCGCCACCTGGCTGCTCTGGCCGTAGGTTCCGGTGAACTGAATTCCCGCGATGCGCAAATTGCCATACAACAGCGCGGTTTGACTGCCATTTTTGGGCTGGATATAATCCGGATAATCCTCGATGTACAAATTGGGGCCATTCACGGTGCCGTATTCAAAATCCAGACCTTCAAACACGGTGCCCTGTTCCCCCAGCACCCGATTGGATCCCGAAAGATCCCCCAGGTACCGCGCCCGCAGCAGGTACTCGTACCGTTCCTTTTCCACAGCGGTGGTGCTGGCAAAATCGTAACCAATCTCCGATCCCGAGATGAACAACTTTCCGCCATTTTCCAGATAATCCAGCAACCGGAATTGATCCGCAGCGGCCAGCGATTCGTCGGAGCGGCTGTCATCCCCGCAGAAGTAAATCACCACGTCATACGCATTCAGATCGATTTCGCCGTTTTGAACCGCGGTTTCGGTGCAGGATTCAAATCCCACGCCGTTGGCGGCCAATGCCTCGCCGTAGCTGGCCACAAAGGGATGATAGGGCTTTTGCCAGCTGGCCTGGCGATCGAAATTATCCACGATTAAAATGCGGTCGCTGGAGGAAAAACCCACGCCGTAGGCATCGCTGGGGTCACTAACAAAAGGAATTTCAGTGCCATCCTCCCCCACATAGGCGTTGGTATCCACGGCTACCAGTCGAAAATAAATGGTCTGTACCGTATCCGGCACCACCCAGCGGAACGTCTGGGTGGCAGCATTCAGCACCTGTTCGTCGGCAATGGGCGGATCGCTCCAGGTCAACCCATCGGAACTGCGAAACAGTCGATACCCCGCAATATCGCCCTCCAGGGTGGGATACCAGGCAATCTCCACTTCCCGGGTTGCCGGGCTAATGCGTCTGACCCATTTCAGAATCGGGGCGCGTGGGGGATCCAGCCGATCCACCTTCTCCAGCCGCAGTGCATCCAGTACCAGTCGCAGATCCAGATCGCCGGTTCCGCTCAACTCGATGTAGCCGCCAGTCTGGGGATCGCCTGAAAAATAGACCGGCGTGGGACTCCACCGTCCCCATTTATTGGAAAACACCCGGTTGTATTCCGAAAAGAGCGGCACGCTGCGTCCGCTGGCATTCACGAAGGTGACCCGGGCACTTTCGCCCAGATATTGCGAGCTGGTCGCCATGTACACCCAGTAATCGCCCGGTTCGCTCACCTGAGGGAACACCCGGGCGCGGTGGCTTCCATCCTGATCCAGCGCCACCAGACGAAACCCATCGGTCAGGCCTTCCAGTTGCACATCGTCCACATCCAGCTGCCAGTCCCCGGAAATGCTCAAATCGGCATTCCGCATGCTGGAGGCATTTTCCACTTCGGCGTAGAAGCTTTCCACCTCGATCCGGAATTGATAGCGATACTGCATGGTTGCCGGGGGATTTCCCAGATCCTGCGCCTGCACTTCCACAATCACATTTCGGGAATAAGGAAACGGTTCCGCTGGCTGGTAGGTGATGCGGTATTCACTACTGGTGCCGCTAATGGACGGCGATACCTCCTGCTGGTTCACCCGAACCACAATGCTGTTCACATCGACCCCTTCCTCATCGTCCCGAATGGAAAAGGAAATGGCGGTATTGGGGGGCACTTCCGTGGAAAATGGCTGTGGAAACGGAAAGGCCACATACGGGGCACCAAATCCCAGCGTTTTGCGAATGTTGTTTCGGATCACCGGTAGCCGGGCGTAAAGATTGTCTCCCGGGCAGGCCGTTGCCTTGTAATCCCGATGCCCGAATAGCGAATCGGGATTGATGGTGTAATGATCGCTCAGCCAGCTCCAGATTTCGACCAGCCGATCCAGCGCCCTTTCGGTGGGATATTCTCCCGCAATGTGAAAATTACCGAAATAGGCAATCCCGACGTTGCCCGTATTGTTACCGCCCACGTGGGTACCCCGGTATTCCACCGGAACCCCTTCGTAGATGCGTCCCGAATCGTCGATGCAAAAATGATAACCAATGTCCTGCCAGCCGCGACCATTCTGATGAAAATCCTGGATGAATTGCATTTCCTGAATACCATCTTCCAGGGTATAGATGCGGCGACCGGCGGTGTGATGCTGGGTCATTCGGTAGGGATTATGCGGCACGTAATTCCCGACCGGGGGATTGGCGCCCCATTCTTCCCGGGTGATGATTGGCGGTTTGGGCACCGTGTCCTGGCGCATGGAGAAGGCTTTCTGCGTGGGGCGCGGTCTCGACCGTTCCGGTAACCGTCCCTCCTGCTTGCGCAACACTCCTTCGATGGCGTACACCTCGATCTGTACCGGCCACCGAACCCCGCGATTCACAAAGCGATACTGAATGCGCCGGGTTTGTCCTTCCGGCAAGTCGTAACGCGCCCAGAACCGTCCGTTAGGAAACACGCGCAGGTATGCATTTACCCAGTCCGACCAGCGGTTGGTCTCCTGCTCGTAGCGCACCTGAAGCACCACATGCGTATCCGACAGCATGCCGTTAAACAACACCCGGTCAAAAGGCTCCCTGGCGGCTTCACTCTCCGGGGACAAATACAGCACGGAATCGCCCCGGTCAGCCACCGTTTGCTCGCTCAGTTCTACCTTTAGATGCAAATTTCCCTCAAAGCGGAGCAACTCCCCCACTTCCTGAGCCATTGCTGTTCCCGCCCATAGCAGAACGATCATCTGCACAAACCACAAAATCCGCCTGTTCATAGTTTTTCCCTTCCTGACAACGTGATTCGTTTTAACTCAAAAAATATTTAAGCGCGAATAAACCCCGAAACCTATTTTCATTCAGATCTAATCCAAGATTAATTTTATTTGTGTTGATTCGTGTCATTCGTGGTTTAATGGATAACCTGGGTTTAACGGAGCAAAATCATCTTCCGGCTGCGGGACTGATCTCCCACCTGCAGCCGATAAATATATGTGCCGCTGGGAACCGGATTACCGTTGTGGTCGCGTCCATCCCAGACCACCCGGTGTTGCCCCGGTGCCAGGGGACGATCCACCAGCGTAATCACTTCGCGCCCCAACAGATCAAAAATTTGCAGCCGCACCGGTTGAACATCCCCGGCAGGTACGGTGAACGGAATGGTTGTTTCTGGATTAAACGGGTTGGGATAATTTGGCCCCAGCCGCAACTGCTGGCTAACCCGCGGCGTTTCCTCTGCCGATATACGGGTGGGCAAATCGAAAAACCGCAGCACCCGCGCCATCAAACTGTCACGAGCGCTTTCGGGATAGAACGCCTCGAATCCCACGGCCAGATAAACCAGCTTGCCCGTCTGGGTGCCGCTTCCAAAGGTGCCCTCGTACTGAATGCCGGCACCCCCATAGGTTGCGGGATCAAATCCCGGATACACCAGTGCCATTACCGCGCCCTCCCGGGGACGAATGCCATCGGGATAATCCACATTGTACGTCCCATGGGAACCATCATCGAATGCGATATTGGACAGGCCAGCGAAAATTCCCTGGGCCGTCCCCGATACCCGGTAATTTCCGGTTTTATCCCGCACATATTCGGCCTTCAAGTAGTCCCTGTAAAAATTTTGATCCGCCTGCGAGCCCTTCGCCACAAGGTCGTAACCAATTTCCGAACCGGACACGAACAAATAGCCCCCGTTTTCCAGATAGGCCGCCACTTTGCTCTGTTCCGCCGCACTGAAGCTTTCGTCCGCGGTACCTTCCTCCCCGGATATCCAGATGACGGCTCGATAATCCGACAGGTTCAAAAATCCTTCTTCAATCACCTCGTTGGCGCAGGCGTCGAAGGCGTAACCCATCCGGGCAACCGAGGGCGCAAATCGCTTGATGTAATCGAACGTATTGCGGGTACCTGAGGTGCGGTCGAATCCGTGCACGATCAAAATGGGGGCAAAACCGCTGGTGGGGCGAACAGCCAGCAGTTCGGTCACGCCGCTTTCCCCGTTGGCATTCACCGCCGACACCTTGAAGTAATACACACTGTCCGGAGACAAGCCACTCAGATCGATGACATTGTTGGGATAATCCACCGATTGAAAATTCCGGGCATCGGTGCTGGTATACAGGCGGTAAGCTGTGGCACCCGCCGAGGGTGTGACCAGCACCCGCACCTGGCCATTTCCCAGATTCACCACCCGGAAATTGGTGGGTTTTAGCGGTGGCGCGGTGGAACCAAAGGCATTGGAAATAGCCGCCTGCAGCTCGGTGCGCTGGCCATCGTACGTAAGTGCCCAGACGGCAATGCCCTTTAAATCCCGTTCGTTCACCAGATCAAACTTCAGGGACAGGCTCAGGCTGTCGTCATACCATCCCTGATGCCACTGGCTTCCGCTCTGGTATTTATACCAGGGCGTCTGAGAATGCGTATCCCACAGCCGCCCGTAGTTCTGCGCATTGGAATAGGCAACGGCGTAAATCATGGCTGTGCCCACATCGGTGGTGGGAGAATTGAGCTCTCCATCCGCCGTCGGCCATTCGATCCCGTAAAAAGGAACGCTCAGAATTAATTTAGAGTTGTTGTTGAAGGTCTTGCGGAGGTAATCGTCCACCGTCCAGGTCACGTTGTATGTGCCCCACACATCCCCGCTGGTCAGCGGCGCCACCGGGCCGGCATTGGGAGCGCTTTTCCAGTGGTAATCATACCCCTGCATAATCAGCCCATCGGTAACGTTGGCCAGGGCGTAACAATCAAACGCATTTCGCCAGTCCACCGCGGGGGTAAAAATGGTGACAAATGATCCCGGTATCTCTTCGTGAAACGCACGGGTCAAATCGGTCATAAACTGGGTGAGATTGTCCCGCTGGTCTCCCGGCACACCTTCAAAGTCGATGGTCACCCCATCGGCACCGGCCTGTTTTACCTGGTTCAGCAGATTGGTGATCAGATTCTGGCGGCTTTCTGCACGGCTCAGCAGGGTACGCAATTTGTCGGTATCGAAGAGGATGGCCGTCAACACCACCCGCACACCATTCTGATGGGCCAGTTGCACCAATCCCGAAGCGGGCCAGTGGTGAAGATCCACCAGATTGCCCATTTCGTCCACTTCGGCACCAAAGTAGGCAATGGTGGTTAGCAGGTTGTAATTGATCGTTTCGTACCCATCGTAACGCCAGTAGGGTAGATAACCAAACACTTCGCGGGACAGCTGCACCTCTCGGGGCTGTAGCGGTGCCACCGAAACCGATCGATCCGGCTGCACCGCTGCATAGGCAGCCACTTTGCGGTAGTATTCCCACTCCAGCTGGTGAATGCTCTTGCGCTCCCGAAAGGCTTCTTCAAAGGGTAATTGAATTTTCGATTGAGCCAGCAACGTCTGGCCTGCCAGGAGCAGCATCAAGCCAATCCAGTATACCTTGCGTGTCATACATCCCTCACTCTAAAATGTTTTTTATTTTCGAATGTTTGGGTGCACGGTCTCCATTCCTTCGGAATTTATCATCACCGGGTTTCCATCCTCCCATCATCGGACCAGCACCATTTTTTGCACTTTCTGGAATTCCGTTTCCGGGGAGCGCGCCTTCAGGCGCAGCAGGTAAATTCCCGCCGGAAGCTGCCGTCCCCGATCGTCCCTGGCATCCCACACTACCCGGTATCGCCCGGCGGGTTGACGGGCGTGGACAAGGGTGCGTACTTTCTGTCCCAGGGGAGAGTACACCTCCAGCACCACCTCCGCCATCACCGGCAATTGATAGGCAATGGTGGTCCGGGGATTGAAGGGATTGGGGAAATTGGGCTGCAGAGCAAATGCCACGGGGGCGGTTTCCGATGCCGGTTCCGGCGTACCCACCAGAAAATCGAAAAAGGCATCCAGCACGTCCCGAATGATCTGCGACCGTGCCTGCTCGTCTCCCACCGTTTCCAGTGGAAAGGCCAGGTAAATCACGCTGCCCACCGAATCGCTCTGACCAAATCGTCCCCGATAAAACACCCCGGCGGCCTCGCCTCCGGCATAGCGCAAACACACCACGGTGGAATCGCCCACCGGTTGAATCACGTCTGTCGAATCCACCGCGTAAGCCCGATTACCAAAGGAAAAGGACAAATCACGGAACACCCGGAAATCCGTTCCGTTCACCTGGCGCTCATCCGGGCCCCGATACAGAAAATCGGCCTTTAAATACTGGTGCAGAAATTCGGCATCAGCGGTGGTGGCACTATCCGAGCCGTCCGTATCCAGATCCCAGGCAATATGCGCCCCGTTAATGAACAGATGACCGCCGGCTTCCAGATAGTCTCGCAACAGGGCCTGCTCGGCGGCACTCAGGGTCTCCAGCCGATCGGCCTCATCGCCCACAAACCAGAACACCGCATCGTAATCGGTGAGTGACACGGTTCCATCCACCACACTTTCGTTGGGAGCAGAATCGAAATGAAATCCCCAGGAGACGATCTCCCGGCCGTAATCGTAAACAAAGCTGTGCCATGCCTGCTGCCAGGCGCCATCGGTGCGGTCAAACCCATCCACCACCAGAATCCGTTGCCCCCACGTCGCGCTTCCATTGCTGGCACCCAGAACGTCGGACGGCTCGCTTTCGTTCTTCCAGGGCGTGCTGTCCACCGCGGTAATGCGAAAATAAATGTCCCGATTCAGCGTGATCTGCAGGCTGGTGTCGGTGACCGCTGCCGGAAGATCCGTTTCGTTCCGATACAACGTCCAGTTCTGATTATCAAAGCTATAGTAAATCCGGTAGCCCAGCAGATCGGCATCGGGGCTTTGCGTCCACCCGAAACGCAATTCGGATTCCCTGCCCACAAAATACCGAAAAACCGGCGATTGCGGGGGCGTGGTATCCGCCTCCCGAACGGTTACCCGCACGTAAACGGTGTCTCCATTGAACCGGGTATCCTGGGTGTACACCATCACCACGTAATCGCCCGGCGGCAACGAAGTGGTGTCCCAGTAGCCATCCCGACTCACTTCGTTGGTCACCTGGTAGACATGACTGGTGGTACTGGAAAGAGGCCGGAAATACACGATGTTTACGTATGCGTTGTCGGGCTTGGTATCGAATTGAAACCGCCAGTCCCCGCCCGGCGGCTGATAAATCACCGTAGAGGTGTCCGCACTCAGAATGCGGTACCCAATCCGGTACGTTCCGTTGTTCAATCGGGATTCCCGGCTCGTCGGGGGGCCATTTTGCTCGTCCACCTTGACCACAATGTCCACCCGGCCACTCAACCCGTTTGCCGGCAATTCATTGCTGGTATTGTTTTCGTAAAACCGAACAAAGCGAATGATGGGCGGCCAGGGATCCTCCAGCGGTGTCAATCCACTGTTCATCAACATGGAATTGCGCTCGGAACCGACGTAACCGTTAGTAAAATGCACGTGCCCGGCTCCGGATTTAATGTAACCCAGCACCGTTTGCGAGGCGTACACCCTGTCCCCTACCTGTAAATTGGGATTGGGATTGATGTGCACGTAGGCCTTGTCATCCACCCGAACATAAGGCGTCCCGCTGGTGGCCATGGCAATGATGGTACCGTCCTTCACCGGGTAAACCGGCGAACCGTCCGCCTTGGGAATGTCGGTGCCGTTGTGGAAATGGCCGTTCGGGCTGGTACTGCGATACTCGCAAAAATTCCCCGTAATTTCGTGACTTTGATCGAAAGGTTTTACGGGCCAGGGGAACTGCTCCTGCGCCCGAGCAGAAACACCGATCAATAGCCAGAGGAAAAAACCGAGTGCAAATGCCTGTGTTTTCATCTTACCCTGAACGTTTGTTTTTCCTGTTGAAATCCAATAAACAATTCCTGACCGGTGGCAGAAAGCCGTAACGCCGGCGTTAGCAAACGCTGCCCGTTAAAATCCAGTTCCTGTGCAACCATTCCCTGTTCATCCAGCACCAGCAGTCGGGGATTCACGAATTGAAACGTATTTTCCTCAAATTCGCTGCGGGCGATCAACAAAGCGGCCTTTTTTCCCATTTCGGACAGGTCGATTGCCGCAATCGGCGCCGATCCCTCCGGCAGGTCGTACGTCCACACCGACTGCCCGCTGGAAAGATCCAGCAGCCCGGCGCGCTGATTTTCTGCAAGCAGCACATATCGCGCATCGGGGGAGAATCGGCCAAATTTCATCAGCAAGTCCGATTCCGCCACCTCGTTGCCGGAATCGTCGTACACCACCGTCCGGCGATGAAAAACGCGATCAGGGCCGATGCGGTAGATTCCCACCGCAGCGTAACGTCCATTCGGGGAAACGACCAGCCGGGTGAACCCGTGTGCCGGCAACGCCTGCCGCCAGTTCTCCTTTCCATCCATGGACAGAAGAATCAGGAATGGATTGGCACCTTTTTCGGTCATGCCATGCCGGGTAATGGCCACGAACATGCGCCCGTCATCGGGTACGGGCTGAACCGCTACCTTTCGCTCCAGATCGTAGGATGCATCGGAGAATAAAGGGGCCGCAAAAACCCGACGGCCTGCCGGATTGTACACTTCCAGCTCCGCAGTGGAGCCGCGCACCACGATGAGACTTCCCTGATCTGAAACCGCCACCTGCGGGAACCCCTCGTCATACGCGCGATGGAAGGGAACCACAAATTGCGGCTCCTCCCCCAGGCGGTGCAGTTGTATCCGGCCTTCCTGCTGCTTACCCGGTGCCACCCGTTCGTCCAGCACCCGAACCACCGCGTAAAATCGCCCTTCAGGGGAGAACTGGACATCCACGGTGCGTTCTGGCAGGGGTAACGTTTCCCTCTCCCCCGTTGCCCGGATCCAGATCAATTCACCATCGGTCAGGGCCACATCGCCCGTCTTCAGAAACCACCATTGCTTTACCGGCGATTTGAAAGCGGTTTTGCTGACCAGCCGAAACGGGCCACTCCCCCTGGCCCGTCCGCCCTGTTGCCACACGAACAAAAACACCAGGGCACCAAGCAATAGCACCAGTCCATATCGAAGCATTTTCATCGGTTAACCCACCCATTTGCGTTTATCATGATGTTGCATTTTTGCCATGCGTTTTCGCGGGGTGGCAGACACAATCCGCGTGTCCACGCATTCGCATCCCCTGCCTGAAAATGTCCCCCGGAAAAATCTGTTAAAGAACCGGTTGGCGACCAACTCCAAAAATGATATTAATGAAAAAAGAGATAGCCTACAAAAATTCCAGCAATAATTCCGGCCAGGTCGGCAATCAATCCTGCGCTAACCGCATATCGAGTGTTCTTGATATTCACCGATCCAAAATAAACGGCAATGATGTAAAAAGTGGTTTCGGTGGCCCCCCGGAAAATACTGGACAAACGCCCCACAAAGGAGTCGGGGCCAAAAGTTTTCATGATTTCCAGATTCATTCCCCGCGCCGCGCTGCCACTCAGGGGCTTCATCAGCGCCGTGGGCAGGGCCTGCACAAAATCGGTGTCGATGCCAAACAACCCGATCACCCCTGCAATACCATCCACAATAAAATCCAGCGCACCGGATGCCCGAAATACCCCAATGGCCACCAGAATCGCCACCAGATAAGGGATGATCTTCACCGCCACCGAAAATCCTTCCTTTGCCCCATCGATGAATGTTTCGTAAATATTCACCCGTTGCCACAACGCCACCACAATGAACCCAATAATGACCAGAAAAATGATCAGGTTGCTCATCACATTGGATACGGTGGCAATCTGCTCCTGAGGGATCATGGAAAAATAAACCACAATGCCGGCCATCAGCAGCGTGAGCACGCTTAAATAAGCCAGAATGACCCGATCCAGCAGATTGATCCGTTGAATGATGGCCACCGTGATCATGCCCACCAGTGTACTGCAGAAAGTGGCCAGCATGATGGGAATGAACACATCCGTGGGATTGGCAGCCCCCACAACGGAGCGATCGATGAGAATGGTCAGGGGAATGATCGAAAGCCCGGAAGTGTTGAGCACCAGGAACATGATCTGTGCATTGGATGCGGTATCTTTTCTGGGATTGACTTCCTGCAACTCCTCCATGGCCTTTAATCCCAGCGGTGTGGCGGCATTGTCCAGTCCCAGCATATTGGCCGAGAAATTCATGATCATGGAACCGATGGCGGGATGATCCCGGGGAATTTCCGGAAACAACCGGGTAAAAAATGGTGCCGTCAGCCGACTGAAAAATTGAATGATGCCACCGGCCTCGCCAATTTTCATGATGCCCAGCCAGAAGGCCATCACACCGGTGAGATAGATGGAGAGCTCGAAGCCCGTCTTGGACATGTCGAAAATCGCCTGCACAATCTTCGGGAAGACCTCCACATCCTGAAATAACACCAGGCGAACCAGCCCCACCACAAATGCTACCAGAAAGAAAATAATCCAGATGTAATTCAGAACCATGGACGACTCCTCAATCCTGATTTCATTGGATATAGAACCGTATCCATCTGTGAATCTGAAATGTAAGCAATTTTACTCGCCCGATCATGAATTTATTTCTTCAATTTCAATTTTCGATGACCTTCGAGGCCGTTCGTTCCGGCGGTGTCCATCCGAGTGCGCGGGCCAGTAGCACGATGGGATGTACCGCCACCCTTCCCGTTCCATCCCGAATTTGATGCCGGCATGAAGTTCCCGTGGCGGCGATGGTATCGGCCGTGGCCTGACGAATGGCCGGAAACAACCGATCTTCGGCAATCTTCATGGAAAGCTCAAAATGGGCCACATCGTAACCAAAGGCACCGGCCATGCCACAGCAGCCGCTGTCAATTTCCTGAACGGCCATTTCGGGAATCCATTGCAGCATTTTGCAGGTAAAATGGGCACTGCCCAGCGCCTTTTGAAAACAATGGGTGTGCACCTGTACCGATCGAGCGGGCGCCCGTAGTGGTTCGGAAAATGTGACTCCACCCGCTTCCGCCTGCTGTACCAGGAATTCATCGATTAAGAATGCTTGCCGGGCCAGTTGCTGGCTGGCTTCTCCCGGAACCAGATCGGGATATTCGTCGCGAAAGGTGGTCAGGCAGCCCGGCTCCACGCCCACGATGGGGATGCCCTGTCGGACAAACGGCCAGAGCCGTTCCACGTTCTTCTCCGCCTGACTCCGCGCCTCGGCAAGCAATCCCAGGGAAATGGCAGGACGCCCGCAGCAGGCATTGCCTTTTAAAACCTGCACCTCCCATCCGGCTGCTTCCAGAACAGCCACCGCGGCCTGCCCGATCTCGGGTTCCAGATAATTGGTAAACGTGTCCACCCAGAATAGCACCCGGGGACGTGGGGTCGCCGACTTGCCAGACGGGCGGGAGAAAAACCAGCTATGGAAGGTTTTTCCCACCGGCACCGGCAGCGACCGGCGCCGATCGATGTCAAACAATTTTTCCAGCACCCACCGGGTGAACGTACCGCTGGACACCCACCGGGCAAGCCCCGGAAACAATCGCCCTAACTGATACAGGCGATGCACCCGACCCAGCAGGCGCGCTTTTCGGGGAATTCCCACCCGCTGGTAATAGGCCGCCAGGTACTCGGTTTTCAATTTGGCCATGTCGACAATAGAGGGACACTCCCGTTTGCAGGCCTTGCAGGCCAGGCACCAGTCCAGTACCTTAAAAAGTTCGGGATCGCGAAAACCATCCGGCCCCAGCCTGGCGGTGATGGCCGCGCGCAGGGCATTGGCACGTCCCCGGGTGGAATGCGCCTCATCGCGGGTGGCCTTAAAAGACGGACACATCACGCCCGTCAGAAGATTCCGGCAATTACCCTGCCCGTTGCACATCTCCACCAACCCCGCAAAACCGCCATCCCGGCTAAAATCGAGAAAAGTGGACGAGGGGTTCTGCGGGGTCTGATAGGTCGGATGGAATCGCAAAATGGCCGGATCCCACGGTTGCGGGGCGTCCACAATTTTTCCGGGATTGAACAGGTTCTCCGGATCAAACATCCCCTTCACTTCTCGAAACGCCTGATGCAATTCCCGGCCAAACACCCGTTCGTTGTAATAGCTGCGGGCCAGGCCTTCTCCGTGTTCTCCGGTGCTGGTGCCCCCCATCTGAATGGCCAGATCAATCACCGCACGGGAAATTTCCTTAAATTGTTGCAATCCTCTTTCGGATTTTAAATTGATCACCGGATTGATGTGTAAGCACCCTGCCGAGGCATGGGCGTAAAACGCTGCCTCGGTACCGGCTTCGGTGCAGATGGCAATCACCTGACGGGCATACTCAGCCAGTCGCTCCACCGGCACGGCAGCATCGTCGATAAACGCCAGTGGCTTGGCGTCTCCGCGTTTGCTCAATAACAATCCCAATCCCGCTTTACGCACCTGCCACACGTTGGCAATGGCATCCGGGGTATCCTGAATCACCACCTCCCCCCGAAAGCCCGATCGCCGCAGGGTTTCCAGCATTTCGGACGCCTGATGCGCCAGCTCGGCAACCTGCTCACCCGCGAATTCCACAATCAATACAGCCGCGGGATTCCCCCGAATGAAAGTCAGTCGGCGGCGATATTCAGCATTTTTTCGGGTTAAATCGATGAAGTACCGATCCAGTAGCTCCACCGCAGAAGGCCGGTGTTGCAAAATGGATGGCACCATGTCCAGCGCCGTATACAGGCGATCGAAGTGCAGCAGTGCCAGATAGGTGGTTCTGGGGCGCGGCACCAGATTAATCTTCAGCGACAGAATGGCCGCCAGGGTGCCCTCGCTTCCCACCAGCAGCGAGGCCAGATTCAGGGGACGCCCGGCCTCCCGATCCGCCAGCAAGCGATTTAAATTGTAACCGGCCACATTGCGCCAGGTCTGCGGATATCTTGTCTGGATGGCCCGGCGATACTTGTGCATCAGCAGTAACAATCCCTGATAGATTCGGGCTTCCGGGGAGTCCGTTCGGATAAGCTGACGGATGGCGGCGTTGTCCATTGGGCCAAATCGCACCACCTGACCGTTGGCCAGCACCGCCTCTACTTCCAGCACATGATCCAGCATCATCCCGTATACAATGGAATGGGAACCGGTGGAATTGTTTGCTGCCATGCCTCCCAGGGTCGCCGCGTAGGAGGACGATGGATCCGGCCCCACCATCAAACCGTAAGGTTTCAGTGCTGCATTTAATTGATCCAGCACCACCCCGGCTTCCACCCGCGCCCAGCGCTCCTCCGGTTGAATTTCCAGAATGCGATCCAGATGGCGGGTAAAATCCAGCACCAGCCCCGTGCCGATGCCCTGCCCGGACAGGCTGGTACCACTACCGCGCGGAATGATCGGCACCTGGTGTTGCGCCGCCAGCTGGATGGTCTTTACCACATCCTCCACACCGGCCGGCAACACCACACCCAGCGGTTCCACCTGATAACTCGATGCATCCGTGCTGTAAAGATAGCGGTACAATCGATCTGTACGCACCGCTCCCGAAATCTGATGCTGCAGCTCCCGAAAGAACGCAGATGCCACTGACGTGCTCGATCGCGTGTTCATGCGTATCCCTGATAATACGGAGTTCGCCCCTGCCAGAAAGAATATACAAAGGAAGAATGATGGAAAACTTGTATCATTTTATGAAAAAATCATACTTTTTTAACTCCAATCCAATCCCACACTTTTTTACCAGCGAAAATGAACCGGCACTCTCATTATTCCAGGAATAAGGACAAAATTTTCTGGACAGGCGTTTCGAAAGTTGGATTAAACGGTTTTTCCGTTGGCGGGATGGGATGAACAGCTGGCATTTTTAAAAAAGAAAAACAACCGTTGTTTGTATCCGTTAACGGAAATAACTAAATTCTGAATTCATAAATTGAAAGGTGAAGGGTGATTTGATACGCATAAACACCTGCCGGTCGTTGCACGCCTGAACGTCATCCAAAACAAGGGAGTCGAGTATGGGGTTTTACTGGGAAACAGAAGACGCCCAGCACGTGGGCATCGTAAAAGTCAGTGTCGCCAGTTTGCGATCACTCCCCGTCTTTCAGTCCGAATTAATCAATCAGCTTTGGCTGGGAACGATTGTGCCCATTTTCGAAGAACGGAATGAATTTTATTATATCCAGAACTGGGACGGGTACGAAGGCTGGGTCAATCGCCATTTCATACAACGGGTGGATCGGCAACAGGCTCACAGCTGGCAGCGGGGGAAACGAATCGTTATTACCGAAAATTATGGGGTAATTCGGGAATTGCCGGACTCCCGAAGCACCATCCTGACCGATCTGGTACCCGGTAACACCCTGAAATTTCTGGAGCGCCAATCCGGGCAAACGCGGGTGGAGCTTCCGGACGGGCGTCAGGGATGGATCGAAAACGCGCTTTTTATTTTTGAGGAAGATCTACAGCGCAAAACGCCCACCGTGGATGCCATTCTGGACACTGCCAGACGTTTTCTGGGCGTTCCGTACCTGTGGGGTGGGGTCTCCACCAAGGGATTTGATTGCTCCGGTTTGGTTCAAATGGTGTTTTATTTAAACAACATTCGGTTACCGCGGGATGCCCGCCAGATGGCCCATGTGGGACAGGAAGTACCGCTGGACGACCGCTTTCAGCACCTGAAACCGGGGGATTTGATTCTTTTCGGGAAAACCCTCCGTCGGATCAACCATGTGGCCATCTACTTAGGGAATGGACAATACCTCCATGCCCGCGGCAGCGTCACCATCAACAGCCTCTTTCCGACGGATCCACTCTACGAAGACTACCTGCGATCCCTGGTGATCAAAGCGGTGCGGGTGATTTGAACCCATTATGCTTTAGCCTACGAATGACACGAATTCACACAAATAACATACTCCATTGGAGTATATCTGGATGAAAATGTATTTCGAGGTTTATTCGCGATTTTGTGGATTTGTTTTCGCTTCATTCGCGTGATTCGTAGTTTCACGAATGAGTTGGTCTGAAGCAAATCGGATTATTGGTTGCTGGGGGTCAGGTTTTTAAAATAAACGAAAGGGGCTTTTCAAAGCCCCTTTCGTTGCACTAAAATGCTTAATTTAAGTTATATTAGAATCCAAGTATAATCGAAAATCTTTGTACATTTTCTAAACGCCCAAAATCGGTATAGGCATAATCAATTCGAATACTAAATCCATTGAAAAATTGTTTATACAAACCCGCACCCGCTGAAAAACCAACTTCATTATCCGGAACACCTATACCTTTATATCCACCACGTAAAAATACCATTTCGCGGAAACTATATTCAAAACCCACATTTAAATATTCTTTAAAATCATTGGGAGAAACCCCATCCAACGTAACCGTAAATCGTTGCCAATCATTTTTAACAGGATCATATGCAAAACCAATCCGGAAATTCATGGGTATATCAAATTTCTCGGTGTTTAGTTTTGCAATAATATTTTCATTGTTGCCTTCAACATTGGGATAAACGTCCACAAAAGTTAACAAATCCTTTCCATCCATTTGCATTTTGCCGCCATAATTCGAAACTGACATACCAAGGCGTAAATTTTTAAATGTGGTTTGATACAAAATCCCCACATCTACAGCCACGGTGGATGCGGATTCGTGCCAAATTTGTTCCCGAATGTACTTGCCATTAATTCCAAATGTAAAACGATCTGTCATCCGGCGGGCAAAACTAAATCCAATAGCCAAACTATTCGCCGTAAACAATTCTCCGGTGCCATCGGGTTCAAATTCCGTACGAACTTTCATTTCGTTCATGGTCAATCCCGCATAAAATAACCCGAAGGTTCCTAATTGACCTAAGGGAATTGCCGCCCCAACGAAATCATACCGAATGTCAGCGATCCAATTCGTCCTAACGAATATGACTTCATTGGTTTTTAAAAACGCAATTCCTGCTGGATTCCAGTATAAAGCAGATACATCATTCGCTTCAGCTACAAAGCTTTCCCCCATAGCCGAAGCCCTTGCGCCTATCCCAATTTTTAAAAACTGGGCAGCTGTAGTTCCAACTTTTGTAATTTCTCCAAATAAGGAATAAATGGGGAATAACGCCACAGTCAGGTATATTAATAAATTTCTTTTCATGGTTAACCTCGCTTATTTAATAATTGCAAACTTTCCAATTTTCTCACCCAATTCTCCGGCATCAATATGATAGATATAGACACCATAAGAAATGTCAAGTCCCTCGCTTGTGAGTAAATCCCAAGGTTCGATCGAATTAAATACATCCCCTTTGTGCTCAATAACTCGAATTAACTCTCCACTCAGCGTATAAATTCGAATTGTACATTCTGGAGGCAAATTCATAAAATATATGCGTCTCTCGCCTCGACCTGCACTAAATACGGTTGGGGGAGGGACTTCAAAACTTGAGGTAACCACATATGGATTAGGCACAACGATTACATTTTCAAGAAATTCTTTCTTTGCTGTTTCCACGTCAAACTCTGCGGCGGTGGTTTCCAACCGAAACACATCAATACTGGTCAGAGGTTTAGTAAATATCATTCGAATCACATCCCCTTGTCCAG
Source organism: Calditrichota bacterium (assembly GCA_013150955.1). Classification (GTDB taxonomy): domain Bacteria; phylum Calditrichota; class Calditrichia; order RBG-13-44-9; family J042; genus JAADJD01. Next base: position 23,021 of record JAADJD010000038.1, read on the forward strand.
GCAAGATCGCATCACCAGAAGCAGGTTCTCCTAACTCGACCTGCCAAGTCGTTTTAGGAACATTGTTTTGGTAAATGATCGGGATAATTTTGTCACCCACATCCACCGTATCGTTACTATTTAAATCAAGAAAAACAAAATCCATCTTCTCGTTTTCATTTATGTTATAAACTTCAAAATTAACAGGCTTAGGAAACAGCATAGATGATGTGTCTACAATTGTACCGATATCCGCAAATCGAATCTCAATATCACGATCATATCGAATACCTCCAGGAAACAAACTTAAAGTCAATTTTAAATTTGATTGGCTCCCTTCTACCCAGCCAGAAAGAGAATCTATTATGGTAACCGTCGGTTCATCCAATATAGAGCCAATAAGTCAATCGAAAATAATTGGCTCCCCATTTAACATAGAAAACTGTTTTACCACTGTATCCTGTGTGGATTCATTAATAATATTGACCACTTTCTCTGCGAATGACGAATCATCCACTTCGATACGATAGGTATTATTCTCTATAACCGTTGGATCCAAAACATCAAAACTAAATTTTGCTGTGGTAAATCCCTGAACGCGGGAGATATCGACATTTGCATCTTTATATCCCGGTGCTCTGGGCATGGGAGTAACACTCACCATATTTAATCCGGGAAATATACCCGATTCTACCGGCAAGACCCCAAGGGAGGCATATCCAGAATCATACGCAGTAACAGCATAATAATATGTAACCCCATTAATCACATTTTCGTCTACAAATGTATGAACTAACCCCGTATTGTTCCCTAAGTAAAAACGTACACCATCTTTATCTATAGGAAACAAGCCTTTGACATCGTTAATTTTGTCAAATTGGGCTAATGGTTTAAAACCAACTTCTTGTCCATACGCATTGGTGATAACAGGCCCCCAAGTCTGGCCTTTATCGGTACTCTTATATATTTTATATCCTTCAAAATCGTATGCTTCAAAAAATTCGTCATAAGACTGCTCTGCGCGTGTATCCCAGTACAAAGTAACCTTTCCATCTCCAGCAACTGCAGTAACTTTTGGAGGATCGGGAGCTTTTGTGAATTTGTAATTCTTGTTATATATTTCCTGCGCAATTTGGGCGTTTGCAAACAAATCGTCTTTCCCCTTACCCATAATAATGGCAATGGAATAACGTTGGGTCTCACCCGGATCAAGAGAAAAATAGCCCGATCCAAATAAAAACACATTGTCGCTAGGTTCAGTAGTACCAATATCAAATCTTCCAGGTTTAAACATTTCCCACATTCGGATATCGTCGGATGGATTTCCCATTGCCGAGGCATATTTAGGCGCTGCAAAGCTGGTGAGTCCTAACTCTTTTCCGGTACTATCTTTGGGGCTTTCCAAAAATTTAAACCCCAACCATCCCAACTCTTCCCAGGGTATCCCATAATCATTACTGGATCCAGGATTATCCCAACAATACACCATATTTAAGGTACTATCAAAACCAGCCAAATCGTCGCTAAAATCACCGGGACCGCCAATATGGGGATCGCCGAACATACCAACCACCACTTTATCCAGACGTTTGTCACTCACGTTTTTTACATCAATTATGTAAAATATAATATCTTCTGCAAGGGACGCCGAAAACTGCATCAACCGACACGCTAATTGGAGTCCCAACCCCCGTCGTGAAGAATCATTTATAAAAGGATAATATTCGAACTCGTCATTATCTCGATCATCCATCACCCAGTAAGCTTCTAAATCCGCTGAGATTTGCCCCAATGTGTCTATACCTGGCCACAAAAACATATCATCTTCCGAGGTATAATTGGGATTATAAAAGGGATTGTCCGGAGTTTGATTACGTGGCCAGGAATCCGGATTATTACTCATTGCTGGAGTGGGTGAATTCGTATTTAATGAGGTGGGTAAAGGTTGCCAGCCCCACACTTTACCACTGGGAGAGCGATCCCCTCCGTCGATTAAAGCTTCCGAAAATATCGGAATTGTATCTCCATGAACATCTACAACAAGCGCACCAATTATTGGCCCAAATTCATATGCGTATCCATGTCCACTCTCTTTCGGCCATTCAATCGAAGGTTCCGTATTGGGACGTCCTACAGACCCATAATTATAAAAGACTGTTCGGATTTTATTTCCATCCATAACACCTTCACGCCGATCAGCAGCCCCAAATGGCTTCTTTAATTGAACGCGTTGGTGCCATTGAAACCATTTTTTAAACTCCTGAAACGTCCAGTATTTCATAGGTTTATTCTTTGGAATGTCCACTTCCTGACTCATCCCAACAATAGAAAATATTAAAATACATGATATAATAACAACCAAGAGAATGGCAATGTTTTTGAATCGCTCAGCGTTGATCATGGCCCCTCCAATATTTCAAATTTTCTTTCCTTTTAAAACCCGTATTCAATTCCTACATAGATTTCTCTTGGTTTGTAGAACCAGTGGGGTCGGCGTTGCCATTCGGGATCAAACACCCCTCCATACAAACCAAGTCCATAAGTTGCGCGTCCAGTGGCATCCCACACATATTTTTCATTTAAACGATCAAAGAGATTGTATATTTTTGCATAAACAGAAAATGAATATTTTTTCTCACCAAAACCAATCTGAAAGGTTTTCTTAGCATTCACATCAAATTTTATAATGGGAAGTTTCCGTCCACTATTTTCTTCGGCAATACGAATAATTTCATTTGCCCCTTGAGGAGTATAGGGATATCCAGATTCAATTCGTCCCAACACGCTAAATAACCAACTACCTGGCTTCCCAATAGACGTATTAATCCTCAACGTATGTGTTTGATCCCAATCCAAAGGAACGATGCTTGTTCGATGAGCGGGATTTCTCATGCGGCCTAGCCAAGAGCAATGAGCGAGGCGACTTCGGATTAGATTCATTACCTTCGGCAATTTGATACGTATAGTCAATGGAAGCGGAGAAGAAATTCGAAAATTGTTTGACTAAACTAAAATTAATGCCTCTCACTCTTCCGTAATCACGATTTACATAAATACCATAGGCATCGGTATTCGGCAGGACAATAATGTCTGTTCCGAGAATATTTCTTAAATCTTTTTGATAAAGTTTTAAATACGCAGCGATACCATATCCAAATTGTTGTTCAATTCCTACTTCATAGCTAATGGTCTTTTGGGGCTTCAATCCCGGATTCCCCATAATTGTGGCAATAAGGCCTGGTTTAACCTGATTATCATAATCTTGATACAAGTATTGATAAGGGGGAAGCTGGAAAAAGTGTCCGTAAGAGAAAAATAACTTTCCATTCGCAGAAATTGGAAAGGCAAAAGCAATTCGTGGACTAAGCTGAATCGTTGGATCAACCTTCTTATACCAATAAGTCATTCTTTCTTCGAGGGTCACCGGTGGTTCACCAGGATCCCAGATACCATTGTTTTCTGTGCCATCAGGGTCATTGGTGTTCGGTTTTCCATCTGTACCCCAGTCCTTCCAAATATTTTCATTCTTAATCGGGCGAGTTATATCCGGATCTGTTGGGTCGGACAGTACCCGACCATCGGGATCAAAATAATCTAAACGCAAACCAATGTTAATAACCATATCTTTTAATTCCACTTTATCCTGAATATACCAGGCAAATTCCGTGGGGAAACGATGCCATCTGTCATTGGTGTAACCTTCTAATTCAATCACGTTTCCTGGTATTCCATCTCCGTTATCATCTCGAGCATCATTCCACACACCATTCCGATCAATATCTTCAAAGGGCTCACCCGGATCATACTGCCCATTTCCGTTCTCATCAACAAAAGGTTCTGCTCTACGATCCACATGGAGATAATATGAATGGTTGAAAAGATCTAACTTTTTAAATTCAAAGCCCGTTTTTACTTCATGATTTTGAAATAGTTGGATCGTTAAGTCAAACTTTGTGGTATATTGCTTCTGGGTATTAAAATGTCGGAAATTATCTGATCCACCTGGATAAAAATATTGACCTGTACTATATCCATTCCAAACATATTTTGGAGAATTAATATCTTCGTCTAAATATCGTTTATAGTCCTTATTTAAATACCCAAGCACCAGAGAGTAGAAAGCATTAGGACGAAATTGGTGGGTAAGTTTCGCAATGAACTGTATTCCTGTCCGATACCGCCAAGGAATACCATCAGGCACTTTACTGCGCCTGTGGTTGTATACTTGATACTTTAAATTTTCGTAAATTGATGTAAGGTAAAAATTAATGGTGTTTGTTAATCGGAACTTAATTTTACCTTGGAAATTATATTTTCTTTGGGAATTCAACGATATTACCTTACCATCCCCTGTTTTGACAGAATCTGCAATATCCCTTAATCCATGTTCCCGCACACCATATAAATAACCGGCATCATTAAATATGCGTCCAGACACGTTAAAAGTAACTCGATCTCCCCAAATAGGCCCCGACAAGTTAAATTCCGTTTCATTGGTATTGAATACATCGATTTTCTTAATCTCGTCTAAAAAATACTTTGCATGCTCTGGACGTGTAACAATATCCCCCGTTTGAAACGATACTCTTCCACTAAAATCTGAACCCCCCTCTTTCGTTATAATATTTACCACTCCTGACATTGCCTGACCATATTCAGCACTGAATGCACCCGTAATCAGGGACAATTCTTCAATAGCATTCGTTGGAATATCTAAAGAAATTCCCCCGCCGATAGCGTCTGTTACAGGGATTCCATCAATAAAATATGCAACTTCCTCACTTCGACCACCTCTGAAGTGCAAACGACCATCCGGACCAATATTTACACCGGCCTTTGTTTGAGCAATTTCAACAAAAGACTCTATTGGAGAGTACTCAATTTCCTGAGCGCTCACCACAGCGGCGGTTGCTGTTGCATCTTTTTGGATCAAGGCACGTTCGGCAACCACGACAACTGTTTCACCTTCGTAAGCCGCCTCCGTTAATTCAAAATTCACTTCCGTAGTCAAATCTGCTTTTACGAGAACATCCGTTACTTCTTTAACAGAATATCCTACATAAATCGCCTGAAGTGTATAGACTCCTGGAGGGACATTTAAAATCATATAAAAACCGTCCTCATCAGTCGCCGCTCCCATTTGCAGCCCTTTAATAATTACATTTACAGCTACTAACGGCTCACCGGTTTTCTTATCAATCACCCTCCCGATAATTTTACCGGTCGTTCCTGACCAGAGCATGGAAGGGAGCAAGGCAAATAGCAAACAATAAATCAACCGCTTTAACATTGGTCATCCCTCCATAAAACTAAATTCATAAATTAAATTTCTTATGAATATTAACAATTTCCCTCTATATATGGGAATCGGAGAGCAGGAACACCCGCCCTCCGACCCTTTCTTTTTCAACCGATATATACAGCCAGAACCTTATTTCATCAACGTCATCTTCCGGCTAATCTGTTTATCCCCAAACTTGAGCATATAGATATAAGTTCCAGATCCAACCTTTCTGCCAAAATTATCCGTACCATCCCAAACAACTTCATACGTTCCAGCAGACTTAAATCCCTTTACCAATGTCTTCACTTCGCGGCCAAGCATATCATAAATCACCAACTTGATCTCACCAGCCTGAGAAATCCTGTACTTAATAGTCGTTGATGGGTTAAATGGATTCGGATAGTTCTGGAACAGTTGATAGGATTCAAGAACTTGCTTACCTGCCTCAAGATTAATTGCTGTAACGCCGGTACCTTCAAGCATTACCACCCAACTTTGAGTGGAATCACCATCTTCAAAAACAAAAACAACTTCCGGTTCACCATTACCATTCATATCTGTTGAACTGGTCCCACCATGCTTTATGCTAAAATTATCCCCAGGGAAAGACACAGAATACACCCGGGTTCCACCACTCGGGATGGTATCCAAGTAAACTAATTCATAAGTATAGCTTGTAGAATCCGTGATATCCCCAGTACCCTTATACTCAATTCGCCAAACGCTACCACCATAATTTCCACCCATAAAAATGTCTGTTTTCCCATCACCATCGTAATCCCCCACAGTTAAACCACGACAACCAGCGGGTTCCACTACTTTAATCAATGCTTCATTCGTTGAATCAGTGTTCGCCACATCGGAAATATTATACCACAATCCTAAGGCACCATTAGTTTTTCCAAAAATCAGTTCCGTTTTCCCATCACCATCAATATCGCCTTCCGCGGTAGCTTGTATAGACCATGAACTGAAGCTTGGATTTTCCACATAGCTTAAAGTATAGCTATCAGGACCTGTAGCCTCATAGACGGTATGTACACCTGTTGAAAAATAGGCCTCTTTAAATCCATCATTATCCAGGTCTGTAATATCACAGGCATATACACTTCCCCAATCACCTGTTGTATCGATCATTTCAACTTTGAACTGGGTAAAATCTCCCAGGAAAGGACCATTTAATGAAAAAATCATTAAAGCATCATCTGTAGAAGCAGAACTGTATTTACGAAAAGCCACAGCCACTTCCATCTGACCATCGCCATCAATATCCCCAGCAGCCATTGCGGATGGCCGCGTGTTCGTACCAGGTTTGGCTAATGCAGTCCATTTTGCAGTGGGCTCTGTGGGCAATCCATTTTCAAATTCAAAAATATAAATCACCGTTGGACTTACATCTGGAGCGGGATTATTTGCGGCGTGAGGAATTCCAAAAACAATCTCCTGATTACCATCCCCATCTAAATCGGCAACCGCCATTGTTGGAAAGCTGGCTCCACCCGTTTTCAGCGTCGTATCTGACCAGGACCACATCAATTCAAAGGTATTGTTCGTCGGGCTCCATTCATAAACATAAATAGAATGACCATCGGCCCATTGTCCTAAATTGGCTGAATTGGGATTCGAATGATCCGCTAAAACAATAAACTCCAGGTTACCATCTTTGTCCAAATCAAAACCAGCATGAACTTCATCTGCAACAATGGGCCAATGGGGAGCCGTTTCAAATTGATTCCTCTCGAAAATCTTTGTGTACCCTTCTGCAACATAATCCTGTGCAAATAAAAAAGCACACAAAACCAAAAGAACACCAATTATTCTGGTAGCTACTCCCATCATAGATCCTCCTTACCTTTTGTTAAAGTTATGTTTAAATTTTAATATATTGTGTTGAATTAAAAATGTCAATTTTTTTGTGGTGGATTTTTTAAAAATTTTTACTCAAATAACCATTCAATTCCAAATTTGGTAGATTTTTGAATAATTTATTTTTTACCTTAATTTTAATAAAAACCAAGAGAGACGATTGTGCTACTGTTTCTCATCCTCATCTCTTTCCTCTTAGGCTACCTGCTGCTGCGCTTCTTTCAACGGTATGATCTTTACGAAAAGGAACCGATATCGGTCATGGGAGCGGTTGCGGTGGTCGGTGGCATTGTATCAATCGCCCTGGCATTGGGCCTGTACCAGCTGGTAAAGTGGTTCGGATTTTCTCAATTTACTTCCGACATTGGATTGATCTTCTTTGTGGCGCCCATCGAGGAACTGTCCAAACTTCTGGCACTGTACATCACTTACCCTATATTTCGCAAAGAAATGAACGAACCCACGGATGGGGTTATTTACATGAGCTGTGTGGTGCTGGGATTTTCCCTCATCGAAAATCTGTTTTACGCCATGCCCGGTCCCGACACCCACGCTCTGATCTTTATCCGGGTATTTACCAGTACCCCGGCACACATCCTGTTTAGCATGTTCATGGGGCTGGGATTTTACATGGTGAAAAAGAAGGTGTTGACTCATCGATTTCTATTGCTGACCTACTTTTATGCAATCAGTACCCATGCCCTATATAACTTATCCCTGTTCAACGGATGGCCTTTGTTTTATGTTCTCCTCCTATTCTACATCAGTTTTCGGGCGTTAAATAGATTGCTGGAATATACGTCGGCGAAATCCCCTTTCCGCGTTTCGTTGAAATCCTTTGTTGAACAAACCCCGTTTCCCCCAATGGAACCCGGTCTGGAATGCCTGCATTGTGGCGATACTTCTCCCAAACCCACCTATCGGATTGGAAAAATAATGTTTCAAAAGTGCGTCCAATGTCCCTACTACATCACCTCTTTAAAATCCCTGTCCCAGATCTTTCATCATTTTGCTTCGAAATTTTCCAATGTGTCGTCGTTTATTTATTCCCATTTGCCGTTCGTGGAAAATCCTTTGATCCGTCATCACTGGATCTCCCTGGATAAAAAATTAGCAATATTTGAATTGGGAGTACTTCATCACTATCTGGAAACCATTCGCCAAAACATCGTTTTGCGTTTCGAAAGCAATCGCTGGTTTCAGAAAAATCTGGTGAAACATTCCCGACATGATCTCGACTGATTCTCCTCTTCCTGACAACTTCGAAATAAACCTCAATGATACATTAGAACCACGAATTACGGGAATGAACACAAATAAAAATAATAAAGTACATTGGATTGCATCAGGATGAAATTTTGTCTCTGTGTTTATCCCAGATTATGCAATAGCCTACGAATTACGCGAATTAAAACGAATAAAAATAATTCCAAATTATGCTTTAGACCACGAATTGCATGAATTAACACAAATAAAAACAATAAAATCCATTGGATTAGATCTGGATGAAAATTAGCTTCGAGGTTTATTCGTTATTTTATTGATATTTTTTGGGTTCATTCGTGTGATTCGCGGTTTCCTGCATTCTCCGGGATAAAATAAATTCTTTTTATTTCCCTTGACACCCTTCCAGATTCATCGTACCTTGGTGTGCGTTTTCTCAGGTATATTAGCCTGCCTAATTTATCAGCCTAATCTATCTGAGCTAATTAAATTTATATTTACATGAAGTAAGGAGTCGTCGTAATGGCTAATCGAGTAACAGGAGTCGTCAAATGGTTTAACGCCACCAAGGGATATGGATTCATTTCCAGTGCCGAGGGGGAAGATGTGTTCGTCCACTACAGTTCTATCAGGGACGACGGGGGATTCCGATCCCTGGAAGAGGGTCAGGAAGTGGAGTTCACCCTGGCGCAGGGCGCTAAAGGCCCCCAGGCACAGGACGTGGTACTGATCTAAGTTAAATCCACTGTGTGACTACTCACCGAAGTGCAGTATGGCCATTGCGATACTGCACTTTTTTATTTCCAATCAATTCTCCCTAAAAACGACAAAAATAAACCCGGATTATGCAATAGCCTACGAATGACACGAATTAACACCAATAAAAATAACAAAATGCACTTGATTCTATGTGGATGAAAGTGTTTTCCTGGATATATTCCCTATTTTGTTGATTTTTTTCGAATTCATCCGCGTGATTCGTGGTTTGATGCATTATTTGGGATAAACCCGGATTTTGCATTCCCCTATGACTGACACGAATTCCTCCCAGATTATGCAATAGCCTACGAATGACACGAATTAGCACGAACAAAAAATAAAATCCAATTGATTATATCCGGATGAAAAATGTGTTCCGGGATTTAGTTGCTATTCTGTTGATATTTTTAGAATTCATTCGCGTGATTCGCGGTTTATTGCATTATTCGGGTTAAAATGTACCTTCCACCCCCAGGCCCGGTCGATCGGGAAAAATGAGTTTCCCCTGTTCCACTTTCACCCCGGAAAAGGGATCGTTGCTGATCAGCAGATTCCCATCCAGATCCAGCCAATCGGCGTAGGGCGCCAGTTGTGCAGCCGCCGAGATGGCCACGGAACTTTCAATCATACACCCCAGCATTATTTTCAACCCCAGCGCCTTTGCCAGCTGAATCATCCGCCAGGCTTCCTGTAATCCACCGGACTTCATCAGCTTAATGTTAATGCCATCATAAGCGCCCACCAGACGGGGAATATCGGCCGCGGTTTTCACCGCTTCGTCGGCCACGATAGGCATATCCACCCGTTCGCGCAACCAGGCAATATCGTCAATCTGTTCCGCGGGCATGGGCTGTTCAATAAACTCCACCCCCTGATCTTTCAACCACTGGATCTTCTCCAGCGCCTCTTCCCTGGATTTCCATCCCTCATTGGCATCCACACGGATCGGCTTATCGGTGACGCTGCGCACCGCCTGAATGATTTCTTCATCCCGATCCGTTCCAACCTTAATCTTTAAAATGGGAAACGCTTCGGCCTCTTTTACTTTTTTCCGAATCATTTCCGGGGTGTCGATACCAATTGAAAAAGAAGTTACCGGGGCCCGTTCCGGATTTAATCCCCACAGCCTGTACAGGGGAACTCCCAATGCCTTGCCCACCCAGTCCATCAAAGCAATGTCCAATGCGGCGCGGGCACAATTCTGATCCACAATCACACCATCCAGCGCTTCCTTGATCTCCACATAATGGAAAAAGTCGCGGTTATTCAAAAGATGGCTGGCCTCCTGAATCCGTTTCACCGTTTTCTCTGCACTTTCCCCATAGCGAACGTTGGGAGCCGCTTCCCCGTAGCCCACAATCCCGTCTTTTTCCAGTCGCACAAAAACGTTGTTCTTAAAATCGCTGGAATTGCGGGAAATCGTCCAGGTATGCTTTAAAATCAGTTTTTTTACTTTAACCTCAATCATCGCTTCTCCTGTCATCATTTTTGGGGTTTCGGGATGACTCCAGGCCTGGGTCATCAATGCTGGAAAAAAAGGAAGTCCCATGAGGGTTTTCCCACTCAATGAAAGAAATTCTTTACGATTCAATTTCATCGCCTGCCTCCTCCTAAGACTCAACCTGAATTTACTCCGGTAAAACGCGTTTTATCTTTTTCAAGGTGTTGAACCGATAAGCGCTAAAGATTTTTGAATGGGGATTTAGACTGTTCAAATGAACATCTCCGCTCTGGTGAATGTATTCCGTACCCCCCAGGCTGATGGCAACATGGGTAATGCGATCGTCGGTTCCGAAAAATAATAAATCGCCTGGCAGCAGATTGGAAAAATCCTTTTCGGGTTTGACTTCCCATCCCACCATGGCCTGCTGACGGGCGTCCCGCGGAAGGGGAATGCCATTAGCCATGAACACGGTGCGGGTAAAGCCAGAACAGTCACTACCCACACTGGAATTTCCACCCCACAGGTAGGGCACCCCCATCATTCGATAGGCCGTCTTAACAATGGCTTCGCGAAGCTCATCCCCAATGGGATAATGATTCACGTTTTCGGTAATATCGGTTTTGCGGATAAACCCTTCTCGACCATCAGGCAGGCGGACGTTCACCCAGCTCCGCTGATTCCCGATTTTTTGCAGAAACACGTTCATGACCGCATTGGCCACCGGTGTGGATTGTTCCGATGGCTGCTGAAAAATTTGTGTAAACAGCGCGGTAACCCGTACCAGCTGACCATTCCGCCAGTCCTGAACTCCCTGACGATCGGTGCGCACAAACGATTCCTTCCGCATCCATCCCAGGTATCCATAACCGGTTTGCACCAGATACCAGCCATCGCGATTTTTTAATAACCGCAAGATGCTTCCCATGATGGCCTGATCCACCAGCTGTGCCGAATGCCGCGGTTCCTCTCGCAAATTGGCAACGGCCACCCGAACGATGGCGTAATTGCTATCCCCCAGCTGGGGATGCGGTAACAGCACCACCTCCTTGCGCACATCCGCGTCCGAAAGCAACGAATCGACCATCTGCTCCACCGCCTGGCGCGCCTCGGGAACGGTCGTTTCCCCGCGCAACACCCAGATCCCATTCTCTTTTTCCAGAGAAAAATCGAACACATTGAGTGTCAGATCGGGGGCATATTTTTGCTGCAACGGTTTCAGGCGCTGCTGGAAGATTTCTTCGGTTTGATTGGTGGGTGCGGCACAAGCCAGAAACGCCAGCAGCATCCAGAATGCCAGATATGATCGCTTCATCCTGTTTTTCCTCGATTTATTCTGTCGAACTCATTTCTCTAAAAGCGGGTATTTTGAATGATTAACAGCGATTTCCTGTTGTTTTGCCGAAGCCCTACCTCCAACAAACAGATCTAAAGCATATCGGAAAAAACCACCCCTGCGGGATCCCGCAAATTATACTGAGAAGCCATAACCGCGGCATATGCCCCGGCTGAACGGATTGCCAGCAAATCGCCCCGACGCACCTCGGCCAGTGACACGTCTTTTCCCAAAAAATCGGACGATTCACAAACCGGGCCCACCACATCGTAGGTGAAGGATTTTCTTCCGGCTTCCGCGGTTAAATTATCGATCTGATGATACGCACCGTACAACGCGGGTCGAATCAATTCGGTCATTCCAGCATCTACAATGGCATAGCGGCGCTCCACTCCCTGTTTCACATACAGCACACGGGTAATTAAAGCTCCACACTGCCCCACCACCGAGCGACCCAGTTCAAAATGCAAGGTCTGATCGGCGCGACGTTCCAGGTAGCGATCGAAGATCTGAAAGTAACTGGCAAAGTCGGGTATCGGATGCGCATCCGGATCATCATAATCGATTCCCAGGCCACCACCCAGGTTCAAATGCAGCACCGGCAATCCCTGCTGCCGAAACCATCGCTGGATATCATTGACCCGCAGGCACAATCGTTTAAAAACGTTTAGATCGGTAATTTGCGAACCGATATGAAAATGGATGCCCAGAAACCGCAGGTGGGGCGTTTGTTGTAACAGTTCCACCGCTGCGGGCACATCCTTCCAGGGAATACCGAATTTGTCTTCCTCCCTTCCGGTGGTAATGTATTCATGAGTACCGGCTTCCACATTGGGATTAATGCGCAGGGCCACCGACGCGATGCGATCTTTCAATCGGGCCAGCTCTGCAATGACCTGCAATTCCTGAAGCGACTCCACATTCAGGCAAAAAATATCCGCTTCCAGGGCGTGCTCAATCTCCAGATCGGTTTTGCCCACTCCTGCAAACACAATAGCTTCGGGCGGGAAACCAACCTCCAGGGCCCGCTGGATTTCGTTGCCGCTCACGCAGTCCGCACCCAGCCCGTATTCCCGAATAATCGACAACAAATGGGGTTCGGCATTGGCCTTCAGGGCGTAGTGCACGTTTACATCATATTGCTCCGCGGCCTGGCAAAGAGTTTCCAGCGTTTCCCGCAAAAGCCCCACGTCGTAATAGTAAAAAGGCGTTCGGAACCGGGACAATTTCTGAACGATTTCCGGAGTAAACATCGATTTCTTCTTCATGGATCCCCTGCCTACCTCCGTTGACCTGATAACCACCGGCCTCCCTCCGTCGTCCCACGATGCAGTTGAGATTGATGATCGGTGTACTGCACCCGCCAGGGATGTTTCCGCGAAAATGCACTGATGGCACTGCCAATCCGATCCTGCACTGCCCGCACCCTGGCGGCCGATCCCACAAAATGTTCCATGATAATGGAAAAGGCAACCGGTTCTCCATCTGCCGTGGTGGTGTAGCCTGCCAGCGCACTAACCCCACTGAGGGTTCCCGTTTTCGCTCGCAAAATTCCCTGGGCGGGTGTCCCCCGCATGCGATCGCTCAGGGTACCATCCACACCGGCTATGGGCAGCGAAGTCTGAAATTCCGCCTGAAATCGAAAGTCGCGATACATGTCCTGCAGCAGGGCAATCATCAAATCCGGCGTGATTAAATTGTAGCGGGATACGCCCGAACCATCCACAATCTGGTAGGTTGCACTGTCCACCCCCAGCTGGTTCAGGTATTCCCGGATAATGGCCACCCCGTGCGCTGCCGTTCCCGGTTCTCCCTTCACTTCAGCAGCCAGGGTCTTCAAGATCATTTCCGCGGAGAGGTTATCGCTAATCTTGTTGGTATTGTAAATCACCAGCGTCAGAGGATCGGAAAAATGGGTCACCAGCGGCACCGCATTTTCTGGCGCCACTCCTCGCAAGACCTGTCCCCGAAACGCCACACTATCCTGAAGTAGCAATTCTTTAAACAACGTTCCCACATACAGGGGCGCGTTGACCACATCGATCACAAATTTCTGAATGGCCGCGCCTACAGGAAGCGTCCCCTCTACCACAATGGTGTTCTCCGGGGTTTTCCACTTTCGCTCTACCGTCAAGGTGGCATGTGCAGAAGTGTCTTCCACAGCCACCGTCTGTCCACGATTATCAATCGCTACGTAAGCGGTTGGGGGCTCTACCTCTACCTGGAGCGGTGATCCGGGGATCGATCCCGGTTTGACATAAACGGTCACACAGTTGTCATTCACAGACAATGCGCTGATGGGTGCAAAGTACCAGGAAGACACATCATCCCACATCCAGCCTTTTCCCCAGTACAGATCGTCGAAAAATGAGGCATCGCAAATCAGGTTGCCATCGATGCGGCGGATTCCCCGGCGTTTCAATTCCCGAATGATGTCCCGCAAATCCTCCGTGGTTAGATCCGGGTTGCCGTACCCTTTCAGGTAAAGATTTCCTTTCACGATGGAATCCACCACGCTGCCCGAATCGGCCAGCAAAACGGTACGGAATCGGTAATTGGGGCCCAGGTATTTCAGGGCAGCAGCCGTGGTTAACAGCTTCATATTGGAAGCCGGATGAAACAATTTTTGGCTATTCCGCTGGTACAGCACTTCTCCGGTTTCCAGAGAAACGATTTTAATTCCCGTGCGGGTCTGCTGCAGCACCGAATCCTGTAATATCCGATCCAGCTGCCATCGGAATTGCTGTAAGAGGGTTGCCGGTTTGTGTGTCCCGATCAGCGATGACTGAACCGCACAGGATGTCCACCAGAACGGCATGGTGACTAACGCCATCCACACCATGGTTTTCCGTACCCACCATCCAACACGCTCTCCCTTCATACCACAGGTACCTCTATTTTGCCCTTCCTGACTTGCTTCTTACAAATTAACCAAAATCCATCCCACATGGGCGAAAAAATATGCCTGATGACCAATTTTTCTCCACCCTTCGCTACCGCAATAAAACCCGTATCATCGGCGATTTCCTGGATACCGGAACCCCTTTTTTCAATCGTTTTCTGATTTTCTGGGCAGAAAACGTTCTCCCGATCAAAAGGTAACTGCGAAGCGCAACCATCCATTCCCAAACCGTTCCTATCCAGGAGAACGTCCCCGAACGTTTCCCTTCCCGGAACGATTGGACTGGACGATTTTGCTGTCTCCACTTCCTGCACCAGGGCATCCAGCAGTTGCGCCCACAGGTGGAGATCAAAATTCTGGGGATCATCGTGGGCACCGGGAATACCGGCATCGATGGCGGCATGGTAGCCCGGTATAAGCCAGCTCCCTTTGCGAATGCTGGCGGCCAGGTACACCAGGGCCAATCGCTTGAGCTGAGGAACGGTAAACCCCGGTTCCGGGGCCAGGGCATCGTTACCGGGAGGGCCAGCGGGATCGCTGCGTCGGGGCTGGATTAGTTCCACATGGAGACACAGTCCCTTTCCCCTCCTTCCCAGACGCTGCAATTCGAATTTCGTCGCGCGCCAGGGAGTGGCAAAATCCACCGCGGTTAGTGATTGACCCAGCCGATTGATAAACACGTGAGCACGGGATCGATTGCCCTGATTCCAGCGCTCCAGATCGTTGTGCTCCCATTCCTCATCGTTGATCTGTGCCGGGAATTCCTGCGCTCCGTAATTTGGGGTGCTGGTGTCGTGGATGATGAAATACCAGGCTGTGGGTGCTGCGGGATGATTGTCATCTGCCCGGCAAAGGGGAGCATCCAGAGATCCCCCCAGTTCGGCTTCGGAGATTCCTCGTGCGTTTAAATACCGACGAAATTGTTCGACCGAAAGGGTAACCCGGCGCCCGATGCGGGATTCCAGCGGTTCTGGCAATTTCTGCAACGGGGCCCCCAGCCTCCCGTACCGCTGCACCGGCTGCAACAAACACCGCGCCTGTTCCAGCGGCGATCCCTCAAATTGCAATGCAGACTCCGAAAACGGGCAAGGTCCCGCATCCAGTCCCATTAGACCGGAAATCCCCAACCCAAAGAGCACCAGCCACGAGCCCCAGCCCATACTTGTTCTCAACGCCCGCGTCATTTTCTCCCCTTCTCCAGCTGCTGGAAATAAATTCGGGAAGCCTTCATGACCTTCGGTGCCAGCAATAACGCGGAGGTCATGGTGGGAATCGCCATCAGGGCGTACATGCCGTCGATGACATTGACCACCACGTCCAGGCTGGCCACCGAAGCCACCACGATGAGAATCACATAAAAATAATTGTACAGATGTTTGCGTTCGGCACCTGCCAGAAAGGCCCAGGACTTGGATCCGTAATATGAATAACTGAACATGGTGCTGAGGCTGAAGAAAAGCACGCAGGTGACCAGCACAAAGGTACCCACGCCAGGAATGGCCTGCTCAAAGGCAGCGGCAGTCAGGGTTACCCCACTGGCAGCGGAGGTTTTCCACACCCCGGTAACCAGAATCATCAATGCGGTGGTGGTGCACACAATAATAGTGTCGATAAACGGGCCAATCATGGCCACCAAACCTTCGCGAATGGGTTCATCGGTTTTGGCTGCACCGTGGGCCATGGCTTCGGTACCAATCCCGGCTTCGTTGGAAAAAGCCGCCCGCCGAATTCCTGTGATCATTACCGTCCAGACGGCTCCCCCGGCAACGGCCTGACCGGTAAAGGCATCCTGCACAATTAATGAAAAATAAGCCGGTATCTGCGAAAAGTGGGTGAGTAGCGTCCAGATGGCCGCAGCGAAGTACAGCACTACCATCGACGGCACCAGCCGCGCTGCCACGGTGCCAATCCGCCGAATGCCGCCAAAAATAACACCAGATACCAGTGCCGCAATGATCAAACCGCTAATCAGGTTAAAAAGGAAAAGCGAATCGCCCGTCCATCCACGGGGCAGGAAAACAATCTCCCGCAGCGCCTGCACCAGCTGGTTGGCCTGAAAGGCGGGCAAACACCCGATCAACCCCGCCGTGGAAAACAGCACCGCCAGGGGCTTCCACCGGGGGCCCAATCCCTCCACAATCACGTACATGGGCCCACCCTGTAGATGCCCCAGACTATCCCGGCCGCGATACATCACCGCCAGAGAGCAGGTAAAAAACTTGGTGGCCATCCCCACAATGGCACTCACCCACATCCAGAACACCGCACCGGGGCCACCCACCGCAATGGCGATGGCCACCCCGGAGATATTGCCCATGCCCACGGTACCGGCCAGTGCACTGGATAGCGCCTGAAAATGGTTGATGTCCCCCGGGGCAGATGGATCATCATACTTTCCCCGTAAAATTTCGATGGCGTGCCGAAAGTAGCGAAAGGGGATGAGCCGCGAATAAATGAGGAAGAACAATCCCCCTCCGGTTAACAGAACCAGCAGCCAGGGTCCCCAGGCATACGCCGCAAAGGTGGCAACAATGTCTTCAAACCGTTTCATCTACCTACCACGACACAGCCCCTGCCGGGGCCCCACGATATGGATTAACCGCCTACCACAATGCGATGCGTCAACGTTTTTTCACCAATGTAAGCTTCCAAAACCTGCCGGCATCAACTGGGTTTTCTCGACGAACGCTTCTTCTGCGCCTCCCGGATCTGTTCGATGGCTTTGCGCACAAATCCATCCGCCGCCTGCAAGCGTCGGCGGGCTTCCCCGGCGTCCACACCGGCCAGAATCATGACCAGTGCCGTTTTAACGTGTCCCCCCGCCAGCTTCAGCACCCGGGAGGCTTCCTGATAATCCACCCCGGTCACCATCATGACCACCCGTTTGGAACGTTCCTCCAGCTTGCGGGAGGTCATCATTAAATCCACCATCATGTTGCCGTAAACTTTTCCCAGACGAATCATGGAAGCCGTGGTGAGCATATTAAGCACCAGCTTGGTGGCCGTACCGGCCTTCATGCGGGTGGACCCCATGACCACCTCCGGCCCCACTACCGGGCAAATAGCTACATCGACCTTTACTTTGGATTTTATCTCCGAGCGCGGATTGCAGGTCACAAAAATGGTTTTGGCACCAATCTCCCGGGCATAACGAATGGCACCCAGCACGTAAGGTGTTCGGTAACTGGCGGCAATGCCACAAACCACATCGTTGGCCGTCAGTCCCCGCTCCTTCAAATCCTTCACCCCCAGATCGGGATCATCTTCCAGCCCTTCCTGAGCCCGAACCAGTGCCTTCTCGCCGCCGGCAATGATCCCCTGAATCATTTCTGGATCCGTGCCATAGGTTGGAGGACATTCCGCGGCATCCAGTACGCCCAGTCGCCCACTGGTTCCCGCGCCAATGTAAAACAATCGCCCACCCTTTTTAAACACGTCCACCAGCAAATCCACCGCCCTGGCGATGTAAGGAATTTCCTTTTCCACGGCTCCCGGTACGGTGTGATCTTCTTTGTTTATGATTTGCAAAATTTCCAGCGTTGTTTTATCATCGATGTTCTCTGATGCCGGATTTCGCGCCTCGGTAATTAAATTTTTAATCTCCTCGAAAACATTATCCTGCATGGCAACTCCAACTGTTTAAAATGTCCCAACACCGTTTCTATCCCCGCCCAGCTCCAATCGGGTAACGAATGGTCCGATCACCATTTTCCACCCCGGCCAATCCCCCATCATGCGGGGTGTTGTCTATTGCTTCAGAGCCTTCCAGCCCCGTTGATGCAAATCCCACAGGATGAAAGCCAGACAGCCCCCGGCCAGCAGAATCAGCCCCAGGCCCAGCAGGGTTTCTCCCAGCAACGCCTTTCCAAATCCAAACAGGGCCGAATAAATGAGCACAATCCCCACCAGCCAGTCCAGTAAATCGCGGCCCAATCCGGTATCCGGCTGAACCTCGGGTGCTTTTTGCCGGATGGGTTTCCAGAATCTACCGCCCGGTCGCACCTTTCGGTAAAAGGCAATCAGCGTGGCCTCATCAGTGGGCGGCGTTAAAAAAGTAACCGCCAGCCACACTGCAGAGCTGGCCAGCACCGTAATGAGCATGACGCGTGCAAACACGGCTGCATCGGAGGTATCCCACCCCAACCCGAACTGTAAGAACAGGGATACCACAAACGATGCACTCATGGCGGCAATTTCTGACCAGGCGTTAATGCGCCACCAGAACCAGCGCAAAATGTAAACCGAACCGGTACCCGCCCCCAGCGCCAGCAAGAACTTCCAGGCACCGGCAATGGTATCCATCTGAAGGGTAACCCCGGCACCGGCAATCACCAGTCCTACGGTTGTCCAGCGGGCTACCCACACATAATGTTGGGGCGGCGCGTCCCTGCGGATGAATCGTTTATAAAAATCGTTCACGATGTAAGAACTCCCCCAGTTTAAATGGGTGCTGACCGTGGACATAAACGCCGCCGCAAACGAAGCCAATAGCAACCCCTTAAACCCGCTGGGCAAATAATCCAGCAGGACTTTAATGTAACCGGTTTGTTTGTCGGCCAGATCGGGATACAGCACCAGGCTGGCCAGTGCGACCACAATCCAGGGCCAGGGGCGCAGCGCATAATGGGCAATGTTGAACCACAGGGTCGCCAGCAGGGAATGCTTCTCGTTCCGGGTGGAAAACATTCGCTGTGCCACATATCCGCCCCCGCCGGGTTCGGCACCGGGATACCAGGCTGCCCACCAGTTCACTGCCAGGTAAACCAGAAAGGCGGACACGGGCATCCAGGCG
Source organism: Calditrichota bacterium (assembly GCA_013150955.1). GTDB lineage: Bacteria > Calditrichota > Calditrichia > RBG-13-44-9 > J042 > JAADJD01. The sequence continues at coordinate 42,604 of JAADJD010000038.1, forward strand.
CTGCCAATTTCGGGAGCAAAGTTCAACGCGCCGTGTTCCGGGCCATAAATTTCCACCAATTTCGTTTTCAGTCCCGAAATCCCCCCAACCGCATCTGCGGCAAAAACGGCCAGCACAATGGAACCCACCATGGCGATGATAAATTGCAGGAAATCGGTCACCACCACGCCCCACAGTCCGCTTAACCCACTGTACAACAGGGTGACCAGCACACAAATGCCCACCGCCACCCATTTGTCCACCCCCACACTGAGCTCAATGATTTTGACCATGGCCAGCGTGACCCAGCCCAGGATGATCAGGTTAATGGGAATGGCCAGGTACAGTGCACGGAATGCCCGTAAAATGGCGGCCGGTTTCCCCGAATACCGGAGTTCGGTAAATTCCACATCGGTAAGGATTTCTGCCCGCCGCCACAATCGAGCGAACAAAAACACCGTCAACAACCCGCTCATGACCATATTCCACCATAACCAGTTTCCGGCAATTCCGTGTCGGGCTACCAGATCCGTTACGGCCAGAGGCGTATCGGCAGCAAAGGTGGTGGCCACCATGCTGGTTCCCGCCAGCCACCAGGGCAAACTTCGGCCGGAGGTAAAATATTCGGTAATGTTCTTACCGGCACGACCCGCGAAATACAGGCCAATCCCCAACGCCAGAAGAAAATAAAGGCCAATGAATGTCCAATCCAGCAGGCTTATCTGCATGATTCACCCATCGCATAATTGTCGATCCAACAGGATAAAGCTTTCAACCACGGTTTTCTTTTCAAAACCACAGTTTATTCCCCCCTCAATCGCCATCGTCATTCCCTGGATGCTCCGGCCTTAGACGGCCAGATGTTGTGGGTGAGAATTCCCACGATAATGGCAGCCAGGCTGCCCACAACGGTGTACAGGGGCCAGGCAATGCGAATTGTTTGAATGACCACCGTCATGACGATCAATGCAGTAACAAAACCGGCGATGGCATCCCGCTGCCGGGCAGGCGGATAAAACAGCCCCAGCAGAAAGGCCCCCAGCAATCCACCATAGGTGTAAGAGGCAATGCCCAGGGCAATTTCGACCACGGTTCCCTTCAACCCGATAAAACTAATAGCCGCCGCTATTAACACTACCCCCCACAACAGGGTGATGATGCGGGAGGTTTTTAACAACCGCTCCTCGCTTTTGCCTTTCCCGGCCAGCGGAATGTAAATATCCAGCACGGTGGCACTGGACAGGCTGGAGAGGCTGCTGGATAACGTACTCATTGCCGCGGCGAACAGTGCTGCAACGATCAAACCGCTGATGCCACTGGGCATTTCTTCGACAATAAATTTGGGGAAGATGCCATCTGCACGGGTTAATCCCAGCTCCTGATAACTGGCACCGTTGTAATACGCATACAGCATGATGCCCAGCATCAGAAATAGCAGAAACTGAAGAAACACCACAATGCCACTGAGGGCGATGGCTTTCTGCCCGGCCCGTTCGTCTCTGCAGGTCAGTACCCGCTGAACGATCAGTTGATCGGTACCGTGCGAGGCCAGGCTAAAAATGGCCCCGGCAAAAACGGCTGTAAAAAACGTGTAAGGCTGTTTGATGAACTCCGCAAACGGCAATTCCAGACCGGTGTAAAACCAGCGTAATTTTTGGTCGTTTTCCGCCCATTGAATAACGCTGGCAAAACCATCCGGCAAATCCCGCAAGATGATGATTCCCGCCAGAATCGCTCCTCCAATGTAAACGGTCATCTGCAGCACATCCATCCAGATGACCGAACGGATGCCCCCAATATAGGTGTAAACCATGGTCAGTCCACCAATTAAAAGAATGGACAGGGCATAAAACTGGGCATCGGATAATCCCTGAAAGACCCCGCTTCCTTTAATGATCAGGGCCAGGGGAATGGCCGTGGCGAACAGCCGCACCCCATCGGCCAGCAAACGGGTCGCCATGAAGGTAACGCTGGCGGTATTGCGCATCCGCTGGCCAAATCGATCGCCCAGATAATGATAGGCGGTGCTGAGGGCGCCCCGAAAGTAGGCCGGAATCATCACCCAGGCCACCAGGAAGCGTCCCAGCACATACCCCATGGCGATCTGGATAAAGGTCATATCGCTCTGGTAAGAGACCGCCGGAATGCTGATGAACGTTAACACGCTGGTTTCGGTGGCCACGATGCTAAAGGTCACTGCCAGCCAGGGAATCCGGCGACCGCCCAGAAAATAATCGGTGGTGTTTTTTTGCCGGCGTCCAATCCAGGAACCTATCCCCGTGGAAATCAGCATGTACACAAGCACAATGATGATGTCGACTTCAGAAAATCGCATGCCGTGTCCTGTTCATTTTTCGGGTCTTTTTCCTTCTTCCCGTAGACCACCGTCGAGAAGAGGCCACTGCCCTGTTCAACCGCCATTCCATCGCATTCCGCACGGCTCCCCGAAACGTCGGACAATCCCACATTTTTCGGAGAAAGCAGCCGTTGCCTTTCCGCGATACAAAAAATCGGTTTTTATTGCCCCGGTAGAACGGGTTCCACCCCTTCGGGGCACCGGAATGGGCATTGGCCCAAACGGGCAGCATCCTTCCCGGGAACACTTTCCGAAGGAGGCCCGTTGCGTTTCTCCCCAAACAACATTCCTGCATTTAAGAATGGGATGCTTCCACTGGCTCGGGCGCTTCGGGAACCTCTTCGCCCAGCCACTTTAACAGGGCCTTCATGGCCGCATTGTGGAAGTCCCGACGTACCTGATAAATACCACCGCGTTCCCGGGTCGGATGTACCCGATTGGCTAACAGAATAATGGCAATTTTCCGGTTGGGATCCACCCACATGGAGGTGCCGGTAAATCCCAGATGCCCAAAACTGCCTTTCGAAAAATAATCGCCGGCCGACGATCCGTGATCCGACGGGGTATCCCATCCCAGAGCCCGCTCGCTGCCGGGCGGGATGTTCTGACGCGCCGTCCAGTAGCGAATCGTTTCTGGCGAGAAAAACCGATGATGTCGATAAATGCCCCCATTCAATAACATCTGTGCCAGCCTGGCCAGATCCTCTGCCGTCGAAAACAGTCCCGCATGCGAAGACACTCCCCCCAGAAAATAGGTGTTTTCATCGTGCACCTCCCCGTGAATCAGCCCGCGATTCATGCTCCCCCCAATTTCCGTGGGCGCAATGCGTGGCAGCAGGCTTTTTGGGGGATTAAACATGGTGTTGGTCATGCCCATGGGGCGATAGATCATCTCTTCGGCCAGCTGATCGATGGTTTTTCCGGTAACCACCCGCAGCACTTCGCCAACCAGAATCATTCCCAGATCCGAATAAATCATGGAGTCGCCAGGGGCGTAATCCAGGGGCAAATTGTAAATATATTCCAGTGCTTCGGCTTTGTTCCGGGCAACCTTCCACAATGGCGCCCACCAGTGCAATCCCCCCGAATGGGTTAACAGGTGGCGCAGGGTCACCGAATCCTTCATGCCACCGGTGAACCGTGGCAAATAACTTTTGACCGGAATATCCAGCCGAATCAGATTTTTTTCCCACAATTGCATGGCCACCACCGTTGTTGCCGCCACCTTGGTGATGGAGGCCAGGTCGTAGATGGTTTCGGGGGTGACTTCAGGAGACCGGGGATCGTAGGTCTGGCGCCCAAATCCACGACTGGCAATGAGCCTGCCATCGTGCACAATCGCCACCTGGGCACCGGGAAACACCGAGTCCCGAATGGCCTGTTCCAGCACCGCGTAGGCGTCCTTCAAAAAATCATCCTGAATATCTTTTACCAACTCCATGGCGTAGGCAGGTCGCTCCAGACCATCCCCTATTTGAAAAAGGCCGGGAATGGAAACCGGTAACTTCCCCCGCACGGGGATTTCGCCAAAGATGGCTCGCACTCCCGCCCGAATGGCCAGTTCACCACTGTGATAGGCACACAGGTACGTGGGCACATCGGGAATTTGCCGGATGATGTAAGGCGATCCAAACGAGACCACCGCGATGGGTTTGTCAATTCGGAACAATTCGTTGATCAGGGACACGGTGGTATCCGGCAGGGTGACCGATCCCTTGTAACTGCCCCAGGTGACAAAAATGCCGGCAATAATAACTTGCGCAGAATCGGCTTTCGCCAGGATTCTGCGCAATTCTTCCTGGGAGGTTCGGGTATCGATAAGGGCGCTTCGTACCACGGGAATCCGACGCTGAACCTCACGTTCCAGATTCCGCTGGTAAATGTAGCCCCATTCCCGATCGGTGATGGTAACCACCAGAACGCTGTCCAGTCGATCGGCTTTCAGAGGAATGATTCCGGGTTCATCGCGCAATAAGGTCATGGCGGCGTTGGCAATTTCTTCAGCCTTTCGCAAATGTTCGGGATTGGCCATGACCTTTTCCAGGCGGGCGATATCCAGTTGTGGCCCATGGGTCAACCCCAATTCCTGCTTGGCTCTTAAAATGCGCCGCACGGATTCGTCGATGCGTGCCATGGGAATGCGACCTTCCCGGACTGCATCCAGCACAAACTGATAGGTTACCTCAAAGTTAGGAGGATCCAGCAGGAAATCGGCGCCGGCATTGATGGCCATGACCGCTGCCTCTCCCGACCAGTAATTATTTACAATGCCTCCCATGCCCATGGCATCGGTAATGACCAGCCCTTGAAAGCCCATTTTCTCCCGGAGCACTTTCTGGATGAAGTACGGATCCAGGGTTGCCGGTCGACCCTGCATTTCGGGAATGCCACTGTAAGTAATATGTGCCGTCATCACGAATTTCACCCCGGCGTCCACCGCCGCCTGAAAGGGTACCAGCTCCACCTGCTCCAGCCGTTCCTTACTCACCCGAATGACCGGCAAACCCAGATGCGAATCCACATCGGTGTCCCCGTGTCCGGGAAAATGTTTGGCCGTGGCAAACACCCCATTTTCCTGCATTCCGCGAATAAACGCCTGCCCCAGTCGGGCCACCAGCTGGGGATCCTCGCCATAAGATCGCGTGTTGATGATAATGTTGTCGGGATTGTTGTTAACGTCCATCACGGGGGCAAAGCCGACATGAATGCCAATGGCGCGGGCTTCCTCGGCGGTGATTTTGCCCATCTCATAAGCATAGGTTTCCGACCGGGTGGCCCCGATCGCCATGTTAGGCAGAAACGTGGTGGCCTCCTCAACCCGCATTTCAATGCCCCATTCCGTATCTGCCATGACGATCAAGGGGATGTCGGCCGCGGCCTGCAAACGTTGAATGTAGCGGGCAACGGCATAGGGCGCCCCCTTGTAAATCGAAATACTACCAATGTGATAATCTTTCACCAATCGAATCAATCGCTGAAATTGGGGATCGTGTTCGTTGTAAAAAAGCGGTTTGTAGGTTACCACCATCATTTGACCCACCTTTTCTTCCAGGGTCATGGTGGCCAGCGTCCGTTCCACCCAATTCTCGGGAACCGTCTGGCGGGTGACCGCACACCCCATCATCAATAGCATAAAGATAAAAACGATCCAGCGCTTCCAATGCTTAATGGGCATCATTGGCGACCTCCACAAATCGGATGCGATGTAAGCTCTATTTTCCCAATATTCTTCAATATACAATTTTTTCATTAAGTGGAAAAATCAATTTTCTTCAACCGTTCGATTAAATTGCTGGATACTGTTTCTCCCGCCTTTCGCAGGGCGTAAATGACCCCGGCGGCCGCGGGCTCTAATTCGGGATATAAATAGGTAAAATGCAATCCCCGTTGTTCGGCCAGTTCTTTAAATTTCTGGGTGACGATGGAGACATCGGTCAGGATCCCACCTGCCAGGGCCAGCGGAATGGGCGCAGTGGAGCGGGAATCGAAAAAGCGGCACGCCTGTTCGGCCAGTTCCACCAGTGCCATCGCAGCCTGCTCAATGATGGACAGCGCCGATGCATCCCCCGACTCTGCGGCTTCGCATACCAGTCGCGCGCAGGACGCAATCAAATTGGATGGGTTTACCGAGGAATATACAATCGTCACCAGGTTTTCCGGCTGTTCCAGCCCGTAAAATGCCAGCAGCTCCCGGGTGAGGGGCGAAGGCGGACGACCCAGTTCCGCATCGTGAAGCGCTGTCCGAATGGCCTGATTCCCGATGAAAAACCCACTCCCTTCATCCCCTAACAGGAACCCGCGGCCACCAATCTGGTGATAATTCCCCTGCGGATCCCGGATCAAACAGATGGATCCGGTACCGGAAGATATCAAAATGCCGGCACGATCGCCAAAAATGGAATAATGAAGGATCTCGGCATCCGTCATCAGGGTAAATCGCTGAACGCCCGCCCCGCGAATCAGCGCACTGACCATCTCCTTTTCCTCCCTGCGGCCAGCACCGGCAAAGGCAAATGTTGCCCACCCGATTTGCGACACCGATTCCCGTTCCAGCAAATCCGTAATGATGCTGCGAATCAACTGCGCAACCGTCCCCCGATCCAGTATGGCCACATTTCCGGAACCTTTCCGGGCCGTTCGAATAATGGTACCACTCGCGTTCGCCAGCACGGCAGCCGTCTTGGTGCCACCACCATCCACGCCTAAAAAAAATGTCTCCTTATCTGCCATGAACACACGCCTTTCTACCTCATCCAAAACGGGATTGAAACCCAAATTAATCGATTGCCAGTGCTGATGAAAATAAAAAGCACATCGGATTTGACTTCTACATTTATTTTACCCAGAAATTATACTATATTAACAATTGTCATGGGATTTTGTAAAAAATAAAGAAAAGATAGTATTTATGGGGGACGGTCATGAAGCCTGTCAACGTCAAGTTGTCCAAACCCCCGCAGCATTCGTTCAAGTTCAAAAAGATTGAAAAAGATGCACTGGACTTCAACTGGCATTACCACCCCGAATACGAGATCATGTTTATGTACCGGAGCCGGGGCAAGCGGTTCATTGGGGATAGCATATCTTATTATAATGAAGGGGAATTGTTTTTCATTGGCCCCAACCTGCCCCACACCTGGTACTCCCCGGCGGGAATTCTGGGTCAGAATCAAAAGCACCTGGCCATTCAGGTGCAGTTTCTGGAGAATTTCTCAGGGATTCACATTAAGGATATTCCGGAGTTTAAGACCATTCAGCAATTATTTGCCAGTGCCAATCGGGGATTGCAATTCTTTGGTAAAACCCGGGAAATGGTGGCCCAGAAGCTACTGGAACTGGAACACCAGGAAGGGGTGGATCGGTTAATCACCCTGTTTAAAATTCTGGATATTCTGGGCAAGGCCGATCGTTCCGAAAAAAAAGAATTGTCCAGCATTGAATTTCATCATCCTTTCCAGCCCAACGAACAGAGCCGCATTGACAAAGTTTGTACTTATATCAATCAGAATTACAAAAAGCCATTGCGACTGGAAGATGTTGCGGCGATTGCCAACATGAGCACCACGGCCTTTAGCCGCTTTTTTAAAAAGTCCACCGGAAAAACCTTTGTGAATTATGTCAACGAATTGCGCATTGGCTGGGCCTGCAAGCTGCTGATTGAAACAGAGATGACCATTGCCGAGATCTGCTACGAGGTGGGTTTCAACAATCTTTCCAATTTCAATCGGCGTTTTTTTGAACGCCACAAGATGAGTCCCCGCCGATATCGCCAGGAATTTGCCGCCAAGTACTGAAATGGCTCTTGTTCTATTCCCCTGATCTTAAAGGATTTAACCATCTTTCACCTGTTGCCCATGCCCCTCGAGAATTTATACTTTATTAACATCTCCCCAATAAAGGGGGAATTCCGAAAATTTTATTAATCAAAGTCATAACCTGTTGTTTTTTCTGAAAAATAAAACTTGATCCCGGGTTTTCTACCCTAAAAAATGCAAAATTCGGGAAAACAGCTGTGGGCAATATAGTATCAGTTTTCGCTAAAATAAATGTAGAAAGATGTGGGTCATTGTGTGAAAAATAAACACGGATGTAAAAGTTGTGGGAATATAAATCATTTGGTTGTGGGAGGCCTATGTGGAAACACCCATATTTCCCTAAAATGAATGGAGAACAGACCCCTGTTTCGGTAACCCTTGGGTTACATTCGTGGCTCCCAATCGTCAAGATCGTTTACAATATTAATTAACCTGATTGAGTCTATTGTGGAAGAACATTCGGGCAGACAGTCAGCCCGATGACCATTCGGCAATTAAAAATATAAGGAGGAAAACATGAGAGGTGTTTTTGGGCGTTTGTGTCTAATATTCATGCTGGGGCTCATTCCAGCGCTGGCATTCGGTCAATTAACCATCAAAGGGGTGGTTACCGACGAGAACGGTGAGCCCCTGCCCGCTGCAAACGTCATCATCAAGGGTACCGAGTACGGGACCATCACTGATGATGACGGTTTTTATATTTTAACCATTCCTTCACCGGATGGGCCGGTCATTGTCGAAACCTACTACATTGGTTATCGCACGGAACGGCAGCAGGTAGATCAAACCTCGGGAACGGTTACCCTGAACTTTACCCTGGCCGTGGACGTGGTTCAGGGAGATGAGGTGATTGTTACCGGTACATCGATTGCGACAGCGCGGAAACAATTGGGGAATGCTATTACTACTGTTTCGGATTTTGAACTACGGGAGAGTGGTGCACGATCCTTAGATCAAGCATTGTCTGGTAAAATACCTGGAGCATATGTACAACAAAATTCAGGGAATCCAGCTGGTGGAATTTCTGTTCGTTTAAGAGGTACAGGAACCGTGTTGGGATCTGCCGAACCTCTCTATATCATTGATGGTGTAATTGTTAACAACGATTCCCCGGAATTGATTAACCTTGGTGGTTATACCCAAAACCGATTGGTTGACATCAATCCAGAGGACATCGAACGAATTGAAGTTGTTAAGGGAGCAGCTGCAGCTGCACTTTATGGTTCACGCGCCAATAATGGTGTTATTCAAATTTTTACCAAAAGGGGCCGTCAGGGCCGTCCACGGATTACTTACTCATCGAAAATGCTCGTTAATACGTTGCGAAAACGATATCCGGTAAACTCCTACCCCTATGACGAAGATGGAAATCCAGTGAAACGATATGACTGGCAAGACTTAATCTTCCAAACAGGATTAGGCCAAGAACATTATTTATCGATTGCTGGTGGAAATGTAACAACCAATTATTATGTTTCTGGTGCTTATTTTAACAATGAAGGAATTATCAAAGGAACCCAATTTAATCGTGCTTCAGCCCGTGTCCGTATTGACCAAATTCTCAGTTCATGGGCAAATCTATCTGTGAGCGCAAATTATGTCCACTCTTGGAGTGACGAAAAACCCAATGGTGGACTATCATCATTGGTTGGTGTACTGACTTCATTTATTTTTGGGCCTAACACCTTAGATATTCGACCAGATCCAGTAACGGGAGAATATCCAGATCCATGGTTCTTAACCGCCAATCCACTGGAAATTATTGACCGATATGAATACACTCAAACCATTGACAGATTTATTGGAAGCACAAAATTGATACTAACACCTGCCAAAGGATGGAGCATCGACTATGTCTTAGGAGTCGATACTTACACTCAGAATGGAAAAGCTTTTATTCCGATTGGAGCAACCGCTCCTGCTTACTGGAGACTGGACAATGGATATTCACGCAATGCAACGCGCAATGTTTTGCAACTAAACAACGATCTAAACATCCGCTATCAAACAACGATTGGTAATTTTGCAACATCAACGACTTTAGTTGGAGGTACCCTTCAATATGAAAAAACCGAATATTCGGCAGCAGAATCTCGTGATCTAACCCCTGTTGTGAAAATTGTCCCTGGTGGCGCCTCACAAACGATAGGTGAATTCCGCGGCGAACGGGTCATCTATGGCTTTTTTGCACAGCAAACATTCGGATTATGGGACAGAATATTCGCTACCATTGCCGGGAGATTTGATGCATCTTCGGTTTTTGGTGAAAATGAACGCTGGCAATTTTATCCTAAAGCCAGCTTATCTTATCTCTTATCCGAAGAAAAATTCTGGAAGGAAAGTGGATTCAATAACATATTACCTTTCTTCAAATTGCGCGCTTCCGTTGGTGAAAGTGGCGGTTTAACGGCAATTGGCCCTTACGATCGCTTTACCGTATACGATCCTGTAACATTTAACGGGAAATCCGGCTTGGTACCCAATACTCAATTAGGAGCTGAAGATATCCGACCAGAACGACAACGAGAAATTGAGTTTGGAGTAGACTTTGGAATCTGGAACAATCGTATTGGTATTGAATTTACTTACTACAATCAAAAAACAACCGATCTTTTATTATTCCGCAATATTGCCCCTACTACTGGTTTTACAAAAAAACTTGAAAATGTTGGTACTTTAGTAAATAAAGGAGTCGAACTTTTAATCCGTGCTATACCTGTTGACAATCCAAAATTTCGATGGAGCTCAACAATTACATATGCTAAAAATAGCAATGAAGCCAGCAACGTACCCGAAGGAATCTTAAGGTTACCTGGAAGCTGGGGCATATCCGCAATTGTTGACGGCTATCCCTTCCCAGTTTTCTATGGATATCGATACGCCCGGAATCCAGATGGATCTATTCAACTGGATGATAACGGTCTTCCTATTCGCGATAGCGAACGCGGTATTATTGGTGATCCGAATCCGGACTGGGTTGGATCCTGGATCAATGAAATTCGGCTATTCAAAAACATCACCTTTAGGGCACAATTTGACGCTGTCTGGGGCCAAGATGTATTCGATTTCTCTCGGCGAGTTGGCGCACGGTATGGTACTGGAAAAGATTACGAAAAAGAACTAAAAGGGGAGGTACCGCCAGGTTACTTTAAAAGCATTTATTTAATTTTCGAACATTGGATTGAGGACGCTTCTTTTATAAAACTTCGTGAATTATCTATAAGTTATAAATGGTATCCTAAAATGCTTGGAAATATTAAAGGTATCCGATTTAGTCTCATCGGTAGAAACCTATTTTCCTGGGATAATTATTTCAGTTGGGATCCCGAAACAAACATTGGCGGACAGCGCACCCATGTGCGTGGATTCGAATTTGTTGAGGTTCCCATTCCAAGAACAATTCAATTGGGAATGACAATTGAACTGTAAAATACGAATTTTTAAACAAATGAGAATAATTTGGAGGTACAAATAATGAAATGTAAATACTTAAATTTAAACTACATACTAATGTCACTTATTGGGATTTTACTTATATTAATTGGTTGCAGCCTGGACGTGAATAATCCCAATAGTGCCAGTGAAAATGATGTACTGACAACGCCTGAAGGGATTATTGCTCTGGCAATTGGAATGCAAGAGATATATGCCACAAACGTCGTCCATTTACAAGTTTTTACCACAGGGGTGACCAGTCGAGAAATAGCTGGAACAACAACATATGCCAGTGTTGAAGAATTAGACGATGGAGGAGTCACCCTTTCAAACGCGAACGAAAGATTGGCTCGTTGGTGGAGCAACGCATATAAAGTTGTTGGGATGGCTGAAGACTTGATCGAGAACACACCGAACGTGAAAATGGATGAAGGAACAAAAACTGGTATCATCGCTTTAGCAAAACTTTATAAAGCTATGACTATTGGTGGCTTAGCGATGGGCTGGGAAAAAATACCTCTTACAACCGATAAAGAGGGACGAGCTACTTTCGTTCCAAATAAAGAGGCCTGGAAATACGCAGCACAATTATTAGACGAAGCCATTCAAGACATTAATGCAAATCAAATATCTGATAAATTTTATGAAGAAGTCATTGCCAGCCAAATTGATTTAATAAACACAATCCACGCTTTCAGGGCACGCTTCAAACTACTTTCTGGTGATTTTAATGGAGCTATTGAAGCTGCAAACGCTGTTGATCCTACAGTAACTTCAATGATACTTTACGACAACATCAATTCAAGCCCATTTTTCACCGATCAAGGTAATTTTGCACCTCGCGATAGTTTCGCAATAAAGTATCCAGAAACAGATAAAAATGATAAACGCATAAGTTTCTTTATGAAATCAGTTGACTCACTAAGCTATGGAGACAGATATCCTGTTGACGAATGGGTGGGATTTTACAAAACGCCTACATCACCCGTACCATTTTATGTCCCAGGCGAAATGACCTTGATTAAAGCGGAAGCATATTTAAATCTTGGGGACTTAAATAAAGCTGTTGATGAAATAAACAAAATCCGCACAAAAAAACCAGATGAGGATCCATATGGTATAGGTGCTGACCTCCCACCCTATTCTGGACCTGTTACGGAGGAAGCACTTAAAGATGAAATCTTCCGTCAACGAGCAGCGGAGCTTTTTTGCCAAGGGGTTCGTCTTGAAGATGCCCGAAGATTAGGACAACCAGGACCTGATGCTAACGACCCGTTTGCAAGAAATCGGAACTACTATCCCTATCCTTTGGGAGAAAGAGAAAACAACCCCAACACACCCCAGGATCCGGATATTTAATTCCCACGGCTATACCTCCGGGTTAGGGGATTCCGCGGTGGCCAGGAATGCTGCCGCGGAATCGTTTTTTTAACCCGGATAATGCTTTAGAGCGCGAATTACGCAAATAATCACAAATAAACCCAGATTATGCATTAGCCTACGAATGACACGCATTAACACTAATAGAATTAATAAAAAACATTGGATTATTTCTGGATGAAAATATGTTTCGAGGTTTATTCGCGATTTTGTAGATATTTTCTGGTTTCATTCGTGTGATTCGCGGTTTAATGCATAATCTGGGATAAAATAATAGCTGGAGAAGCAATCGTGAGTGAACCCGAACTTTTAAAACAACGCTTACAGTCTCTGGATGCCTTCCGGGGGATAACAATTGCCGGAATGATTCTGGTAAACAATCCCGGAAGCTGGAGCCATGTTTATGCGCCGTTACTCCATGCGGAGTGGAACGGCTGGACCCCCACGGATTTAATCTTTCCCTTCTTTTTGTTTATTGTGGGGGTGGCCATCCCGTTTGCCTTAACAAAATACCTGGATGGCCGCAGCAAGCGGTACATTTACTGGAAAATTGTGCGCCGCACGCTGGTATTGTTTGGCCTGGGGCTGTTTCTGGCAGGGTTCCCCCGATTTAATCTGGAAACTATTCGCATTCCCGGAGTATTGCAACGCATTGCCGTGGTGTATTTTTTTGCCGCGTTGATATTTTTATATACGCGGTGGAGAACCCAGGCCATTATTGGCGGGGGGTTGTTATTGCTGTACTGGGCGTTAATGACGCTGGTGCCCGTCCCGGGATATGGGCCCGGAAATCTCACCCCGGAAGGGAACCTGGCGGCTTATATTGATCGTGCTTTGTTAAGTGGCCATTTGTGGAAAGACACCTGGGACCCGGAAGGCATTTTGAGCACCATTCCTGCTATTGCCACAGCACTGGCGGGGGTGCTGACCGGTCACTGGCTGCGCTCCGGGCGAGACCGCCGGGAAATTGCCGGCTGGATGTTTGTGGCAGGGTGGATTGCTATTATTGTGGGACTGTTCTGGGGAATTTTCTTCCCTATTAATAAGAATTTGTGGACCAGCTCCTACGTGGTGTTCACGGCGGGGGCGGCATTACAATTTCTGGGGTTTTGTTACTGGTTAATCGACGTGGCGGGCTACCGGCGCTGGGCTAAACCAGCGATTGTGTATGGCGTGAATGCTCTGGCGGTGTTTGTGCTATCCGGACTGGTGGCACGCTTGTTAATTCTCATTAAAGTGCCAGGGGCGGAAGGTCATTCCCTTGCATTAAAAACCTGGATTTACCGCGAAGTGTTTGCCAGCTGGTTATCCCCCATTAATGCATCGCTGGCGTTTGCTATCACCAACATTGTGTTCTGGTGGGTGATTATGGCCTGGCTGTACCGAAAGCGGATTTTCATTAAAATTTAACCTGTTGGGATAGTCGAAAAAGACAAACAGTTAAAATGGCTTCATGATTTTTTGTCACCTCAGGGGTTATCCAGCCGGATAAATCCGGGGGTTAATAAATGTCAATTTTTGCTCGAATTTTACATTTGCCTACGAATGACTGGAATTAAAACGAATGAAAACAATAATATGTATTGGTTGAATATGTTTAAAAATACATTCCCGGGTTTATTCACGATTTTGCTGATATTTTTGGAGTCATTCGTATGATTCGCGATTTAATACATTTTCTGGGTTGAATTGAAGAATGCAGCTTTAGCTTAAACGGAACGAATCAAATTGTGTTCTTCAGAGGTCAATTGAGTCAACAAAAAACATTAGATCCAATTTTCTCCTTTTTATAAGGATAAATTTTTGCTATTTTCTCCTTCTAAGAAGGAGAAAATAAGGAGTAACGTCTTTGAAAAACCTTTTAATAGAACAGCTCTGGAATTCCATCAAGGCGCCATTTCCACGTTATACGCCGCGGGAAATTTATGGACGAATTTCTTTTCCCGGAAAAATTTCAACGATCATAGGTATTCGTCGAGCAGGGAAAACCTATTTTCTGTATCAGCTTCAACAGGAATTGAATCAAACCCGGGGGATTGAACGGGAGCGATTGCCCTATTTGAATCTGGAAGATGAGCGATTGGCCGGAATTACCGCAGCAGACCTTGCGGATATGATCGAAACATACTATCGGCGGTATCCCCAGTTTCGCAGGGATAAAGAAGTCATCTGGTTTTTTGATGAAATTCAATACGTGCCCAATTGGGAGCGATTTCTCAGACGATTACTCGACACAGAAAAGGTGCAGATTTTTGTGACAGGTTCTTCCGCGACGCTTTTATCTAAAGAAATTGCCACGGCACTTCGGGGGCGAGCCTGGCCTGTTTCTATTTTCCCATTTAGTTTTCGCGAATTCTTGAAACACCATCATATTGCCATGCCCGACAATCCTGGGACTCTTTCATCGTCTGAACGTTCATTTTTAGAGCATGCTTTAGAAAAGTATCTTTCCATTGGTGGTTTTCCGGAAGCTCAAGATATTGACACCGAAAGCCGGTATAAGTTGCTATCTGATTATGTGGATGTAGCAATTTTTCGAGATGTGGTTGAAAGACATGAGGTGCGCAATGTAACCAGCCTGCGGTGGGTCGTTCGCCATTTATTGGGCAATCCGGCAGGATTATTTAGCGTGGAAAAATTTCATCGGGCGTTAAAGTCCCAAGGATTACCGGTCTCAAAGGACACATTGCATGATTTTATTCACTATCTGGAAGACTGCTTTCTCATTCGAGTGACCTGGAAAGAAAGTGCATCTGAACGGGAGCGTATGGTTAACCCACGGAAAATCTACCCTGTTGATCCAGGTTTAATCCCCGTATTTGACCGATCAGGCAAAGCCAATCTGGGGCATGCATTGGAAACCGCAGTTCGTATTGAATTGGAAAGGCGACAAATGGATGTCACGTATATCCGATTAAAAAACGGATATGAAGTGGATTTTCTCACTCGACGTTTCGGTAAACCCAAACAACTCATTCAGGTGTGTGCGGAATTGAATGAGGAATCGGTGAAACGGGAAATTCGGGGATTGGAAGAAGCCGGTAAACTTTTTCCTGATGTGGAACGCGTACTTATTGTTCTGATCCGGGCAAACACACTGGAAATACCAACGAATATAAACGTTGTACCCGCTATAGAATGGTTTCTCGAAGTACCGGAAACAAACGACTGAGGGAATAAATATGCGTAATGGGATAAAAATTTTTGGAATTTTCCTGGCCAGTTTGCTGTGGTTGGCTGCGGGGAAATCCAGTAACGTTGTACTTACCGGACTGGACCGGGTAGCTGAATATCAAAGCCTGTTTCAGGGGAAGCGTATCGGGATTGTTACCAATCACACCGCTTTTAACCGTCAGGGGCAGTATATCACTGATGTTCTGGGCAACATTCCGGGAGCAACCATTACCGCGCTATTTGGGCCGGAACATGGCATTAAAGGAAGTGCCGAAGCAGGCGAAAAAGTGGCATCCGGAGTGGATCCCATTAAAGGGGTGCCCATCTATAGCCTGTATGGCGAAACCAAAAAACCCACCCCGGAGATGCTGCAAAATGTGGATGTGTTGGTATTTGACATCCAGGACATCGGGGCACGGTTTTACACTTACATTTACACCATGGCGCTGGCCATGGAGGCGGCCGCCGCACAGGGCATTCCCTTTGTGGTGCTGGACCGCCCTAATCCCATTAATGGGGTAGCCGTGGAGGGCAACATTCTGGAACTGCAATTCCGCAGTTTTGTGGGGTTGTATCCTTTGCCGGTGCGCCATGGGATGACCGTAGGCGAGCTGGCCCGCATGATTAACGAAGAAGGCTGGCTGGCCAATGGCGTAAAGGCGGAGCTTACCGTCATTCCCTTGAAAGGGTGGCGTCGGTCCATGTGGTTTGACCAGACCGGTTTGAAATTTATTAAAACCTCTCCCAACATGCCGGACCTGGAAACGGCCACGGTGTATCCGGGCATTTGCCTGCTGGAAGGCACCAACGTGTCCGCGGGGCGGGGCACCACCATGCCCTTTAAAATTTTTGGTGCGCCCTGGATTGATGGAAAACAACTGGCCCAGAATTTAAACGCCTTGCAACTCCCGGGGGTGCGCTTTCGCGATACCACCTTTACGCCGGTGCCCATAAAAGGGGCCGCTCTGAACCCGAAATTCAAACATCAACAGTGTGGCGGGGTGCGCATTGTGGTTACGGACCGCAATCAATTTAAGCCTTACCTGACGGGGCTCCACGTGGTGAATACCATTTACCACATGTACCCAGATAGTTTCCAGTGGCGCCCCTCCCATTTTGACCGGCTAACCGGGACGGATAAAATTCGCCAGGCCATTATTGAGGGGAAAGATATTGCCGCATTGGAGCAAAGCTGGCAGGACGACCTGAAGGCATTTCTTAAAAAACGGCAGCGGTATTTGCTGTACTGAAAAAAAGAACATCATGGTGGTAACTTAAAGAAAGGATTACATCCATTAACCGCTATTTTTAAGTTACAAATAATCTGCAATTGATGTTAAAAAACGCTCATATGGTAACACCGTAATGCCCTTGAGCACAAATGGTTCGCTTACAGTAGCGACGACGGTACAGGGTACTTCAGGATGTTCTTCTCGGAAAGCTACCAATCCCCGTAAATGGACATTCTCGATGCGTGACGAATACTTGATTTCAATTGCATGGTGGATTTTTTCCCCTTTTACAATTAAGACATCCACTTCTGCCCCATGAGCTGTTCTCCAGAAGAATAACTGACTTTCTGAATTAAGATAATGTTTATATCGAAACAGCTCTTGAATGATGAATTGTTCAAATAATTTTCCTTTCCAGATTGGGGGGAGTTCCACACCCAGCATGCGATTGGCTGCATTAGTCACCCCATTATCAAAGAAGTAAAATTTAGGATGTAACCGTAAGCGTTTGCGAACACTTTTCCGCCAGGGCCATAAATAAAATCCAATCAATGTATCTTCCAGAATACTGTAGTAACTCTGCACCGTTTTTACGCTTACACCAGCATCCCGGGCAATCGCATTGTAATTGATGATTTCGGTAAATTGCCCTGCAGCTAATTCCAAAAACCGGTAAAATCCACCAACATTTCGGGCAAAAGCCTCTGCTATAATTTCTTCTTTCAGATAAGTATCCACATATGCTCTGAGGATCTCTACACGTTCGTTATTATGCCGATACAATAATGGTGGAAGAGTACCAAAGCGAAGAATTTCATCCAGAGTATACCACTCACGAATTTCTTGAAACACAAATGGAAAAAGATACCGCTGAATAGCACGCCCGGCTAAGAGGTTATAACCGCCACGCCGTAATTTCCGTGCACTGGATCCTGTTAAAATAAATTGTACTTGAGGATATTTTTCCATCAGATAATGAATGTCATTTAGTAAGGTCGGTAACCGTTGAATTTCATCAACAAATATGTAACGGATTTTCTCTCGTTGAATCTGATATTCTGCTTCTCTGAGGAACAGCTGGGGTTGCTGCTGGTAGCGGTAAAAGGTTTCCGACAATAATAAATTGACTGTCCAGATGCTCTCTTTAAAGCGAGATTGTATCAGGGTGGTTTTACCTGTTTGCCGGGCGCCAAATAGAAAAAAAGACATATCAGGCAATTGAATAATACGTTCAATTAACATCCAATTTTACCGTGCATTTTTGGAGTAATAATACAAAATTGCACGGTAAAATACAAGGTATTCTTCCAGAAGATTATGATAATAAGTAGAGTAGCTGAAATGATTTGCTTCTATAGCATGACCAACTTTTTGGAAATGTATTAAAATTTTTGATTATGACAGAGACTAACGGCTTAAATGTTTCCCTGAAAACAGGAACCTAAATAAACCTGGAGTTTTTAACCCCCGAGCATTCGTTGGTGGTATTCCTGCAGAGAGATAAAGTTAATGAGAAGGTCTCCAAATTGGCGCTGGTAGCTGCGGGGGATAACGGGGGAAATTACAAAATTCTGTCCTTTGGGATAAACGGCTCTGAACGCTTGAAAATTGGCAATGTTTACAGCGTCCGGATGAAGTTTGGTTTCAATGGCATCAACGGTATCTCGGTCGATTCGAATCACAAAATCGATTTCCCGTTGGGATTTATCTCGCCAGTAAAACAGGTTTTCTTTGAGATGATGAATGCGAAGCACATCCAGCACCAGATGTTCCCAGAGCAGCCCTTTTTCAGAATCACGTAAGGAATCCCATCCATTCACGAAAGCAACGAATCCCGTATCAAACGCATAACATTTTGGACGTCGGGTAATTTCTCGCCGACTTCCACCATGGTAGGGCGGCAGACAAAACAGCACGTGGGAAACCTCCATCGCTTCCAGGTGGGCCAAAACTGTTGGGCGACTGAGACCGCTGAGTTTGGCCAGGTTCGTCGTCTCGAATAATTGACCGCTTTGATGCATGACCAGGCGCAGGAGTTTTAAGAAACCTTCCCGGTTGCGAACGCCAAAAAGCTCCTGAATGTCCCTGGCATAAAAACTATCGATCCATTCAGAATAAAACGTGGGATCGAGTTCAGTGGATAATAAGGGCTCGGGAAGGCCGCCAGCTAACAGTCGGTGGTTGAAATCGGTTATCCGAAAGGTATCTAAACATTCCGGCCAGATAACCGGTGGCAAGTAGATTTGAATCTTTCGTCCACTTAAACTATCCCGAAATTTTTTGTTGGCTGCCAGAGTGGACGAGCCAGTGGCCAGAATTTTAATTTCAGGGAATTCATCCGTTCCGATTTTTAAAGTGAGACTGGGATCCGGTAAACGGTGAATTTCATCAAAAATAACAATGGATTGTTTGGGCAGGCTCTGATAAAACAATTCCGGTTCCGCCAGTTGCCGCTGTACCGATGGCAAGTCGCAATTTAAATAAATGGCATTGTCTATCATTTTCGCCAGGGTGGTTTTTCCCACTCGCCGAACACCAGACAACCATACCAAAGAACGCTTGTTCCAAGCCTGAAAAATTTGCTGAATCCAGAAATTTCGGTATATCATTTGTAAACCCTATTTTACAAATAGACGTCTAAATGTAAAATACACTTTACAAATGGTCAAGTGATTTTCCGGGAATTTTGAACGAGACGGCTATAGAGTTGCCTTTACCCCCATCCGCCAGCCCAAATTTTTCTTTTTTCCGTATTTTTTATTTCCCAACTTCCGCTAAATTTGGAAAAAAACAGGAAAACCAGGAGGTCTGTGAATGCCAAGCAACCAATTACCCAACCTGAAGATTACCGCCATTCGCATTTTCAAAATGGACATCCCCCGCAAGGATGTGTTCACCATTGCTACCATGGCGCTGGAAAAAGCCGAAAACGTGCTCATTGGCATCGAAACCAATGAGGGCATTACCGGCTGGGGGGAAGCATCGCCCTTTCATGCTCTGGTGGGGGAAACCCAGCGCATTGACCTGGCAGTGGCACAGGATTTACGCGAGTTGCTGCTGGGGAAAAATCCGCTGGAAATTGGCGATCGCATTCGCGAAATGGATGCATTTTTGCCCCACAATCCCACCATCAAAAGTGCTTTCGATATGGCGTTGTACGACATTGCTGCGCAGGCAGCGGGTATGCCTCTCTACCAGTTCCTGGGTGGCACGCGGCGTCCTCTGGAAACGGATTTCACCATCAGCATCGGAAAAGTGGAGGAAGCCGGGGAGAAGGCCCAACAGGTGGTGGACAGGGGGTTTCGCATGATTAAAATAAAAGTGGGGATTTCGGACGAGGAAGACTTCCAGCGGGTGCAGACCATTCGCCAGACGGTGGGCGATGCCCTGCGCATTCGCATTGATGCCAACCAGGGGTGGGACCGCATGCAGGCAGTAGCTAATTTGCAGCGCCTGGCTCAATTCGATATTGAATTTTGTGAACAGCCCTGCCGGGTAAGCGACCGGGCCGGTATGAAGTACGTTTCCGATCATTCCCCCATTCCCATCATGGCGGACGAATCCGTATTTAGCCCCACCGATGCCCTGGAGCTGGTGCAAAACGATGTGGTACCCTATTTTAACATTAAACTGTCCAAATCCGGGGGGATTTACCGCGCCCTGCAAATTGCCCACATTGCCGAAGCAGGTAGTCGCAAGTGCATGGTGGGTTGCATGTCCGAATCGCGCCTGGGGTTAACGGCTACGGCGCATCTGGGGGCCGCCAGTTCGGTGTTCCACTTTTTTGACCTGGATTCCTTCTTTGAACATGCGGAAGACCCCATTGTGGGTGGGGTGCAGGTTGAAGATGGGCACATTATTTTGCCGGAAGAACCGGGACTGGGGGCACGCCCGGATGAAAGCTATTTAAAACGTTGGCAGGAAATTTAACGCAACCGGGAAAGGTGGATGACTACCCATGGATGCTAAACACGATGCCCTGGCCATTGGGCCCGTACTTAAGTTTGATGGTCCCAACCATGTGTGGTATGAAGGCAAGCGGTTGCTTTACTGTGCGGGGACGGATTACCACCGCCTGGGGTTTGAACCGGAGGTGCAGGAATCGGTTCAACAGGCATTACATCAGCAGGGACTGGGAGCAGGAGGTTCCCGTGTAACCACGGGCAACAATGCGCTGCTCCTGGAGCTTGAGGCTACCCTGGCCCAATTCTTTGGCGTGGAAGCCGCACTGATGGTGGGCAGTGGCTATCTGGCCAATCTGGTATTATTGCAGGCGGTGCGTCAGCAGTTTGACGTGGTACTTGCCGATGCTCAGGCCCACGCCAGTTTAATGGATGGTGTGCGAGCCGTGGGGCTCCCGGTGGAGCAGTTTGCTCATCGAGACAGTCAGGACCTGGAGCGGCGACTGCGCGCCTGGCAGGGCAAATCCGTGCTGGTGGTAACCGATGGCATTTTTGCCGCACGGGGAGAAATCGCCCCGCTGGATGAATACTGGCAACTTACCCAAAACTACCAGGCACAGTTGCTGGTGGATGACGCCCACGGCATGGCCGTGCTGGGAACCCTTGGCCGCGGCACTGTGGAGCATTTCGGAATCCCATTTTCGGAAGTGTGGGTAACCGGTACGCTGAGTAAAGGGTTTGGAGTATTCGGCGGAGTAATTCTGGGTAACCGACAACTGATTCAGCAGGTGGTGCAGCACAGTGCTGCTTTTGTGGGGCATACGCCCATGCCCGTTCCCATGATGGCCGGGGCACTTGCGGCGGTTAAATTTCTCCAGCAGCATCCTTCGCGAGTGACGTTACTGAACAAACGCGCCCTGGAAGCCAAACAGACGTTGCGTGACGCCGGCTACGCCATCGAAATTACACCCGTGCCCATCCTTTCAGTGGCCTTTCCGGAAAAGGATCGCGTTGAAGCATTTCGCCAGTACCTGCTGAAAAACGAGATCTTTCCACCATTCAACTGGTATCCCGGAGCGCCAGCGGGTGGGCATTTCCGTTTTGTCGTCACCAGTGCGCATCCGCAAGAACAAATCGATCGGCTTCTTGAAACTATCACCCGTTTCCTGCAAGGTCACTTTTGATTAAACGCCACCAGGCGCCCCATTCTTGTCGGATTGAAAAAATTTTCTTGCCTTAATCATTAAACCGCGAATCACGCCAATAAATTCGAAAGAAATCAACAAAATGGCGAATATATCCAGGAAAACATTTTCATTCAGATAGAATCAAGTGCATTTTATTTTTTTTTCGTGTTCATTCGTGTCATTCGTAGGCTATTGCATCACCTGGGTTCAATTATTTTTATTCGTGTTCATTCGTGCAATTCGCGGTTTAATGGATAATCCGGGATTATCGCGTTCCGGTAATCGGCCCATGCCGGGTATCCCAGATGCACAAAGGTTCCAGAATTTCTGGATGGATATGATGATTCTGGCGTTCTCCCGGATATCCCAGGCAGAAGGAAATGTAGCGCACGCCCTGGATCACCCGATCGCGATTTCGATGCTGATGTCCATAAACATGCAGCTGCGATCCCAGCAGCCGAATCTGTTCATCCAGCTGCCAGCACCCGGCCACGCGACTGAAATTAAAACTGGGGTAGCGATCCCGTTTCTCTGCCTCCCGGGGATCAAAATTTTCTGGAAAAATTAACTCCTGACGCGGTAGAAAATGGCTAAATGAAATAATCGGATGCGAATATTCCCGGCGAATGGCTGACTGATTCAGTTGCAGAAAATATTGTGCTGCGGTCATGTCTTCCCCGTCAAACGGCCATTTCACGTAGTAATGATCCGCCCACATCCGCAGGGATGGATCCTCTCCCGGTTTGGGTAAAAACAGGCTCCCTTCCCCTTCCTCGGGCTTGATGTACCAGGAAAACAGGGGAACGATCCACACGGGATGCGGATGATTTTCTCCGACCAAAAACGGTGTCGTCCACACGCCCAATCCGTCGCACAGCCGAAGGATCCGGTGAAATTTTTCCAGTGAGTCCGAAAAGGCCTCCCGCCGCACCCACATTTCATGATTGCCGGGAACATAGGTCACCTGAGCAAACCGCTGTAGAAGGGCTTCCAACACAGCCTGAATTTTATTGAGATCATCTCCAATATCCCCGGCAACAATCAAAACATCTTCCCGGTAATCCGATTGCGAAAGCCGCCTCACCCATTCCCAGTTTGGTGGATGATCCACATGCAAATCCGAAATTGCCCAGACTCTCACCTCCTGCACCTCCAATCACGTTCCAGATTGTCCATTCAATAAAATAATCGCCTGCCCTGCTCGTTCCAATGAAATTTGTGATTGGTTTCCTCCTCCTTAAAACAGAACAACGTACCGGATGGATCGGACGACCATTCGCCCCCTTTTCCGGTAGCCAGAAAGAGCTTGACATTTCCCCGGCAATCCCATTTCATCGCTGGATGGGAATTCCCTGAGAAAATTCAAAATATTTTGCATAGAGCAAGCCCATTTCTAAACCTTTTCTCAGATTTCCGATAATTTTCATATCCACAAAAATGGAACAAGGAGGTTAAAATGAGGTTACGTTACCAGGGATTGGTCTGGGCCATTCTCCTTGGCCTAACCGTAAGTTTCGCGCAGGTTCTGGTTCCCGAAACGGAGGAGGTGTACGGAGGTCGCATTAACTGGATCCAGGCTATTGCCGTGGGGCCAACCACATCCCGTGTTTTCATCTCCACAGAAAGTCCCAATTCCATGTTCTACGCGGAGGTGGATCATTCCACCACACCACCAACGTTTGGATCTTTTCAACCGGTACCGGATTTTGATGCGGATGACAACTTTGGGCCAGACATTCGCCGTTTTGCGGTGGATGCCGTATCGGGATACGTGTTCGTCCGCCCGTTCAACCAACTTTTTGGTGCCAACCACCTGTCCGGCACCCGCAAACAATACGAAAGCCACGGCGTGTCTGGATTAACGGTGTTTGAAGGCCGACTGATCTACCTGCGTACTAATCAACCGGATTCTCTGGAACTGGTGATGGGTACCATCGACTCCGCCACGGGGAATTTCTCTCCCGACCCCGGCAGTCCGGTAAAACTGGCTTCACCCGCTGGCGGTATCGGATTTGAAGTTTCCCTCCAGGTACACCCGATCAATCGCTGCCTCTACCTTTTTACACCAGGATCATCGCCGCGCCTCTTTCGCACGTCCTCTCCCATCGATTCTCTGGATTCAACCACCACGCTGGTTGAAGTTTCCACCGGTGCGGTCAGCACCACGGCCACCATCTCTACCTTTGGCATTGCCCCGGATGGACGCCTATTTCTGGGGGGAGAAACAGGAACACCGCCTTCCCATTCCAAATTTGTTGCGTACAGCGACGATGATGGCGCCAGCTGGAATAACCTGAATACGGGCATTGGCGGCACCAGCGGGCAAAATTTTGCTTTTGCTGGGGATAGTTCGCAGTATCGGGTTTACTTTGGTACGGGTTTCAGTACCAGTCGGGGCGAAAGCGGCTCCTGGAAAATCCTGGGTGTTTCTGGCATCGAAACGCATCCCAACGACGGTTGTGTTGCCGTCGATCCCGTGAATCCAGCCATCGTCTATCTTACCACCGATATGGGTATTGGGGTCAGCCTGGACAGCGGCTACACCACGTTCGAAATCAACGAAGGCGTTACCGCGGTGATGGTTAACGATCTGGAAATGGATGATACCCACTCCACGGGATGGGTGGCATCAAAATCGGGAATTCGAAAGGTGACCGCCTATGGCACCAGCAGCGAGGATTGGGAACTGTTTTACCCCATGCAGGACGGATCGCCGTACTTTTCCATTGCTACAGATCCCTCTCATCCCGATACCGTATATGCCGGCAATGTGCGACTCTACCGCAGTTTTGATGGCGGAACCAGCTGGGATCGCGTGTTCACCACGGAAGATCCCACCTTTAATTTCGACTGGCGGAGTCGCATTGCGGCTGTGACGGTGAATCCAGACAATCCCCGCTTTGTGATACTGGGTGTGAACAGCGAAAGCGCCGGCGTTACCGGGGGCATCTTTGTCAGCAGCGATTACGGAACCAGCTGGCAACGGATTCCCACCGGGGTGTACAATCCAGAAGTGCTGGACATTCTGGCCGTTCCGGTGGACGGCGACTCCACCGTGTATTACATTGGCTGTGAATACGTAAACGATGGCACCACCTCGTCCTACGGTGTTAAAACGGTGACCTATTCTCCTTCAACCGGTACATTCGCATTCCAGAACGATATGTGGGGTGAATCCGGCAGTCTGATCACCAACTTTGGATGCCACGGACTGGCCGTGGATTCCCTGGGAACCGTTTTTGCCTGCGGGGTGAACAGCAACCACGAGCCGCGCGTGTATCTGAAGGAAAAAGACTCCACATACTGGCAAATGCTGCCGGTAAATGGATTGCCTCCCCAGGGCTGGGCAACCGCCCTGACCATCGGGGAATCGCCAGCAGGTTCAAAGGCTCTTTTTGTGGCGGTGGAACACCAAATCTATTATCTGGAAAAGGGAAGCAGCGAGTGGACACTGGCCGTGGATTATCCCGTGGGCACCCAGATTAACGTACTGTACTGGGATGAGCTGATGGTGGGCACCAGCACCGGGCTCATCAGTTACCAGTGGGAATCGCCTACGCGAACGGATCGGCCGAACGCGCCGGGAGTGCCTTCCGGTTTCCGATTGTACCAGAATTTCCCCAACCCGTTTAATCCGGCAACCGTGTTCCGATTCGATTTACCCGAGAAGGCGCAGGTCACTCTGGAAATTTTCGACGTGCACGGAAAACGCGTGGCAACGGTCATCCAGAGCACCCTGAACGCCGGCACCCATCACATCCGCTGGCAGAGCCCATTGCCTTCCGGGGTGTACTTTTACCGACTCGTGGCAACCGTTTCCAATCCCCGCCGGACATACCAGCAAGTCAAAAAATTCATTCAGTTAAAATAACCTATACCGGCTACCCGATGGTTTCATCGGGTAGCCCGTTTTTTTCAGAATCGCAGCACCCCCCATTCGGTTGCGTCAACTGTTACACCCGGATTTTACATTCGCTTACGAATTGGACGAATTACCATGTACCACGAATAAAAGTAATAAAACCCGGATTATATGTTAGACCACGAATTACACGAATGAACACAAATAAAAAAATAAACCCAAATTATGCACTAAACCGCGAATCACACGAATGAAACCAAAAAATATCTACAAAAACGCGAATGAATCAGGGAACATATTTTCATCCAGACACAATCTAATGTATTTTATTGGTTTTATTTGTGTTAATTCGTGTCATTCGTAGGCTATTGCTTAATCTGGGATAAATTGAATTGTTTCTGGATGAAAACTTGGTTTCTTGAATTATTTGCAATTTTGTGGATGGATTTTGGTTTAATTCGTGTGCTTCGCGGTTAAATGCATTTTTGGGGTTTAATCGCGATTTTGTGAATATGTTTTGACTCCATTTGGGTGATTCGTGGTTTAACGCATCATCTGGGTTAAATAGACGTTCTGATCACGCCCATCGTTTAAGGGGAGGTTGAGGGCCTCCTGATTTTTTTGATTCTTAAAAAATTGCTTTTCCATCAGCCAATTCCATTGCAAATTTGCAACAATCGAAGGGTCGTGGGGAATTGCTGAAGATTGGGTGAAACATCTTTGAACCAAAACCAGGAGACCCGATGCACCATCCATTCGTTTTTGGGATATCCGCTTTAAGACAATCGATACGCCACGCCGGCTTCGTCATAAACCCCGGCACGCCTTTTTTGGAATCAATGGTCTGAGAGAACACTGGACGGTTAGCCGACCTTCAAGAATCCTGAAATGCCGTTGAGCGACATTTATCACATATTGATGCTTTTTGCAAAATAAATTTTTGACTTTAAATAAATCTCAGTTCGTGAAAGGCTTAAGCGTTGGGGGTGTTTTATGAGACGCATTCCCTGGTATATTTTCTTATTCACCCAGTGGCTCTGGGCACAAACCGAAACCAACGTGGAGGCATTGCGGGCATTTGCACAGCAAAAGCAGCAAGAATGGCAACAATTGCGTCAGGCAGCTGAAGCGTTTGCGCGTGCCAATGGCATTCCCATCCGCCAGGAATTTCCCGACGGGACGGTCATTGAAATTCAAAAACTGGTGGATGGCATCCTTTACGTCTACATCACCCACAACGCCAATGCTGCCGTCACCACCCGTACCGATCGGCTCTGGCCCGGTGGCAGTCTGGGACTTTCGTTAACTGGAAGTGGCTACACCCAATTGGGAGAATGGGACAGCGGGGCGGTACTGACCAGCCATCAGGAACTCAGTGGGCGGGTTACCCAGGTGGATGGGGCCACCAGTTTAAGCGACCATGCCACCCACGTGGCCGGCACGATGATCGCCAGCGGGGTAGACGCTCGGGCAAAAGGCATGGCCTATCAGGCCAATCTCCGGGCATTCGACTGGAACAACGATGAATCCGAAATGGCCAATGAGGCCGCTTCCGGATTGGAAATCTCCAACCACAGCTACGGATTCATCACTGGATGGCATTTCGATGGGTTGAATTATCACTGGTACGGGGATGTCAATATCGATCAGAACGAATCGTATTATTTTGGGTTTTACGATGCGACAGCCAGAGATTGGGATCAAATTGCTTACGATGCCCCCTATTACTTAATTGTCAAATCCGCCGGAAACGACCGGGACGACACCGCACCGGCTGCGGGAACAGCCCATACCCATAACGGGAGCGGCTCTTACACGGACACCCATTACGATGACGGCTGGGATAATGGCGGATTCGATGTGCTGCGCTCTGCAGCGGTTTCCAAGAACGTGCTCACCGTTGGTGCCGTGGGGGACATCAAAGACTATACCGACGCCACCAGCGTGCAGATGTCTTCTTTCAGCGGATGGGGCCCTACAGATGATGGCCGCATTAAGCCGGACATCAGTGCCAATGGTATCGATCTGTTTTCGTCCATCGCCAGCAGCAACACTGCATACGATACTTATAGTGGCACCTCCATGGCCACCCCCAATGTGAGCGGGACACTGGCCCTATTACAACAGCATTACAAGAATACTCACGGCGGTTCGGCCATGCGGGCGGCCACCCTGAAAGCCCTGGTCATTCACACCGCCGATGAAGCCGGCGACTATCCCGGCCCGGATTACTCCTTTGGCTGGGGATTGTTAAACGCCCGGAAGGCCGCCCTGGTCATTTCGGAAGATCAGTATCAAAATGTGATTGATGAACAGGTTTTGAACAATGGGGGAACCTATTCCCGCACCATCAATGCCACCGGCAATGAACCGTTAAAAGTAACCATCGTCTGGACGGATCCACCGGGTACCCCACCCGCAGCCGCGTTAGACCCACCGGATACCATGCTGGTAAACGATCTGGATCTGCGCATCGTGCGCAACAGCACCACCTATTATCCCTGGAAACTGGATCGGAATAATCCTACGGCAGCGGCAACCAACAATTCCGAAAACGATATCGATAATGTGGAGCAGGTGTACATCGAAAACCCCGCAGCGGGTTCCTACACCATCATCGTGGATCATGACGGTACGCTAACCAACGGATCACAGGCATTTTCCATCATCATCAGCGGAATCGACGAATTTACCAATCCGCCACAAAACTGTTCTCCCACGCTGATTTCCCCCTCAAACGGAGCAACGAATGTCCCCCTGTCCACCGTCATTGAATGGGAAGAAGTCCCCGACGCCACCAGTTACGATCTGTACTTTGGTACCGATGGCGGCGGTACCAGCACCCCCACCAATATCGTAAACGGTCAAACCCAGACCTCGAATACCTACGCCCCTGATCTGCAACCCAATACCACCTACTACATTCAGATTATTCCCCGAAACAGCCAGGGAACGAACAGCAGTTGCACCACCATCTGGTCGTTTACCACGGAAGGTGCTACGGAAATCACCGCATTTCCCTACACTGAAAATTTCGATAACATGAGCGCCATTGGCACGGGCAACGACTGGGTAAACGACACCAATGACGATGGAGACTGGTATGTGAACTCGGGGAGCACACCGTCTACCGGCACCGGCCCGGATCAGGATCACACCACCGGGACCGGCAACTATGTTTATGTGGAGGCCAGTGCCGGCGATGTGGGGTACCCCCATAAAACGGCGGTATTGCTCACTCCCTATTTCGACTTCAGCACCCAGAACAATCCCACCATGGAATTCTGGTACCACATGTACGGTGCCAGCATGGGCAATCTATACGTCGACGTATATGCCAATGGCCAGTGGAATACCAGCGTGTATCAGCTGGAAGGGCAACAAAGCACCAGCGGAACGGACTGGAAGGTGGCCACCATTAATCTGGCGGACTACAAAGGAGGTAACGTCCAGCGGTTCCGCTTTCGTGGGGTAACCGGAAACAGTTTCCAGAGCGACATTGCCATCGATGATGTGACCATCCGTGGAGAAGCCTTTCACACATTCCTGGCCGGTAGTACGGAGAAATACACCTTCCCCAACACCGGCGCATCGGTGCAGTTTACCGTGGCCAACAGCGGGGACGTAACCCTGGAAACGATTAAATACGATTCGGATCCCGGTGTGGTAGGAACCCTGCCTTCGGGGGTCATGAACATCTCCCGGGAACGTTACTGGAAAATTACCGCCATTTCGGGAACGGCCGATGGCACCTACAGCCTGAGCCTGGATCTGGCCGGCATGTCCGGCATCAATGATTATTCCACCCTCTACCTTCTGCGCCGGCCGGACAGTAGCAGTCCCTGGACAACCGTGGGCACCAATAATTACAGCGGTAGCGGTACGATTGTGGAATGGACGGGAATTACCGGTGGCTTTTCAGAATTTGCCATTGGTGGCGGGGCCGATAATCCACTTCCCGTGCAACTGGCGGCCTTCCAGGCCCGCTCCACCACCGAAGGCATTCTGCTCACCTGGCGCACCGAAAGCGAAGTGATGAACCAGGGATTCATCCTGTACCGAAAGTTAGAAAACGACACCACCTGGGAAATCCGGGCCGATTACCTGCGGCACCCCGCACTGAAGGGACAGGGAACCACCTCGCGATCGACGGAATACCGCTTCCTGGATACCGACGTGCAAAAAGGCAACACCTATCAGTATCAGCTGGCGGATGTGGACTACGAAGGTAAAATCACCCGATTGAAAACGGTGACCATCACGTTTACCGGAGAAGCCATTCCCGAAACGTTTGTGTTAAAAAATGCCTATCCCAATCCCTTTAATCCCGAAATTCACATCACGTTTGGGTTGCCCGAAAAACGGCATGTTCGGCTGGACATCTTTGACATCAACGGACGTAAAATCCGAACGTTGATCAATGATACCCGTAAGGCCGGCTGGCATACAGTCACCTGGAACGGGAAAAACGACCGGGGAATCTCGGTCAGCAGTGGCACCTATATCTTCCGTATCCAGGCGCAGCAGGATGTGGCCAGTCGAAAGATTGTTCTCTTACGATAGGAGAATCACCAGTGGCGCGAATCCACCGGTCTCCATATCGAATGGCCCTGATGCGCCTCAAGGATGCGTGAAACTGTGGAACCTTTTTTCATCCGGATAGGATCCATCGTAGGTTATTATTTTTATCCCAGATTATGCAATAGCCTACGAATTACACGAATTAAAACGAATAATAACAATAAAATACATTAGTTGTATCTGAATAAAAAATATTTTCGAGGATTATTCGCGATTTTGTTGATATTTTTTGGATTCATTCGTGTGATTCGTGGTTTGATGCATTATTTGGGTTTATTCGTGGAAATTCTGGATATTTGTGGATGAATGCAAAATCGAAAAGGAAGGCAGCCCATAACCAGGAGTCAGTGAGCCATGGCCTCACCCTATATCGTCGTATTTGATGGCTGCTGCAATCTGTGTGAGGGATGGGTACAGTTTGTCATCCGCCGGGATACGAAGAGGATTTTCCAATTTGTTCCCGCGCAATCCCCTGAAGGGGAAGCCCTATTACAGCGGTGCGGTATTCCCCCCGATCGGCTGGAAACCCTGATCCTTTTGAAACATCAACAACTCTTCACCCGGAGCGATGCAGTGCTGGAAATACTTCGTCATCTGAAAGGAAGATGGAAATGGCTGTTCTGGTTAAAGATCATTCCCCGCCCCTTTCGGGACTGGATATACAAATGCATTTCCCGCCATCGTTACCGCTGGTTTGGACGGAAGGTCGATTGCGCGATTCCCCGGGGCAACCGGCCCGACCACTTTCCCCTTCCTCCCTATGCTTAAACCCAAATAAGGCATGAAACCGCGAACCACACGACTAAACCCCAAACACATTCTCATCCAGATATCATCAAATGGAATTTATCCCAGATTATGCAATAGCTTACGAATGCCACGAATTAACACAAATAAAACCAATAAAATATATTGGATTGTGTCTGGATGAAAATGTGATCCAGGGTTTATTCGCGATTTTGAAGATATTTTTTGGTTTCATTCGCGTGATTCGCGGTTTATTGCATAATTTGGGTTTATTATTTTCGTTCGTGTTTATTCGTGTCATTCGTAGGATAGTGCATCATCCGGGTTAAAAATTCACCGTAAACTGGCTGCGAATCAGAAAAACGGCTTCCAGCCGCTCATCCACAGGTTTCTCGTATTCCAGATTCATCTGGAAACGGGTTTGTTTTCCAAAATACACCGCCGGCCCCGCACGGAAGACCATCATCTCCACGTAACCGCTACCGGCATCGGGCTGGATGTAAGTTCCACCCCCGGCAAGTTCAACGGCATCCAGTCCGGCCAGCGCTTCCAGGGGAGCCGCCAGTTTTCGCTTCCAGCGGGCCGTTAAATCCATCAGCAGGAAGGTATCATCCTCCGGCGTGCCCAGGTAGGAGGCGCTCACCCGGCCGAAAACCAGCCCACCTTCCACATCCAGTCCCGCGGGCAGGTACAGCCCAAAATCCGGAGCCACCGCAGAGATGGTACCCCGATTATCCTGCTCCCCCGCAATGCGATAACCCACCTGATTTACCATGGCCGAGAGACCCACCTCAACCACCTTACCGACCGGCAAATTCACGCGGGCGGTGAGGAGCTTTCCGTTATTGACAAAATCGTCCTTTTTGCGACCGGCATCCTCCCGAACCCCGGCACCGGAACCATTGGAGTAATTCACTACAATGGTGGCCCCATTGCCAAAGGTTCGCCCGATTTCTATCCCGATCTGACGGGCAGAGAGCTGGTAATCACTTAAAAACTCGGCAACCAGACTCCGCTCCACCAGCAGTAATTTGCTGGATGATCGCAATTCTTCTCGCCAGACGGGGACTTTAAATTGTCCCAACCGAAAGTACCCCTGTTCCCCCAGCTTTAACCGGGCTTCCAGATCCAGCACAGATGGGGACTTATCGCGAACCGAAATTTGTAGCCTGGCCGAAACCCAATCGGTCAGCTTGGCCTTAACCCACAGGCGTCCCCGGCGCATCCGAAATCCGTTGTTGGTCGCCTCATCACCAGAAGTTATATTGGTATTGTACAGGTGTTGCAGCTGAACGCGACCACCCAATTGCCAGCTGCGCGAATCCTTTAAACGAAGCGACTGGCCATAACCACCAATCGCCAGCACAAACACCAGCATTCCGGAAACCAGTAATCCCATTCTTCCTGCCATAAACCAGACCTCCTGTATGCATTCTAACCATTTCTACTGTAATGCAAATTCATTATAAAAGTTACGCCGATTTGTCCCTCCTTCATCCATCCATCCAAATCCACACGCCTTATCGATACAGCCGGAATTTATCCCCCAGATACAACTTTCTGGCTTCGGGATCATTCGCCAGAAATTCGCTGTCACCTTCTTTCAGGATTTTCCCTTCATAAAGCAGGTAGGCGTGATCGGTAATGGATAGGGTTTCGTGAACGTTGTGATCGGTAATCAACACGCCGATGTTTTTATCCTTTAATCGCACCACGATGTTTTGAATATCTTCCACCGCAATGGGATCCACCCCGGCGAACGGTTCGTCCAGCAGAATGAATTTGGGATTGGTCACCAGCGTGCGCGCAATTTCCGTCCGTCGCCGCTCGCCACCGGAAAGATTGTATCCCTTGCTCCGGGCAATGTGGGCAATACCCAGTTCCTCCATCAGTTCCCGGGCTCGCTTTTGCCGCACCTCGCGGGGATATTTCAACGCTTCCATGATGGCCAGTAAATTTTCCTCTACCGTCAGCTTGCGAAAAATCGAAGGTTCCTGCGGCAGGTAAGCAATGCCCAGACGGGCCCGCCTGTACATGGGGAGCGGTGTCAGATCCCGATCATCCAGAAAAATGCGCCCTTCATTGGGACGAATGAAGCCGGTAATCATGTAAAATGTGGTGGTTTTTCCCGCACCGTTCGGCCCCAGCAGTCCCACAATCTCCCCCTGACGAACCTGCAGGGACACCCGGTTGACCACTGTTCGCTTACCATAAATCTTCACCAGATCCTGTGCTTTTAAAACAGAACGTTCCATGCGCTTTTACATTCCCCTTTACGGTTCGATGGTTCCCTGATAGTTTGCAGGATAAAAAGTTCCCTGGGCGCCGCCCTTTACGGCAATGCTATCCAGTTCTCCGGATTTAAAAAACACCCGGATGGTATCCGCGGTGGCGGTGTTCACTCCCTGATCCCTGCCATCCTCCAGAATGTAATACACACTCCTTGCCTGGCGAATGGCTGCCAGGGAGCTCAATTTTCCGTCGGTCAGGTAAACGGTAATCTCATCGCCTTCCAGTCGATTTTCCTTTCCCAGAAGGCTATCCACCACCGATATGGCCCGCGCCTGATCCTGCACAATGATGCGCTGCAATTGCATGTTTTGCATTTCCAGGATCATCCGCTTACCGCTCATGAAATTTTCTTCCTGCCGGGCACGGGGACGCCGTTCCAGCACTGCCCGTTCCTCGTCCAGCAAATAAACGGCAGAGTCACAACGGGCCACCAGGGCCTGTCGCATGATGCGTACCGAGTCCCGCGCAATGGCCTTTCGAACCGGGCGAAAATGGTATTCCAGCCGACGCGCATAAATGTGGAGGGTATCGGTTCCGGTGGTATCGATTTGCCACAGGTGCGCCTGCCGTTGAACATACGCACGATCCTCCTGTGGGAGGTACTCGCCTTCTCTGGCGGTAATATACACCCGCTGCTGGGCATCGTGCAGCAACACATTTCCCCGTACCAGCGCCTGATCGGTATCGTAATCGTATTCCAGATAATCGGTAAAAAGCTCCTGATCCGGCCGCTGAAGGTGCACCCTTCCCTCAGCGATCGCAATGCGGGTTTCCTCGTAATAGGTGATGCGTCGGGCGGTAAGCGATTCTTTTCCTCGCAGGATTTTCACGTTGCCCTCAAAAATCAACCGGGCGGCCTGAGGATCGTAGATGGCCTGATCGCAAAAAATATCGATGGTGTCCTGCCGGATGTGCACGTTCCCTTCCAGGATTTTCAACGATACACCATCCCGAACCTCCCCTCTGGAAACATCGGCATGCACCAGTTCCACCCGCGATTGCGCCGTTGCTTCGAACAGCGCCATTACGGTGATTAGAATTCCCCATCCAAGGAAGCGTATCATCAATGAACATTCGCTTTTGATTTTAAATCATAAAGATGGGGCAAATTCGGAAGATAATCAAACATTTTCAAAGAAAAATGAGGTGGTGGGTATTTGCCAGAAAAGCCGGGCGATCGTTTTTGCAACGCACCGCCCGGCCAGATCCAGCCATTCATTCGATGACAATTCCCAGTCCCTTAATGCGATAAATGGTCATCGGCCCGGTCACTGTGGAGGGATCGAACGGTTCACCATGTTCCTTTGCGTGATGCTCCTTGTATTTGATGGCCTCTTCCCGGGTATATTCCAGTTTCTCCACCTCGCCTTCCACCAGGGCCACCCGGCCTTTCGACTCCTGCGGAAACACAATCTCGCCATCCTTTACCTTCACCCGAATTTTCTCGGCATCCGTTTTTCCCACAAGATCGATCCAGCATCCCATGCGGTCGCAGACACCCACAATCTTGCCCTTCACCAGCACCTTTTTTCCCACAAAGGCCTCGGGATTGGCCAGAATGTTACCGATGGCCACCGTGTCGGTTAAGGTGATTTCTTTCCCCAATTTCAAAGGTTCATCGGCAAAAGAGATTGCCACCCATAAGATCATTACCAGGAAACCCTGCAATACACCCTTCATCACTCATCCTCCTGTGTTTTGGGATTGACTTAAGGGAACGTCTCAAAGATCGGTACGTGATGTTTCATGCCTGGTCAAACTTAATGCCGGAAAGGAATCCAGGGGAGAACTTTTTAATTTTTTTCTTCCGTAGATTTTCTCAACGGCACCGCCCGTCGTGAATAACCCCGGGGATTACGAATTTCGTAACGATTCAGATCGGGATCGGAGATAAACGAATCGCCTTCGATGGTATCGGTCTGGGTAGTAAAAATGACCGGCACATCGCTGATGATTTTCTGCCGGCGATTATCCCAGCGCAGTTCTTCCGTTTGCAGCACCACACCACTGTCGGAGACCACCACCACATTCCCCCGGGCCAGCAAATCGTTGGTGCGATTGAATACCACTCCTTCTCTGGCGGTCAACACGGAGTTGTGATTGCCCTCCCGATCATAAAAATCCACGTGGATGCTATCCTTCAGCACGGTTTGCTGTTTCTTTTTATAATAGGCAATGTAGCCGGCCCATACCTCTGCCACCTTCCGGCCATCCCGGGTAATGACGATGGTGGATTCCCAGCTTTCCTGATCGGGATATTCCTGCTCAGCCGCCGGTGTGGTGGGTGGGGCCTCTTCCTCACTGGAACATCCCACCAGAGCCATGAGCATCCCTCCCAGCAGGACGATTCCCAGAATTTTCCAGTTAAAACGGTTCATGATGTTTAAACTATACGGAACGGTTTCCTTTTTTGATCCACCCACTTATCCTTTTACTGCAATGCGGCAATCACGCCACCCCCCAGACACACATCGCCGTCGTAAAACACTGCATACTGTCCGGGCGCGGTGCCTTTATCGCCTTCCGACAGGTGCAGATGAACGTCTCCATTATCCTGTATGGTAATATGGCACGCCTGCATATGGGGCCCGTGACGCAACTTCACGCTCAAATCCGTTTTCTCCGGCACGCCGGAAATCCAGTTCACATCGGTCACAATTAGCTGCTTGCGGTAATACTTTAAAATGTGTTCCCGATGGGTTACGTAAATAATATTCCGGGCCGCGTCCTTGTTGACCACGTACCAGGGGCCACCGCTTAATTTCAATCCCTGCCGCTGACCAATGGTGTAGAACCAGTATCCGCGATGCTGACCGATGATCCGACCGGTCTCGATATCCACAATATCGCCGGGCTTTTCCCCCAGATTGGCCTTCACAAAATCGGGGTATTTGATGCGCCCCAGGAAACAAATGCCCTGGCTGTCCGGCCGGTCTTTAGTGGGCAGATCGAATTCATGTGCCAGCCGCCGGACATCTTTTTTGGTGAACTGACCAATCGGGAACAGCGCCCGGGACAGCTGTTCCTGGCTAAGGTACGACAGGAAGTAGGTCTGATCTTTCACCGGATCGGGCGCCCGCAACAACCAGTAGCGCCCATCCCGCTGTTCAATCCGGGCGTAATGGCCGGATGCAACCTTCTGGTACCGGGAGTCAATCTTGTCGAAAAAGGCGCCAAACTTAATCCGCTGGTTGCACAGGATGTCCGGACTGGGCGTCCGTCCCGCCCGCAATTCCCGCAGGGCATGCTCCACCACCCGATCGTAATATTCCTTCTGCAGGGAGATGACCTCCAGAGGGACATCCAGCTTCTCGCACACCGCCCGCGCGAACTTCAAATCCGTTTCCCAGGGACACTCCCCCAGAAAGGCCAGCTCGTCCTCCAGCCAGATCTTGATGTAAAATGCAGTAATATCCGTATATCCCTGCTGTTTTAGCAGGTACAGGGCCACGGAGCTATCGACGCCCCCGGACAACAATACGGCAATTTTCATGTGGTTCATCTTCGGCATATTTTCTCGCAAAAAAGAAATTTAACGTCCTGTAGATATTAAAACAAGGTGGGGAAATTTTGTTTCCCATCAGGCAAGAATCGAATGATCCGGCGTTTGCGTGGGGTTTCCGGGACCATTCTGCCAAATAGGAGACTGAAACGGAATGGAACCAGCGTTACACAATGCCTGCGCGCATGATATCGTGCAAATGAATCACCCCAATCAACTGTTCCTGCTCGTTGATCACGGGCATGGCAATGATCCGGTAATGCTCCATTTTCTTGTAGGCCGTATAGGCCAGGGTACCCGTACGAATCACCTTGGGATTGGGATTCATCACGTCGATGACCGGGATGTGGAAGAATTGTTCGGTCCGTTCCACCAGCCGATTGAGATCCCCGGTGGTAATCACGCCCAGAATTTTCTGTTCCGGGCTCACCACCACACAGATGCCCCTTTTGGAAGCCATCTGCAGCACGGCCTCCTTCATGGTGGCCTCCCGCGGCACAACAGCCACACGATCCCCGGTCTCCATCAGATCGTCCACCTTCAACAGCAGGCGACGTCCCAGGGTTCCAGCGGGATGAAGGAATGCAAAATCCTCCCGCGTAAAATTGCGTTTCTCCAGCAGGGCAATGGCCAGCGCATCGCCCAGCACCAGCATGGCCGTGGTACTGGAGGTCGGGGCCAGATCGTGTGGGCAGGCCTCTTCCTTGACACCAATGTTTAACACCACATCGCTGTGCCTGGCCAGGGCCGATTCCGGGTTGGCGGTGATGGCAATAATGGGCACCCCAATTCGCTGAAATACCGGCAACAGGTGAAACAGCTCGTCAGTGTTTCCGCTTTTGGAAAGGCAGACGACCACGTCTTCTCGATTGACGATTCCCAGATCACCGTGGACCCCCTCTGCGGCGTGCAGAAAATAGGAGGCGGTTCCTGTGGAGGCGAAGGTGGCGGCAATCTTTCGCCCGATGGCGCCCGATTTTCCCAGTCCCGTAACAATGACCCGTCCCCGGCAGTTGTAAATCAGATTCACCGCCCGGGCAAAATTTTCGTCCAGGTACCGCTTCAGGTTTTCAACGGCCCGCGCTTCCATATCAATTACCCGTCGGGCCGTCTCCAGCACGGCCTTCGGATCCCATGTTTCTTTCTTCTCGCTCATGACCCATCCATCTCCAGCATCCTTTTCCCCTTGCCGCACAGGTTCCCGCGTCTATTCTCGTGAATCTTCCGGTGACAAAATCTT
Source organism: Calditrichota bacterium (assembly GCA_013150955.1). Lineage (GTDB taxonomy): Bacteria > Calditrichota > Calditrichia > RBG-13-44-9 > J042 > JAADJD01. The sequence continues at coordinate 80,788 of JAADJD010000038.1, forward strand.
CTCAATGGCCTGCTCCAGTTTCCCCTGTGCTTTTAAAATGGCTTCAATGACTTCGCGAATGGCGCCTCGTCCCCCCTCCGTTTCGGTCACAAAGGGAATTTCCTGCTTAATGCGCCAGTTGGCATTTTGTACGGCCACCGGCAATCCTACCCGTCGCAACACCGGTAGATCGGGAATGTCATCCCCAATGTAGCAGATCTCTTCATCCCGGTAGCCATGATCGTGTTTTAACTTCTCGTAAGCCGAGATTTTGTAGAATTGTTTCAGGTACAGGTAATCGATGTGTAGTTCCCGGGCACGGCGCTGTACGGCGGGACTTTCCCGCTGGGAGATAATGGCCGTCTTTAACCCCACCCGTCGCGCCATGACCAGCCCAATGCCATCGTGGGCATGAAACATCTTCATCTCGGGCTTTTCGTCTTCCAGGATGATGTGCCCTTCGGTCAGGACACCATCCACATCCATGATGATCAGCCGAATTTTTTGGGCACGTTCCTGAAATTCCTTCTTGAGTTCCGGAGGTATAATCATGCCTTCTCCCCTTCGATTTGCTGCATCACCTGGTGCAGTTCGCGCAACTGCAACACCACATCCCGAAACTGGCTCAGGGGAAGTTGCGACCGGGCATCGCTCAATGCACGGGGCGGATCGGGATGGACTTCCATAAAAATGGCGGACACGGCTCCCGTGGCCAGTGCCGCCCGCGCCAGTGGCAGAATAAACTCCGGTTGCCCGCCACTGGCCTTTCCCGCTCCCCCTGGCAATTGCACGCTGTGGGTTGCATCGAACACCACCGGATACCCGCTGCGCGCCATGATGACCAGACCCCGCATGTCCACAACCAGATTGTGGTAGCCAAACGTGGTTCCCCGCTCGGTGAGCAGTATCCGCTGATTGCCGGTACTGGCCACTTTTTCCGCCGCACGATGCATGTCTTCCGGGGCCATGAATTGCCCCTTCTTGATATTCACCACCCGTCCCGTTCGCCCCGCAGCCAAAAGCAAATCCGTTTGCCGACACAGGAAAGCCGGAATCTGCAACACATCGGCAACCTCCGCCACAATGGGTACTTCCAGTTCAGTATGTACATCAGTTAATACGGGAACCCGGTAGGTTTCCCGCACCTTTTCCAGAATAGCCAACGCCTCTCCAAAATCCAGTCCCACAAAACTGTCCAGGGATGTCCGATTGGCCTTTTTGTAGGATGATTTAAATATAAATTGTACGCCCAGCTGATGAGCCACGCAGGCCAGTTGTTCGGCAGTTTGCATTACCAGCGGCTCATTTTCGATCACGCAGGGGCCGGCAATGATGGTCAGGGGACGACCCGGACCAATCTGAACATCTGGATTTATCGAAACCGTGGTCATGTGGATAATTCCCGTGCTTCCGTTTGCTGTTTCTGAAATTCCAATGCCGCTTTTACAAAACTGACAAACAGCGGATGCGGTCGCATGATTCGGCTGCGAAATTCCGGATGAAATTGACATCCCAGAAAATAAGGATGATCTTTGAGCTCGATCATTTCCACCAGGGTACCATCCGGGGACAATCCGCTCAGCACCATGCCATGTTCCTGCAACAGGCGCCGATACTCATTATTAACCTCGTACCGATGGCGATGCCGCTCATGGATAAAGGTGGTGCCATACGCCCGATGCGCCAGGGTATCTTCGGTAATCACGCAGGGATACGCACCCAGCCGCATGGTGCCGCCCAGTTCTTTAATGGACTTCTGGGATTCCATGATGTGAATGACCGGGTGAGGCGTCTCGGGATCAAATTCGGCGCTGTGGGCCTCTTTCAGGCCACAAACGTTTCGTGCAAATTCGATCACCGCACACTGCATGCCCAGACAGATCCCAAAAAACGGCACCCGGTTCTCCCGCGCATATCGAATGGCCTTTAGCTTGCCTTCAATTCCCCGTTCGCCAAAGCCACCTGGAACCAGTACCCCGGCCACATCGGCCAGATACTGCTCGGCGCCGTGGCGATCAATGTCTTCTGAATTCACCCATCGAATATCCACCTGAGCATCGTTGGCCACCCCGGCATGGACAAAGGCTTCCACAATGCTTTTGTACGCGTCCTTTAATTGCGTGTATTTTCCGCAGATGGCTATGGGAATCCGATGCTTCGGCTTCTTGATCTTGCTTACCACCGTTTTCAATTCCTCCAGTCGGGGCCTATTATTGCCCAGCTGGAGCTTTTCCACAACCTGGTCGTCCAGGCGCTGTTCCGCCAGCCGCAAGGGCACCTCATAAATCGTGCTTACGTCCACCGCCTCGATGACCGCTTCCCGATGCACATTACAAAAAAGCGCCAGTTTTTCCTTGACCGTCCGACCAATGGGTCGATCCGTGCGGCAGATGAGAAATTCCGGTTGAATACCAATCTCCCGCAGGCGCATCACGCTGTGCTGGGTGGGTTTGGTTTTCAGCTCCCCGGCAGTTTCAATATAAGGCACCAGGGTTAAGTGCATGGTCAGGGCATTTTCTGCCCCCACTTCCAGCGAAAATTGGCGAATGGCTTCCAGAAAGGGCAAGCTCTCGATATCTCCTACGGTGCCGCCAACTTCCACCACAATCACATCGGCCTGCGTTTCCTTGGCCAGCAGGTGAATGCGTTTCTTGATCTCATCCGTGATGTGCGGAATGACCTGAACGGTGGCGCCTAAATAATCCCCCCGCCGTTCCTTGGTGATAACGGTATGATAAACCTGTCCGGTGGTTACATTATTCATCCGGGACATGTTTTCGTCAATGAATCGTTCGTAATGCCCCAGATCCAGATCAGTCTCCGCGCCGTCCTCTGTTACGTAAACCTCTCCGTGCTGGTATGGGCTCATGGTGCCGGGATCCACGTTGATGTAGGGATCGAATTTCATGATGGTCACTTTCAAACCGCGCGCCTTCAGCAGAAATCCCAGAGAGGCACACAAAATGCCTTTTCCCAGCGATGAAACCACCCCGCCGGTGACAAAAATAAACTTGATTGGTTTTTTATCCGCTGCGCTCACGACAGGCTTCCTTCTGCTTTTAATCGGTTTTCAATTCGGGTCACATCCTCCGGCGTATCCACACCGGGCGAACAATAGGCGGCCGGAATAACCTTAATGGCCACCCCTTTTTCCAGAATGCGCAATTGCTCCAGCCTTTCGGCCTGTTCCAGGTGACCGGGGGGCCACTGGCTATATTCCAGCAGAAATTTCCGCCGAAACACATACACCCCGACATGCCGCCGCACGTTGGGCAGAGGGTAAAAATTCCCTTCCCGAAAGTAGGGTAAGGGCTGACGACTAAAATAGAGGGCAAAATTGCGTTCATCCACCAGTACCTTTACCACATTGGGATTTTGCCAGTCCCGGGGATCGGTCAGTTCACAACTGAGGGTCGCCACCTGCACGTCGGGATACAATCGCAAAAACGCCACCGCCTGACCCACCGCCTCGGTATCCACCAGGGGTTCATCCCCCTGCAAATTTACCACAATATCTGCATCCAGCTCCCGCGCCACCCAGGCCACCCGTTCGCTACCATTTTGAAAATGATCCGGAGTTAACAATGCAATGCCACCAATTTGCTGAATCGCCTGCTGAATCTCGGGATGATCGGTGGCCACGATCACCGAATGGATGCCGGGAATGCGAGTGGCCCGTTCGTAGACCCACTGAATCAGGGGTTTGCTGGCGATGGGGATCAGGGGTTTTCCCGGCAGGCGTGCCGCTCCATACCGTGCCGGGATAATCACAATGGCTTCCGAGGTCATTTCACAACCTTTGGTACTTTAAAGAAATTTCCCTGCCGGGATGGCGCGTTCTTTAATACCTCCTCCAGAGGTAACGATCCGGTGACCCGATCCGATCGCATCACGTTGGTAATTTCCGTTGTGTGGCTTAACGGTTCCACATTGGATGTATCCAGCTCATTCAACTTTTCCACATATTCCAGAATGCGGTTCAACTCCCGCGTAAATCGTTCCTTTTCCTCTGGCGTAAATTCCAGTTTGGCCAATCGGGCAATATGCTCCACCTGCTCAATGGTAATGGCCATAATATTTTCCCCAGCATTTTGTGAATTTAAACAATTCAAAATTTAAGATACAAAACCAGACCGTGCATCATCTAAATAAATTTGCTTGAGGAAATTAGGATGTTTCAGCGGAACATACAACTCAAAATCGGCGGGAAGCCATTTTATCCCGGATTGTGCATTCGACCACGAAGGACACGAATGAACACAAATAAAAATAATCAAATGCACTTGATTCTATCTGGATAAAAACGTTTTCTCGGATACATTCGTTATTTTGTTGAAATGATTCGAATTCATTCGCGTGATTCGTGGTTTAACGCATTATTTGGGATAATCGCGATTTTGTGGGTATGGTTTGGTTTCATTCGCGTGATTCGCGGTTTAATGCATCATTCGGGATCAATCCATCAATTTCTTGACGTAAATATCCCGGCAAATCTCATCATCCAGCGCCAGGGTGGTACCTCCGATTTCAATCACGTAAGAAGGCCGTTTCTGAATCAGCTTGATGGTATTGCCGGGAAACACTCCAAACTGATGCAGCTGTCCCCAGCGCTTTTTATGCACCGGAAAGATATACACAATGCGTGCTTTCTGCCCCAACGAAAGGGTGGTCAGCGGTTGCACCAGCGGCTTGACGTCATTCACAAAGGAAACACAGCACTTTCCCTGTGGAATGGGGCGATTGTGGGGACACACGCGGGGATGCCCCAGAAAGGTGCACACGCTATCGGTTACCTCGGGAGATAGAATATGCTCGAAATTACAGGCCAGCCATTCGTAATCGCTTTGAGGAATTTCCAGCAGGTCGGCAAACAAGCGCTCCGCCAGCCGGTAACGGCGAATGATTTCCTCACCTGCACGCTTTCCCTGCGCGGTAAACTGAATCTCATCGCCTTTTACAGTCACCAGCTTTTCCTGAATGAGCAGCTGCAGGACTTCTGAAAAATCATCGTTCCCGTACTCCTTTTCGATCGCCTTCAGCTCTGGTGCCTCTTTTTCGTAGGCCATCCAGATGATTCGCAACAGGTGATCCACGCGCCGATCAGACATGCTTCAAATCCTTGCTCTCCGATTTTCGGGAAAATACCCGTTTAAACAATTTCACCATTTTCGTTTCCGGGGGCATTTCGTAACCGCAATTGGGACAACAGATGATCTGGCACCCGTGATTTAACGGACACTGACTGCAACGACTGGTGTTACCGGCATCAAAAGTGTATCCACAAAGTGAACATTTCATGTTAAAATTTTACCCCCAACAGGTTTAAAGACATGTTGAGCAATCCACCCACCAGAAGGGCAAATGGCAGAATGAACGCCGTCATTTGCAGCGCAATTTTCAAACCGCGCTCTTTTATGATCATCAAAAAATTGGCAATGCAGGGAATAAAGAGTGTGATGGTCACGATACTGACCAACACCTGGTTGCTGGTCAGCATGCCTTCCCGGGACAATTGAAACAGGCCGGCTGCACCATAATCGCGACGCAGAAAACCGATCAAAAACGCGTCGGTGGCTTCCATGGGCAATCCCAGCCACTTCACAATAACCGGACTGGCCGCAACCCGAATGATGGAAAGAATGTGCAATTTATCCAGGACAAACAGGATGGCCGTCCCCAGAATAAACAGAGGAATCACTTCCTTCAGGTACCATTCGATTCGCGCCAGGGTTTTGTAAAAGATGTTGGAAAAAGCTGGCAGCCGAATCGGTGGCAATTCAATGATAAAGTCAGATTTGGGGCCACCCACCAGTTTTGCAGAAAGGTACCCCACCATGAACAATACACCCAGGATAATGCTAATCCAGATCAGGGTTGCGCTGAAAGGTAGCACACTGGTCATGGCCAGGATGACGCCCAGCTGGGCCGAACAGGGTACCCCCAGGGCCAGCAGCAGGGTCACAATAACCCGTTCCTTTCGGGTTTCCAGAATTCGAGTGGTGAGGGTGGCCATGGTATCGCATCCCAGCCCCAGCACCATGGGCAGGATGGCCTTACCGTTCAGCCCCATCACCCGGAAAATGCGGTTCATCATTGCCGCCAGCCGCGGCAAATAGCCCGAATCTTCCAGAATGCTGAACAGAAAGAAGAAAGTCGCCACAATGGGAAGAATAATGGCAAATCCATAGGCCAGGGCCATGGTGATCATGCCATACTCGCCCACCAGAAAATCCCTGACCAGGGCAAAGGGCACCAGCTGATCCACCACATAGCGGGCCGCGGGATTGATCCATTCCCCGAAAATTACGTTTTCAAAGAAATCGACCATTGTTCCCGCGCCAAAGACCCCTACAATCTGATACATCCCGTACAGCACCAACAGCAGAATGGGCACCCCCCAGACGGGATGGATGGCCAGGTCTCCCAGAAACCGACTGACCGTGTTGACTTCTTTGACTTCCTGATGTTGTACCTGGCGGAGAATTTCGTTCACCTTGCGGATGCGCACCCGGGAAATGACCACATCCAGCGGTTCATCATATTTCTGGGCCAGTTCGGTCACCACGCGACCGATCTCGGCGATGGTTTCCACAGATAGCCATTGCTTTAACCATTCCAGCAGGGTTTCATCGCCCGAAATCAGCATCAACGCCAGCGCCCTTTTCGAAACATGGAATGCAGGCAGCAGCGATTCAATTTTCTGGATGGCATCCTCGATGAGCCCCCCGTAGTTGACAAAAAAGTCTGTGGGAGTACTCATGACCACCTTGGGCAGGATGGTATCCAGTCCCTGCTTGCGAATCGCTACCGACTGGTTAATGGCCACCTGCAAAATCGATTCCAGCCGATCCAGATCCACTTCGACCCCGCTGGAACGGGCTTCGTCCATCATGTTCAGGTTTAAAATCAGGGGCAGGCGGGTCTCCAGCAACTGGATGGTCAGATACAGGGTGCGGAACAAATTCTTGGCATCGCCAATCTGGATGATGGCACTAACGTGTCCGCCCAGAATAATATCGCGGGTCACCTTTTCATCTTCGGAATTGGGTAGCAGACTGTTGGTGCCCGGCGTATCGATGAGCCGGTAGGTTTTCCCTTTATAGTGAACCTTTCCCTGGGCAATCTCGACGGTGGTACCCGGATAATTCGAAACCGTCACATATTTTTTGGTCAAATAACCGAAGACCACGCTTTTACCCACGTTGGGATTTCCCACCAGAACAATCGTTGGCGTGGCTTCGGTGTCGGGCATTTTACGGGATGTTAAAGAACGACTCTCTATTTTTTGCCGGATTAATTCCATCTATATAACATCAACCCATCTTCTACACATTCGACTTCATTTTTAAGCAATTCAATTTGAATAGATGGGTGGGGTAAAACAAGGCTCTTGGAAATTAATAATGACTATTAGTTAAAAGGCGTGTAAAAATTGACGGTGGATAGAAAAAGATGGCGGATTAATCTGGCAAGAAATAATCTCTGGGATTAACCGCCTTGCCCCGGTAGTGAATTTCGTAATGGAGATGAGGATTGGTGGACAGACCGGTATTCCCGACCTCGCCGATTTTATCCCCCCGTTTTACGAACTGCCCCGGTCTCACATAAATCTTTTGCAAATGCCCGTAAAATGTTTCGAACCCGTAACGGTGGTTGATCTGAACAAATTTCCCAAATCCACCATTTTTCCCGGCAAAGGTCACATAGCCGTCCGCTGGAGCAATGATGGGGGTTCCCTTGGGTGCTGCCAGATCCACGCCTTTGTGGAAACGATAGCGTTTTAAGATGGGATGCAGGCGATTCCCAAAGCCATCCGTGATGCGAGAATTGGGAACGGGACGCAGCACTGGAAGGTATCGCAGAGAGTCTTCCCGTCGCTCAATCACCGCCAGCAATTTCTGGTAACTTTCCTTCTCCAGTTTAATCTCCCGCTCCAGGCGTTCCAGCAAATTTAAATTTTCGATCAACGTTTCGCCGAAAGGCAGACCGCTGAGCTCCATGGTCTTCTTCAGGTTCACCTCGGAACCGCCAACCCCCACCTGTCGCACATCTTCGGAAATGGGTGGCAATTCCAGCATTGCCCGTACCTGATCGTCCATGCGCTCCAGCTCATCCAGGTGGGCCCGCATGGTTTCCATCTTTTCCATGATGCGCTTTAATTCCGCTTCCAGAATGGCATTCTGTTTCCGCAACTGGGCGATTCGGGAATTCTGACTGAAGTCAATGATGTAATCGATGGAATATTTCAAAAGGAGAGCACCGAGGATGATGATGGAGAACGTGATAATGGCTAATTTGGTGTATGAAATCTGAAATTCTTTAACTTTCGTGCTCTTCGGATCAATATAAACCAGTACCGGTTTCTTCTCCATCGACCGCCTCGATTTTTGCAAATGGGCTACAAGTTAAGAATTTTTAATAATTTTGTCAATAGAACTTCAAACATTTTCTACAATCCATTTTTAATGCAGCCATTCAAAGACCACCCGCATGCCGCGGTCGGCTGGTTGGAAAGCCAGCCGAAACCGATCGCCAACCCGTGGCGTCCACACATACGACCAGTTACTGCATTCCCCTGCTCGACAAACTCGTTTCTGATCCTGATAAATCTCCAGCCCCAGATACAGCAAATCCCCTTCTTCCCTTCCAATATCATATTCGACGGCGTACTGGAATTTTGTAGGTTGCCACTCCAGCACGGTAAAGGAAAGGGGAACATCCACGTCTTCGAACAATCCAGAGACCAAAACGCCGTTTAAATGCTGCAGGACGTCCATCGTCACCGTTTGATCGATCCGCTGTGTTGCATCCATCACCCCACCGGCCAGTCGGGCGCGATTGGGTAACCAGAGCCTGGGGGAAAATCGCAGCTGCTGCAGGACATGGACATCCTCGTCGTACAACAGCTGCCCGAAAAACTCATGCACCATCACGTCCACCGGTTCCGGGGGCTCAAACTGTTCGATGGGTTCATGCACCACGGTAATGTTCGGGAAGGGTTTGAGCCGCGATCGCGCAATTTCGACCAGGAGGGGATTAGCCTCTACAGCATAAATTTTTCGTGCGCCCAACCGCGCCATCTCCCGGGAAAAAATGCCGAATCCACACCCTGCATCCACACAAACGGCGCCCTGAATCCAATGCCGATGCGACCTCAATAACGAAAGGTAGGCCTGAGTCCGGTTCTCATCATCATAAATACTGATGAAGGCCAGCAGATCATCCACTTCTGCAAAGCGGCGGGGAGGTATGTCGTTTAAAATATCCAAGTTCCCTCCTGGTTACCGAAAATCCCTTTTCATTTCTTTAAAAAGGAAAGTTTGTCCCATCTTCAGTGAACAAACGCACACAACGGCCATTTTATTTTTTAAAAAAGATCGGAAACGTGTGATGGGCCTAACGGAAGAGCGCCTTGATACTGCCCCAGGTCCGCTTAATGGAACTGATTTTGGGAATCACCGGCAGGGCCTCGGTGAATTGATCGCTGCTATTGGACATCTTAATGCGTAATCGATAGTAGAAAATGTTTTTCAATTGGGAAAGATTTTTATCTTCGAATCGATATTCGCTGTTATCGCCTTTGGGATTTACCTCGCCGATTTTTACAAAATCCTTATTGTTCAAACTCTTTTCGACAACAAACAATTCCACATTCTTCTCGCTACCGGTTCTCCAGGTTAGAACAATCTTGTCCCGATACGGTTCCGCACGGAATTCCACCACCACGGCACCGGCAAACAACGCACCCGCCAGCAGCAACAGCACCAACCATTTCAGATGATTTTTCATGAGTCTTGAAAATTTTAACTGGGATAATTTATAATAAATTTCGAAAAAATCAAATTGTTATTAACTTTTCTTTCTTTTTCAGTGGACCATCCGTACTTTACAACCACAACCAAAATACACAAACTGCACCCGCAGAAATTTGATTGTCGACAAATCCGCAACAAAAAACACCGTTTTTTTCTTTTGTGCACCAGATGACATTCAACGACTGGTTCTCGAAAAGTTTCCCGGAAAAATCATTTTATACCAGATTATGCATTCGCCTACGAATGACACGAATGAACACAAATAAAAATATATAAAATGCACTTGATTCTATCTGGATGAAAATGTTTTCCTGGATATTCGCTATTTTGTTGATTTTTTTCGAATTCATTCGCGGGATTCGTGGTTTAACGCTTTATTTGGGTTAAAAATCAAATCCAATGGTAAAATACACCATGGTGCGGTGATTGACCAGGCGGGAAACGGTAAACTGGATGGGGCCCAGCAGGGTATTCACCGCCAGCGTACTGCTGATCGAATGCAGGAAGTCCGAGCGACGAATACGATCGTCCGGTCGTTCCCAGCTCCCACCCACCGCGTATTTAAAAAACAAAAAGGTTTCAGGCAATCGGAATGGAAAACGATACCGCAACTCAATGCCGGTTAACAGAAACTGCCGACCCAATTTTTCCCGTTCGTACAATCCTGGAAACAGAAATTGCCCTCCAAAACCAAAGTACTCCGTAAAGGGTACGGTTACGTCACCACTGCCGGCAAAAACAAATGGATGGTAATTAAAATGCTTTGAAATGGGGTAATACCCTTCCAGTCCCAGAAAAATTCGGGTGTACGATGTACTGGACAATAACAGGCGGCTGCTACCCGATTCCCAGAACCAGCGATTGTAAATGCCACTGTTGGGAAAGGGCAACCGATCCCGTTTGTCCACCACCGAACGAATGACCAGCGACCGAAGATGCAACGTCCGGGAGTGGCGAAATTCCGGGATGGCAGAGAGCGTGGAGACACCCTCCATCCGAAGTTCTGCCGAAATCAATCCCAGTCGCTGAATCTGCTGGCCAATGGAGAAATTTATCCCCCGGCGGATAATCTTGTACGTCCCCTGTAACTCAAAATCGCGAAAGTATTGATCGACCCGCTCGCGATAATACAAACGCAATCGAGACGTCAGCAGGGTGTTGAAGATGCGGATGGTGTACAGGGACAGTTCCGCCTCCCGCCGATATTCCCCAATGATGCCCATCAGGCTCATTTTAATGGACTGACCGAACAGATTGTCCTCCAGGAACTCCAGAAAGGCATCGCTTTTTCGTTCCAGGGAGGCATGCGCCCCCAGACGCATCAACAGGTAATGTTTTTCCTTCACCTTGATGATCAAAACATTACCGCCATCGTCCTTTTCCACATTCACCGACACGCGGTCGAACAGCCCCGTGCTGTAAATATTTTGTATCCCCTGTACGGCCGCATCGCCTTTGAATACGTCACCCGCCTTTAAGGGAAATTCCCGCAAAATGATTGACCGGCGGGTTCGACGGTTGCCAATGATTTCAATTCGCGAAATCGTTCCCGGATTGAACCGGACGACCAGTTCCTTCCGTTCTGGTAAATATTGAATTCCCTCGATTGAAAACAGGGTGTAGCCTTCTTCAATCAGGGTATTGCGAATGTCCTCCACCGCCTCCAAAAAGCGCTGAATATTAAACGGGCGCTGCAACGCGGTCTGGATCACACGTTGCCTCAGGGAATCGGGAATCTCCTGTCCATCCATCAGCTGCACCTGTTGCACCCGTGGAAACAACGTTCCTTGAAACACAAACATGCGTTCCCCGGGCGTCCCTTTTACACACACCCGTACGTCCTGGAAAAGGCCCGTCTGATCCAGCAATCGGAGATCTGACAACACATCCAGCCGGTAAATGTGATCGCCTTCCCGGGTACGAAATCTTTTTTGTAGGGTGCGGTGGATGGAATCGGGAATGCCTTCGAAGTGTACCCGGGCAGCCAGGCCAAGATATCGATTCTCCCCCCAGAGATTTTTCCGCCGCTGGCGCAGGTTCCGGCGAATGGCATCCAGCTTATCCATAGCCGCCTGGTAGCCCTTCTGGATAATGGAATCAATATTAGAAAAATCGCCACTTTTCTGATTGCCCAGATCCGGTACAATCAGCACATCCGCTTCCTGCCGACGCTCTTCGGTGGGGCCAGACATCATGATAGTGGTCACCTGATCGGCAATTTCCCAGGGCGCCCGAATCTCGTGCCGTTCCCGCAATGGTGAGGTGGCATCCACGGCAATGATAAATTCCGCTCCCAGATCCCGCGCCACATCCACCGGCAGATTATCGGTGATACCACCATCCACCAGCAGCATATCGGCCCATTCCACCGGGGCAAAAAGCAGCGGCACCGCCATGCTGGCATTCATGGCCTCTGCCAGATCCCCGCTGTTCAAAACCACCCGGCGGCCCGATAGCAAATCGGTGGCCACCGCACGAAAGGGGATCTTTAAATTATCAAAATTGTTCGCCGCCTGAAAATTGGCCTTCAATAATCGCGAATAGAGAATTTGCAGCACCTTCTGTCCCTGGGAGATCGATGTGGGGATGTAGGGAATGAAGCCATCGAAACGCAGCTGCACCACGTGGCGCCGGGGAATATTTTTCTGAGAAACAAACAGGTTGGTTCGATAGGTCTCATCGGTAAACAAATTTTCCCAGTCGATGTTGTGAACAATTTGAATGATTTGATCGGCTGAATAGCCGGCAGCGTAAAATCCCCCAATGACACTGCCAATGCTGGTACCCACGATCAGATCTACCGGAATGCGGTGTTCTTCCAGCGCTTTGAGTACCCCAATGTGGGCCAACCCTCGCGCACCGCCTCCGCTCAACACCAATCCCACTTTAATTGATTTGACCGGTCGATAATTTAATCCTTCGATGTTTACCCGGGGTGCTGTTTCCCGTTGCAGGGTAATGATGGACTCACAGGATTGCGCCGTCAGGTAGCTAAGAACTGCCGCCCCCAGAATACTCAGAAGTCCCCAGACAAAGCCGCTTCGAATTCCCTGTAACCACAAAATTTTCATGCGCCTATTTTGCGAAAAATCTCTTCCTAAAGCAACTGCATTCGACTTTCTCCCTGGAACGGAATGGGGCCGGATTCCGGGGACAGCCATCCCTCTTCAGGATAACAGGAGAAACCGGTCGAGATTGACAGATTACTCATCCACCTTCACAATAAATCCAAATTCTGTTTTAACCCAGATTTTATGGTCACCTACGAATGACACGAATTCACACAAATAAACCAATAAAATACATTGGATTATATCTGGATGAAAATGGGTTCCGGGATAGGGCAATAATTATGTTGATATTTTTTGGATGGATGCGCGGGCTTTGTGGTTTCATGCATTATCCGGGTTTAAGGCTGGCCAGGATTTTTCAACGAGTCGGCGGGAAAAGGTGAATGGGGAGAAAAAACCCTTTATCCCAGATTATGCAATAGCCTACGAATGACACGAATAAATACGAACAAAAATAATAAAATGCATTTGATTCTATCTGGATGAAAATGTTTCCAGGATATATTCGCTATTTTGTTGATTTATTTTGAACCCAAATTACGCTTTAGACCACGAATTGCACGAATTAACACAAATAAAAACAATAAAATCCATTGATTTAGATCTGGATGAAAATTCGCTTAGAGGTTTATTCGTGATTTTATTGATATTTTTTGTGTTCATTCGCGTGATTCGCGGTTTAACGCATTGTTTGTGTTTATCGCGGTTGTGCTTTTTGTCGCACCAGTGCTTCGTAATATTGGCGAATCAGTTGCTGATATTCCCAGGAATAACCTTCTTCCAGCGATCTGAGCATTTCCTTGCGCAGCAGATCCTCTCTGTATATCTGCTCTTTTTGCAACTCCGGTGGCGATTTGACCAGCGGAGCTTTTTCCCATTCCGCCTTTCGCTTCCTGGAATATTCTTTTTCGCGGATGGATTTCTGGGCATCCAGCAGCCGGGACAGGATCCGTTCCTGCCGTTCAATCACCTTCCGATCCAATTTTTTCCGCCGCAATTCCTTAACCACCTCCTCCATTTCCTGAGCCAGATTGTCCAGCCGGCCCAGCACATCCCCGCGATGTTGGCCGGACGTTTCCATCAATCTTTCCAGGGAACGGCGAATCATTTCCTGTTGAGCGGCCAATCGCGCCAGCGCTTCATCGCTCAACTGCAACCGCCCGCTCTGCATTTGCTGAAACAGGCTCATGGTCTGCTGGTTCAATTGCCCCTGTTGCCCGGCCATCTGTTGTAATTGTTTTAAAAATTCCTCGAAACCCGATGCGGAACTGGCCTGAGCCAGTTGCTGCATGGCGCTGCGCATGGATAAAATGGCCTGATTTAAATTGGCCATCACTTCCTTCTGGGCATGGGCGGCAGAACGGGGATTCCGCTCTTCCAGTCGCCGCAGGGATTGCCCGATGTTCAGCATCATGTTGCGCAGGATGCTGTTAAGCTGGGGAGACAGGAAAAAGGTCTTATTTCCGATCTGGATCAATTGCTCAATCATATGGCGAACATTCTCGCGAATCTGTGACTGACGACGGGCAATGTCGGTAATTCGTGGCGAGGCCATGTCGATTTTGCGGGACTGCTGCATGAGTTTTTCCTGACGGAAGGACGTTTGCAACATTTCCTCGGTAACCTTGCGCATGGCCTGCAGCAGCTGTTCCTTCTGTTCGGTCACCATTTGCTCGCGGGTCTGTTGCATCATACTCTGAAGGGTTTCCAGACGCGATTGAATTTGCTGCCCCGTTTGTCCCGCCTGGTGCTGTTGCCCCGCTTGAATTTGCTGCCTCATGCTATCCATCCGCGCACCCACACGCTGCTCCCGCAAAAACTGCTGCGCTTTCTCCAGCTCCCGGGACACCGAGGCCATTTCCTGCTGAAACGTTTGTTTGGTTTTCTCCAGCTTTTGCTCCAGAAAATCCAGCTCCTTGCGCAAACTCCCTTCCTGGTTGGCCAGCTGTTGCCGTTCCTGTGGCGACAATGACTTTTCCGACAATTTGCGATTAATCTCCTTTTGTTTTTCCCGGAGCTTCTCGGCCAGATTCACCAGCTCATCCATCATGCGTTCCATCTGCACCTGCTTAAACAATTCATAGGTGCGCTCCACCCGGCGCTCGAACTCTTCCAGTGAAAACTGGAAATTCTCCAGCGCTTTTTTGATCTTTCGGGGATCCATCTTCTCCAGGGCTTCCTGAAGCTTTTCCATGGCCTTTTGCAGCTCCGGAGTGGCCAATTCCTGGAACATCTTCTGCAATTCGAAGAATTTTTCCAGGGTTTCGGGACTTAGCAGCTGCTGTTCATCCAGCTGGCGAACCGTTTCTTCAATCTTCTTTTGAATTTCATCCAGTTTCTTCTGCAGCTGGCGATGTTGTTCCAGTTTTTCCTCCAGTGCCTTCCGCTGTTCCCAGGTCAATTCTTTCTGCCGCTTAATTTCACGCGCGATTTCTTCCAGCTTCTTCTTCAACTCCCGCTGCTCTTCCACCACTTCCCGGGTCTCTTCCAATCGATCGGTCAAAGCCGTTTCGCTTTCTTCCAGGATATCGATCAGCGATGGCAGTCGAATCACAAACGTTCGCGATTTCCCCACGCCCGGCCCGGAAACGGTATTATTGTCCCACACCTCAGCGAAATATTCGATGTAATCATCCGGCACCAGGTAAAAATTGGTGAGATCCCAGTGGAACTGGCTCAGCGCCTGTTGATCACTGATGGGCTGAAACGGCACCTCCAGTGAAAATTGACTGGTGTCCCCCGTGGAACCCGCCCGGATGACCTGCCCCTTTATCCACAGCTTCTGAAAGCCAAAGTCGTCCTGCAACTTTATCCGAACCGGCACCACCAGTTCGTCACCCAGATCCACATCCTGACCGGGCTGAAGGATTTCCACCGTGGGTGGTTCATCCGGCAGCGCAAAGACGGCATGCTGCACCGGCTGGTAGTTGGGAATGCTGTCCACATCCACCACGCGGATCTGATACTGATCGTTCCGCCAGATGGAGAAATGGCCTTTGGCCCGGTTGCCCAGCGGCGTTAAATCCACCCGCGTGGAATCCTGAAAAAGCAAATAGGCCTCCCGCAGGGGTTTGTTGGCCTCGATTTCTACTTCCACCCGCGTACCGATCAAGGCGTAAATTTCCCCATTGTTGGCCTCCAGCAATTCCGGGGACTGCCCGGTGTAGGCCGGGGGAATTAACTTAATTTGCAGGTTGCGGATAAAGGGTCGCTCCCGCACTTCCACAATGCCCACCTCACTGCGGGCCACCCGCCCCTTAAAAGGCGCTACTTCCAGGCTCCCCTCGAACCAATAGCGAAAATCTTCCATGACATGGGGAATTTCGTAGCGGAAGGTACTACCGGTGTGCCCGGATAACTCCATGCGTTCCTGCACGGTCGCTTCCCCATTGGGAGCGGTCATTTCGGTGACAAACCAGAGGCGATCCGGTACCGTCCCCTCGATGCGCCCTTCCAGCACCACCGGATCGTTCTTCAACACCTGGATGTCTCCTGTCAGATTGATTAACCGAAACGGGAGAGCCGGTTCGAAGGATTCGCCAGGGAAAATGACCCGTAAAAAAGCAGTTTGAATGCTTCCAGGAAAAAGAAAGAGCAGCACCAGAAACAGCAGGCCTGAAAGCAGGATTTTCCGCACATCCCGCGTCAATGCGCCAAACCGAATGCCATCCGAAAATGCCGCGTCTCGAAACCGTCGATACAATTGCTGCAAGGACGCCAGACGGATAACCGGATCGGTGTCCGATGCCCGGCCTTCGTAGATCTGGAGAAAGTCAATTAACGCATCCTGAATATCCGGCCGGTGTTTACCCACCTCGCGGGCCGTTCGAATGATTTCTTCATGTTCGGGAAATAAACAGAGTTTCAATGGCGAGAACAGCCGCCAGAAAAAGTACACCAGCGCAAAGCCAATCCCCAGTCCCCAGAAACCCCAGCGGATCGCAGAAGGCAGGTCAAAAAGGAGCTCGATAAAGATGAATCCCAGAAAGGCCAGCAAAACATACAGCGCTCCCGTTAAGAAGCGCTGAAGAAACATAAAAAGGTACTTTTTCCGCGTGGTGACGAAAAGTTTATGATAGGTTTCCTGATAAATCCGATCGATCCGGTCATTCTGCATAACATCGGTACCTGTCGTAGATTAATATAATAATGCGTAAAGGATGATGTTCGTTCCCATTTTCAGAGCCTGGCGACGAATTTCCGGGGGATCCCCGTGAATATCGGGATCTTCGCATCCATCGCTGATGTCCGTATTAAAACTGTAAAATGCGACCATGCGGCCTTCGTAAAACAGGCCGTAGCCATGCGGTGGCCCACCCGCATGTTTGTGAACCTTGGGCAGTCCATTAGGAAAATTGAAATACACATGATAAATTGGATGCGAAAACGGCAGTTCCACCCACTCGGCTTCCGGGAACACTTTTTTCATCTCCCGACGAAAATAAGGATCCATTCCATAATCATCGTCCGCCCATAAAAATCCGCCCCCAATCAAGTACTGGCGCAACCGCTGCACTTCCTCATCGGTAAAGCGAATGTTTCCATGGCCGGCAATATACGCAATGGGATATTTAAAAAAATTCTCATCGGTGATCTTCATGGAAACTTCCCGTTCAGCGGTGACCACATTGGTCTGTTCCCGCATGAATCGGAACAAATTCACAAACGTGGTGCGATTGCCGTACCAATCTCCACCCCCGCCATACTGAATACGCACCACGGTCACCGGCATTTGCGCCGACGTCTGCCCAATCAAACACAGCATAAATACAATGATGAATAATCGGAAGGCTGGCGTCATGTTGGCCTGATCATAAAAACAGTTTGTATCCCACGATCACGATCATGGTCAGGGTGCCGATGGCCTTCACGGTCAGTGGCCCCAACCGGCCGATTAATGCGCCCAGCATCACCTGCTTTGCTTGGCGCAAATTATTCTTCTTGATTAGCACCTCAAACACGATCGTCCCCACAATCAAACCAATCACCCCCCCGGTGATGGTACCCAGCACGGGAGAAGCAAACGCGCCGCTGATGGCACCCAATAGCCCACCGGCAATGGCACCAATGACCAGAATACGATTGGCGCTGTATCCTCTTTTCCCGAAGGCAATGACGATGTATTCCAGCAATTCGATAAGCAGGGCAATCAAAATGAGGGAGATAATAAAGGAAAATTTATAGCGTTCAAAACGCGTTGCCAGACCATACCACAACGCATCGATGACAATAATAAAATTTCCCGGAATGCTTAAAAATATCCCCACCAGACTGAATGCCAGAATTACCAAAAAAATAATTTCCAGTGTTCCAACCATACCACAACCCAAATTTTTTACAGAATGAAATTTAGGTATAAACGGTGCTTTCAGGCAAACAAATTCTTTTGCACAGGGAAACGATGTAAGGGGAATCGGTGGTTTTGTTCAAATCCGGATGATTTAAACGCTGGCTTCCTGCACATTTTGCAACGAATACCGGGATCGATGCCGCAGGGCAAAATTCTGCCGTTTTTGACGGGTATCCAGATTGAGCTTTTTTAGCAGACTCCGCACCTTAAACCAACCGACTTTTTCATTTCCGAATTCCGGCGAGCGCAACCGCCGATTGATCCGAAACGCCCCGTAATCCGGATAATTGGATACAATATATTTGATTTTTTCTTCCAGGGGTAACCGCTTCAGGCTCACCGGTGCACTGCTGGTTTTGGGCTGAGTTTCGGAAGTTGTCAGCGGTTGTTCGCTTACGGGCCGGGTTGCCGTTGGTTGATCCACACTGACCGGGCGTTCCGGTTGGTGGGTGGTTTCACTGGCCTGGGCGACTTCCTCGGCCCTGGCCGCCTGAGCGCGCTCAAAAGCAGCCGCACTGGGCTCGCTGGCCGCCTCGGCCTGCTCAAATTTCATCACCGCACCTTCCACCGTATCGTAAACATCCAGAATGTGATGAAATTCCAGCAATTCAAAAATTTCATAAACATCGGGGATCATCCCCACCAATTTTAAATCCCCGTTATTTTCCCGAATGGTCTTGATTTCGCTGATAAAAATACCCCACCCCGCACTGCTGATATAGTCCACATTGCTCAGATCAATGATAATATTGTATCTCCCCTGCTTTAACAGACTATTCAGGGCACGCTCTACCTCCGAAGATGTCGTGGTGTCGATATATCCGCCCACCTTAATCACCGAAATCTGATTGCGACTCCCCGCCGTATGCGTGGAAACTTGGATGCCTTCCATCAAACCCTCCATCAATTAATAAAAGGTCAGCGATTTTCCTCTTTATCCTGTTGTTCTACATTATCATCGGCAACGACATCATTTCCAATAACTTCTTCATCGATTTTGTCCCTTTCGGGCTCATTTCCGTCGGAGTCGGTCACCGGTGTTTCCACCGGTTTTTCCTCATCCTGCGCATTTTCTTCCGTCAACTGTGCCTTGCGCCTTTCCTCTTCTTCGGAAATTTGCTCCGCAGTGATCAATCGCTTTCCACTCACGGAAATAATTTTCTCTTTCGATCGTTTGCCGGCACCTGCACTGGGAATGTAATGATAGGTGGTTTCAAACATATCTTCGCTACGGAACCCAACCATGACCTCGCCATCCAGCGTCAACAGCGGGGTACCCGGCGGTTTCAACCGCTGCTTACCGCCCCGCTTCACAAATTGAATCCGCTGCTGCTTGGTGTTCAATTTTGCCCGTTTTAATTCCTCGTAAATCAATTTCGGCGGTACCTTGGTATAGCCGTATTTCTCTGTATTCAACATGTCACTGATCTTTTTTGGGCCAAATTCAGGATGCTGCCGGATAATATCATATATTTTGGTCTTTATTTCAATACTTAAATGCTTCAACCCCAGATTAGTATAGCCGTGCAACATTTCCCGCAAATAGGTGTAGCCGCCCTTCTCGTAAATTTTCTTGTAACGGTAATAGGTCGATGGGGAGATTCCCAGTTCCCGACAGGCTTCCACCAGTGTTTTTCCGTTGGTTCCCTTTTTCCGCTCAAACAATTCCTTGAACAGATTTACTTTGATATCCACCGCTTCCATATTTTCTTTGATGGCCACCAGGGTGATGTCGTCATTCTGCTCATACCCGCCGGTAAAATTCAAAATCTCGTTCTTAATGCTTTTCACGAAGTCCACCACATCCAGGTGACCATACTTGCGAATGGCGGCCAGGAACCGTTCTTCCCCGAAGAGTTCCCGTTTGGCATTCATGGCTTCGGTAATTCCATCGGTGTAGAGCACCAGAATGTCGTCCGGATGCAGCCGAATTCGATCGGCCTGGATTTTTTCGGCAAACAGATTGATGTCCGGCAGGGTAATTCCCACCGGAAAGCCAGATGGATTCAAATAGTAGGTTTCCTTGGTCTTTCCGCGGAACAGGATCATGGGGTTATGCCCGGCACTGGCAAAGTAGACCATGCGTTCCCGGGAATCCAGGATGACATAGAACATGGTCACAAACATGCCCTTCTTAATATCCTCAGTCACAAAGGCGTTAACCCTGGTGAGCACGTCGGCTGGATTTTTATTCCCCCGCGCTTCCAGCCGCAGGGCGGTGCGGATCATGGTCATCACCAGGGAACCGGGAACGCCTTTTCCGGACACATCAGCCACACAAATGCCGATGCTCTGATCGTCCACCTCCACAAAATCAAACAGATCCCCACCCACTTCTTTGGCGGCCTGATAGTAGGACGCAATGTCGTATCCGATGACTTCCGGGAAGTCATCCGGCAACAGCATTTGTTGAATTTCCTGGGCCACCTGCAATTCCTTTTGCAGGCGCTGTTGCTCCACCAGATTGATCTGCGCTTCCCGGAACTTGCTGGTCATCTCATTAAAGGCCTGGGCAATCTCGCCCAGCTCGTCACTGGCGTCAATGTCAATCTCGTCTTCATCCACCGTACCTTCACCCACCTGACGCACCCACTCGGCCAATTTGTGGAAAGGTTCGGTAATCAGGCTAATGAGCAGGAAGAGGCCAATATAGCCAGCCACCAGAAAGAGTAAGAGATACAGGATCAGGTTGCGCCGGGCAATGGCAATCTGTTTCAGAATGTATGCCTCTTCCACCCACAGCTGGTAGTACCCCGCTGGCTCGTCTTCTAGTCCCGCCAGAGCAATGGGGGCCACGAAATAGAAAATGGCCGAATCCCCCACCGCGCGCCGATAGACTTCCACATTCTCCATTCGGGTGACCAGCTGGGCATGTTTCCAGTCCACTTTCTGGCGGATCATCTCCACCTGAATGGGATACACCGCCACCACCTGCGAATCCCGATCGGTGATTACGGCCATGCGGATCATTTCGGGCTTGCTTTCCTTGACCGATTTGGCATTCTGGAACAGAGGAATATCGGTACCCCCTTCCAGCGCCACCGTCAGTGGCTCGTAGGAGATTTCCGCCAGATTTTGAACCATGGAACTGGCCTGGGAAAAGGTCAATTCGTAAATGTCGGTATTCAAACGGGCGTTAAACACAAAGAAGGCAATGATGATGATGATGGTCAAACCCACCGAGCCGACCAGGGAGAATTTGGTGCGCAGGGTAAGCGAATCCCAGATGTCCAGCAACCGGGTTTTTTCCACTTCATCGCGCACCTTGGTGAGGCGCAATTCGTTGCCCCGGCTGGTTACATTGTAACGGATGTCGTCCATCAACTTGCGCATCATGAAGATGCCCAGACCGCCCTTTTTCCCGATCTGGACGTATTTCTGGAGATCGGGATTTTTCACCTGCCGGGGGTCAAAACTGATGCCCTGATCGATGATCACCATGGTCAGGCTGCGGCGGCGGATGATGGCCCGGATGGTGATCTTGCCATCCTTAATATCGCGATAACCGTGGCGGATGATGTTCGTGCAGGCTTCGTCGACAACCAGTTTAAAGGAATTGATAATCTTATCGGGGAACTTGTACTTTTTGCCAATGAACTCGATAAAATCCCGCACCTCGCGCAGATAACTCATCTGGGCGGGGATCTGAATTTCTTCTTTAGAAACGTTCTTAAACATTTTCGTCCACTATTTCAAATTCCTGCAAAATACAGCAAAAAAATCAATTTCAAAATACTTTTAACGTAATTTAATTCTCTTTAGTTCTTTTAAGCAAATCTTCGGCTTTTTTTATGGCTTCCTGAATCTTCTGGTTGTATGGATATTTCCTGGCCAGCTCTCGCCACACCTCCAGTGCTTCCTGATAGCGTCCGGTCAGGAACAACTCGGTTCCCACAATATACTGCTTCTCGGCCTGCGGATCGAGCTCCTCTTCGCCTTCCCCCAGACCGCGTCGGGCGCGTTCCATGTACTGACGCAGCACTTCGTTGGCCGGATCCAGATTGAGCGCTTCCTGAAACAGTGCCAGGGCCTCCTGATACCGTCCCTGATCATACAACTGCAGCGCCTGTTGCACATACTGTTGCACTTTCACCCGATTGGCCAGCGCATCCACTTCTCGTTTCAACTGAGGATCATCCGGGGACAGCACCAGCGCCTCGCTCAAGATGCGCAATGCTTCCGAAAGATTGCGATTCTGAAATTCCCGCCGGGCCTGGGTCACCAGACGACGCACTTCCTGGTTCAACCGACGTTTGGTGGTCTGAATGGCCTGAAGAATAATCGGGTCATCGGGAGACCGTTCCAGTGCCAGATTAAAGGCGATTAACGCTTCGTTAAATCGCTTCTGCTGCAGGTACAACTGCCCTTTTTCGAACTGCAATTCCACAAAGCGCTTGTTTTCCTTGGCCAGCTCTTTGTCTACCGCCTGGGCGATGAGCTGTTCCTGGCGAGCCTGCAGCTCGCGCTGGATCAACGTATTGGCGCTATCCAGCATGATCTTGGCCGTCTTGTTAAACGGATCTTCTGAAATGACCATCTGAAATTCGGTAGCGGCATCAAAGTACTTTTGCTGTTCAAACAATTCCTTTCCTTTGGCCAGATGCTCGGCAATGAAGCGTTGCCGTTCTTCCTCCTTGGTACGCTCCACCAATTCTTTTTCCCGCCGCCGACGTTCTTCTTCGGCCAGGCGAATCAATTCCTCGCGGGTCTTGCCCAGATTAAACGTGATAGAGAATCGATGGGTGGGCGGCCAATCCCCCTGATAACTCAGGTTCCCGAAGGAATAATCGATCTGGACAAAAGAATAGCGCACCCCGGCGCCAAAGGCCAGATTGTTGCGATCGAACCCCACGCGAATGGTTCCCAGATCGCGGAAATTGTATTCGGTACCCATGTGAACGCGCATGGGCTCAAATTCGGACTTACTGAAATCCAGCAGCACATTCACTCGACCGCTGAGACCAACCGGGAAGGCCTTCAGGATGCCCAGCCGAAATTGTGCCGGTAGAACTTCCCGCTCCACCCCCAGCTTCAACTCCGGTTTTAGCAGATTCTGGTAATGAAACCCGATGGACAGATCCCGTAAGAAGCGATTGTCCCATCGCGGCTTGTACATGAGGCCCAGATCCAGACCGATGCCACTGGTGACCAGATTCAAAAAGGTAAATTCCTGACGATCGATTTTGAATGTAATTCCTGTGGTAAGGTTAAAGGGCAGTTTCTTGGCGTAAGAAATGTAAAGCTCGCTATATTCGAAACGGGACACCCCTTCCTGAACGTTGAATTGATTGACCACCGGGATATCCCCCACCCCGATGCGGGCATACCCAACGCCAACCGTTCCGAATTGCAGCGTGGGATAGACAAATCCCAGGAAGTCGTACACGGCGCCTTCATAAAGGGGCGCATGCAGCAGGGAGATGGTCAGGCGCGGTACAAATTCCAGTCCCGCGGGATTCCAGAACACCGCGGCCGGGTCATCCGCCAGGGCCACGTACGCCCGACCCAATCCCAGCGCCCGCGCACTGGCACCGATGTTCATTAAACTGGTGGTGCCGGCACTGCCCTCCTGGGCCTGTATTGGCGGCACGGCTCCTGCAAGAACAACCAGCATGGCCAGTGCAAAAATGAGTGTCTTTGCCCGGTGTTTCATATGTGTCGATCTCTATTTTATAAATGCGACCTTGGTCTTAAACATTTTGGTTTCCCCGTTCTGGTATTTCACCCGAAGCACCGCCAGGTAAACGCCATTCAACACGCGGTAACCCCGTTCGTTGCGACCATCCCAGACGATCTTTCCGTCGTACAATCCTTTCTGCAATCCTTTTTCCTCTTTCTTCCACACCAGCTCTCCCAACAGCGTGTAAATCCGCAATTCCACATCGGCGGGACTTTCCAGGTAAAAGACGAATTTGGTGTATTCATCCCGCAACCCGAAGGGATTGGGATAATTACCAAAACTCTTCTTGGGATCCGAAGGCACCACGGAAATCGATTGCGATTGCAGCTTGTTGTTCAACGTATCGATCGGATTGCCAATGGAATCGGTCACCTCCACGCTGTAGAAATCGCCGGCAAATTTCTGAAAGGCCACCACGCCGTCCAGTCCCACATGAAAATTCCGGTTGGGTGCATTCTGCGCAATGTCGAACAACACCACCAGCTCGTGTTTTTCGCCGGGTAGTAGAACGTCCTGGTTCACGTTAAAAGGAACCGATGCCGGATTGGCTGTTGTATCCGTAACCGGCACATCGGCAAAGATGTCCGGGATCTGTCCAGCGGCTTTCTTTTTCAACAATTCGCGATAGTATTTCAAGCTGACCACCTTAATCCGCGAGATCATGTTGACCAGATCGGCGTAGGGACGATTGCCTTCAGCAGGATTCCTCAGCGAGATGAGCACCTTCTTCACGTACAGCGTGTCGTCGATCTGCGGATTGCTCATGGAAAATCCGAGTACCGCTACATCTTTCTGTCCCTGCACGTAATTGGATTCGGGAATGATGTCCTCCAGTTTTTCTACGATCAACCGCTTGGGGATCATGTTCACATCAATGACCACCCGATTGCTGTCCGGGTGCACATCGACCGGTGCATTGGTATTGGCATCCTGCGGCAACTGACCGAACGTAATGTTCATCAATGTGTTTATGTTGGAATCGGGGGCCATGAGCTTCCAGGTAATTCGGGTATCTTTATTTGCACCCAGGGAGAAAGACTTCTCGGATGTTTCGCCGGGGGCGAGCAAAATTCCATTCAATTCAATGCGGACGCTGCCGCTGCCACTCACCGGCGCCTCGCCCGTGTTTACCACCCGCACGGACACATCAAACCGCTGCTTTTGCGACAGTCGATACGCCCGCTGCACCCCTTCCAGTCGTAATACGGCGCGCCGCTGCACCTCGATGGGCAACATGTTGCTGGTCTGACTCAGGGCTTCGCCAGTGTTCTTTTCCACGGCGTAAGCCTGCAGGAAAAAGGGCGTCCCCT
The DNA here is from genome assembly GCA_013150955.1 of Calditrichota bacterium. Classification (GTDB taxonomy): domain Bacteria; phylum Calditrichota; class Calditrichia; order RBG-13-44-9; family J042; genus JAADJD01. The sequence continues at coordinate 105,993 of JAADJD010000038.1, forward strand.
GGGTGGTTTTTAACACATCCATGACCTTAAAGACTTTAGAGCGCGCTTCGGCCATCACCGGCTTCATTTTTTCGAATCCCAGAATGCGGAGTGCATCATCTCCGGTTCTCTTGCCAAACTTTCGTGGCGGCAATTTTCCGGCGGTTGAAGATTTCCCCGTTTTTCCGGGCTTTGTGGGTTTCTGTCTGGGTTCTGGCCCTTCGTTAACAAATTTTTTACGGGGCGATTGTGCCACCATCGCCGCGGGTACGCCAGGGACGGCTCCGGAACCGGGCACAAAATCGGGTGCCAGAACGTCCCAGGTCACGGTGACCTGATCACCCCTGTCGGATACCACCTGCACACTATCGCCCAGAATGCGGAAGCCGGTGGCGGGATCAAACACCAGCGCAACCAGCCGATTTTCTGGAGCCACGCTGCCGCGAAATTCAACCTCGCCTTTCAGGCGGAAGGTTTGTCCGGTGGAAATGGTCGAATCCCTGGCCCCCTCCGGCCAATCGATGCTTAATTGGGTCACAATTAAACCGCGCTGCTCGATGACGTAAGCAAATCGCACGGTGTCGCTCACCCGTGCCACACGGGCATTTTCAAAATTGTTGTTTTCATCCCGTGCAAGGGAATCGGTGATGGCAACAATCAACGTATCGGCTCCCACGTTCGCGGTGGCCGAGACGGCTAAATGTGCCGCTCCCGAGCGGGTTTCCGGGTCAATGGCGATGTACTGCGTGGCCGGGGTGCCCAGCAGGGTCAGGCCCTGCCCCATTTGAACAATCTGCACCCGTACCGAATCGGGCACCACTCGCGCATCTCCCAGATTCCGCAACTCCACGGTCAGCAGACCGGTTTGTCCGGTGGACATCACCGTATCGCCGCTGACGCTGAGCTGCAACAACGCTTTTCGCACAACCCGAATGGGAATGCGCACCAGATTATTGACGATTGCAGCCGGTTCCAGGGTGTTCTCGTCGCGGGCCACTTCCTGGAGCTGCACCACGATGTTTTGCAAGGGCAACGGATTGTTTAACGTACGCAATGTGAGGGTGGTATCCTGAATCCCCAGTTGAATGCTTAACGTATCCCCGGATCGATCGGCGAACTGAATGCCTGCCGGCAATTGAATGCGAATCCGGTTGCGCGAGGTGTCCAGAATACCGGCCTGCCCCACATTCAGGGTTTGAATCTTCAACTGGAAGAGTTGATCGGTGGACAATTCTCCGTCCACCGCGCCTTCAGGGGCTGCAATGGCTGCCTGCAGCCGAATCCTGGCCCCATCCACCACGTTAACCACCAGCGTCTGCACATCGGTAATTTCTTCGAAGGTATTTTCATCCTTACCGCGATTGATAATCCGCAACGTGTCTGGCCCGCTGGGGGTTGCCGGGGTGTTGATGCGCCACACAACTTCCTGCACCACGCCCTGGGGTTCCACATCCACCCGCGTGCGACCTTCCACCGAGTAACCGGTGGGGACAATGACTTCCGCCACCCGGTCGCTGCGGGCAACCTGCCCCAGGAAGAAGATGGTGTTCTTCAACAGAAATTGCTGTCCGGTGGTCAATTCCCGATCCACGGCCCCCACGGGGTCAATAATTTCCACAGTAGAGACTATCCGCGCAGAGGTATCTGTTCGCACCGGGATTTTCACCGTATCGATGGCCACACCGGCCGGCTGATTGGTGTTCACATCCAGCGGCAACTGACGCAGGTGCACCAGCAGGGTGTCGTTCAATCCCTGCGTTAAGTCCATGGCCTTCACCTTCCAGAACCCGCTCCGGTTGGTTGGACTGATGGTCTGTACCGCATCGGGCGTTTCCGGGGTAAGCTGGTAGTTTGGCGGCAACACCAGCTCCACCTGTCCGGTCGACCATTCACTTTCTCCTGTGGTGGAAATCCGGTAATCCACGGTAAATTCCTGCACCTGGGAGAGCGTGCTATCCGATGCCGTGGCCGAGAGCGTCAGCACCACCGGCTGCTGGATAAACAGATTTTCCGTATTGTCTACCGGCTGTCCCACAAAAACCTGATTCCCGGTGATTCGGGAAAAGGCGCTGTCAATCGTCGCGCGGAACAGCTGCGTCTGGCTGACCGAATCGGCCCGAAACGTGTAAGTAAATTTGGTAATGCGATTGGGCAATAGCACAGGAATGGTATCGCGAATAAAGATTTCTGCATCCTTGAAAATGGTCACATGCACCTGACTGAGGGTGTCATCACCCGAATTGGCCAGGTACAGCTCCAGCGCCACCGGCTGGCCATAATTAACAAAAGGCGGATTGGGCACCTGAGCCAGTTTCAACTGACTGACAAAGGCACTGGAAAACTGAATGATGCGTACCTGATCGGTGACGGCCCCACTGGTGAAATTCCGCTCATCGTCTGGTTTGCGCAGGTCGTTGTATGCCCCATTCAGTCCGGCAAATGCCGGGCCCAGTGGAGCGGTATCCAGAATGTTGTATTTTCGGATAAAGGTGACCTGTTCGCCCGGCAGAATCGTAAAAGGCAGGTTGTGCGAATTGAAGACAGTAATCCATTGATCCGTCATTTCCTGCCCGGCACTGTCCACAAACACACTATTCAGCTCATTCACCTGCGCCCCGGATGCCCCCTTGTTACTCAAATAGTAGCGCACTTCCACAAAACTCTGTCCGCGGGTCACCACCTGAGGAACGATGTCAATGGAATCCACCACCACCAGGGCTTCGGGCAAAACGGTCAACTGGTGTTGTCCGACCAGGGTATCCCCTTCAAAGGGTTGATCGTTGGGAAGCTTTCCGTGCATCACCACCTGAATGGGTAAAATGAGATTGGGAGCAAAATCGGGCGGCACCGTCTCGGTCACAAACGGCACCGTGTTTTCCCGTGGCGTCTGGGTTAGCGTCCCCCGAATGGTGATGTTCCCATCCACGTTGGCGCGGAAAACCCGAACGCCATCGGTGAATTCCAGATACGAACTGTCCGGATTCACGATCAGATCGGTATTTCCACTGTTTTCAACGATTACCGAGAACGTGACCGTCTCACCAGGAACAATACTATCCGGTTCCAGGGATCCATTCTGATAACTGAGCAGCACACCGGATTTAATCAGGAAGGTATCCGGTAAAAGCGAGACCTTGGTCAGGGTACCGTTGTTGAAACTGATAATCGCCTTCACCGTTACCCGTCCCACACGGGCGTCATCGGGGACGTCAAACAACCACTGCAGCGTTTCGAAAGAACCTGGTGGCGTGGTATGCAGGGTATCCAGATTGTCCACCCGTCGATTGGGTGCAAACAGAATCTCTCCGTTGTCCACATAACGGAAATCCAGCATGGTGCCCTGCTCATCGATCTTTAGCGGCGGGCCGGCGTTGGTAACGCGCACAAACACGTCCACATTCTTTTGGCCGGGCACCACCTGATCCGGATTCACCTGCACATCGGTGATCGAAACATTGCCACCGATGTTGATCACCACCGTATTCAAATTCTCGGCGTAGGGAATTTCATTCGAGGTGCCTCGAATCCGGGTCACCGGCACGTACTCCCCGGTCTGGGAAAGCACCAGCGGCTGAAAGACCAGTACCGTGGTTTCCGCCGGTGCCACGGTCATATCGGTGGCCAGAGGATCGATGTAGGTAATCATCGCCGGTTCGGAAGGGATTTCCAGATGCGTCTGATTATTCAGGTGCACGATGCTTCCGCCGGCATTCACCACGGTCACGGTGAATTGCACCGTGTCCCCATCGTCAAAAACGGTGTAGGGGCCCAGTTCCAGAAATTCAAAATCCGCGGGATTGACCACGGTTAAATAGGCCAGGGAGTCGGCCGTGGTGTTCAGCGAGGCCTCGGAATACACATCCTGAGCCGTCAGGCGCGTGCCCGCATAAATCAACGTATCCTGATAGGTGTCCAGCGAAATGCTATTGGGCACGTCCACCGAATAGGTCAAATCCACCGTATTGCCGCCGGCAACGGTCACCGGAAGCAACGGATTCTGCAGCGTCTGTGTGAAAGGATACGACACATAAAACTGCAGGGTATTGCTAAAAATCTCGGCTCCGGCTTCCCCGGTATTTCGGATGCGCACCACATATTGCACGTCTTCCTGGCCCACATGTGCCGTATCGGGGGCAATGGCAATGGATTCTACCACCAGACGGGCCTGCTGGACAACCTGCAGGTCGTCGCTGGTGCTGGCATCCTCAAACAGCAGTGCCTGCTGATCGTTTTCATCCCGGTAATGCACCCGCGCGGTGAACGTGTACCGATTGCTGGCCGCGGTGGGTTTTACCTCTATGCGATAGTTCAGGCTGCTGGAAGCTCCATTGGGAAGCGTCACCGGCAAACTGAATAATCGCACAATGTTAAAATTACTGGTGTCGAAAGCCACGTTATTGGCCAGAATTTCAATGGAATCGATGCGTGCAGTGGCGGTGGGATTGCCCTGCCCCTGATTCTTGATGGTAAAGGCCAGCAGCACGTTCGTCTGTCCCGTGCTGGCGGTGTCCTGATCCACCGCAAAGCTGGTGTAGGCAAGTACCGGACGCTGTTGCACCGTCCAGGACGCGGTGGTCTGCGCTGCCGGTGCCTGAACCCGACTTCCAGAGACGGCATTCCGCCCGGAAGCAGCCGCATCGATGACATCCGCACCCAGTGTGGCCGTGGTGGAAACATCCACATACAACAGCACCACCGCGGTATCGCCACCGGCAATGGTCTTATTCAAATTGGAACGAACGATATTACTATAATTGGCATTACCGCTGGAGAAATTCAACCGCACCGTATCCAGCACCACATCGCCACCACCATTATTGACCAGGTTTACCTTAACCCGTACTCCGGTCTGCCCCCGACTCACGGTGCTCTGACTGGCAACCACCGAGGTGATGGCCAGATCGGGGTTTTCCTGGATCAACCAGTCAAACGCCGGCGAAACCTGGGTGGTGATCGCATTCTGACTCAATTCATCCCGGCCCCGTACGGTCAGGGCGATGGAATCGCGACCGGTGGCGGAATTGTCTTCCACCCGGAATTGATAAAACAGATTCACCGTCTGTCCCGGCGGAATCTGCTGTACGTTATGCTGTGCAGTGATGGTGTAGACCCCCATGTTCGGCGTAAATTGAATCTGATCCAACAGGGCAGCCACCTCACCCCGATTTCGCAGGGTGATTTTCACCGAATCGACCGTCTGACCGGTGGTTACCGTATCCGGGGCAACGGCCTGCACAAAATCGATGGTGGCTTTCTTCAGCACAAACACCTGGGTCAGCGAATCGGTGCGGTTCTGGCGATTGATGTTCACATCCCGCCAGATCACCCGAACGGTGTAGGGATAGTTCCCCTGCACGGTGGTATCCAGCGAGGCATTGGCCGTGGGTAGCATCAGAACGGTATTGGGAGTGGCCTGCTGGCCAACATATTCTCGAATTCCCAGTTCCGGAATGAGCAGGGAGTCGATGATCGCATTGGCCCGACTGGCACCATCGTTGCGCACCGCCACCTGAATGGAAAACACCTGCTCCTGGGACACCGTATCGGGAGCCGTGATGGTATGGATTACCACCTTCGCCGAATCGTAAACGGTGATGGTAATGGGACTCAGCACCGTGGATTTGTAAAAACCATTTTCAAAATAGTTATTGGCGTAGAGCTGTCCATCGATGCTACCGGTGGGCAACTGAATGGTTTTATTTTCAAAATACAGGTATTTGATGCGGTTTCCTTCCACCCAGGTGTCGTTCTTTAAATAATAGCGGGTGCCGGCAAAATCCAGGTAGGTCGAAGCGGCAAACAGCTTCATGTTGGCCTGACCTTCGTTTTCCACCTCGACCCGAAAACCAACCACCTGTCCGTTGCTCACCTCGTTTGGTGAGATGCTGGTGTAAATCAGTTTTCCGGGCACCACCATGCGCCAGCTGTCGGTGGTATCGGCACCGGAATCGGTCAGGCGCATGTTCGAATGGCTATCCCGTCCCGCCCCTCGCGCATTCAGGGTAACGCTTCGTGGACTGTTGGAACTCAACACATCGATGGCAAAATCGATTTGTCGGGTGGCTCCCGCCGCAATTTCCAGCGCCGGGGCGAACACCGTGTCCTGCCCCGCAAACGAACCGGTCGAGAAGGTCACCTGCAGGGTATCCAGCAACAGAGGGGTATTGCCGGTATTTTTCACCCGCACGTGTACTGGCACATCATTGGAGCCAATGGATACCGAATCGAAGGCAAAGGTGGGACTGCTGGCATCCACCGCCAGGATGCGCAGTTCCGCCGGTCGGGTGACGGTCAGGGTCGGCCCCTCGGCCGCCGTGGAGGAATCCTTCACCGTCTCCTGCTTGTTGGTCTCAATGCCTTCCACGGTGGAGGTGATGGTGTAATTGCCCTCGCTGGCACTGGAGAGAACTTCCAGAGAAAAGTAAGCAATGTTGTTCCCGCTGAACGGATCGCTGCTTAATGAATCCAGATTCTGATAAAAACCGGTGGTGGCACCATTGAAGTAGAGCGTCACCTCGGTGACGTCCACCAGCGCCTGTCCGGGATTCTGGAAATACACCCGAACGGGGATCCCCTTCTGGCCGACGGAGACCGCCGTCACCGGAGTGGTAACGCTGTCGATTTGCACAGAACCGGCGCTTTGCACCAGAACGGTCGCCGGAGCGGTGGAAGTCACCGGCCCCAGAGAACGGTTATCCACCAGATCCGTTCCCCGCGCTTCAAAGTCGATGGTGTCGGTCACCGTCTGGGCGGTGAGTTTAACGGTCATGCGGTAAATGAACTTCACACTATCGCCACCGGCAATGGTGGGCAAGTCCACCGGCGAGACGCGTTCCATCGTAAAACCGGCCGCATCCGGCGAGATGCTTGGTGTGAATGCATCCAGCCGCAGATCGGCCATGCCGGTGTTTTTCACAAAGGTCGTCACCTCCACGTCCTGCTGTCCCTGACTCACCGTATCCCGGCTGACCTGAACGGCATTGACGATCAGATTGGCCGGTGTTAACACATTCACGCTGTCCGTCCGGCTGGCACCCACCTCCCGGTACTGCTGGTTGGAATTCAGATCCGTGAACACCGCCCGCACGTCCAGCGGAATGATGCCCGTATCGGCCGTTGTGCTGATGCTCAAAAGGAAGTTGTAAGTCCGGGAGCTCTTTCCGGGTAAAATTCCCAACGCGCTTACCAGAGAATCCTTTACACCGGGTTGATTGGCAAAAATCCGCAGCGAATCGATGCGCGCATCCGCCTCGGCCAGATTGGTCAACTTGACCTTGGCGGAAATACCACTCTGTCCCTGATTGACGTTGAACTGGCTGACATCCAGGGAATTAATGGTGATTAAATTGGTGTCTGCAGCGGATTCCACATAAATCGTGTCTGCATTGTTTCGTTTTTCGGTGGTAATGGCGCCCGTGCGGACGTTAGAATAAATCACCGTGCCGTTTACCGGATCCGGCCCCAGTGCCGACTTGCTGTTGATGGTATATTTAAATTGCAGGGTATCCGTACTGCCGGCCAGAATGGTGACCGGCAGGGGCGGTGTAATGCTTTCCAGACTGTGCTGATTGTTGAAACTTAAATAGGCGCTGTCCACACCCACGTGACCGTTCACTTCGCCACTGTTCTGCAATACCATGTTAAAGGTTACCCCGGTCTGTCCCTGACTTACCGTATCGCTCCCAACTACCTGTACCGAGAGAATGGTAATCGTGGTTTTCTTTAATATCCGAATGGAGTCGATTTGTGTGGTCTGATCCTCATACACGTAACGCTGGTTCGAATTGGAATCCGCATAGGTTGTACGTGCCCACAGCTTCTGCATTCCCACAGGAAATGCGTCGTGAAAACGCAGCTGGAACTGAAATGTACCGGATTGTCCCGCCTGCAACACGACGGGATAGGCAGAAGGTGCGGGGGAAATGGCGGTGGCATACACCGTGTCCACGGATTTGATCACAATATCGTCAGCAGATTGGATGACCAGCGGCGCTCCCAGGTTGGCATTATTTTGCATCACCAGGGTTAACGGAATGTTTCCCTCTCCCTGACTGGCCTGGGTAGAATCTACCACAAAACTGGTGTACACCAGCGACGGTTGATTCTGCACCCGCAGCGAATCAAAATTGGTCAGCGTATCCGTATAGGTTGCCTGGCCTTCCAATCCGTATAAATACAGGGTGGCCCGGTAGCGACTCACCGCAGCGTTGCTCTTTACGGTGTCCCTTTCAAAATCCAGCATCAGGCTGCTGTTACCGTTCACCACCTGATCCTTATCCAGATAAAAAGTATCCACTCCAAACACCATGAACGTTCGGGTGGAATCCAGCGTTACTTCGGCCTGTCCGGTATTCTGAATCTTCAGCTGGAAGGCGAAAGGCAGGCCATTGGTCACCTGCCGGGGAGACAGGCTATTGGCCACGTAGGAAATCGTTGCCGCGGAGATAATTTGAATCACATCCGGGGTATTGGCCGTGGAATCGGCCACTGCCTGACCATTTTCCACAATCGTTCCGTTAATGACCCCGTCGATGTAAAAACTGCCCAGCGGAAAATTCACCGGAACGGTCAACCGGTACTGGAAATTGACCGTCTGATCCGGCCCGATGGAGGTCACCGCACTCAGGGTTTGAGAAGGCAGCAGATAGGTCTGTCCGCCATCGCGCAAATAAACGTAAGTATTGGCGGTGTCCACATTAATGGTCACATTACCGGCGTTCCGCACCGTCATGGTCACATCAAAGGTGTTGCCGCGCTCGATCCGATCCGGTGCGGTGGCCGTGCTTAAAATGTCGATGGTAAAAATGCGCAACTCCTGCGTATCGGTGTATAATGAGCCACGAAAGTCCGCATCCACACCCCGGCCTTTTAAGGCAATCTCTGGCGTGTATCGCCCGGTGGTTAATTGATTGGAAATGGTCACCGGATCGAAAGACAACGTCCAGCCGGTGGCGTTGGCCGGAATGCTGTCTGTTTGATTGAGATACGTGGTGATGGTGATCGAACCGTCGGTAAAGGTCAGATAACTATTATTGGTATCCAGCCGCACGGGATAAGGGCCGGGATTGGTGACCTGAATCTGAAACGTCTCCGTGGTACCCAGACGCGCAATATCGGGCGTTAAGGAGCCGGCCGTATACTGCAATCGGTAAAAATGGATGGGCAGGGTGTCCACCCCGGCAATGTAGGCATTCACGATCGTCAGCGTGGCGGCATCGTCAATCTTCACCGAATTTTTTACCACACCGTTGGTATCCGCCGTGGCGGACGATTCGGTCAGCAGGGCATTGGCACCGGAAGCAATGGAAAATTGAATGGTGGTATTTCCTACAATATTTCCATACTGATCCCGCACCCGTACGGAAAATGGGGTCGCATAGGTGGGCAGGGTGGTGACCGAATCGCTGGCGATGTTGCGGATGCTTACCAGCTGCAGCTGTCGGGGCGCATCGGAGATGGCCGTGGCGGTCAGGGTGTCGGAAATAATCGTACCGGCGCTGTTCCGTGCACGCAAATAATAGGTACCGCGGGTTGTACCCAGCGTCCAGGTGGTGGAGGCAAAACCGTTGGCATCGGTCACCGCGGAGGTGGGAGACACGCTGCCACCGTTCAACGGTTCAAACACAATGGTTTCGCCGGAAATGGGATTCTCATACGCGTCCACCAGCTTGACCTTGACCGGGGTGGGTAGCGCCTGCCCCACCGTGTCCGTCTGGCCATCTCCATTAATCACCAGGATGGCATTGGCCGCCGCCGGCTGATTGGCCACACCGGTAAAATCCAGTCGCGCCGGCGTGGTGGACGCAAAAGCAGACACCCGATACGTCCCCAGCTTACTCCCCAGTGTAAGAGACGTTTCCGCATAACCATTGGCATCGGTAAACGCCGAATCCGCCGAAAGGGATTGATTCACGGCCCCATCCGGCTCACTGGTAATGGCAAAGCTAACCTTGGTGCCACTGACCGGGTTGTTTAAACTGTCCAGGATCTGTACCCGGAAGGGCCCCACCACACCATTCACCGCTCCCGTATCCGATGTGGCCGAGGCATAAATCATGGTATCGGCCTTGGTGCTGGTGGGAAATCCGTAAAAAGTGACCGTGTCCGGATTGGTGGTATAAGTTGCCAGATAAGCCTTCACCGAGTCCGGATCGGTGGTGGGATGCAGCGTCCAGGTGGTGGACGCATAGCCCTGTGAATTGGTGGTCGAAACAGTTGGATTCACCGAGCCTCCGCCCACGGGATTCCAGGTGACCTGCACATTGGGCACCGGGTTGCTGTAAGCATCCAGCACCCGCACTTTCAAATCGCGCGGCACCACCGTTCCCGGCGATGCCGTCTGACTGTCTGTGGAGGCCACCTTGGTCAGGGTGGCAGGATTGGCCGGTTTTACGGTAATGGTGGAAGTCTGATCCAGTAATCCCCCACTGGCCGTCACCGCCTTAATGACCGTATTGCCTGACTTGCGCGCTTCGAACACGTTCGTGGCGGTGGGATTCGGAGTCTGGAACACTCCAATGGTATCGGGAATATGCGACCAGTTGGACGACTGATCGGCAATGAAATTGTCCTTGGCATCGTACCCGCTGGCGTAAAGGTTCAGGGTGGTGCCCGCGGTCATGGTCAGGGTGTCGATTTCCGAGCCCGCACTGCCCGAGACATCCTGAATCACGATATAATCCAGCGTCCCCACATCGAGGGTGATGTTATTGGTCGAGTCGTTGGTAACCGTGGTGGACGTGGTGTAAATAAAGAAGTTATCGGGAGCCACCTGCGGATCGAACTGTATGTAGCTGCGGCTGCCAGACGGCACTGTGTTCAGCGTGCTGGAGATGGCCCAGGTAACGGGTAAATCGCCCACAAAGTTGCCGCGGGAATCGTAATGGGCGGCATACAGGTACAGGGTGGTGTCCGTGGTAATCGTTACATTGAGTTGATCGTAGCGCTGCCCGCCACCATTCGCCTGCGTGCGAATCACAATGTAGCTGGCGCTTCCCGCCTGGACGGTAATAATGCCAGATTCATCACTGATGCTGGAATTCGCCACGCTGACGGCCTGGATGGTACCATTGCCAGCACTGTCGGCCGTCATGGTGCCCGAGGTACCGGTGAATGTGGCCTGTCCATTCCCCCACTTTCCAATCGAAGAGGGGTTAATCGTCCAATCGCTATTGATGAGCCCCAGATAATTCAAGTCGCTATCGTAGCCCACGGCATAAACGGTAAGGGTGGAACCGGCAGCGATGGTCGAATCGCCCAGCTGCTTTCCGCCACTGTCGGGAACCGTTTGAATGTACAGGTAAGCCAGGGCACCATCGTTCACGGTGACCACTCCGGTGGAATCGCCCGCAATGGCGGCATTCCCGGCAATTTCCACATGAATTTTTCCGGTCACCCCGCTGGTGGTGGGCTCAAAGGTCATTTTGCGAGCGGTGACGTTCACCACCGGTTTCAATCCGCCACTGGAAAACCAGTGGGCCGAATCGATATCGGCAATATAGTTTCCATATCGATCGTATCCGGCGGCGTAATAGGTCAGGCTTTCGTCCGCGGTGATGATCGTGTCCAGCAACGAAACCGCCCGTCCGCCGTTGTTGGCATCGGTGCGAATCTTGAGCTCCGCCAGCGCGGCGGGATTGATCGTAAAGGTATTCGATGTTGCTGACTTCCCGGTGGCATCGCTAACGGTAAAGGTCACTCCACTTTCCTTCACCGTATCGATGGCAGTAAACGTGGCCGTTCCGTTCACCAGATTCTGTGGATTGGCCGAGGTAAACACCACACCGGTACCGTTCGAAGAAAGTGTCACCTGCCGACTGGAGGTGGTGACTACATTCCCGTAAACATCATAAGCGGTCACATTCAGGGTGATGGTCTCTCCGGCGTTGTACGTGTACACCCCTCCACTCGGTTCGATGGTGTAGTAAGAAACATCCGCCGGTTGCAGGGTCAACACCACGTAAATGCTATCCGCCGTACCGTAATACACCAGAATGGAATCGGTGGTTAACGCGGTGCTTTCGGAAGCGATGTATGACGTCTCCGCAATGCCGTTCTGATCGGTCAACACATCGATAGTGTCCACACCGGTGTTGACAAACGTCCCGGTTCCCCGAATGCGCCGAAACTTCACCGTGGAGTCGCTCAGGGTGTTCTGGTACTGATCCTTCAGCCGCACACGGATCAATACCTCGCTCCCCACGGTGGTATTGCCCGATCCCTGCAGTTCCTCCAGCAAAAATGCATTTGCGGGATTGACCGTGATGGCACCGCTCTGACCATTGACATTCGGATCCGTGGATTTTTCCGCCTTCACGTAATAGGTTTCGGCCACTGTATCGGTTACCGAGATGGTTACCACCGTATCGGCGGCAAAGGTAACACTGGTACCCGGAGAAAACGTCACCCCGGTACCATTGATGGTGCTTAAATTGATCTGATCGGAGTTGGAAACGGGGTTATCGTAAATATCTCTGGCAATGATTTTGAAATTCAACGCCACTCCGGCACGGGTGGTCTGGGCGGTGGAGGGCACAAATTCGTAATAGCTCACCGCATCGGGTTGAAGGGGGAGGACAATCGTATCCCGCACGGTGGTTTGCCAGGACACCTGAATTTGATCATTCACGAATTGGGTGCTGGTACTGGCGGTGTAGTTGGCCTCGGCAATACCGCTGGAATTGGTTTTGACGTGGGCACTGTCCAGACCGTTATCAAACGTACCGCTGCCATTAATGCGTTGAAACACCACCAGGCTATCTTTAATGCGATTGCCATAAACGTCCTCCAGGGCCACCTGCAGGAGCCGGGATTCCCCCACTGTAATGGCACTCTGGCTGGAAAGAATCAAAAACCGATTGGGTGCCGCGGGATTCACCGTAATTTGCCCGCTTTCCCCATTAATATTGGCATCGGTGCTTTTTTCGGCACGCACGGTGAACGATTCCGCCACCGTATCCGTCACACTAAAATTCACCGAGGAACCCCCACCAAAAGATAGCGTGGTTCCCGGAGAAAAGGTCACTCCCGTTCCCCCGATGGCCGAAAGGATCACCTGATCGGAATTATTGACCGCATTGCCGTACACATCCCGCGCCGTGATGGTAAAATTCAGGGTCGTTCCTGCCGTGGTGGTTTGATTGGTGGACGGGGAAAACGAATAATAACTCACCGCATCGGGTTGCAGCGGCAGGATGATGGTGTCGATCACCGTTCCCCGCCAGGACACCCGGATGCTATCGTTGACGTGCTGGGTGGTGGTGCTGGCCGTGTAGGTCACCTCCGCCACACCGGAGGCGTTGGTCTTCACATGCGCACTATCCAGCCCATTGGAAAAAGTCCCATTCCCGGTCAGCCGCTGAAATACCAGCAGACTGTCCTTATGCCGGTTGCCGTAGGCATCTTCCAGCGCCACCTGGAGCAGTCGGCTGGTTCCCACGGTAATAGCCGACTGACTGGAAAGAATCACCATCTGGCTGGGGGTATTGGGATTTACCGTCACCAGGCCACTTTCCCCATCGATGTTGGGATCGGTGGACTTTTCTGCCCGGATGGTAAAATCTCCCACCACGGTATCGGAAACCGAAAAGTGAACCGTATCCTGCCCGTTAAAAGGAATGGGATTGGCCCGATTAAACGTGGCCGTACTGCTGCCCACTGCGGTCAGGTTTACACTATCGTTATTGGGCACGGGATTGCCAAAAGGATCAACGGCGGTCAAGACGTACTGCAAATTTTGACCGGCACGTACCGTTTGATCGGCCGCCGGCGTGAACTCGTAGCGGGCCACCTGAGTGGTCTGCACCGTGAAACTGGACGCCGCGGTGGCCGCACGTGCCTTTTCCAGGTCGGCGTAAACGTGAGTATTGAAGGTGTACGTGCCCGTGGACGTGGGGGCATCTTCAACAAACACTACCTTTATGGAATCTCGAATGGCGAACGGGGGCAGCAAAATGTACAGGCTATCCACCGTGTTGTTGTAATACCAGGTGGCAAATCCCAGATCGGTGGGTGGGGTGGTGGATTTTTTCAGGTAATAGCTCTGCCCGTCCACCACAATTTCGGTCACGTAAATGGGATCGGTAACCGTGGTGTTAATGGGATTGCTGATGCGCACCACATCGGCCTTGCCCATTAAATTCAATCGGGAGGCCGTGGAGGTCAGCCCGGTTAAATTCAGGGTAAATGTTTGATTGTTAATGGCGGGTTCGGTGGTCGCCGGGGATAAACTGGAGTTCACACTTAGATTCCCAGCTGGATAAAAAATAATGGCCAGACTGTCCGACAGCACCGGCTGGTTGTAAGAATAGACCAGATTGTCGAAGAATGAGGTGCCGGTAAACTTCAACCCGATGGTGGCACTGGCACCTTTTTCCTCGGGTGTCAGACCATCCCCGATGCGTAAATATTGAAACTTGATGATGTTGGTGGTCTCGTACAGAATCACTTCAAATTCGAATGGCCCATCGGCCAGATTCGCCCGACGTACCACATCCCGAAACTCGATGATCACCTGTCGGTAAGGCGCCTCCCCCTGCACATCCACAAATACCCCACCGGTACTGGTGTTTAAGAATTGCAGATCGTCCCAGAACACCGCCAGAATCGAATCCGGCGACGTCCCCTGGGCCAGATTATCGTTGGTTGGAAAACTATTGGTGCCATAATTGTGAAAGGTAATGTATCCGTTAGAACTGATGTAAATCTGGGTAAATGGTCGGGAATAAAAATAAAACGCAAACGGCAGGGTGTAGGTGTAAACTGTATCGTTATCTGGCGGTGTGGCCAGGTTGGTGGCATCGGAAGTTAAGCGAATCCAGTCGAAGGTCACATGTTGCGAATCGGCCCAGGCAAATCCTTCGGCAGAAGGGCCTCCCTTATCGGCCCAGACACGCGCAGCAGATCCCAACAGCAAAAGCACGATCAAACTGGAAAAGAGCGGTAGCTTAAATTTCATCATCCGTTTCCGGGCTATTTTTTCAATGTAATTTTGGATGTTACATCGACCAAACCCGATGGATTAAAAACGGAAGTACTTCCGGCCCAGACCCGCAATTGTTGCACGGGGGTGCGCCGATCCACCGGAAGTAAGCGAATTTGCATTCGATTGAAATCCGCCCGTCGATCGGGATGGAAGATAATCGTCAACATGCGACGGGTGGAATCGTAGTTCCAGTGCACCACGTCCGGATGCGCCGGCGGCTGATCCGATTGTTTCAGCCAGAGCGATTGGCCATCCACCCACACCTCGCCCACCGCCAGCGCCGCCTCGCTGGTATCCTGCACAAATAGCACGACGGCCGCTTGCGGCAAATCCGCGGCAGCCAGCTCCACATCCAGATGACGGGTAACCGCCTCCTGCGCCAGCGCCATTGTCCCCAGCGAAAGCATCCCCAGGATCCAGCTCACTTTCAGGAACAGCGATTTTATCATCATGATCTTTACCAACCGATTTTTTCGCCTATTGTTGAGATTTTCAAAATATCCGCACTTTTACCCGATAAGGGTGATAACAATCACAAGGATTTTAATAGATTTACGGTTTTTCTCCCGTCAGACAATGGCTTTGATGAGTGCCAGAAATTCCCGGCTATCATTTTCAATAATGCGACGATTTTTGGCGGCCTTCTCAAAATTGGGATTGATGCGGGTGGCCTCCCGGAAATAATCCTTGCCCTGCAAAAAGTAGTGCCGGCACTGCATCAGGTGGATTAACCCGATGTAATACCACAAATCCGGATAATTAATGCGGGCATCAATGGCCTGCTGTAACCGTTCTTCAAATCGTTCCAGCAAGCTGAAGGTCACCTCGTCGCTGTAATATTTTAAAAATAAGTAAAATTGATGACCAATGAGTTCCGGAGGGAATCGTTTTTCAAAATGCTTTTCGAAAAACTCATCGGCGTAGGCCACGGCTTTATTAATTGCCCCTTTCTGAATCTGCTGGAACAGCTGCTGCACAAACTTTCGGGTGGAGTCATCGCCAATCTCGTGCACCTTTTGCATGGTGATTTTCAGGAACGAAATCACCTTATTTTTCTCTTCGGGACGATTTTCGGCACGCAAAAACTGAATTCGCCGCAGCAACACGCGCATCAAATTCACGTGGGCTTCCACGTATTCGGGATTGTAATGAAGGGCTTGCTTTAAATACTGGAGGGCCTGAATGTATTGCTTGCGTTCCAGGGAAATGAGGCCAAACAAATTGTAGAAATCGGGATACTGAATGTTGTACTTGAGTAGATTGGACAACACGGCATGCGCCTGCTGAAATTTCCGTTGCCGGTAATAGGTGCGTCCCAGGTAAACGCCGCTGCTGTAGCGCTGGGGATCCAGCTCCATGGCGCGGGAAAAGTGAAATTCCGCTTTATCGTACACGTGCATGAATAAAAAGATGCGGCCGATTTTTTCGTGAGCCTGGGCATCGTTTTCCTGATTGACCCGCTCGGAGATGTGAAAGAGGGCTTCGATTTCTTCCACGATGGTGCGGTGGAACTGATCGGCCAGCTGACGAATCCGGCGCTCCAGCCCTTTATCGTCCTGCTGGCGACGCCGTTCGTAATAATACAGCTCCGAATACAACAACCGTCCCTGTTCGAACACCTCGCTTTTGATAAACCCGCCATCAATATTGGTCGATGTCTGGATATGAAACTTCCGTTGATCGACTTCCAGATTACTATTCAAGCCAACATCAGCCATTGGGGTACCGATCATCCGTTCCGATTTTTCATTCAGGATCAATTAACCAAAAAATCATTTAAAGTTAGGCATCGAATGCAGGTAATTCAAGAAAATTCATCGTCTGGCGCAAATTGTCGTTTCAGGCTACCGTTTTTCTTTCAATACATCCAGGAAGGCCCGAATGGCACGCGCCACGGCCGCCAGCGTGGTAAAGGTTTCTACAAATGGATCCTCTATGCGGCGTTTGATGTCTTTCTCCAACTGGACAATATCATCTACCATGCCCTTCACCTCCTGGGCCGCTTCTTCCAGCATCATCACCTGCCGGCGACCCGAGGTTAAAATGCTGGTGAGATTGGTGGTGATTTCATCCAGGTTGGTCAAAATCGCGGGTAGATGGTGATTCAATGAATCGGAAATCACCTCTACCCGCTTGGCCGTTCGCCGCAACTGAACGATGGTGGGCACCAGAAAGGCAACCAGAATCACAAATCCAATGCTCACGATCAGTAAACTGATTTCCCAGATCATGGATTCTTCTCCCTTTTATTCACCGCAGTGGATTCAGGCCTTCTTCTTGCTTTCCTTCTTCTCTTTCTTTTCTTTCTCTTCCATAAATGCGGTCTTCCCCGCCTCAATGGCTTTTTTCAATCGGGACTTGCTCTCTTCCACCTCTTCCTTGCCCTTTTCCACCATCTCTTCCACCAGGTGCTCCATTTCTTCGGCTTTTTTCTTGGCCTCTTCTTCCAGTTCTTTCAGCCGGGCCATTGCCTTTTCGTACGATTTCTTTGCAGCTTCCAGTGCCCGGTCGTAATCCTTCTTCGCCTGTTCGTAAAACTCCTCCGCCTTCTGGCTCAGCTCCTCACGCGTCTCCCGCCCACTCTTCGGGGCATACAATAAGGCCACAATTGCACCGACTGCACCACCAATAATAAATCCCTTCAGAAAATCCAGACCTCGATTTTCCGCCATGATGACCCTCCTTTAGTTTCATTCATTTTTTTCAAACGATCCTGTTGTTTCCGAGATTCCCTTTGTGCAAAAAATTAACCGCAAAAGGATTATTTTACAAGCATATTCGAGAAAGGCAGGGTCAGAGTTGAGCCCCAAATCATGCAGTGAACCACGAATCACGCGAATGAATTCGAAAAAAATTAACAAAATAGCGAATATATCCGGGAAAATATTTTCATCCAGATAGAATCAAGTGCATTTTGTTATTTTTATTGGTGTTAATTCGTGTCATTCGTAGGCTAATGCATAATCTGGGTTTATAAGAAGAATCTCTCAAAAGGGAATGTTTTCCTCCGACAATTTTCCAATGTTTACTGGACTATCGGGATGCGCGCAGCGACCGGCCGATGGTCGGAAACGTCCTGATAAAAATTGCTCAGGAGCTGATCCAGTTTAATGATCTGGGTTTCGATATTGGGATACGCCTGCTGAATGCTGGTGGTGATTAAAATGTGGTCAATCAGGCTGCGGTAATTTCCCACATAATACGATACTTCGCCATTCTTTGCCAGCGGAAGCGTCAGGAAGATAAACTGCTCCGGATTATTCAAAAACGGCAGAAACACATTGTGCAGGTCTTCGTCGGTGAGTTCATCGTTCCAGTCGCCGGCCAGGATAAAATCAGGATCGGCACCCGCGGCGATCTGATCTTCCACGTACTTCTTTAACTTCTGTACTGCACTGCGCCGACGATCCTCGTTTTCGGCACCACTAAACGCCTTTAAATGCAGGACAATCAGGTAAAAATCAAAATCCACCGTGCCAAAATCGGCGGTGACATACACCTGAAGCGGCGGCCGGGGAAAACTGAACCGGTCGTTCCAGTACAGCTGCTTTTTATCGGCCAGCGTCACCAGCTGCTTTTTGTAAATCACCCCGGTCTTTTGATACCAGCTGGAGTAGGTATCGGCGGAATAAATTCCCTCATAATCGGGAAGCCGCTGCAGCAACTGCCGGAACGCCACCGTGTCCTGAATCTCCTGCACCGCATAAACATCAATGTTCAGGGACTGGATAATCTCGGCCAGCAATTTCAGGGTGTTCTCTCCGGCCTTGGGAAAATTTTGAATATTCCAGGTGGCAATTTCGAAGGTCTGGTCGCTACCAAAAGCCGGAATCCGGGA
The DNA here is from genome assembly GCA_013150955.1 of Calditrichota bacterium. GTDB lineage: Bacteria > Calditrichota > Calditrichia > RBG-13-44-9 > J042 > JAADJD01. Next base: position 124,793 of record JAADJD010000038.1, read on the forward strand.
TTTTTCTCCGTCTTCCGGGGTTACCGGCAAATCGCCATTGGTGACCCGCTTATTGCACCCGAAGATTCCCAGCAGGAATAGGCCGATCAGCAAGAACAATCGGATAAACGGGGTCAGTCGCGTCATGGTCAAAGCAAAGCCCTGCGGACAGGCGCTGTCGGCAGGGCCTCTGGTTTCGTTTCCTTCCATTTTCTCTAACGTTCCATCAATCCATGATTTCCCGATCGGAGAAATAAAAATAAATTTCCCGGACGGCATTTTCCGGGGAATCGGAGGCGTGCACACAATTCATCTGAATGTCCTTTCCAAACTCCTTACGGATGGTGCCCTCGGCCGCCTCTTTGGGATTGGTGGCTCCAATGAAGTTTCGAAAATCGGCAATGCAATTTTCTTTTTCCAGCACCATGGCCACAATCGGGCCGCTGCTCATGTATTCGGTTAATTCCCCATAAAAAGGGCGTTCCCGGTGCACTTCATAAAACTTTTCGGCTTCTCGCCTGGATAATTGCAACATCTTGATGGCTTTAATCCGAAAGCCAGCCTTTTCAATTCGGGAAATCACATCCCCGATGTGCTTTTCGGCCACACACTCCGGCTTAATTAACGTCAGTGTTCGTTCTACCACCTTGTTCCTCCTGTTCCTTTAAATATGACCTTTCCTTTTTGCCGCGTAAAATTAGCGCGCAATGATTCGGTTCCCAAATGCTGATTTATTTTTTCGCCTCCGCAACCGAACGATCCGATGTTCCGTTACCCATTTCCACACGCGAGCCCCCACGGTCACCACAGCGGTTCGGTTGAATGCCCGGATTTTATTTTCCCAGCACTTCGGCAACCGTGCGACCAATCACCGCCGGGCTTTCCACCACGGTAATGCCCGCATCCCGCAGCGCCTTCATCTTTTCCGCCGCCGTGCCTTTTCCACCGCTGATGATGGCACCGGCATGACCCATTCGCTTACCCGGAGGCGCAGTTTGTCCGGCAATAAAGGCCACCACCGGCTTGTTAAAATGCTCTTTAATCCAGGCCGCCGCTTCTTCCTCCGCCGTACCCCCAATCTCCCCAATCAGCACCACCGCTTCTGTTTCGTCATCTTCTTTGAACAGCTTCAACGCGTCGATGAATCGGGTGCCAATGACCGGATCGCCGCCAATCCCGATGCAGGTGGATTGCCCCAGCCCCATTTTGGTGATCTGATCCACCGCCTCATACGTCAGGGTACCGCTGCGGCTGATGATCCCCACCGTCCCTTCGCGATGAATGAATCCGGGCATGATGCCCACCTTGCACTTTCCGGGAGAAATGACGCCGGGACAATTGGGGCCAATCAAACGGGTAGAGGTCTTTTGCAGGTAATTGTACACCTTTACCATGTCCATTGCGGGAATACCTTCGGTAATACACACCACCGTCTCGATGCCGGCATCGGCGGCTTCGTAGATGGCATCGGGAGCAAATGCCGGGGGAACAAACACCACCGAAACATTGGCCCCGGTTTCCCGCACGGCTTCTTCCATGGTATTAAACACGGGAACGGTATCGTTAAACTTTTGCCCCCCTTTGCCAGGAGTGACGCCGGCAACCACACGGGTACCGTATTCGATCATCTGCTGGGCATGAAAGGATCCCTCTTTACCGGTAATTCCCTGAACCACCACACGGGTATTTTCATCCACAATGATGCTCATGTTGTCTCCTCTTCCATTTTTGCGTTCTATTGAATCAGGCGAACCACTTTCTGAGCGGCTTCTTCCAGGGAAGAGGCCACTTCAAAATTCATACCGGAATTTTTCAGCAGTTCGGCCGCCTCTTCGGCGTTGGTACCGGCCAGACGAATGACCATGGGCACTCGAATGTCAATGGACTTGGCTGCCTCGATGATTCCCCTGGCCACCCGATCGCAGCGCACGATACCGCCAAAGATGTTCACCAGCACCGCTTTGACGTTGGGATCGGATAGTAAAATTTGAAACCCATTGCGCACGGTCTCCACGCTGGCGCCGCCACCCACATCCAGAAAGTTTGCCGGCATGCCCCCCGCCAGCTTAATGATGTCCATGGTCGCCATGGCCAGACCGGCACCATTCACCATACAGCCCACATTCCCATCCAACTTGATGTAGTTCAGGTGATACTTCGAAGCTTCCACTTCCAGCGGATCCTCCTCGTTGGTGTCCCGCATTTCGGCAATTTCGGGATGGCGGTAAAGGGCGTTATCATCAAAGTTCATTTTCGCATCCAGTGCCAGCACGTCGCCGGAACCGGTCACGACCAGAGGATTGATTTCCGCCAGCGAGGCGTCGCTCTCCACATACGCCCGATACAGCGCCAGGATAAACTTCACACCGTTTTTTACCTGATTTCCCGTCAGCCCCAGCTTGAAAGCCAAACGGCGCGCCTGAAAGGGCTGCAAACCAATTTCGGGATCCACATATTCTTTGAAGATGGCCTCCGGATGTTCTTCGGCAACCTTTTCGATTTCCACCCCGCCTTCGGTGGAGGCCATGATCACCAGCTTAGAAACCGATCGATCCAGCACAATGCCCAGATACAACTCACGGGCAATATCCACCCCTTCTTCGATCAGTACTCGCTGAACCACCTTGCCTTCGGGCCCGGTCTGGTGGGTAACCAGCTTGCTGCCCAGCATCTGGGCAGCCAGTTCCTGAACTTCCTCCGGGCTTTTGGCCAGCTTCACCCCACCGGCTTTACCCCGCCCTCCAGCATGGATCTGTGCCTTTACCACAAATACGTCCCCACCCAGGGATTCCGCCGCCTCCCGGGCTTCTTCCGGGGTAAATGCCACCTGTCCCCGGGGCACCGCCACACCATATTTCCGTAAAATCTCTTTGGCCTGATGTTCGTGAATGTTCATGCGCTGCTCCTTCGGTTATTTTTGAAAAATGCTTTCCTGAATTTCACACCGCCATTTATTATCGCGAAACCATCCCACTCGTATTCCGATAAAAAAGAAAGTTAATGCTTCCCGCGCGCAATATCCACCCTGGATCGGATTTGTTCTTCACCCGCCTCACGCATCCGGCAGGATGACCGTGCCCGCGCGACCGTACACCGCATCGATGGATTTTTCGATGGAGGTGATGATGACCTTTCTCCCGCCATTGCGGATAAAATTGATGGCCGCCTGAATTTTGGGGCCCATACTGCCGGGCGGGAAATGTCCCTCTGCCAGATAGCGTTCGGCCTCGCTGACGGTCATCCGATCCAGAAACCGCTGCTGGGGGGTGCCAAAATGCAACGCCACCCGTTCCACACCGGTCAGAATCATCAACTCCTGCGCCCCGATATCATTCCCCAGCACTGCCGAAGCCAGATCTTTGTCGATGACCGCGTCCAGTCCCTCCAACCAGCCGTTGTCTTCGATGTAAACCGGGATACCCCCGCCACCCGCAGCAATCACCACCACATCGTTTTCCACCAGCAGACGGATCACCTCGCGTTCCACCACCGATTTGGGTTGGGGGGAAGGTACCACCCGCCGCCAGCCCCGACCGGGATCCTCCTTCATGATCCAGCCGCGTTTCTCCACCAGCTCCGGCACCTGCTCCTTTTTAAAAAATGGCCCCACGTATTTGGTGGGATTCTTGATGGATGGGTCGTGCTTATCCACCAGCATCTGGGTCACAATGCAGGCCACCTGCTTTTCTATGCCATGATCATGCAGAATGTTCTGCAGGCACTGTTCAATCATGTACCCCATGCCCCCTTCCGTATCGGCCACGATGATGCCCAGTGGCAGGGGAGGTACCAGGTGCCGGGATTCCTCCACCCGGATCAGATAATTTCCCACCTGAGGGCCATTCCCGTGGGTAATGAGCACCCGATGCCCCATGCGAATCAGTTCCGCAACGCCTTCCAGACTGCGGCGGGTATTGGCGAACTGTTCGTGAATGTTGCCTTCTTCAAATTGCTGGGTAATGGCGTTGCCCCCCAGCGCCACCACCACAGTTTTTCGATCGATCGCTTCAGTGGAATGCGTACGCAAGCAGGCTCTCCTTTTCAATGGTTAAAAAACAATGGTGGCGCTGCCGAATAAAACATCCGCCAACGCCACCGGTCGTTTCCTACCCGATTTCAACTATTTCAGGAAATCGCTTAAAACATCCTTCAAATCCGGCGTGCCGATCTCCTGCAATTCGTAAGTGACCCGAACCGCCGGTTTGTTTAGTTTCACCAGCTTCCGCAGGTCAATGGGGGTCCCCACAATCACCAGATCGCACTCGGTCCGGTTGATGGTTTCCTCCAGGTCGCGGATCTGCTGTTCGCCATATCCCATGGCCGGCAACAAGGTGCCAATGTCCGGATATTTCTCGAACGTTTCTGTGATGGTACCTACCGTGTAAGGCCGCGGATCCACCAGCTCTGCGGCACCATATTTTTCCGCAGCAACCACCGCGGCACCATAGGTCATTTCTCCATGGGTCAGGGTGGGACCATCCTCCACCGCCAGAATGCGCTTCCCCTGAATGAGATGGTAATCCTCTACAAAAATGGGGGATGCTGCCTCGATGATGGTCGCACCGGGATTGACTTCGTAAATGGATTCGCGCACCATGTTGACGCTTTCAGGATCGGCGGTGTCGATCTTATTGATCACCACCGCATGCGCCATGCGCAAATTCGCTTCTCCGGGATAATAGAAACGCTCGTCTCCTGGCCGATGCGGATCCACCACGGTGATGTGCAAATCGGGTTTGAAAAAGGGCAAATCGTTATTGCCCCCATCCCACACCACCACATCGGCTTCTTTTTCGGCTTCCCGAAGAATGGCCTCGTAATCCACCCCGGCATACACCACGTGGCCACGTACGATGTGGGGTTCGTATTCCTCCCGTTCTTCGATGGTGCACTTATGTTTATCCAAGTCCTCCAGCGAGGCAAATCGTTGCACCCGCTGGGCCACCAAATCGCCATATGGCATGGGATGCCGGACCACGGCCACTTTCTTCCCGGCCTCGCGCAACATCTGCACCACCTTCCGGGTGGTCTGGCTTTTTCCGCAACCGGTGCGCACCGCACACACAGCAATAACCGGTTTACTGGACGCCAACATCGTATGCCGCGGCCCCATCACCTTAAAATCCGCCCCGGCCGCATTCACGATGGCGGATCGTTCCATGACATAATCGTAAGGTACATCGGAGTAGGCAAAAACCACCTCCTGAACGTCCATTTTTTCAATCAACTCTGGCAGCTGGCTTTCGGGATAAATATCGATGCCGTTGGGATACAACTTCCCGGCCAGCTGTGGTGGATATTTTCGTCCTTCTATATTGGGGATCTGGGTTGCCGTAAAAGCCACCACTTCGTATTGATCGTTGTCCCGGAAATACACGTTGAAATTATGAAAATCACGCCCTGCCGCACCCATGATGATCACGCGCTTTTTGGCCATGGACATGTCCTCCTTCATGGTTTTTGGTTTGTATCCATCGACGAAAATCAGAAAAAAATAATCATGTACCGGCGAAAATGCAGGGTGGGCAGTTAGCTAAACCCGTACCATTGCTGACAGGCAATCAAATATGTTTCTAAAATGAAGTTATACTCCATGGAAACGTGATGATTTTCCGGTTTATCATTGGGTGGAAAATATACATCATGGCAACAAAAAAGAAAACTGGAATTTGAAATGATGAGAGCCAACAGGGAGATTCCTTTCAGGAATCGGCGAAAAATTCCAGAAAAATTGTATTTTTACCCGCCGGAAGGGAGAGGATTTACAGGATTTTTTCTCCAGGCTGTCAATAAATTGAAATGTTATTTATATTTGAATAAAACGCAGGTATTTGAAATGACGCGGGTAGAACCAAAATGCGCTATGGAGGTGACATGGACTTACTTATTAAGCAACTGAACGGTCTGGGTCTTTCGAACTGGAAAGACCTGCATGTGAACTGGTCCTCTCCGCAGCTGGTGGAGGAGGCCATTCGTCGCCGGGAAGGCGTGCTGGCAAACAACGGGGCGTTAATTGTGGAAACGGGGGAACGCACGGGTCGCTCACCGAATGACCGCTACGTGGTGGAAGAGCCTTCAACCCGAGATCACATTGCCTGGGGTAAAGTGAACAAACCTATGTCCGAAGCCCAGTTTGAACGCCTGCTGGGCAAAATTCAATCCTATTTCCAGGGAAGAGACCTTTTTGTGCAGGATCTGTTTGCGGGTCAGGATCCCGAATATCGGCTACCCATTCGGGTGGTTTCGGAGCTGGCCTGGGGTGCCCTGTTTGCCCGCACCATGTTTGTGCGGCCCAGGAGTGTGGATGAAGTGGCCAATCATCAACCGGAATTTACCGTGCTCCATGCACCCAGATTGCATGCCGTACCGGAAGTGGATGGAACCCGCTCCCACGTGTTTGTGGTGATCCATTTTGCGCGGAAGCTGATCCTGATTGGGGGCACCATGTATGGCGGCGAAATTAAAAAGTCTATCTTTTCGGTGATGAACTTCCTGCTACCGTTTAAGAATGTGTTTCCGATGCACTGTTCTGCAAACGTGGGTGCCGATGGCGACGTGGCGTTGTTTTTCGGGCTGTCCGGAACCGGAAAGACCAGCCTTTCGGCCGATCCAGAGCGGAAGCTGATAGGCGACGATGAACACGGCTGGAGCGATCGGGGCATCTTCAACTTCGAGGGGGGCTGTTACGCCAAAACCATTCGATTGTCCCCGGAAAAGGAGCCGCAGATTTACAATGCGATCCGGTTCGGCTCCATCACCGAAAACGTGGTGTATGATCCGATCACCCGGGCCATTGATTACGATTCGGACAAAATCACCGAAAACACCCGGGCCACCTACCCCCTGGAACACATCGATAACATCCAGCTCCCGGCAATTGGAGGCCATCCCCGAAACGTACTGTTCCTCACGGCAGATGCTTTCGGGGTGTTGCCCCCCATTGCCAAACTGACTCCGGAAATGGCCATGTACCACTTCATCTCGGGCTACACCTCCAAGCTGGCGGGTACCGAAACCGGCATTGATGAACCGGTGGCCACCTTTAGCGAATGTTTTGCCGCCCCCTTTCTGCCGCTGCCAGCCACCCGATACGCCGAAATGCTGGGTGAGAAAATGCGCCAGCACAAGGTCAATGTCTGGCTGGTCAATACCGGCTGGTCGGGTGGACCGTATGGTGTGGGCAAACGGATTGATATCCGTTTTACCCGGGCAATGGTTAAAGCGGCGTTGAACGGGGATCTGGATCGGGTGGAATTTCGTCCGGATCCGATTTTCAGGGTGCTGGTTCCCACGCAATGCCCGGGGGTGCCAGCAGAGATTCTCAATCCCCGTAATACCTGGGAAGACAAAAGCGCATACGACCTCAAGGCACGTGAGTTGGCACGGCGGTTTCAGGAGAATTTCAAGCGATTTCCGAATGCCTCGGAGGAAATTAAAGCAGCGGGACCCAAATCCGATTGATTCCTAAAGCGGTTGCGGTACGTTGCCGCAACCGCTTTTTCAGGCTCTAAACCGGGAACACGATTTTCATCCTGCAAAATAAACCCAGATTATGCATTCGCCTACGAATGACACGAATGAACATTAATAAAACAAATAAACCCAAATAAAGCGTTAAACCACGAATCACGCGAATGAATTCTAAAATAATCAATAAAAAAGCGAATATATCCGGGAAAGCATTTTCATCCAGATAGAATCAAGTGCATTTTATTATTTTTATTGGTATTCATTCGTGTAATTCGTGGTTCTAATGCATAATCTGGGTTTATTATTTTTATTGGTGTTAATTCGTGTAATTCGTAGGATAATGCATAATCTGGGTTAATCTTTCCTGAAAATACGATACCAGAAACTGTTGCTGCTCTTCCAGAGAACGATCGGGCAACAGGCAAAAGGGCGGATTGACCTCCAGAACAACCGAGGCCCGAGACGGCCAGGAAGCCCATCGGGGCCAGAACTGGTAAGCGCCATGGATAATCACCGGATATATGGGTTGGCGGGACTGCATCAATAGCTTTACCACGCTCCATTTAAAAGGCTGTAAGCCGCCACCCCAGCAGCGCTCGCCTTCGGGGAAAATCCCCACCCGCACACCTCGACTCAACAATCGGTGAATCTGACGGATGACCACCGGATCGCGCTGATAACGGGTGGTGGGAATGCCCATGGCCCACCGCAAAAACGCACGCGGAATCGCACTCCCAAAGGAGGTGCTTTTGGTCAAAAATGCAATTTGATAATCCAGAAATGCGCCAATGATGAATGGATCCATGATGCTTTGATGATTGGCGATGACAAATCCCTTTCCGGATCGCAACAAATCCACCGCACCGCGTACCTGCACTCGAATCCAGAACCGCAACACCCCCCTTAATACTCTCCGGGCAAGGGATTTCAAGAATCGATCCGTCCAGGGAAAATCCGGTCTGGTTTGAATTGGATCAGGTGAACGGAAATTTGCGGATTTGCGAGGAAGGGTTGTGATAACCCGGGGCTGAAATTCCACCACCTGCTTTCCCATCCGGTGATACCATCCCCGTAACCACTTCTGAAGAATTAATTCATACTTCAGGGGACTTTCTTTCTGAAAATCCAGATGGTAGACCGGTTCCCCCCTGATTTTAAGTTCCAGGTAATGCCCATCGGTGGTGATGCAGGTGACGTTTTCCGCCGGCCAGTCGAGACATTGATTTGCTCCCCAGAAACAAAGACGGTCTTCATAAATCACCAGCCGCCCTTTTGCCCGGGAACGATATCGCACCAGCCAGCGGCGGAACCAGTTTCGGTATCCCCGGAAGAAAAATTGCACATCGCCGCTGTACAGGGTTACCGGGCCACTGACCCGCAGCGGCGAAAGTTTATCGGCATCGCACGGGGGATTTTCGTTGGGCATTTCCGGCAAAGGCCGAGCCACTGGTAAATGATCGCGTAAAAAATGATAATACGCATCCGTAGTAAATTCCCGATTCCCCACACGAATTCCCTTCCGATGGAACACCACCGGCTGATGACAGCTCTGGCAGCGGCCATCATGGAAGGATTCTTCGGCCTGACAGTGGGGACACAGAAAATAAAATCGGTGTGCTTTCATATGGGTTTATTTGTGGTCATATGATGGATTTGCCCCGGCCAATCGATTCGTTCCCGGATAACAAAAAAGCCGCTCCGTAGAGCGGCCATTTGTTCGGACCTACCGTTTTTCCTTGATGCGTGCGGCTTTCCCCTGACGATTGCGCAGGTAATACAGTTTGGCACGGCGCACCCGCCCTACTTTCAGTACCTCAATTTTTTCGATCCGTGGGGAATGCAGGGGAAAAATTCGCTCCACACCAACGCCATTGGAGATTTTCCGCACCGTAAAGGTGGCATTAATTCCCGAACCCCGTTTTTTAATGCACACTCCGGTAAACACCTGAATGCGCTCTTTGTCCCCTTCCCGTACTTTAAAATGCACGGCAATTGTGTCTCCGGCTTTAAAATCGGGCAGGTCTGTTCGCAGTTGCTCTGCCGTCACCGCGTTTAAAATATCCATGGTCGCCTCCAGCTTTTATTTTTTACCCGTTGTTCATTTTGTTCAATGGTTTTATCGATCACTTACCCGGACTTTTGTTTTCCCTTCCGGGAATTTAGAAATTTTTCGTACAAATCCGGTCGTCGCGCCCGGGTTCGTTCCAGACGTTGTTCCATGCGCCAGCGGGCAATCTTTTGATGATTCCCGGACAACAGCACCTCTGGTACCCGCATTCCCCGATACACTTCTGGACGGGTGTAGTATGGGCAATCCAGTAAAAAGTCCTGAAAAGAATCGGTTCGAGCCGATTCGATGTCGCTGATGACCCCGGGAATCAGTCGCACAATGGCATCAATCATCAGCAGGCTGGGGATCTCGCCACCGGTCAGGATAAAATCTCCGATGGAAATTTCATCCGTCACCCAGTAATCGATGACCCGCTGATCCACTGCCTTATAATGCCCACACAGAAATACCAGGTGGCTTTCCCCGGCCAGTTCCTGAGCCACCTGCTGATCGAACATCCGTCCCTGCGGTGTGGGAAAAATAATCCGGGCACTTCGCCGATCCCCACTCTGCCGAAAAATATAATCCAGCGCCTCAAAAAACGGTTCCGGTTTCAGGACCATCCCAGGTCCTCCACCGTAGGGTACATCATCCACCGTTCGGTGTTTATCGGTGGTAAAATCCCGCAAATCCCACAATCGCAAATCCAGTTCCACCCGTTTGCGCGCCTGTTTAAGGATGCTCTCGTTCAGGGGTTCACGCAGGATTCGGGGAAACGCTGTGATGACGTCAATCCGCATTTTCCTCCTCTTCCAGCATTCCCTCAATCAACTGCACCACCACTTTCCCGGCGTTCAGATCCACGGCCTTAACAAACTGGGAGATGGCCGGGATCAAAACCTCGCGTTTCCCCTGGCGGACCACATACACATCGTGGGCACCCCGGGTCCAGACTTCCTCCAGTGTCCCCAGAAACTGTCCTTCCGTGTCAAAGACCTTCAAACCAATCAAATCGTGAATAAAATAGGTATCCTCTGGCAATTCAATTTTTTCCGTTTCGGGCACAAACAATTCCTTTTGAGTTAGCTGCCGGGCTAACTCCTTGGTGTGAACCCCCTTTAATTTCAACAGGATCGTGGATCCTCTCAGTTGCACATCTTCGACGATGAATCCACGATACCCCTCATCCGTCTCGACATAAACGGTTTTTAATTGCAAAAACCGTTCTGGAATTCCCGAATAGGCTACGGCTTTGACATACCCCTGAACGCCATGGGTTTGCAAAACCCGCCCGATTGCTATATACATGGCATCCAAACATTAAAAAACAAGATTCGGGAAAACCCCCTTCCCGAATCTTGCAGGCATCCATTGGTCAATAAATTTTTATTCAAGGATTTCCAATACGGCTCGCTTCCCCATTTTGGCGGCCGCCGCGCTCAAGAGGGTTCGAATGGCCTTGGCGGTTTGACCGCGCTTTCCAATCACTTTACCCAGGTCGCCATCACCCACGCGCAGTTCGTAAACCGTAACTCGCTCTCCTTCCACTTCCGTCACCTGAACCTCTTCCGGCTTATCCACAAGATGCTTAGCAATGAACTCCACGAATTCTTTCATCGACCATACCTCCTTTAACCTATTTGAAGTTGTGAATTATTTAGGAGATGTTTTGCCTTACCCTTCTTTCTTCTCGTCCTTCTCTTCGGTCGTTTCTTCTGTGGATGCTGCATTGGTTTCGGTTTCTGCGCTTTCCGGAGTTGCCGGTGCTTCGGTTGCGGATTCCGCTTCTGCCTCCGCTGTGGCTGCCTCTTCCGGTGCCGGTTCCGCTTCCTCGGCCTTCTGGGCAGCTGCTTTCTTTTCCTGAGCCTTCTTGGCTTCCAGACGTTTTCGACGCTCTATCTGCAGGACCTCCCACTTCTTCATTTCTTCTTCAATTTTTTCCGGGGGAAGTCCGCGACGCATCAAATCAAATTTTAAGATAATGCCTTTCCGCCGCAGCAAGCTCTTCACCGTATCCGTGGGAATTGCGCCCTGACTTAACCAGTACAACGCCCGATCTTCTTTGACTTCAATGACGTGCGGATCGGTCATCGGGTTGTAATAACCAATTTCTTCAATAAACCGGCCATCCCGGGGCGAACGCGCATCGGCAGCCACAATGCGATAAAACGGGCGCTTCTTCCGACCCATCCGACGCAGTCTTAGTTTAACAGCCAATCCTGACCTCCATCCTTTTGTTCGTTTATGTTCACTTAATTTAACCGTTCACCGTAATTTCTATGGTAAAATAAACGTTTCCGTGCAAAGGTTCAATCTTTTTTGATGGAAATTTTAGGAAAATGGAAATCCTCCGGGATTTATCCCGCCGCGAAATTTCATGCGTTTCATTCGGCGGATCATTTTCCGCATTTCGTCGAATTGTTTTAATAACTGATTCACGTCCTGAACGCGGGTACCGCTCCCCATGGCAATCCGGCGGCGCCGGCTGCCATTAATGATTCGCGGATTGCGCCGCTCCTCCGGGGTCATGGAATTGATGATGGCCTCGATGCGCACCAGGGCCTTTTCATCCACCTGAACATTGCGCAGTTGCTTGCCCACTCCAGGGATCATCCCCAGCAGCTGTTCCAGAGGCCCCATCTTTTTAATTTGCTGCAGCTGATCGTAAAAATCCTCCAGCGTAAATTCATCCCGCCGCAACTTCTGTTCCAGCTTCCTGGCTTTCTCCACATCGATGGCTTCCTGGGCTTTTTCCACCAGCGTCACCACATCGCCCATGCCCAGGATGCGCGAGGCCATGCGATCGGGATGAAAGTCCTCGATGGCATCCAATTTTTCGCCGGTACCAATGAATTTAATGGGTCGCCCGGTCACCGCCCGAATGCTCAGGGCAGCACCGCCACGGGCATCGCCATCCATCTTGGTCAACACCACGCCGGAAAAGTCCAGTCGATCCAGGAATGCCTTCGCCGCATTCACGGCATCCTGACCGGTCATGCTATCGGCCACAAACAGGATTTCGTGTGGCTTAACTTCCTTTTTGATGCGTTCCAGTTCCTGCATCATCTCATCATCAATGTGCAGGCGACCCGCCGTATCCAGGATCAACACATCGCATCCCTGCTTGCGGCACGCCTGAATGGATTCCTTACAAATGGCCACCGCATCCTGCGAATCGGTGGCATAGACCGGAATCCCCAGATTTTTGCCGATGATTTTCAGCTGTTCCTTTGCTGCCGGACGATACACATCCGCGGCGACCAGCATAGGCCGACGCCCTTTTTTCCGCAGGTAATTGGCCAGCTTCCCGGCAAATGTCGTTTTACCGGAGCCCTGCAGTCCGGCCAACATGATGATGGTCGGCGGAATCCCGGCCATTTTTATTTCGGCATGGGATTCCCCCATCAACCGCACCAGCTCATCATGGACGATTTTTACAACTTGCTGACCGGGAGTGACGCTTCGTAAGACTTCGGCCCCCACAGCCTTTTGTCGAACCGCATCGATAAAATCCTTTGCCACCCGATAGTTCACATCCGCTTCCAGCAACGCCCGCCGTATTTCCTTCAGCGAATCCGCAATGTTTTTTTCGGTCAGCTTCCCCTGTCCGCGAATCTTCTTTAACGCCGTTTCCAGCTTCGCCGTTAAGTCCTCAAGCATATTCGCCACTCTGCGCCTTTGTCCATAGCAATCCCAATCTAATTAAAGCGGGTAAATTTACGGAAACTGTAATATCTTTGCAAATATTTTTTATTAATCAAACGGGTGGTCCGCAGCTCTCAGACACCGAAATCGTCAAGGGCTTTCCGGGTCGAAAATCGGCCTGAAAGTCCAGGCATCAGCTCCGGGAAAATCCTGACTTTTCTGCCAAAACCGTGCGGCCCCTCCCTTCGTTTTTCCTGGATAACACAAACCCGGAAAGCCTCCTCTCAAATCGATTAAAATTCCTCAAATATGCGGCGACCGTCAACCTTTTTCATATTCAACAACACTTTTTTCCCTTCGTTTACATACGCTTCCAGAATGCGGCCGATGAAAATGATGTGATCCCCGGAGTCAACTTCCTTCTCCAGCACACATTCAAAATTGATGGTCGCATCCCGGATGAGCGGTGACTGGATGTGACGGGCAGGGAGTGTTGCCAACCCGGTCTCCTTAAATTTATCCACCTGATCCCCGTGAGTCGATCCAAAAAATTCCACCGCGGATTGCAGTCCCTTGTTGGGTACGGCGATGACAAACTCCCCACTTTCGCGGATCAAACGGTGGGTATATCCGGTTTTGGACAGGGCCACAGCAAACAGCGGGGGATCGTATGAGCACTTCATGTTCCATCCAGCAATCATCCCGCTGGGTCGCCCACCCCGATCCACAGAAATGACAAATACACAACTTTCAGGTTTAAATCGATCAAACGCTTCTCGGGGTGTAACGGTTTTCATCAAATCTCCCTTTATTTTTTTTGGCTAAAAATTAATGATTCATTGGTGATGCGAAAATCTGAATTTATCTTTTTCGCCGCCCTTACCTGCCTCCCAAGATGGTTCAATTTTGACTTTGCAGGGAATCGGGGGTTACCCAAATTCATACCAAATAAACTCAGATTATGGATTCGCCTACGAATGACACGAATGAACACCAATAAAAATGTTATCTGGATGAAAATGTTTTCCCGGATATATTCGCTATCTTGTTGATGCTTTTAGAATTCATTCGCGTGATTCGTGGTTTAACGCTTTATTTGGGATTATTCGCGTAATTCGTGATCAAAAGCATAATTTGGGTTTAATTCCCTCATCGGTTTCGTCTCAGGCTTGAATGGAACCGCAAGCTATCTGGCGATTTTTGTCAAAAAAATTTGACACCGGAAAGGTATCCATCTTCAAAGACACATCCAACAACCTTTTGAAAAACCAGAAATTAGAAGCACTGGCAAGCTTTTTGAAAAAACGCCTCCACTGAGCGGCATGCGCCGTGAGCAGTCTGAACACCTGTCACCTCTTCAGGTGAAAGGAAATATGGATCCATCATTAAGGAGGGGAATCGATTGGGTCGTTTGCTTATCACCCACCTGCGCCGACTGGGCGTTCTTTTCCTGGATGCCCTTTTCGATCACGACCGCTTTTACGCATTCCTGGGATGGATGCAGCGTCGACTGGGCTGGCCTCGCATTCAGACCGTCTTTCTGATGTACCCGGAAACGCTGGCTTATGCGCTGGCGTTTGTGTATCCTTCGCGACTGGAACGAGTCAAATGGCGGCCATTTCTGGCAGGGTTCTTTCGCCAGAACCGTCGGTGGGGACTTATGTTTGCCATTTCGGCCACCCAGCAAGATTTCCGGGATCCCCAAAATCTCCCCTATCTCCAACAGCTGGTCGATCGGATGGAAACGATACGTCGTCTGGTGGGGGGACGACAAAAGACGTTTGCCGGGATTCTGCCCGGGGTTCTCTTTGCACGTCGGATTTTACGGGATGCTCCGGAAGCCGACCTCACCGTGGCCGCCGTCATTCAGGCAATTCAGCAGATCGAGAAAAGGGAATCGCTATCGCCATCACCTCCCATCCTGGTGCTGGGCGGTCGGGGCTTTATCGGGCGCCGGCTGGTCAAAGCGTTGCAATCCAGGGGGCGGATGGTGTTTACCGTGGACAGGGACGAAGCCTGGCCGGTTTTTCCCGGGGATACCCGTTTCGTTGTCGTAAACGTGGCCTCCAATCGAGCCCTTCTGGAATATATGGGACACCTGCAACCCGGTATGGTGGTGATTAACGAAGCCTACCCGCCGCCACCTTCTTACCTGCTCCAGTTCACTGGAATCGTTTTATATCACATCAAGGGCATCCGCGCCTGGGCAATGCCACCCTTTCCCCATGCCTACCAAGGGGGAATCCCCTGTTGTGCTGCCTTTCCCGACGATCAAATGGAGGTGCTGGTGGAAAGATTGCTGGATGGTGTCAAAAGGGTATCGATTCAAAAATCAAAAAAAGTGTCTACAACGACAACCGCAAAATTCAAATCAGAAAATGACTTTTCATAAAATAGGTTTAGCCACAATAAAAAATTTTTGACACTCAAACCATTGAAAAATCAAGTTAAAACATTAACTATTTGTTTATCCAAGATTATGCATTAACCTACGAATTGCACGAATTAACCCAGATTATGCATTAAAACCACGAATTACACGAATAAACACAAATAAAAATAATAGAATACACTTGATTCTATCAGGATAAAATGTTTTCCCGGATATATTCGCTATTTTGTTAATATTATTCGAATTCATTCGCGTGATTCGTGGTTTAACGTATTATTTGGGTTTATCTCAAATGATTCTTCAATAACGAAAAACGCCCAAAAGTAAAAAAAATCGCACAAGTCCTTAAAATTCAATTTTCTTTTTGACACAATCCTTTCTGCAGTAGAAATTGTGACATGAAATAACCGAGAATCATATCAATGCTTAATGAATTTGGAATCACTTTACCAATAACATCTTGCGGATGTGAACAAATTCTCCTGCCTGGAACCGATATACATAAATTCCACTGGATACAGCTTTTCCACGATCGTCCCGACCATTCCAAAAAACCCTATATTCTCCTGCCGGTTGTTGTGCACGGACTAATTTCCGCACCCGCTGTCCCAGCAAATTGAATATTTCAATTTCTACTTTTGCCGCTTTAGAAAGCCGATAAACAATTGTTGTTCCTGAATTAAATGGATTGGGATAATTTTTTATTAATGTAACTGTTCTATTATAGGCTTCGTTTGACCGAACAATATTTGTGATTTCAGAATTGACATCCAGCACATTGCTCCAGATATCCCATCCCGTGTGAAGATCACTTAACTGAGACCAAAACGAGATCAATTGATCCTGCCGTAATAACATGTATATATCTTTCTGATCAAATTTATCATTTCGGGGAATTTGAAAAACCGTGTCCAGAGGTTGGGAAAAACGCTGAAATCTTTGAGCAAATATCCGCGATCCGTTGGTATTCACCTGCTGCCAACTCGCCACCCAATTTCTGTCGTCATCCATGGCCAAAGATATTTTTTTATGAAAATCAAATTGAATGCCATCAGGCAATTGGAAGATCAACGAATCCTGAATGGAGCCATGGGATATAAGTTTCGCATAAATTGCTGACGGTGCCAGAACACTATCCTGGTCGATCCAGGCAACCAGAATATCGCCTTTTGAATTACCAATTATACCTGGAATACCTTGACCCAAAATAATTCGAACTGGATCATGAAGCACAATCTTTTCCCCTACAGGTTGAAATTGGTCGTCAAAATATCGCAAGACAAACATTGACGAATCATTGCCAAAGTCATAAGTTAGTAAGGTAACCTGGTTATTATAGAGGCTACCCAATAAGACGATTTTTCCCGGTGGATCGAGAATTGGTTGCAGGCGTTTAAGAGTTTCTCCTTCCCTTGAAATAATTAAGGCATTTACATTTCCCATGTTTTCGCCATTCCAGAGAACGGCGAAACCTTGATCCGCCAATCCAATCAATTGAAAATTGGCATCCATCCACTCATCAATATCTAACCTCACCTTGGTGATTTCAGGATTGGTTGGATGACCGGTGATAATGGCCAACCAAATCAATACTTCGGCATACGTTCTTTCCTGCCATAGTACCGCCCAATCTCCCTGAGAATTGACCGCAACGCGAACCAGCTTATCGGCTTTCCCAGAGGGTTCTCCCCGAAGTTCGAATTCATTCCCCAACGCCGTTCCCTCAGCAGTTAAAAATCTTGCAAAAATGGAAGGCGTCCAATCTCGCTCATCTACCCAGGCAACCAGAATTCTTCCCAGACCATCCATTGTAGCTACCGGTAAGTATTGGGGAGCAGCAGAAAGTGTGTCATCCGATACCTGCCAATCCTCCATCAAATACTGCCCTTCAGTATCCATTCGGCTTAAGACTACTTGGCTAAGAACCCCAAGACCCGCCAATCGGGTTATTAATACACCGTCCGGGAAAACAGCGAGATTTGGGGAATAATGCCGGTTATCCGTGTTTATAGTATCGATAAGTAATTTCTCAAAAAGGATTTCCCCCGAAAGGGGGTTCACTTTTTGCAAGATTACCCCAACTGCCGGGCCATTTTGCGACCAATAGACAACATCGGTGGTAAAGTAAAAATGGCCGCTGGTGTCAAATTCGACCTCCATTTTATCCAAATCGGGCTCAAACAACCACTCCCCTAACAAAAATACCGAATCAGGGGATTGGCCATCGGCTGTGAAATACCGTCCCTTTAAAAAATTATCTTCCCGCCAGACAATAACAAAATTATTATTCCGGTCATGAGCAATATCGATGGCAACAAAATATCTCCCCTCAAATGGGCTTACCAAAACCAGTGGATCAAATTCTCCGGTACTGCGAACAAATTTTTGATAATAAATCGAATTTCTTCCCTGAGTTGACCCTAAGTTAGCAAAATACAAATCTCCATTGGAATTAATGGACAAAGCTGGAATTCTATAGCCTCTTCCAACTGCTCCACTCAATGACAGCAATGGCGTCAGTGGTTGACCGTATACATCCAATACCTGAAAAAACGTTTGCCCTGTGTAATACAAATAAACCAGGGTTGTATCCGTAATAAATTGCACATCAAAACCATAAAGCAATCCTGGTAAATCTAGCTGCAATAAATCTCTGATTTTTTGTCCCGATTCATTAAAAAGCTGTATGAAAATGGTTGCAATAAACCGAGAGGATGCTTGTTCTCGCTCCCCCCGCACATAGCCAATGACAATTTGATTCCTCCGATTAATATCCGTTTCATAATAAAAAATTGTTTTCCTGCCGTCGGGGGGAACGAACAGAATTGTCTCGGTGGAAGAATTCCCCCTGGGCAATATCTGTTTACCTCTTATGGTGTACTGATAATAATCCCATTCCTTCCATGTTACCACGGCCAATTGATTGTTAGTGACCACCCGGGGTGAATAATAGATCTGTTTTACTTGACCGGTGAGGCCATTTACACGATAATCCGGAATGAAGGTATCCAGAAACTGGGCGTGAATTATAAAAGGAAACCACCCTACCATTCCCCCGAAAATCCAAAGCAAACGGGAAATTGACATGGGAGTACCTTTTTTATTAAAATTTAATTCATTCGCATTTATCTGTCCAGCTTAATTTTTCCAGGCGCATTTTTTCAAAACCTGTAACACAAGAATTAAAGGAAAAACCTATCTCAAAATCCCTCTCCATCTTATCCCATCTTTAACGCAAAACTACAAAAAAGCCAATAAATACAAGCATTACGAATTTTTTATTCCCACTACGGATTTTATTTTTAGTATTGAGAGATGTATTTTCAAGGAAAATGTGGAGTGGAGTTCAATCTCATGTTGTTTTTTCTTTTTAGCTGATAACATAGAAAGAAAGTTTTACAAAGTCAATAAAAATAATACATTATGATCACTACACTTGCTGCTTAGACGAAAAAATAATAACTTAGATGTGATTTTTGGGTTTTTCGGGGCAATTTTTAGTGAAAACGGCCGTTTTCCGTTAAAGATGGGTTATGGGAATTTCCCAATACCAGATCAATTTTCATGATCAATATAACTGGATGTGCTAATTGGAAATTAATTATAGAAAGTTGATCTAAGAAGATTCGCTTTTTTATGAATTGCTAACCTTTTCCCCGGCCCACTCCTATCGAGAAAGAAAATGGAGAATGGGGACGGGCTTATTTGCGCGTCACAATGCTTTATCTGAAGATAAAACCAGGGTGAACAACATTGATAAGTTCTGGGATTCCACTTAAACTAGCACAGCGGATAAAAATAAATTCTTTTTATTATATCTTTGTTTGTTCAAGATGATTCATAGCAAACTTAAACCCAAATTATGCATTAAACCGCGAATCACACGAATGAAACCCAAAAATATCTACAAAATCACGAATAAATCACGATAACAAGCTTTCATCCAGAAACAATTCAATTTATTTTATTAATTTTATTTGTGTTAATTCGTGTAATTCGTGGTCTAACGCATAATCTGGGTTTATTATTTTTATTGGTGTGAATTCATGTCATTCGTATGCTATTGCTTAATCCGGGTTAAAATAAAAAACCGCCCCGGGGACACCTCCCCCCAAAGGCGGCTTTTGCGAGACATGTGGGCTGTGGGGACTTTTTCAAATTTCAAAATTCATGCCAGCCAATATTTCCCGGAGAAAACGGCCTTTTCGGCGTCTATTGTGGAAAAAATTGCAACACGCAACTGAAAGAAAGGTTGCAAAATTAACCACACTTGTTCCTTTCCTACGATCAAAGGCCAACGCAGGGGATGCATATCACATTTCATCCCACACAATGCATTAAACCCAGATAATGCATTAAACCGCAAATCACGCGAATGAAATCAAAAAATATCTACAAAATCGCGAATAAACTCTGGACCATATTTTCAACCATACACAATCCAATGCATTTTATTGGTTTTATTTGTGTTCATTCGTGTCATTCGTAGGGTAATGCATTATTTGGGTTAAAAGGAAGGGATATAACCGTCATTAAACGGTCGGGTGCAATGGCACCAAAGATCCGCGTTTGCCCAAACACAGCCCTACCGGGATCAGGCCATCTTGCCGCGATGGATTAATGAGATTCGTAGCCTTTCAGCCCACCTTTGGGAACCACCAGTTTGAACAGATTGGGTGCGATCTCAAACACCCGATCATCCGCCACAAATCGGTAAACACCCCGGTGTTCTTCCACATGCACACCGGCCAGTTGGAGCGTATCCAGCACCATCTGCTGCCACCGGGGCCATTCCCGGGGTTCGATCTGTTCCAGCTTGCCATGAGTATACTGCCTGGGATGCAGCCGATCGTAGGGGTCGAAAAACAACATCTTTCCGCGGGATGCGCCTCCCAGCAATTTGGTTCCCCGATAGGGTCGCTCCTGAATGCGCAACCGCCCCTGACTGTCGAAATACATCCCCCCAAAGAAAAACCGTCCCCCCATCAGCGATTCGCCGCAATATTTACTGGCACTTCCCAGAATGTGCACTTTCAGTTCCTGACAGCGGGGATCGTTCACCGAGTTCGTCCACGCGCGATCCACGATGTCCCCCAGGATGAACACACTACCCCCCTTTGACGCATATCCACACACCTTTCCAGCATTGCCAAACACGTACAGATTGCCGTGATGCATGGTCATGGCGCAAAAGTTCTGGGCGTTACCGTGCAATCGGATAGTACCGCCCTGCATGAACGCACCGAAATACTCGCCCGGTATCCCGTACACATCCATTTCCACGTCATCGGTGTCGCCCTGCCCCATTACAGCGGTGGAGATGAGGCGTTGTCCATTCACCCGATACAGGATGAAGCGACGCCAGCCCCGATCGTATGCCAGACTCAAAAATGCCGCCAGCGATCGTTGGGGATCGGTGCCCTCCGCGGCAAATCCACTGGCATCGATCAGCAGAGTCTGCCGTTCGGGATCCCTGGCCATGGGCACCTCCGTCTGCTGGCGGGTAGCCCGCACCCATCGATCCGGCTGACGATCGGCCAGTTCATCCAGCCACTGGTAGAACAACTTCCGGGTAACATCCAGCAG
The DNA here is from genome assembly GCA_013150955.1 of Calditrichota bacterium. Taxonomy (GTDB): domain Bacteria; phylum Calditrichota; class Calditrichia; order RBG-13-44-9; family J042; genus JAADJD01. The sequence goes on from JAADJD010000038.1 coordinate 145,915, forward strand.
GGAACTCTTTGCTTTCTCCCCGGTATTCATCCGGCGCAAATAATCAATAAAATAAGTAAAGATGCGATTCACATCTGCAACGTGCGCATCTTCCGCCAGCTGCATCATCCGGGTAAATACCCAGCGGTACGTGTTAAAATCCCATTCCGGAAGCTGCTCCTCTACCCATCGGCACAAAAACGTCACCCGGGATTCGCCATCCCGGCTCAATCCATCCTGAATGATGGCCTCCAGTTCCGGAGCATTTGCCGGCGTCTTCAACGCCTGTCGGCGCAGACTGTAATGCTGGCCGAATTTTTCCAGCGGAAGCGGCTGGCCATAGCGATCGATCAATTCGTAGCGCGTGATCCGTCCCTGCTCATCGTAATGATAGCGACTGATCATTCCATTGCTGACCAGCACCCGGTCTGCGGCGGCTCCATCGATCAGGCCTTCCTGATCCAGCAATTCCAGCATTTGTTGAATGGCCTGTTCTTCAGACGCGATGATACTGAATGCCCGGGTTTCCCCGTTGCGTTCATCCACCCAGAATGCCGTGGTACTGGGTCGCAGATCGGCCGGATCCTTCAAATCCACCCGCTCGGTGACCCGCCTGTCCGGAAGATGCCGCAGACAGAGATATTGATAGGGGCCATCCGGTGAACTGGTAAATTCCACCCGCTGTACCTCCTCCAGCTGCTGGCGAATCTCCGGTGGCATCAGGGCCAGGTCGTCCCCGGTGGTTGGGGAAAAACTCTCGAACAACGCCCAGTCCGGATACTCCAGCTCTTCCGCCAGCAGGTGAAATTTCAGGGACGCCACTTCGGTGTCCGTGGTAGCCAGCGGTGGCAGGCCGAACTGTTCCACCCGCTGTTTCAGGGTTTCGTAGTTGGTGGTTTCTCCATTGTGCGTCAGCGCGGTGTGAAGTTTGGCAAACGGATGCGCATTCATCTGTTCCACAATGGAACCGGTGGCCAGGCGCACGTGGATAATGTTGTTGGGGGATGGTGGGGTATCCCAGGGAATTTCCCGTCCAGCAGTCTTCCAGACGGCGAAATTCTTACCACAGGACATCACCGCCGCGATGCGCCGAATGCGCTGCCGGTATTTCTCCTTGTGCCAGCGCCAGGGATGGGTACGGATAAAATCGCGCAGCAAGTACAGGAAGGTTTCACCATAAATATCAATAAATTCATCCGATAGCGGATCCGACTGGGTGAGTACCGGTAAATATTCTTTAAACGCGCGATTGGCTTTCACAAACTGCACCCAGCTTTCTGGCTCCACTTCCCACACGTACAGAATCTGAGTCAACATCACGGAGTGGTTGAACACGAACAAATCCTCGGCCTTGCGGAGAAATTTTTCATGGGATCGGTAATTGTGTGCCTTCACGTCCGGAAAATATTCGCGAATGTAAGCAAACCGGGGAGACAACAGGATCTCCTGCTCAATAAACTCCTGCAGCACCCGCGGCTTGACCCGCACAAAAAACCGGTACACGTCTCCGGGATCGGTATTCTCATTCCCAAATTCCCGATAGTCGCGTTCCCGACCCCGGGAATCCCGTTTGTAGGGTTCCCTTACCTTCTCGATTTCGGTTTCGCCGGCAAAATCGAAATAGGGATCCAGAAAGACTTTCTTGATTTTTTCCGCCAGTTTCGATCGGTATCTCAGCAATACTTGCCGCGCCTGGTAGCGAAACTCCGCCTCATCGGCAGGCACTTCCCCCTGCCGGCGCAGGGCATCCTCCACTTCCAGCTGCAGCTTCCCTTTCACCATGATGCGATAGGCATAGTGATCGGGAAACTCCGGGAAGCAGAGCGTTTTCCCCACTCCAACACCGTCCATGCCACGATTCTTCATGGCGGCCAGCGTGCGATCCAGCACGTAGCTGGGAATGTTGTGAGTACCAATCACCGCGGCCACTCCACAATTGGATTGTCCTGTGGGATGGACAGCCTCTTTCTGCGCCGCCCGCTGCTTCAGATAATCCCGATACTGCCGGATGCGGAAATCCACCCGTTCCTTGAGTCCCAGCCACTGTATCTTGTCGAAGCGTCCCCGCAATTCCCGAATATCCCGAAAGCCCAGTCCCGCCAGCGCACGGATCACCTGCATCTGCATGATTAGAAAGGCATTGATCATCTGGCGGGAATTTTTCTCCACATCCCGCAGGTTTTGCATGATCAAATTGCTGGTGGCAATGCCGCGGGAACAACCATCGTGACAGTTGCGATTGCGATCGCAGCCAATGGCCACCATGGGTGCGGTTCCCCAGATCACACCATCGGCACCCAGGGCAATGGCTTTGATGACGTCTTCATAGGTACGAATGCCCCCGCTGACGAAGAACTTCACGTAGTTGCGCAACCCATCCTGCACAAGCCGATCGTGAATCAGGGGAATGGCGTACTCGATGTGCATGCCCATCTGCCCCTTAATGATATTGGGAGATGCCCCGGTTCCCCCGCGGGGGCCGTCCAGCCAGAGCTCAATCTTCATCCCGTATTTGCGGGCATATTCGGAAAGCACCCGCGAGAGTTCTACCGTGTTGTCCTGAATTTCCCGCGCTTTTTCCCGCAGCACCTCCTCGGTATTGTCCTTGGCAATGCGTCCCAGTCCCGCGGCAATAAATTCAATATCCACCGATGGCGACACCTTAACGCTGACCACGGCGCGGGGGTTGATCATCCGCACAATATCAATAAACGCCTTCACATCCTCAATGGAATAACAATTGTGAAACGGGAATGGGGAGATGATGCTGGTGTACGACAGGCCGATGACTTCCTCGGTCAGGCGCAAAATGTGCTCAAACTCGATGGGATCCAGTTTCCCTTCCGCATTCAGCTGATACGCCGTCTGTTGAATCTGCCACAGCCAGTGTTTCAATTCCGGAAAGATCTCGTTTTCATCGTAAGCGCGCTGCAGATGTGGCGAGGCCTCCTGCGCCACCGCTTTTAACGGATGATGGGCTTCTCGCTCAATCTTTTCGATTTTCTGGATCAGCTGCTGGATCTTCTCGTTGTCCAGGTATTCCAGCCCTTCCACGCCCCGCAAATAGGCCACCAGCTTGTTCACCTTTTGCGCCAGGATGTGCCCCCCAATGCCCATCTTGGCCCCCTGGCTGTAGGCAATTACCACCCGGCGGGCCTTCTTGATGGTTTCCTTGGTGACGCCAAACAGGCCCGTTTTTAACTCCGTGGACACGTACGGCTCATCTTCTTTGTCCACCACCACATAGAACAAAAACGGCTGCAATTCCGGGTACTGATTGAGCGTTTCAAAAATGCGGGGGTGTTTTTCCGGTGTAATCCCATTTTTTTGCAAAATTTCCTTGATCTCCCGAACGGTGTAGTGCCGATCGTGCTGGAAGTAGGGTTTCATGACCTGAATATCCGGCTCGGTAAAGAAGATTGGCTCCCCTTTGCGATTCAGGAAGAAACAGGTGGGATAGCCTCCCTCACCGGTGTCGTACTGAATGCCCAGTTCTCGGGCGGCAATCACGTGGGCCCGCCAGCTGTCCAGACCAATCGACCCCACGGACTTTCCGCCAAACATCCAGGGTGCGCGCAAAATTAGGTCTTTATCCAGCATCACCGCGGTTTTTACCCGATCCAGCTCCTCCTCTGGAATGCGATCCGGATCCCGCTGGTACAGAATTTTCATCACATCGAAACCATCACCCAGCAGGCCGGTGCCTTTCACATTGCGCAGCTCGGCCATCTGCAAATCCCCGGCAGCCATGCGTCCCAGCGTCTCAATCACCTCGCCCGGCCAGACGTGATCCCGGTGATAAACCGACAGGTTCACCTCATCCAGGTGGTAAAAATCGTGTGGCGGACGCAACGGCACCACCCGCTGCTTCAATTCCGTGTACCGGGGCGAAGCGTCTTCGGGCAGCGGTTCCGCCTCAATCAATTCCCGATTGAGCCGCTCGTAGACCTCCAGACGACGCTCATCTTCAAAGATTTGCTTCTGGATGCGCTCTTCCAGTTCGTAAAAATCGATCAGGCGTCCCTCTTCCCCCACGGTTTTCTTCAAGTCCTTGAATCCGGCTGCACCCAGCACCTCCAGAATCTGCACCTTGCGGGATTCCATCTGATTATTCAGGCGCTGAACCGCCCAGTCAATGTCCAGATTCATCAGCTTCTCGGTGGTGGTTTTCCGCTCCAGAATGGCCCGGTAGGCGTAGGGATCCAGCGCCAGCAGGGCAGCAAAATCGATCAGAGTCGCGGCTGCCCCCCGCTGAATGGTCTTTTGACTGTCGGAAGCCAGCCGGATGCCACCGGAAGCGATCAACGAAACCAGATGCCGCCGACCACTGGCCAGCAGGTAATGGTGAATGGCGCGCACGGCCTGAGAGGTCACAAAATAATTATCTTTGTTCCGCAATCCATGAATGTGAATGACGTCCACACCCAGTTTCAAAAAGTCCTCGATCTTTTGCTGCAGGTGGGGCAAAATCTCCATTCCCCCGATGATGTCGTACTCGGACACCTCCAGGTAACCGCAAATCAGCGGCGATTTGCCATTGGTCGCCGCCACCGAATTGCGAATGAACTCCACGGTTTGATCCATTTTGGGGTGATACAACACCTCGAACATGGGCATGCCCCATAGATCCGTCAAAAATTCTCGCGTCACATGGGGATGCACCTGCAAATGATCGATCAGCTCCTGATCAAAACGGGGAACAATGACCGGGGGTAGCTGGGTGTACCCGCCCTCTTCCTTCCAGAAATCATAATATTCCAGGAATCGATTGAATTTGATCACCACCAGGGTGCCCTGCTGCTCGGCCACTTTAATGAAGGCCAGTTCCACCCGCCCGTTGCTTTCCAGTGGCACCGCGTTGTAAAGGATCGGGCTTTTTAATTTGAGGGTGGGGAATTCCGGATTGTGCAGGTTACCCGCTTCGTCGAACCGGCAATACCGGTAGCGGCGTCCCAGCGTGACCGAAAGCTCTTCATCGGGATCGCCCTCATGCAAACGATTCTGCGCCGGCCCCACGATGTGGAAATGGCTAAAACGCTCCGCATCGAAGCCAATCCCCATATGTCGATCGCCCTGCCCCATGCCGGAGACCGGTATCTGCCCGGTGGAGGCCTCCTTGTCGATTTCCATCAAAATGTCCTCGGTCAAATAAATATCGGCCATCTCGGTCAGCTCCGGCGACCGCTGGATGATGGTGGTATCCCGCAAAAACTGCTTGCGGCTTTCCCAGTAGCGTTTTTCCTCCAGATCCACCGCGTGTTCAATCAATTCATCAATGTATTCCCGTTCCGCCTGAATGGCCTTGTTCTGGGGACAGAAATTGATGCAGGCGTTGCACAGGGCACAGTTCTCATCCAGCAGAACCGGAATTTCCCGCGGTTTCCCGATGCGCGCACCATAGGTGCAGGCATTTTCGTGGGCACACATGCCACAACGGATGCAGGTTTCGGGATCGATGAACAGTTTTCCGTAGGGAAATCCCCGCGGATAAATAATTTTCAATCCGTGCTCCAGATGGGAGCGTTCTTCCTTCTGTTCCGCCAGGGTGTGTTCCCGGTACAGGGGACTCTGCTTCATGATGTCCCAGAAGCGCTCGATGAAATCGGACTTTTCCTCCTGGGAAATCCCCAGAGCCAGCTGGAAGCGGGTATCGGCTTCCACCAGATCGAACATACGCGTCAGGGGAATATCGGTGGGACACACGCGGGTGCAGTTGTCACAACGGGTGCAGACCAGGAATCCCAGCGCTTCCTGCTGACTGATCGTTTCCCCGCGAGCCAGGCGAACGGCCGTCTTTCGCCGGGTGATGGGGGTGGCCACTCCCAGCAGTCCGAAAACGTCGCTGGTGGGACACACCCGCTCACAGCTGTCGCACTCGGCACAATTCACCGCCATTTGCAAAATGGGATCGCGCTGGGTCTCCAGCCGGGGTGGAATGACCCGTGGAAAAATCAGTTTATTCAATTTCCAGAACAATCGGGGGATGGAATACAGAGACATGCGGCGCCCATTCTCCTGGCCCCGCTGAAGCAGGCGCACGCCGTATTCCATGAAAATTGGGGTGAGCTTTTGAAATATTCGCAAACTGAGCTTGCGACCCACCGGATTGACGAATTTTACCTGATTTATCAGCCGATGGGGATCCTGTTCTTTTTTCAACGCCCATAATTGTTGTACACGACCGGCCTGTCCTGGGCCCTCCATGCGCTTCATGAACGGCAAATTCCAGATGCCCACCCCATAGGGTCGGCCCCCAAAATGAATGGCCGCCTGCGTCATAAAGGGTACCAGTCCCAGATAGGTTTTGTGACGCAGGGTATCGGTATTGGCCAGCAAAATGGTCTGCAACAAAATTTCTCCACCGTTCAGGACATGGCCTTCGGTTTTCACGGGATTTTGTGTCCAGTCAGAAATGGCCGACTGAATGAAGGCCATGTATTCCGGGAAGCGGGCCAGGGGGACAATCGTTTCGCTGACCAGCATGGAAGGGCCTTTTTGCTTCATCTGCACCGGCTGGTAGCGGTGATCCCACAGCTTATGAGCCACCGATGCAGGCAGGCGATCGTACACCAGCCCCTGATAGCGCCGCCTCTCCCGCGAAGCACTGAACAATGGATATTTCAGCGCCGCCTGATAGTCCTCCCGGGTATCGAATTCCAGCACCACGGTGTGGTTTAGATCCTTCAGCTGCTCCACCACTTCCTGCTCCGCACGGGCACGGCGAATGAGCAGATCGTCCTCCTTCTCCAGCGCCCGATTCAGCTCCTGCTGCAATTTCTCCTTCTCAATTTCATAGGTGGTGATCAGGTAATTGCGATCGAAATACAGGATGGACGTGGGGCGCAATCCCCAGGCCTGGATCAGCTCCACAAACCGCTGAACGGACTGGGCATTGGGGAAGGAAAAGGCAAACGGCTTGGAGACGTACGTCAGCGGCTGTACCCGGAGGGTTATTCCCGCAATAATACCCAGCTGGCCCTCGCTGGAAAACAGTTGATCAAAGGCTTCGTGCCCGGGATGTACGCTGATCCATTCCCCCTGCGGATTTAACAGCAGAATGGCCTCCACCGATTGCCGCACGTGACCGTATTTATAGGCACCCAGTCCCAATCCACCGGTCGCCACCCAGCCGCAAATGGTTCCCGAATGGGGATTGGTAATATCCTGCCGTAAGGTAAATCCCTTTTGCCGCAGGTATTTGCGCATGTCCGCAAAAATAACGCCCGGCCCAACCGTCAACAGATTCTCCGCCGCATGCAGATGATAAAAATCCAGATGGGACAGATCCAGAATCACCTCGTGGTTCATAGGAACCGCGCCGCCAAACGGCCAGGTACCCGCCCCCCGAATGGTATAATGCAGGCGATGTTGCCCGGCATACCGAACGAACTGGCGCAAATCCTCCAGCGTGCCAGGACGCACCACAAAGCGGGCACGAATGGTCAGCAACACTTTCTTAAAAAATTCGGGAATGAAAGCCGTTCCCGAATCATTATGGTAAATGCGCTGTTGTACGTCAGACAGGGAGAACAGAACACTGGCATCGCTCAACAGGCCCCGCAACTCCGTATAAACGGGATCGCGTTCCAGGCCCTGCCCATCCTTTAATTCCGGGAACTTTTCGAACAACAGATCCAGCGCCTGATGTTGCGCCCGTACCCGATGCGCTGCCGATTGCTGAAACAGGGGATCAAAATAGGAAGAAATTGCCGAATTGCTCATCAAAATATTCCAATTTTGTTTAATTTGAATTTCACAATTTCAAAGGGAGCCAAAATTATGCCCGAATGAACATCATTTTTTTGCAAACCATCAAAATTTAAAAATCAATTTTACGAAGAAAATCTACCAATTAAAAATCGGAAAATTTTTTCTGAAAATGAGGAAAAAGCGGAACTTGTGGAACCCGGAAAGGATTGCGAACGATGCGGTCAATATTTTCCATGGGGAATGCCGCAGATTACAAGCCTGCGGTACCTTTCCCTTTCCTTTCAGAAGAATCCGCCGTTTTTCCGGAGAAAAAGCAATCCATCAGGGCTCGTAAATATCGCTGAATCGCCGACGCGTGCGCTGCACATCCTTCCAGAATTTTACCTTGTAATAGATGGAGTCCAGGCGGGAGACGGAAATGCCAAATTGCCGGGCCACTTTTTGTTCCAGCTCGGTGGTCGAATCCAGTGGGGGAATGCCGTACTTAAACAGGGTATCCAGATAGCAATTGTACACACAAATTTCCCAGTCGCTGGGTGCCGTCAACCAGGACGAATCCGGCTTCCAGTCTCGTAAATCCCACAAAATGCCTTTACCCGGTTTATACACGCATCCGGTCTTGGATTCGGTGCCAATGGGATCCGTTTCCTTAAACACATAGACATAGGTTTTGCGTTTGGGGGGATCGGTACCCGGGAAAAAGAGCATCAGTCGAATTTGTTCCATTAATTCCGCGGTGGTTAAAAACGGGGGAACCATGATTTTGATGGTGTTAAAAAACGGGCCGTAATCCTGGTAAATAATCTGGTATTGGATGTTTAACGTGTCCCACATGGAAGGCTGAGCCTTAGAGATTCCGGTCAACCCCAGCAGAATGGCCACGATTAGGACACGTACGTGCCTGTTCCATTTCCCCATGGCTCACCGCAATCTTTCTGTTTTAAGAATAATAAGGCCTGGCGTCGGACATTTCCACAAAAAAATGGCGGGCAATTAATTTTTTCCTGGTTTTCAGCAGTTGACGGTACCAGTCAAATCTCGACGGGTGATTTCATCCCAGATTAAGCATTAGAACCACGAATTACACGAATTAACACCAATAAAAATAATAAAATGCACTTGATTCTATCTGGATGAAAATGTTTGCCCGGATATATTCGCTATTTTGTTGATTTTTTTCGAATTCATTCGCGTGATTCGCGGTTTAATCATCATTTGGGTTAAAACGAACTGAAGTCGATGGCCTGGAGTTACTGGATACTATTTTAAAACCACCATTTTCCGGATGGTGGTTTGGTCATTTACTCTGAGCACATAAAAATAGGTTCCCGATGGTAATAGAAAAGAGGACACCCTTACCTGATAAAAGCCCGGCAAATGCCGCTCATCCACCAAAACGTCCACCTCCCGACCCAGAAGATCATATATCTTCAGACTCACATGAGAGCTCAGCGGCACATAATAACGGATGATCGTTTCGCCATTAAAAGGGTTCGGGTAGTTTTGGAACAACTGAAATCTGGCTGAAAGATTTGGGGAATCGTGAATAATACCGGTTAAATCCGGATCGTAAATCTCACACATTTCTGTGGGGAAAACAAGTGGAATACCTGTGGTATCCGTCCAGGAACGGCCACCAATACTCAAAATGCGTCCATCCGGAAGCAGATTCATGGTTGGGATCTCTTTGACAACGGGATAAGATCCCAAATAAACCGGCTGGAAGTTCTCCGGATCATACAACTCCCAGGTAATATTCACCGACCCACCCGCAACCAGAATTCTTCCATTGGGCAACAATAAGGAGTAATGACTTATTCTTCCTTCAAACATATCCCCAACCCTTTGCCAGCTATTATTTTCAGGATCGTAAAGCTCACAGGAAGATAACCATTTGCGACGCTCCCTATCCCTTCCTCCCATGACCAAAACCCTTCCATCTGGAAGCAATATATCCGAATGCCGCTCCCTGGAGGAATCCAGTTCGGCGGCAAGCTGCCATTGCCCGGTATTCGGATCGAACAGCTCGCACCTCTTGACACTGGAACCGCCCACAACCAAAACCCGGCCATCCATCAACAGGGTCGCCGTATGCCCTTTCCGCCCATAACGCATCGAATCAACGAATTGCCACCGTTCCAACCAGGGATCATAAATCTCCGCGCTTTTCTCATAGGGATAAGATAAACCCACAAATCCGCCCGTCACCAGCACCCTCCCATCCGATAAAAGCGTCGCGGTAAAAAAAGAATTCCTTTCCGTGTTCAATGAATCCGTCCACCGCCATTGCTCCGTTTCGGGATCAAAAATCTCGCAACTGCGGTTCTTATAACCCCCAATGGCCAATACTTCTCCTGTGTGCAATAGCACCAGCTTATGATTGGCCCGTCCACTGTTCATATTCGATGTATAGCGCCATTTGCCAGTGGATACATCATAGATCTCACAACTATCAGTAGGAGATTCCCTGTATATGCTCCATCCACCGGTGACCAATACATCCCCACCTGGCAATACCACAGAGGCGTGTCCCTGCCTGGGGATACGCATCGAATCCGCAGCAATCCAGCCCCCATATTGCTGGGAATAAGTGGATAAAGAAATACCGAATACCCAAAATAGAGAGAAAACAATATATCTTTTCATTTCCTTTATCAACCGGATCTACCGCATCAAAATCATCCTTTTTGCCGACACAAAAACGCCATTAATTTTCATTACATACAGGTAAATCCCACTGGACAAATCCCAGGCCTCAAAATCCACCAAATAGTTCCCCGGATAATGGACTTTAGAAACCAGCGTTGCGATTTGCCGACCCAGGCCATCGTAGACGATGATTTCCACAAACGCTTTTTCTTTTATCGTATAAGGGATTTGCGTAACACCCGGATTAAATGGATTGGGAAGGTTTTGATGCAGGATGAAATCGTCTAAATATGCCTCGTCCGCGGGGGGAATGAATGTTGGCTTTTTATACAGCACAATCGCTTCCATCATAAAATCGCAGGCGTGATGCCACTTTTGTTCCTCTTTAGAATAGAAATAGCTATTCCCATATTTTTGAGCAGGAGTATCGATTGATATTGTACTAAACACATCGAAAACGTTTTGCTCGAGCAAAATCCAGAAGGTATCCTCAATAGAAATATTCCTTAATCCCACACTGGTTAGATCCACCTCCTTAAAAATTTTTATTCCATTGTCAGCAAATGTTGGGTTGTATTCACCATCCTGAACAGAAAACCAATACTTATAGACCTGGTTCTCCGACGAAGGAAATCTCCCACCCAAATGAATTGAATACGATACACTATCATACGGCTTGCCATATTGAACCCGGAAGGCCAATATATCATAAACGACGTATCCGGAGTCCCTGGCGTTGCTGTCCGCCTTAAACAACACCGCAATGGGGCTCCTCTCTTCCGATTGAAAAACATAAGCACAAAAATTTCCAGAATCGGGTACATATTCGTAATAATATTTCAGGGTGTCCAATCGTTGAGAATATGCATTATACATGCATAAAAAAAGCATAAACGCAATCACCCGATACATTGGATTTTCTCCGTAAATTTTTAATTTCATTTCTTCGAATTTTAAAACTCACCCGGAAATGCGGTTTAAAAGCATATCTAAAATTCCCTGATAAATTTGAAAGATTCGAAGAAATAAGAAGTAAGACGATGAATGAAAATTCGTATTTTCATTCCTATCTATCGTTTGCCCACCCGAATTCTTCTGCATCCGGTTTGGTCTTTCCTGGGGGCAATTCCACCTGTAAGGATCCGTTCAAGAAATGCGATTTCATTTTAATGAATATTTTCTTTGTTTTCAATAAAGAATCGATGGACAACTCATTTTTTTTAACGATATGGCCATTGCCACACCACCGCTTTCACCCGCGACAGGCCGTTTATCCCTCACCAAACGCAACAATTTCAAACAGTCTCATTTTTTAGAATCTCATAAGCCCGGTTTAAACCCAGATTATGCAATAGACCACGAATTGCACGAATTAACACAAATAAAAATAATCTCAAATAAAGCGTTAAACCACGAATCACGCGAATGAATTCGAATAAAATCAACAAAATAGCGAATATATCCAAGAGAACATTTTCATCCAGATAGAATCAAGTGTATTTTATTATTTTTATTGGTGTTAATTCGTGTAATTCGTAGGCTATCGCATAATTTGGGATAATCAAATCCATTAGATCAGATCTAAATGAAAATTTCTTTCGGGGTATATTTGCGATTCTGTGGATATGGTTTGGGTTCATTCACGTAATTCGCGGTTTTATGCATGATTTGGGATTAAGGGGAGGGGGAGAACAGGGGATCCGGGACATCAATGGATAACCTAAAGATTGCGCCCTGCCGGATGTACAAACAAGATGGCCGCAAAGACCCCTCTTTGCGGCCATCAGCAAACGAACCGATGAGACTTGCAGGTTCACCTCAACGGATTCCCCGTCAATACACAAAGCGCTCGGTCACATCTTCCCGGGTCTTTTTAATTAAGATCCGGAACTCGAACGGCTTCAGGGTGGGATCCTCCTCGGTGTCAATCTTAATCCAGTACTTCCACATCAGGCGCAACCGCCGGCTCAATCGCTTGTTGTTCAGATATTCGACGACGTTCGGGTGCGCCCGAAGAATGATTCGGCGATCCAGGTCAGTGGCCACGTAGCGCCGCAAGGCCCGCTCTATATTGGCCAGAATGGTCCCCTTGGTAGGTACCAATCCGGAACCCTCGCACAGGGGACACGGCTCGTTTATGTTGTAAATCAGGCTGGGGCGGATCCGCTGGCGGGTCATTTCCACCAGTCCAAACCGACTCATCCCCTCAATTTTGGTCACCGCCCGGTCGCGGGCAAATTCCTTGCGCAACTCATTCAGCACCTTTTGCTTGTTGTTCTCTTCCAGCATATCGATGAAATCAATCACAATCAGGCCGCCCACATCCCGCAAACGCAGCTGTCGGGCAATCTCGCGGGCCGCTTCCAGATTGATCTTCAACGAGTTGCGCTCGTGATCCTTTTTGCCAAAGTATCGCCCGCTGTTGACATCCACCACCGTCAAAGCCTCGGTGTGTTCGATGATGATGTAGCCACCATTCTTCATCCAGACCTTCTTTTGCAGGCTCTTCTGAATTTCTTCCTCAATGTGAAACACATCGAAGATGGGTTCTTTGGACTTGAAGTATTCCACCCGCTCGTGCAGCTCGGAACCCACTTCCCGTAAATACTTCACAATATCGCGATACATTTTCCGGCTATCCACCACCACCCGATGCACATCCTTGGTAAACAGATCCCGAATGACGCTGGAAGCCATGCCCAGGTCTTTAAACAACAGCATGGGGGCACGGGAATTTTTGATTTTGTTTTGAATTTTGTTCCAGGTCTTCAGCAGTTTTTGCAGATCCTGCTTCAGCACCTCATCGCTTTTCCCTTCGGCGACCGTGCGGATGATTAAGCCGAAGTTTTTGGGCAGGATTTTCCGGGCCATCTGCCGCAACCGCCGGCGTTCCCGCGCACTGGAAATTTTGCGGGACACCCCAATCCGATGCTGATTGGGCACCAGCACCACAAAACGGCCGGGCAGGGTCAGCTCCGTGGTTACCCGCGGCCCCTTATTACTAATTGGCTCCTTGATAATCTGCACCACAATTTCCTGCCCATTGCGCAGGAGATCCGCCGGATCCACATCGTCTCCGCCATTGGTCTCCAGCAACTCCTCGTCAATATCGGCAAACAGCTGATTCACATTGGATCCCATGTCCGAAAAGTGCAGGAAGGCATCCTGTTCAAATCCAATGTCAATAAACGCCGCCTGCATTCCTTTCACCACTTTGCGTACCTTGCCTTTGTAAATGTCGCCCACCATGCGTTCATTATCCGGGCGTTCCACAAAAAGTTCAACCAGTTTACCATCTTCCAGCAACGCAATGCGTGTATCTTCATTGGTTGAATTGATAATAATTTCCTTTTTCATAAAAACCATCCTCTCCGTCGTTAATCCTACTTCACACCTCACCGTTCGCGGTTCCGGTTGCACCGCCAGAGGTCACCACGGATTGGCAGGGTTTTCAGGGATGGGGCAATTAAATCACATCGAAAGGCGTTAAGAGGGTCTCGCCATCCACGATGTACTGCCCCGTCCGCTGAATCACAAACTGCCGATAATCCATTCCATGTGGTGCCAGCAGCGACTCCAGAACCTCGGTCACTTTCGCTGTGCGTCCGTCTTTCACGTCAATGCTTAATTGCAGTGTGTCCCCGGAAAGTTCCATCCGCGTGACAAAAGGCCGGATATCGACGCTGCGAATCTCTTCCTTAACCTGGCGTTGCACCACCACTTCCGGTTGAGCCAGCCAGTCGTCAATCCAGTCCTGCGGAATGGTTACCCCTTCCAGGAACACTTCGTACGTTGAGCGGTTAATGATTGCAGCCAGGGCAGGTACTTTGGTGTAGATGGCTTTAAATTGCAGGATTTTCATGCCTTCGGGAAGAAACAGATTCAACTTATATTGAATGTCGGCCTCTCGCCCGATCATGACCTCCATGTCCAGATATTCCGCAACGGAGGCAATGCCGGTTGCCAGAGGCGGACCAAAGGACAATTTGGGATGGGGATTGAATCCCTGCGTATAGACCATGGGGATATTGGCCCGACGGGTGGCCCGATCAAAGATGCGAACAATGTCCAGATGGGAAATGTAGCGGGCCGGTCCGGTTTTGGAATAACGCACTCGAATTTTCTTTTTGACCAGCGGCTGGGGAACGGTGCGTTTCCGGCTGCGACGTCCATAACGAATGGGAGCTTCCTCTGCGACCGCATCCACCGAACTGGCCGCTGCCGACAGGGACACGGACGCCTGCTGGGGACGGCCCTGTACCTGTTGCTTGTAGCAGGAAACGTACTTTTCAAACACCTTCCGTTGCAACCCACAGCCCAGGCAGATGTGATCCTTGCAGTCCGGGCTGGCTTCGCCGGCATAGGCCCGCAACCGTTCCTTTTTCAAATAAGATTTCAAGACCCCGATGTCGATGTGATCCCAGGGCAGGGGAACGGTTACGGAGATGGGATCCAGCCGCTTTTGCCAGTCGATGCCGTGCTGCTGGAAGGCTTCTTCCCACAGCTCCCAGCGGAATTGTTCCTTCCAGCCGTCGAAGCGGGCCCCGGCGCGCCAGGCCGTCTCAATCACGTCGGCCAGACGGCGATCACCCCGTGCCAGGGCCGTTTCCAGACTGACCACCAGGGGATCGCGCCAGGTTAAACGAATGCGATCACTGGTAAGCTGATCGCGCAATAATTGAAGTTTTTTCTCCAATACCTGGGGATGTTCCTGCTTTTCCCATTGAAATGGAGTATGCGGTTTGGGCGAAAATGGGGAAACCCCAACGTGAAATTTCACTTTTCCGTAGCCTCTGGCAAATTGAAGGATCCGATTCATGAGATCGGCGATAGCGTTAACATCTTCAATAGTCTCGGTGGGTAAACCAATCATAAAATAAAACTTGACCAATTGCCAGCCATTCTCCAGCACCATGTTCAAGGTGCGAAAGATATCTTCTTCCCGAATATTTTTGCTGATCACATTGCGTAGACGCTGGCTACCTGCCTCTGGCGCAAAGGTAAAACCGCTCTTTTTTACCATTGCTGCAAAATCCACCATATCCACCGTTACCGCATCCAGCCGCAACGATGGAAAGGAAAACCTGACATTTTGATTTGCCACCAGCGCCTTTTCTTTGGCCATTAACCAGTGCAATTGATCATAATCGGATGTGTTGAGGGACAGGAGTCCCACTTCATCGTAACCGGAGCTTTCCAGTGCCCGACGGGTTTGCTCCACAATATCGGACACCGGCCGCTGACGCACCGGCCGGTAAATCATGCCCGCACTGCAAAACCGGCACCCCTCGGTGCACCCGCGCATAATTTCTACCGAAATCCGATCGTGGGTGATTTCGGTAATGGGAACCAGCGGCTTTACCGGATAATTCTCCGACTTCAATTCGGGTAAAACACGCTTCACAATCCGATCCGGCGCCTCTGGCTCCACTTTCTTTATCCCCTGGTATTCCCCAAATGCGTTGTAAATGGGCTGATAAAATGCCGGGACGTACATGCCCTGGATGCCTGCCAGCCGCTTTAAAATGGTCTGCTTGTCCCAACCCTCTTTTCGGGCCTGGATGAACAGGCGGCTCATTTCCAGCACCGCCTCCTCTCCATCACCCACCAGCACCGCATCAAAAAATTCGGCCACTGGCTCCGGATTGCCGCTCAATGGCCCACCCGCAATGACCAGCGGCCAGATAAAGGAACGATCCCTGGACCGAACCGGTATGCCGGCCAGATCCAGCATGTTTAAAATGTTGGTGAAGGTTAACTCGTACTGAAGCGTAAACCCCAGTACATGAAATTCCGATAACGGGGTCTTGGATTCCAGCGAAAATAAGGGAATTTGCTTCTCCCGCAATATCGCTTCGGCATCCACCCAGGGCGCATACACCCGCTCTGCCCAGATGTTGGGCTCCCGATTCAATATGTGGTACAAAATCTCGAACCCCACATGGGACATGCCCAGCTCGTACAGCTCCGGAAAACACAGGGCCACCCGCAATTCCACGTCCTGGGGGTTCTTGATCACAACATTGTATTCATTCCCGAGATACCGGGTTGCTTTCAACACGTAAGGATAAAACGCCTTCTCCAGCTGTTTCTTTAAATCGCTCATTGATAAGCAATCTTCTCCAGTTCTTCTTTGATCTTGGGAATATTCTCCACCGTATCCGGCACCACAATAATGGCATTTTCGCCAGCAACCGTTCCCAGGATATGCTTATTCTTCAACTGATCGATGAAAATGGCCACACCTTTAGCGCGTCCGGTCAGGGTTTTGATGACGATTAGATTTTCGTTATGATAGATTCCCAGAATCTCCATGCCAATGACTTTTACAAAGGACTGGCTACCTTCCTCCTCAGAAATCACGTAGCGGTAACCGTCCTGGGTGGGGGTACGAATAATCCCCATTTCATGAAGATCCCGGGACAAGGTTGCCTGGGTGGTCTGGTAACCCCGTTCTCTGAGTTTTTGCAACAACTCCGCCTGATTGGAAATATGCTCCTCCTGCACGATCTGCTTAATCACGAACTGTCGTTCTTTCTTCTTTGCCATTTTCTTCTCCCTTGCTACTGGTTTAATCCCCTAATCCAAAACGTTTAACATCAAAACCGAAAATAGAACATTCGGTTGACCGGAAAAAGTTCCAGTCAACCGCTGATTTTCATTTAAGATTTTTCTTTTAAAGCGGCCTGAGCCGCAGCCAGCCGGGCAATGGGCACCCGGTAAGGCGAGCAACTGACGTAATCCAGATGGATGCGATGGCAGAATTCCACCGAGGGCGGATCGCCACCGTGCTCACCGCAAATACCGACCTTCAGATCCGGTCGGGTTTCCCGGCCACGCTGGACACCCCACTCCATCAGCACCCCCACCCCTTCTTCGTCAATGGACTGGAAGGGATCGGTGGGCAGAATGTCGTGTTCCAGATAATACGGGATGAATTTACCGGAATCATCCCGGGACATGCCAAAGGTGGTCTGGGTCAGGTCGTTGGTGCCAAAGCTGAAGAACTCGGCGGCACGGGCAATCTGATCGGCACGCACGGCTGCTCGTGGCACTTCGATCATGGTGCCCACTTTGAAATCCACCTCAAAGCCATATTTTTCGAAGACTTTCCTGGCTACTTCCCGGACGACCTTCTCCTGCTCCCGCAATTCGTTGACGTGGGCCACCAGCGGAATCATAATTTCGGGCTGTACGTTAATGCCCATTTTCTTCACCTCGCAGGCGGCTTCCAGAATGGCCTGCGCCTGCATCTCGGTAATTTCGGGATAGGTGATTCCCAGGCGGCACCCCCGATGCCCCAGCATGGGGTTGAATTCCTGCAGGGATTCCACCCGCGCCTTCAGCTTATCGAACGGCACGTTCAATTTCTCGGCCAGTTCCTTTAACTCGGCATCGGTATGGGGCAGGAATTCGTGTAACGGCGGATCCAGCGTGCGGATGGTAACCGGCCGATCTTCCATTACCTTAAAGATGCCGATGAAATCTTCCCGCTGCATGGGCAGCAATTTTTGCAGGGCCTTGCGTCGACCTTCGGCATCTTCGGCCACGATCATTTCCCGCACCGCATCGATGCGATTGCCACCAAAGAACATGTGCTCGGTACGGCACAACCCGATGCCTTCGGCCCCAAAAGCAATGGCCGTGGCCGCCTGATCGGGCTGATCGGCATTGGTGCGTACCCGCAGCCGACGAAACTCATCGGCCCATTCCATGATCTTTTCATAGGTATGATAGGTTTTCGAGTCTTCCGGACGCAGGGTTTTGTCCAGCAATACCTGAATCACCTCGCTGGGTCGGGTTTGAATTTGCCCCTCAATCACCTCGCCGGTGGTGCCATCGATGGAGATCCAATCGCCTTCCCGGACCACCTTGCTTCCCACGGTAAACTGGCGCTTTTTATAATCGATGTACAGATCGCCAGCGCCGGCCACACACACCTTCCCCATTTGCCGGGCAACCAGGGCGGCATGGGAGGTCATGCCACCACGGGCGGTCAGGATCCCCACCGCTGCGTTCATCCCTTTAATATCTTCCGGCGAGGTTTCAATCCGAACCAGGATCACCCTGTCCCCGCGTCGCGTCCATTCCACGGCATCGGACGCGTTGAACACCACTTTACCGGAAGCCGCACCCGGCCCCGCATTCAATCCGCGGGCCAGTAGTCGGCCGGCCTCGATGGCCTTGCGCTTTTCCTCCACATCAAATACCGGGCGCAGAAGCTGATTCAATTGATCGGGCTCCACCCGCAGCAGGGCTTCTTCCTTGGATATCAACCCCTCTTCCACCATGTCCACCGCAATCCGGAATGCGGCAAATCCGGTGCGCTTGCCCACGCGGGTTTGCAACATCCATAGTTTACCCTGCTGAATGGTGAACTCCATGTCCTGCATATCGCGGTAATGGCGTTCCAGTTTATCCGCAATCTGCTCCAGCTCCCGATACACGTCCGGCATAATCTCGGCCAATTTATCGATTTTCAACGGGGTTCGGATACCCGCCACCACGTCTTCGCCCTGGGCATTCATCAGGAATTCCCCGTACAGGTGTTTTTCCCCGGTCGCGGGATCCCGGCTAAAGGCCACGCCCGTGCCGGAATCTTCGCCCATGTTGCCGAACACCATGCTCTGCACGTTCACCGCGGTTCCCCAGTCATCCGGGATGTTGTTCAATTTTCGGTAAACCTTGGCCCGTTCGTTGTCCCAGGAACGAAACACCGCGCCTATGGCGCCCCACAGTTGCTCCATGGGATCTTCCGGAAACGGCTTGCCGGTACGTTCCTGGATCGCCTGCTTGAACTCCTGCACCAGCTCCTGCAAATCTTCCGCAGTCAATTCGGTATCGAACTCCACGCCACGGGACTTCTTTTTTGCCTCCAGAATTTCTTCGAAAGGATCAATATCATCCTCGGTTTCCGGTTTTAAACCCAGCACCACATCCCCGTACATCTGCACAAATCGCCGGTAACTATCGTATCCAAACCGCGGATTGTTGGTCTTTTTAATCAATCCCTGAACAGTCACATCGTTCAACCCCAGATTCAGCACCGTGTCCATCATTCCGGGCATGGACACCCGCGCCCCGGAACGCACGGAAACCAGCAGGGGATTTTCGGGATCTCCAAATTTCGATCCCATTACCTCTTCGACCTTTCGCAGGGCCTGGATCACCTGCTCTTCCAGACCTTCGGGATAGGTGTAATGATTCTGGTAATAGTAGGTACACACTTCGGTGGAAATGGTAAATCCAGCGGGCACCGGAATGCCCAGATGGGTCATTTCCGCCAGATTTGCCCCTTTACCACCCAGAAGGTTTTTCATGTCGGCGCGCCCTTCGGCTTTGCCGGCACCAAAAAAGAAAACGTATTTTTTACCGCTCATAACAATGGTTCCTCCTCTGAATTGATTGTGAGACGCCAATTAGTGCTAAGCATTGCGGATAAAAGAGGGGAGTATGGCCGGACTCGTTTCCGCTGAAGCCCTGCTTGTTGTGTATATCGAATTTTCGCTCCCATTTCCTCAACCCAGTGAATGTTCAAATGCTATTTTCACTTACCCTCTTTTTTAACAGAATCAAAATTTAATATTTTACCCAATATATTGCAAAAGAATAAAAATTGCCCCTTTCGGCGACGCAATTTTTTTCAGCGGGGTTGCATGCCCCTGCCGGGTAAAGGTTTCCCGGATGCCCCCGCCACGCACATCCCGGATTCCGGGCCTTTCAAATTAATGCATAAATACCCGTTCATGCCAGAATTTGTTTATTTAGTCGCAAAGTTTTGATTTTTTTCAAACGATTGATAACTCCCTGCAAGACGCGGCTCCCTTGAATTTACTGCCCCGGGGTTGTATATTTGATGAATCAAAAATAGAAAGGATTCTTCTGGTGTACACAATTATTATCGATGCCATGGGGGGCGATTATGCCCCGGAAGAAATCGTTCAGGGGGTGATTCGGGCCTGTCAGGAAGATCAGGAAATTTTCTGCCTGCTGGTCGGAGACGAAGGGAAAATCCTTCCGCTGCTGTCGGAAGCGAACCTCTCATCGGAACGCTATGACATTTACCATACCACAGAATTTATCACCATGGACGATCCGCCCAGGGAGGCCATAGAATACAAAAAAGAGGCGTCCATTAACATCGCGGCTCAGCTGATTGCCCGGGGCAAAGGAGATGCGCTGGTGAGCGCGGGCAACACCGGTGCCACCATTCTGGCTGCTTCGAAATTCATTCCTCGAATGCCCGGCATTGAACGGGCCGCCCTGGCTGCCGTATTTCCCGCGGTGAAAAACACCCCGGAAGACCCCGGAAAAACGGTCATGCTGGACGTGGGTGCCACGCTTCACTGTACGCCCAATCAATTGATCAGCTTTGCCATCATGGGCATGCACTACGCCCGGGAAGTACTGGGGATCGCCAATCCTCGTGTGGGATTGTTGAACATCGGGGAAGAAGATACCAAAGGACACGAAGTGCTTATCGAAACCAACACCCGTTTGCGGGAACTGCCCGAAATTCATTTCATTGGCAATGTGGAAGGCAAAGACATCATGCGGGGCATTGCGGACGTCATCGTCACCGAAGGATTTGTGGGCAACATTGTGCTGAAGGCGCTGGAAGGTCTGGCTGAACTGGCCTTTGAAATGGGCAAACGGGCCTGGCAGAAGAACGTGCTATCCAAAATGGGAATCGCCATGCTGTCGCCCCTGCTCAAAAAAGTAAAACAGCGGGTGGATTATACCGAGTACGGCGGCGCACCCATTCTGGGATTCGAGAAGCTGGTGGTCAAAGCCCACGGCCGCTCCAACGCCAAGGCCATTAAAAACGCCATCTTACTGGCCAAAAAATCGATTGAACATCAAATGGTACCGCTGATTCAGGCATCCATTCGGGATTACTACATGCGCCTGCTGGAGAAAGCCTGATTGAAAAAATGTGCAACTTTTTTGGATCTGAAGAAACCAAGTATTAAACGGACAAAGAAAGGACGGGAGTATGGCGGAAGTAACCCAGGAACAGATCATTGCATTGTTGCGGCAAATCCAATATCCCGGACAGGCGCACGACATTGTGTCCTACGGGATTATTAAAGATATATCGATCCAGAACACCCGGGTAACGGTGACGTTAAAATTTCCCACCCAGGATCCGGGCATCAAAGGACAAATCAAAAGTGCGGTGGAGCAGGTATTGCGGGAAGCCCTGCCGGACAACAAGATCATGGTGATCGAAAGCATCCCCATTTTAACCACGGGTGGACAGAAGGCACCCGGTGCGGCTCCGGATCCCTGGGCGGATCGGGCACGCATTCCCGGTGTCGCCAGGGTACTGGCGGTGGCCTCCGGAAAGGGCGGCGTGGGCAAATCGACGGTCAGCACCAACCTGGCCATTGCGCTGGCACAAACCGGTTTGCAGGTGGGTCTAATGGATAGCGATATCTACGGCCCCAGCATCCATATTATGATGGGCATCGACCAGAAGCCCAGGGTCTCTCCGGAAGAAAAGCTGCTTCCCATCGAGAAATACGGCATTCGGATGATGTCCATGGGCTTTCTGGTGGACAGGGAAGCGCCGCTCATCTGGCGCGGGCCCATTGTGACCAAGGCCGTCCAGCAGTTTCTGCGGGATGTGGACTGGGGCCAGCTGGACATCCTGGTCATCGATTTGCCACCGGGAACGGGCGATATTCAGCTAACCCTGGTTCAGAAAACGCCACTGGATGGGGCCATTGTGGTCACCACCCCCCAGGAAGTGGCGGTGGTGGATGCCCGACGCGGATACCGCATGTTCGAGAAAGTTCAGACACCGGTGTACGGCATTGTGGAAAATATGAGTTATTTTGTGTGCGATCAATGCGGTAGCAAGCACTACATTTTTGGCAAGGGGGGCGGAGCCCAGGCGGCGAAGGCACTGGGGGTACCCTTCCTGGGAGAAATCCCCATCGAAGCGGCGGTAACCGAGGCTGGTGATGCAGGCGCCCCGGTGGTCATCCGAAATCCCGAAAGCCCGTCGGCCGTTGCCTTTAAACATATCGCCAATCAGTTGATCCAATCGCGCCTGTTTCAATAAACACCGCGGAAGTTTCAGCGGATCATCGGGAAGGCTGCGGAATCAAAATGCGTACACCAGTCCCACATTAAACACGGAATTGCGGCTGTCGCTGTTTTCGTAATCGGGATGTCGCTGCTGATCGTAGTTTACCGACAGCTGAAGTTGCCAGCGCGGGGACAGAGGAATCCACCCCACGGCCATCATCGAATGGGAAATCCGATTGGAATAAAAGGTGGGCAAGCTGGTGGTGCGGGACTGGGGATAGGTAACATACAGAAGCTGATATTCCAGGCTTATGAACCAATCCCGATCGTTTAAATAATTGACCTGTAGGACGCCACCCCGCAGGGTGTAATCCTGCTGCCGAACCACACCGGCGATGGTGCCGGGCGCCCGGTGCCAGCGTCCGCCCCACACCGTTCCCAATCCCACGGAATGGGTCAGCTGAAAAAAGTATTTTAGAATGAATTTCCCCTCGGCATCGACAAAATCGGGATTAATTTCATCGGCCTGGCGATGCGTTCGACGGGTGACCGCAACCTCCAGGGCACCGTTCCAGTTCTGGACAAGCGGCCAATCCCCCAGCAAACGTCCGGCAACTTCCCAAAAGCGATTCCGATACTGTTCCCGATTCAATTGCGTGCGAAATTGACGGTCAGTAGCGACCAGCGAGACGCTGAATTGCTGACGGTAAGAACGGCGCAGATCGTACCGGGTTCGCAAACGGTGTTGCACATAAAACTGTCCCACCCCCCGCGTTTCCTGATACATTTCTGGACTGTACTCCAGCAAGCCCGAAGCGTACAAAGAAAACGCATGCTCCACCACCAGACGGGCCGTTAGAAAATTCAAATCGGCCCGTAAAGAATCCTTTTGCAAATACCGTTTCAGGCGCACCCGACCGGTAACGTACCACCGGGTTGGCCAGCGGTACAACTTCCCCCAGGTCATACCCAGTTGCCCATCCAGAAAATGCCCCAGGGAATCGGTGGCCGACCGATACATGCTTCCATCAAACTGAAAGCGGGACAAATACTCACCCGCCTGCCACTGAAACTGGTTGAAAAAATTGTACACGAAAAATTGACGATCCCAGCGGATGCGATGAAACAGATCCAACCGATACGGCTCGCTGCCCAGACTTTGCGAATATTGCAAGGCCAGGTAGGGATTGCGCAATTCATCCACAATCAAGCTATCCACATTTAAATACGTCATTTCAAACTCCTGGCGGGAATAATCCACCCCCATCTCCCACTGGAATGCCAGCGGCGGTGACCAGGCCGCATGCGGATTGGTCGAGGTGGGTCGGTCTTCTGTGGATGCCGTGGAAGTGGCATCGTCACTGGATTGATCCGGGGAGACGGTTTCACGAACCATTCCCTGCACCAGTTCCAGCATATCCAGTGCCGCCATCCAGTCGCCCTGGCGGGCAAACTCGCGCGCATCCTGAAACAGGGCACTGGCCAGGCTATCGGGATGCTGCAACAGTTGAAATTCCACCCGGGCCGCAACGGCTTCATACATGTTCTGCCAGAAAATCCGGGTCGAATCCACCCCGGCCTGCGCCAATAACCCGGAGGCGCATCCCAGCCAGATGATTCCGGCAAGGCACAATGTGTTCGTTCGCCATCTAACGATCATCAGGCATTCCATTTCATATTCACTTCACAAAAGATGCTTCCATCCTCTTATTCGATGAACAGATTGCCACTTCAGGATGAACCCGACGTTCGGGGTTTCCCACCAGCCTCACTCCCGGCACCATAAAAAGAGCTGCCAGATGCGAATCTGGCAGCTCCACAGGAGGCCAAAATGAGGCATTAGCGCTCCACAATGTACGGACAGCTCCAGGTTACTGAATTATAGGGGTACATCTCCGGATCACTGTCAAAGATGGTTCCATTGTCGATTACATCCACGATGACGTGGTAGACCCGGGGCGCTTCCTGCACCTTCCAGGTACCCTGGTAAATATTCACCCCGTCCTCATTTGTCCCCATAAAGGTGAATAGCTTGCGCCCACGTTTCTTTCGGCTACGGCTATAATGCAGGATCACCGTTTCCGTGGCGCCAGTATCCGGATGGTAAACGGGATGACTCGTATTGTTGGTCAGGTAGACCTGTACGGTAACCTCTTCCCCACGGGAAAAGCGCGGAATGTCCTCGGGTATCTGCATCATGGTTTTCAGGGGATCGGTGAACACCAGGGAATCGCCAGCGGTATTGATAACCACCAATTTTTGAATCCGAATGGTCGAGCGGGGACTGTTGCCCTGTCCTAAAGAAATGGCTTTCAGTTTCCACCCCCGGCGACCCTGGGGATTTTCCGTTCGTGGGACAAATACCGCCTTACGCCGCACGATGTGGCGCAGCGGTTTTCGGTAAACAACCATGCTGTCCGCATTGCTGCTATCGCTACCGATCCTGGACATGATCACGAATCGGCCTTCCAGAACCCGTTCCAGAAACAACAAGGCGCTGTCCCGTGCCGTCCGCCGATAAATGATGGTTCGCGGATAGCGTTGTTTAATGATGCGCCCAAACCGCACCACATTTTCGATCGGCGTTAGCGGTTTGTTGAACCCATCGGGATAGGACATGCGGAAATTCAGGGAAAAGAGATTGTCTTCGCTCCCATCGTCGATACCCCAGTCAAACAAGTAATCGTTTTCCTCATCCAGCACCAGTTCCTCCAGTTCCGCTTCCTCATCCAGAATGGTGGTCACGTTCTTTTCACAACCGACAAACAATATTCCAGCGATTAAAATGGACAATCCAAACATCAATAGATGGCGTTTCATGACAATTCACCTCCTTGGTTTTGTTTATTCAGAATCCTTTCCGGGCCCGGAATTGGATTTCTTTATCGATTCTTCATGGGGCACATCGCCCCGGCAAAGCACTATCGGGTCAACAATTTCAGTGCAAAGCGGGTAATTTCCCATGCCTGCATGCGATGTCCTCGCTCGTATGCCTGACGGGCCACCTGCAACAGCCGTTCCGCCGTTTGACGGGTGGCCTGCTGTCGGGCATCGCGGATCTCCCCTTGATTGATTCGTTCCAGCAAGCGCTCCAGGCGATTCATTTCCGCCTCCACGCGAGACCGATCAATATCCCCTCCCTCCCGAACCACATTCAATTGATACAACTTGGTCATCAATTGATTGGCAATGTTCAAATGGATGCTGGCCTGCATGAAATGCCCGTTTTCCAGGTGCCAGCGGCTCTTCTGGTAATATTCCTCCACCAGCTGAATCAGAGGACGGGTTTCCGTTGTTTCCGGAATATCCTGTCGAAGTTGCTCCATGGCAGAACGAGTCATTTCTATCTGCTGGCGAATGATGTCCTCGCGATCGGCCATTCCGTTTTGCCGGCGCTGCTCCAGCCGATACAACAACCGATTGGCCACCCGCAGCTTCTCCCGGGCCAGTTGAAATTCCTGTTTCTGCAAATGCTGCTGGATTTCCCGGGAGAGGGCATTCAGTCGCCGGAACAGCGTTTGGGCGACCCGATCGGGTGCAGCTCCCTGCGGTGGCCTCAGCTCCTGAAAGGCCATCAGGAATCGCTGATATTCTTCCTGCAAGCGGGGTGGCTGACTTTCATTCTCCAGCTGATCAATCCAGCGGTACATAGCATGCAGCGCCGCCCGCAATTTATCAATGGCCAATTGGGGCTTGCGATTTTCAAACAGCTGTCGGGCTTCCTGTAATTGTTGTTCCAATCGGGTCAGGGCGGATCGCCAGCGAGGCCGTTCTTCCTGTAACGCCAGTTGTTGCAGTTGCTGAAACAATTCCTCCGCCCGGGCAAACATGCTCGGGAAATCGCCCTCGCGTCCCCCCGGGCCTTTTTCCACCAGTCGGATGGCGTTGTCGGCAAAAAACATGGCCAGCCGTAAAAATTCCAGTGCCTGCATGGGGCGCTGCTGCCGCAATGCCAGGTTGGCCCGGCGACGGAAGAATTTGGCCCGATTGAGCATGCGCAATGCCTGAGGATCATCCACTCCCTGAAGTCGCCGTTCGGCTTCCTGAATGCGGCGATCCAGCTCTTCCTTGAATTTGAATTTGAAATAAGGTTGATCTTTAAAAATGTTTTCCAGATTTCGCAGAATGGCATAAGCCGCCCGAATGTGCAGGGTTGCCTGGCGGAATTTCTTCTGCAGAAAAAACTGACGCGCCTTCTGATATTCGCTGTAAGCCTGCTTTAACTGTTGCTGCACCTTCTGGCGAATCTGGGGATTCCGAATCACCCGCATCAGCGATTCTGCCTGCCGCAAACGATTCTCCAGTCGATCCAGCTCTGTTTTCAGGCGCGGCGCCGGCTGGGCCAAAAGGCCAACCCCTGCCCACATCACCAATACCACACAGATTCCGATGAAGCCCCAAAATCGTTTCATTTCTTCACCTTTTTCCATTGCAATTTGTTTTTATTCAAACCGTATGCCAGAATGTATCCCAAAACCGCAATCCTTTGTATTTTAATGATTTGGGAAACTCGCTCCAACCTTTCCTCGTAAGGGGAGTATCCCATTGGGTACACCCCGATGTACCGTACGGTACACCGGGTGCGGTATCGGACTGGTTAAAGTTAATCCCAAATGATGCGATAAACCACGAATCACACAAATGAATTCGAAAAAATCAACAAAATAGCGAATATATCCGGGAAAACATTTTCATCCAGATAGGATCAAGGGTATTTCATTATTTTTATTCGTTTTAATTCGTGTCATTCGTAGGCTATTGCATAATCTGGGATAAATAAAGCCTAAAACAAATTTTCATCCAGGTAGTATCCAATGGATTTGTGATATTTCGTGTTATTCGCGGTTCTAAAGCATAATCTGGGTTAATGGTTGCCTGGGATAAACGCCACCGACGGAACCGGAAAATTCCGGTCGTGTTGTTTTCACTTTTGCATTTTTTCGTTCCCCTGGCGTGCTTAAGTTTACCATCGATGAGTGAGGACTTAAAATTCAGGCAACTGGCAGACAAAACATTCCGGGACGACATCCAAAACAGGAGGTCTGAATTATGAAGACGGCAAAATACGGGATCATTGCAGTGATTATGCTGGCGTGGCTTTCCCTGCTGGCGCAGGATCGGCTATTCCGATTTCCCACCATTCATGGCAACCGCATTGTGTTTACTTATGCCGGCGATTTGTGGGAGGTGACCCTGCCCGACAGCGTAGCCCGCAAGCTAACCAATAGTGAAGGATTGGAAATCTTTGCCCGCTTCAGCCCGGATGGGAAATGGATCGCCTTCAGCGGGGAGTATGATGGCGATCGGGATGTGTACGTCATCCCGGCCGATGGCGGGGAACCGCGTCGATTAACCTATTACCCCAAGCGCGACATCCCCGAACGCTTTGGCTTCGATCATCTGGTGTTTGGGTGGACACCGGACAGCAAAAAAATCCTGTTCCGATCCATGCGGGAAAGCTTCAACAGCTGGCTGGGACGTCTCTATCTCATCGATGTGAATGGGGTTTTTCCCGAACCCCTGCCCTTCCCCTATGGGGGATTTGCCAGCTTTTCTCCCGATGGTAAAAAACTGGCCATGAACCGCATTTTCCGGGACTTTCGTACCTGGAAGCGTTACAAAGGCGGGCAACAACAGGACATCTGGATCTATGATCTGGAAAACCATACCATCCAGAAAATCACCCAATACGAGGGGATGGATCACATCCCCATGTGGTATGGCGATCGGATTTACTTCGTTTCCGACCGCAGCCACACGGCCAACATTTTTTACTACGACCTCACCACCAGAGAAGTTAAACAGGTGACTTTCCATGACGAATACGATGTGAACTGGCCGTCCCTGGGAGACGGAAAAATTGTTTACGAAAACGGCGGACAGCTTTTTGTGCTGGATCTGAGAACGCACGAATATCGGGCAGTACCGATTTACATCAAGAGTGATCATTTGCTGGCACGCCCTCGATTCAAAAACGTGTCCGAAAACATTTCCGAGATGGCAATTGCCCCCGGGGGCAAACGGGCTTTAATGGTAGCGCGCGGAGAAATCTTCACCGTTCCGCAAAAGAAAGGCGATCCCCGAAATTTGACTAACAGTTCGGGCATCCGGGAACGGGCCGCCAGCTGGTCACCAGATGGAAAATGGATCGCCTACATCTCCGATGCCAGCGGAGAAGACGAAATCTACATCATCCCGCAACATGGCAGGGGCAAACCCAAACAGCTAACCCGGAATAGCCAGGGATATCGGTTCAAACCGGTCTGGTCGCCCGACAGCCGTAAGCTGGCCTACGCAGACAAAAACCTGAAGCTGTACATCGTGGATGTCCTCAGCCGGAAGGTCACTTTTGTGGACAGCGCAACCCGCTGGGAAATTCGCGATTACGATTGGTCACCCGACAGTCGGTGGCTGGTGTACGCCAAGCCCGGTAGCAATGACATGTCGTCCATTTATCTCTATTCCCTGGATGAACAGCGCATTTACCCCGTTACTTCCGGGATGACCAATGACTACAATCCGGTGTTCGATCCAGAAGGGAAGTATCTCTATTTCCTTTCTCAAAGGGATTACAATGCCCTGCTGGGGAATTTTGAGATGAGTTACGTCTACCGGCACATGGATCGGGTGTTTCTGGTGACCCTGCAGAAGGATTTGCCCTCGCCGTTTGCGCCGGAAAGCGATGAAGTGGAGCCGAAGACGGATGAAGACCAGAAAAACAACCAGAAAGAAGATTCGGAGAAAAAACAAAAATCCCGGACTCCCCTTCGCATTGACGTTGACGGCATCCAGCAGCGGGTGATTGCCCTGCCCATTAAAGCAGGAAATTACAGCAATTTAAGAGCCATTAAAGGGAAGGTGTTTTACCTGTCGCATCCCATGCGCGGACTGAGTGGCACCATTGGAGAAGGCAAAACGCAGTTGAAAGTGTTCGATTTTTCCGAAAAGAAGGAAAGCACCTTCATGGAGGGCATTCAAACTTATGCCTTATCCCCGGATGGAGAGTATTTAATTTACCGCAGCAAGAAAACCTTCGGGATTGTCAAGACATCTCAAAAATCCGCCAAAGTGGGTGATGGGAAAATTGACGTCTCCCGCCTGGAGATGTACTGGAATCCCAGAGAAGAATGGGCCCAGATTTTCCACGAGGCCTGGCGACTGGAACGCGATTACTTTTATGCGGAGAACCTCCATGGGGTGGACTGGGAAGCCATGCGACAAAAATACGAAAAACTGCTGCCATTCGTGACCCATCGATTTGATTTGACCTACATCCTGGGTGAAATGGTGGCGGAACTGTCCACCTCCCATGCCTACGTGGGTGGCGGCGACATGCCCAAAGTGAAACCGGTCAAAACTGCCCTTCTGGGAGCGCGACTGGAACCCGACCACCGGGCAAAGCGCTATCGGATTCGGGAAATTCTCTACGGCGAAAACTGGATTGCTTCCCGGCGCTCCCCACTCACAGAGCCTGGTATCCAG
Organism: Calditrichota bacterium; assembly: GCA_013150955.1. Taxonomy (GTDB): domain Bacteria; phylum Calditrichota; class Calditrichia; order RBG-13-44-9; family J042; genus JAADJD01. Next base: position 175,771 of record JAADJD010000038.1, read on the forward strand.
GTAAAAGAAGGGGACTATCTGCTGGCCATCAACGGCCAGGAGTTGACCACCGATCAAAATCCATACGCTCTGCTGCAGAATCTGGCCGATAAAGCAATAACCATCACCGTGAACGATCAGCCCGGCCTGCAGGGCGCCCGCACCTACACCATTAAACCCATTTCCAGTGAATTCAATTTGAATTACCTGACCTGGGTGGAAAAGAACCGCCGTTATGTGGAAGAAAAAACCAACGGAGAGATTGGCTACATCCACATTCCGGACATGGGTGCCCGTGGACTGAACGAATTCGTTAAGTCGTTTTATGCTCAGATTAAGAAGAAAGGGTTGATCATTGACGTGCGCTACAATGGCGGTGGATTTGTCAGTCAGATGATTCTGGAACGGCTGCGGCGCATTCTGGTGGGACTGGGGAAAGCCCGTAACATGAAGGAGCTGTACACCTATCCCGATGCAGCGTATTACGGCCATCTGGTGTGTCTGATCAATGAGTACTCCGCTTCCGATGGGGATATCTTTCCGTATTATTTTCGCAAATACGGTCTGGGTGAACTGATTGGTACCCGCACCTGGGGCGGCGTCATTGGCATCCGCGGATACACTCCCCTGATTGACGGAGGCTACATCACCCGGCCGGAATTTGGCCTGTTGAGCGACGAAGGCAAGTGGATCATTGAGAATCGCGGTGTGGAGCCGGATATTTATGTGGATACGCTGCCCAGCGATCAGGCACAGGGGAAGGATCCACAGCTGGACAAGGCCATCGAGATTCTGTTGCAGAAAATTAAAGCCGAACCGCCCCGGTTGCCGGAGCCGGAACCGTATCCCATTAAGCGGTAACAGTAAAAATAATCATGGAATTTTTTGTGCGGGTGTGAAGCCCACATCACCGTCCCGTTCAAATGGGGTTGCCGCAGGATGGATTCCTGCGGCAACTTTTTACACCCCACCCACCCAAATAGTAGCCGCGGGATTTATCCCAGATTATGCATTCGTCTGCGAATTACACGAATTAACGCAAATAAAACCAATAAAATGAATTGGATTGTGTCTGGATGAAAATGTGTTCCCCGGTTTATTCGCGATTTTGTGGATATGTTTTGGCGTGATTCGCGGTTGAATGCATTATTTGAGATTCATTCCAATCGGAATATTCCAGAAAAATGTTTCGCGCAGGCATAAAGCCTGCGCCTACCGTTGCCAACTGCATATTGCCTACTGCCAGCTGGTCAAATGGGCACAAAGCCTGCGCCGACCGTATCACGAATTCTGCCCGACAAATTGGGTGGACATATTGTCCGCATTTCCCGGCCAGCCTTTTCAATTCCCCACCCGCCAGGCATTGATTTTAATAGGTGAACCCGTTATATTTCATTTTGTGGAAATAACGGGAAAACAGGAAACATCGCCGATTCTGCCAAAAATTTCACCGGCCAATTCCTGCTTTTCCCGAAAATCCGAAATAGATTGGAGTCCTAAACTCCGGTGGAGTTGTAAAACCCAATGATCGACGCATCGGACTTAAAAGATTTCGATTTCTCCCGCAACTATTTTGAACTCGAAGAACGCTTCATCAGTGAAATCGAAAATTTAATCTTTGATACGCTGATTCGTGAGGGGCGCGTGGCCATTGAGGGGGATGAAAACAACGTCCTTGAATTTTACAACCGCACGAATTTCAAAGTCCGGGTAAAACGTCCACAAAAAAATGTCTGGAGCGTTCCCATCCAGCTCCTGCGCGATGCCATTCGTAAAGTCCTCCGTGAGGGACACCTCCGCAAGTCCGACGGTTCCCTGGCCATTAAAATCGATACCCGTCCGGCCAAACTGGACATCCCCGTCCAGCTCCTGTTGCGAATCGTCCCCGAACAGGAATACGTGAAGCGCAGCCTGGTGGGCAACAAAGTGCGACACAACGTATATGGCGAAGGCCGCATCCAGCGCATTACCGAAACCGGTAACGTGGAAGTGGCCTTCAAGGATAAGGTGGTTAAGCTCAAGCCGCAGTATTTTCAGCTGGTGCCGTAGCACCCTTCCGGTGGTCTGCCTGGTGACCCGCAACCCGTCGTGTTACCATTCCCTCCCCTTCAATTTAGTGGAAAATCGCTGGCAGAACCAAGCCGCTGGGGCGTCACCGGATGTTGTCCATCGCCATCAACCGGGGGATGATCGCCAATTTTAAATCTCCGGGTTAGATCGTAAATCTCCGTGGACACACCGGCCAGCTGGGTAACCGCATTATTGATCTCGTAAACCTGCGCGTTCATTTCTTCGACCATGGCGCTGACCTCTTCGGCCGCCGCGCTGTTCTCGTTACTGACCAGGGCAATCTCTTCGATGCTTTCCTTTATTTTTTTACTGCTGACTGCCACGGTGTTTAATTCATTGGTGCTCTGTTCTACCGTAAAGGAAACACTGTTCATGGCCTTTTCAACCTCTTCGCTGGCCACGGCCATCTCCTTGGCTGCCATGGCGATCTGCTCCACCTGAGTGGCCACTTCCTTGATGCCATCGGTGATGTTGCGTAAGGCACTGTTGGCATCCTTGGCATTGTTGGCCACCGTCTCCACAATCTGAATGCTGTTTTCCATAGCACGCTTGGTTTCCGCGGTTTCTTCATGAACCTGCCGGATTAGCTGATTAATCTGTTTGGCCGCCTCTCCCGATCGTTCCGCCAGTTTCCGCACCTCTTCGGCCACGATGGCAAATCCCTTTCCATGCTCGCCGGCCTGCGCCGCCTCGATGGCGGCGTTGATGGCCAGTAAGTTGGTCTGATCGGCAATCTCATCAATGGTTTCCACAAACTTGCTGATCTGAGCGGCCCGATCCAGCATGCGTTGAACTTTGTCCCCCACTTCGGTAACGGTATTCTTGATTAATTCCATGGAGTGGATGGTACGATCGATAGTCTTCGCCCCGGTGTCTGCCGCCTGTACGGTTTCCTGACTGATCTTTTTGCTGGTCTGAGCATTGGAGCTGACCTGCTGAATCTGGGTGGCCATCTGGGTAATGCTGGCTGCCACCCGTTCCACCGCATTGGCCTGCTCCTGCGCACCCGAAGCGATATTCTCAATGGCATTCACCACTTTTTCGATGGCTTCATTGGTTTGGTTGATGGAATTGCTCTGCTGGGTAGAGCCCTTGGCAATTTCGTGTACCGCAATGGCCACCTGTCCAACTGCCTGATTGCTTTGCTCTGCAGAGGTGTTGAGATGCTCGGTGGTCTCCTTTATCTTGTTGGCATTTTCAATCAAATCGCTGACCATCTTGCGCAAATTCCGGGTGGTGTTATTAAACGCCTCCCCGGTGGCGTGCAACTGTTCGATCATTTTATTGAACACCTCGCCCAGCTCACCAATCTCATCCCGGCTCTTCACAATGACGGTAGAGGATTGGATGGAGACTTCTTTGGTCAGATCCCCGGTGGCCATGGCCGACACCGCATTGGCCAGATTCACCAGATCTTTCTGGGCGATTTCCTGTGCGGTTCGGGACATTTGCCGTGCAGCATTCACAATATTCTTAGAAATCAACAGGCTGATGATTACGCTTAAAATGATGGCGGCAACCACCAGCCCAATGATGAATGATCGTTGAGAGGCGTAAATTTCATTGGAATGATCCCGGCGTTTTTCCGCACGGGCCACATTATAATCCATCAGCTCGTTGATGGCCTCTCGGGCTTTGCGAAATTGATTGACCATCACCTTCCGGGCATAGTTTTCCGCTTCTTCCTTCTTTCCCTGCGCCACCAGCTGACTCACCCGATCGATCTGCTGCGAATACTCATCCCAGTAATTCATAAAAACCGACAGCAGGCGCTCTTCCTCATCACTCAAACGGGTGCTACGGTAAATTTCAATCTTCTTCTGGATGCGCTCCTGCTGCTCGGCAATTTCGCCCATTAACCGCTGTTTGCTGCTTTCCCGCCGCGCCAGGATGAATTCCAGCACATCTCCGCGCACCCGGTAAGTTGCGGATTTCAAATCATCCAGGTTTTCCAGCACCACCACTTCCTGGGTGTACATGTCATCCACCCGCTGATTGATCTCCTCCCCCTGACGAATCCCCACAACGCCCACAATCACCAGCAACACAATGATCACCGAAAAAGCGATCATGAGTTTCAACCGCAAACCGACTTTCATGATGCATCCCCTTCTGATTGATGATTCAATTTTTTTGTATTTTTCGACAAGACTTTCGTATTCTTTATTTTTTTGCGGCTCACTCCCGCATTTTTTTGCATGTTCTGCGGACAGAGGGAAAAGTGGGTATCGATGCAGGGAATCCTACCATCGGCCTGAATCCCTTAAATTTTCTGGCGCTGGCGCAAATCGATCCGCCCATCCCCATCGCGAATAAAAATAACATTTTTTTGAAAATTCATTTTGGCTCTCCCTCCATACGGTTTCCTGACACACGAAAATCCTGTCCCAGATAAGCGCCTGAAGCACACCAGAAATCCGAACATTCAGAAAAATGAAAAATCCGTTGGATTGTCTCCAATTTTTCCTTATAATTGTGCCTTATTTTGACGGATGAAGTTATTTTAACCAACGGGTTGAACGAATGATACACCTTTTCAAGAGCCACAAGAAGTCCAAGCGGTTTCAGAAGCAGTCCAAGCAGGGGCTCAAGCGGATCGTTGTCCCCGGCTCTTGGAAAGGTGATGCCCATATGACGTAATTTTTTTAAACATCGGTGTGAATATTGAAGCCTTTCCGGAGCCGGTTCCGGAAAGGCTTTTTTATTTTTAACCCAAAACAGGAGGAATGGCAATGCTTACAGGATTATGTCCCATCTGCGATGGTGAAATCCAGCTCGATTCGGATACCATGCTGGGTGAGATTGTGGAGTGTGGCGATTGTGGAAGCGAACTGGAAGTCACCGGATTGAATCCCCTGCAGCTGGAAGAGGCGCCCCAGGAAGAAGAAGACTGGGGAGAATGAGCCATGCGTGTGGGCTTACTGCATTCCCTGATTCGCAAAGAAGAGAAGCTGCTCATCCAGGCCTTTCGTTCCCGTCCCGAAGTCGAGCTGGTGCTGATCAATGACCGGGAGCTGATCTTCCAGCCGGGACGGGATGCCTTTGCACTGGACGTTCTGCTGGAGCGAAGCATCCACCATTCCCGCGCCCTGCATGCACTAAAATTATTTGAGAGTGCCGGGGTGCGGTGCATCAATGCCTTTTCCGTGGCGCTAATCTGCGGCGATAAGTTGTTAACCACCGATGCCCTGGCCCGCCATGGCGTACCCCAGCCGCGGGTAAAAATTGCCTTCACAGAATCCTCTGCCCTGCAGGCGATTGAAGAACTGGGCTACCCCGTGGTGCTGAAACCGGCAGTGGGTTCCTGGGGACGGCTGCTGGCAAAAATCAACGATCGCGATGCGGCCGAAGCGGTGCTGGAGCATAAAACGATCCTGGGATCGTACCACCATTCCATTTTCTACATTCAGGAATATGTGGAAAAACGGGGTCGGGACATTCGCAGCTTCGTGATTGGCGATCAGTGCGTGGCGGCCATCTACCGCCAATCGGATCACTGGATTACCAACACCGCTCGCGGTGGCCGGGCAGAAAACTGCCCGATCACCGATGCCCTGCGGGATATCTCCCTGCAAGCAACACGGGCCGTTGGCGGTGGCATCGTGGCCATCGACCTCTTCGAGACCGATCAGGGACTGCTGGTGAACGAGGTCAATTACACCATGGAATTCAAAAATAGCATTCATACCACCGGTGTCCCCATTCACGAGCGCATTGTGGATTACGTTTTACAAACAGCCAGGGGGGAAACCGATGCGTAAAGTACGGGTATCCATCGTGGGCGGATCGGGCTACACCGGTGGGGAACTGCTGCGTCTGCTGCTGTTCCATCCGGGTGTACAGATTCAACAGGTCACCTCCGAACGCCATGCCGGGAAACCTGTATCCCGCCTCCATCCCAATCTCCGCAAAATTACCCGATTGTCGTTCTGCTCCCTGGAACAACTGGAAGCCTGTGATGTGCTTTTTCTCTGCCTGCCTCACGGTCAATCGATGCACCACCTGCCGCAGTTCCTGGAAAAGGCAGAACGCATCATCGATTTGAGCGGGGATTTTCGCCTGAACGATCCACAGGCCTATCGCACCTGGTATGGGCAGGAACACAACCATCCAGAGTGGCTTTCCCGGTTCGTCTACGGCATTCCGGAATTGCACCGGGAACGGATGCGCTCAGCCCGCTTCATTTCCAGCGCCGGTTGCAATGCCACGGCGGTGATCCTGGCCCTGTATCCGCTCTTCCGGCAACAGCTGGTGGAAACCGATATCACGGTGGTGGAGGTAAAGGGCGGTTCCAGCGAGGGCGGGCAAACGCCATCGGCGGCCAGCCACCACCCCGAACGCAACGATGTGGTGCGCTCCTACAAACCCACCGGCCACCGCCACATCGGCGAGATTGAACAGGAACTGGGACTTTCCCCCAACCACCGCATTCATTTTTCAGCCACGGCGCTGGGGATCGTTCGGGGTATCCTGGCCACCTGTCACCTCTTTTTAAAAGAGCCTCTGGAGGAGAAAGAGATCTGGCAGATCTACCGGCAGGCCTATGGTCAGGAGCCATTCATCCGGATTGTCAAAGAGCGGCGGGGAATTTACCGTTACCCGGAACCGAAAATCCTGATCGGATCCAATTTTTGCGATATTGGATTCGAAAAAGATAATCGCAGCCATCGTCTGGTGGTGATGAGTGCCATCGACAATTTAATGAAAGGAGCCGCCGGTCAGGCCGTGCAGGCATTCAACATCATGTGCGGATTCGACGAAACCACCGCACTGGAATTCCCTGGCCTGCATCCGGTGTAAGGCACGGAAGAACACCTGAAAACAAAACCATTTGCAAAGGAGAAATGCCTTTATGTGCCGGTTACTGGTTGTCAAATCCCAAAGGCCTTTTGACATCGCCTTGCACCTGCAGCCGTTTGCACAGATCGCCAGGCACAGTAAGGAGTATCAGGGACATGGCTGGGGATGCGGCTACCAGGTTAACGGCAAGTGGCGCTGGTACCGCTCGATCGTTCCCATCTGGGAGGACGATCTTACCCAATTTGGGGAAACCCACCTGCTGATTGCCCATGCCCGCAGCGCCTTCCGGGATCAGGGCATTGTGGTGGAAAACAATATGCCCTTCTTCGATGGACGATACATGTTCATCTTTAACGGGGAATTGCGGGGTGTCCGCATTCGGGAAACCGGTCGCACGGGTGCGGAAAAGATCTTCCGGTTCCTGAAGCGCTTCAACAGCGGCGATCTGCAACTGGCCATTCGGAAGGCCGTTCCCATCATCCTCAAGCGTACCCAATACGTAAGGGCCATGAATTTCATCATCGCCGATGACCGACACATTCACCTGGTTTCTTATTTTAATGAAGATCCGGATTACTTCACCCTGCGCCTGAAACGCACATCGGAGCAATTCATACTGTGTTCTCAGGCGTATCCGGGCGAAACCGGCTGGCAGCCCATTCCCAACGCAACCATGGAGGTTTACTAAATGCTGATCATAAAAATTGGAGGAGGTGCCGCCATCAACATTGAAGGCATTGTTGCCGATCTGGCCAATTTGAGGGAGCCGTTTTTGATTGTCCATGGCGCCAATGCGCTACGTGACCGGCTGGCCACCTCACTGGACATTCCCCGTAAAACCCTCACCTCGGTTTCCGGGTACAGCAGCGTTTACTCCGACGCATCCATGCTGGATTTGCTGATGATGGCTTACGCTGGACTGAAAAATAAACGGATTGTGGAACGGTGTCAGCAGCACGGCCTGAATACCATTGGTTTGACCGGATTGGATGGGGCCATCATTCGGGGACGCCGGAACCGCGGCATTCGCATTCGTGAAAACGGAAAGGTGCGGATTGTGCGCGATCTTTCGGGCAAACCGCGGGAAATCAACCTCGAATTACTGCAGTGGCTGCTTTCCAGCGGGTACGTACCGGTGCTGACCGTCCCCATCATTGATGAAACCGGAACGGCCATTAATTCCGAAAACGACGACCTGGTGGTGCTGTTGCAGCAGGCCACCGGTGCGCAGCGGATCATTCAGCTGATCGAAGCGCCGGGGCTGCTGGCCAATCCCGCCGATCCCACCTCCCGCATCGCTCATCTGACCCCATCGGAACTGGCGGAATGGGAAGAGCGGGTCACCGGACGGATGAAGCGCAAGTTGCGTGCCCTGAAACGCCTGGTTGAGCAGGGGGTTCAACAAATCCTCATCAGCGATGGGCGAACGGAGCACCCCATTCAGGATGCACTAAACGGGAAAGGAACCATCATCCAATGCATGCCATTCGGGAATTAGAAGATCGGTTCAGTTTGAACGTTTATCCCAAACGCCCCCTCGTGATTGTAAAAGGGGAGGGCGCACGGGTCTGGGATGATCAGGGCCGTGTATACATCGATTGCGTTTCCGGGAACGGCGTGGCCAACATTGGTCACGCTAATCCTGCGGTCATTGAGGCCATAACCCGGCAGGCGCAAGAATTGATCACCTGCCCCGGCATTTTTTACAACCCCGTTCGTGCCAGACTGCTGGAAAAATTGGTGGAAATCGCGCCGGACACTATTTCTCGAACCTTTTTGTGCAACAGCGGTGCGGAAAGCATCGAGGCGGCAATCAAATTTGCGCGCTACACCACCGGGAAAACGGAAATCCTTTGCGCCACGCGCGGGTTCCATGGACGTACCCTGGGCGCCCTCAGCGCCACGCACCATCCAAAACATAAAAAAGGGTTTGGGCCCCTCGTTCCCGGCTTCCGCCATGTTCCTTTTAATCGATTTGATGAACTGGTAGCCCATACCACGAAGGAAACCGCAGCGGTGTTGCTGGAGATTGTTCAGGGAGAAGGCGGTGTCCACGTCGGTCATCCGGAGTATTTCCAGCAGGTTCAGGAATTGTGTCGACAAAGGGACATTCTGCTGATTATCGATGAAGTTCAAACGGGATTCTGCCGCACCGGAAAAATGTTTGCCTGCGAGCATTTTGATTTGCAACCGGATATCCTCTGTGTGGCCAAGGCCATCGCCGGTGGGCTTCCCATGGGCGCGGTGTTGTGCTCGGAGCGCATTCAGCTGCCGGTGGGAGCGCATGGGAGCACGTTCGGGGGCAATCCTCTGGTTTGTGCCGCTGCCCACGCCGCCATCGATTTTATGGTGACCCACAAGCTGGATCAACAGGCGGCAGAAAAGGGACAATACCTGGTCGATCGGTTACATCAACAGGATTTTCCCATCGTCCGGGAAATTCGCCACCTGGGATTAATGATCGGCATCGAGCTTCGCACACGGGTCAAACCTTACATTCTCAAACTCCTCGATGCCGGTGTACTGGCGTTGCCGGCGGGTCGAACCGTGTTGCGTCTGCTCCCGCCTTTGACCATTTCGTATCCGGAATTGGACATTGTGGTGGAAGCGTTGGTCAAGGTTCTGAAAGGAAATGAGGGAAATTTAAACCCAAATAACACACGAAAACACGAATCACGTGAATGAATTCGAATCATATCAACAAAATAGCGAATATATCCGGGAAAACATTTTCATCCAGATAGAATCAAGTGCATTTTATTATCCCAAATTATGCACTAAACCACGAATCACACGAATGAAACCAAAAAATATATACAAAAACGCGAACAAACCCGGGAACACATTTTCATCCAGACACAATACAATGTATTTTATTGGTTTTATTAGTGTTCATTCGTGTAATTCGTAGGCTATTGCTTAATCCGGGATTATTTTTATTGGTGTTCATTCGTGTGATTCAAGGTCTAAAACATAATCTTGGATCAACATCTCAATTTCCCGCATTACACATTACCCAATCGCCAATAAACGATGTTTCCCCGGCAGCTTTCACCACCGGGGAAACGTCGGTGCTCCCAGTGTTCCAATTTTCCAATCTTCCAATTTTCCAATCTTCCAATCCCCCATCACTTCACCAGCAGCATCTTCCGCTTGGCCTCAAACACCTCCCGGCGGCCTTCCAGCCCCTCGGCATGTAATCGATAAATGTACACCCCGCTGGGCAGGTGGGTGGCATCAAATGGCACTTCGTAGCGTCCGGCCGGCTTCACCCCATCCACCAGCCGGGCCACCTCCCGACCCAGCACATCATACACCTGCAGCCGCACCCGGCTACGAACTGGAAGGGAGAAAGCAATGGTGGTTATCGGATTGAAGGGGTTGGGGTAGTTGGGATGAAGGGCAAATACCGAAGGTACCTCAACCGGTTGCTGAACTGAAAAAGGCGTGGCCGGGAGACTTTGTTCCTCTGATGCATCCACCCTGTAAATACGGGTCAGCTTAATTGCGGAAGCATTTACCGCCGATCCCGGCTGAAGCCGAAGACGATAGGTGACATCTGGCCGCAAGGGAATGTCGACCCAAAGGGTGTCGCTATAGCGGCGATGGGCTAAAAACGTGGTGATCTCGCTTAACAAAAATTCCCTCAATACTGTCACCACGCTTCCCTCGGAGGATTCGACCAATTGAACTTGTACCACCGGCTCATCCCCTACAAAAGACAGTGCCTGCAGATCGACCCTCAATCCCTCCACTTCCCACTGCAGAATCACGGAAAAGGGAAACTGATCTCTGGACAGGGGAATGCTTTCCACCCGACGCTCCTGTGATTCTTCTGAAGTCAGAGAAAACGTAATCC
>JAADJD010000009.1 GCA_013150955.1 Calditrichota bacterium
CCAGATTTATCTGGGTGGACAACTCCTAAAGTAACAATAATTTACAGAACCGTTTCAACGGTTTGGGTTGTCTAATTCGCACAACGGGTTAGCGAATATATCCAGGAAAACATTTTCATCCAGATAGAATCAAGTGTATTTTGTTATTTTTATTGGTGTTAATTCGTGCAATTTGTGGTCTATTACATAATCTGGGATTAGTTATATTCGTTTTAATTCGTGTAATTGTAGGGTATTGCATTATCTGGGTTTATTCGTGTGAATTCGGATCATTCGTAGGGGAATGCATAATCCGGGATAAACCGTCGCCCCTGCAGATGGAAGGGACAATTCCTCCTCCTTCCAATCCCCTGTTTCCATGGAACTTACCCCTTCTTCAGAAATTTCGACAGGCGTTTTCGTATTTAAAATTCATCTTTGAACCCTTTCTGCCGTGCTTTATATTTTGCCTTTAAATTTTGGGTATTTTTTTAAAATAATGAACCGAAAATACCATCACCCGAAGGACAAATCGTCCAGGGAAGGTCATTGAAAAAAAGGCGCCTGGCCGCTGCGGATGGGCCAGAGTTTTTCTGCCCGACGGAGGGGGAATATTTCGGGTGAACCGTGATGGATTTGAATTGCATTTGGAGGATTGTTGAATGAAAAAAGATTTCCTGTTTACTTCGGAATCGGTTTCGGCGGGTCACCCCGACAAAATTGCCGATTCCATCTCGGATGAAATTGTAGACGCCATTTACCGTCTGGATGGCGATGTGCGCCAGAATCGGGCGGCGGTGGAAACGCTGGTTACCACCAATACCACCATCCTGGCTGGAGAGGTCTCCATTCCCGACGATCAGGCCATTGATTACGAAGGCATTGCCCGTCGGGTTATCCGCGAAATTGGTTACCGCGACCAATCTTTACTGTTTGATGATCGCTGCGAGGTCATCGTAAAAATCCACAAACAATCTCCGGAAATTGCGGTGGGCGTGGATCACGGGGGCGCCGGTGATCAGGGCATGATGTTTGGATATGCCACCAACGAAACGCCCCAGTTGATGCCCTTACCCATTTCCCTGGCACACCGGATTATCCGCGCCATTGACCAGGCCCGCCAGACGGGCACCATCCCCTTCTTACGTCCCGATGGGAAAACGCAGGTCACCATCCGTTACCAGGACTGGAAGCCCGTGGCCATCGAGAAAATCGTGGTCGCCGTGCCCCATGAACCGGAAGTGGATCGCGCCACGGTTGCCGACACGGTTTTCGAAACCATCATCCGTCCACTCATTCAGGAGGTAAACCTTCCCTTTCAGCGGAGTGAATCCACCTACATTGTGAATGGCACCGGCATCTGGACGATTGGCGGCCCCCACTCGGACACCGGGCTGACGGGTCGCAAGATCATTGTGGATACGTACGGGGGCATGGGACGCCATGGCGGAGGGGCGTTTTCCGGGAAAGATCCCACAAAGGTGGATCGTTCGGCTTCTTATGCCGCCCGTTATGTGGCGAAAAATCTGGTGGCGGCAGGCGTGGCCGATCGCCTGGAGGTGCAGGTGGCCTACGTCATTGGCCATGCCGATCCGGTGTCCATTATGGTCGAAACATTCGGCACCGGGAAAATCCCCGAATCCCGGATCGTGGAAATCATCCAGAAGGTTTTCGATTTGCGTCCGGGCGGCATCATCGAAACACTCGATTTACTGAAACCGCGCTACCGGGCCACAGCGGCTTACGGCCACTTCGGCCGCGACGAAGCTTCGTTTACCTGGGAACGCCTGGATCGGGTGGAAGCGATTCGGGAATTGTTGTAGCCAATGTTTCACGCAGGATCACCGGTAGCATTCCGGCAACTCTAAACTCAGATTATGCATTCGACCACGAATGACGCGAATGAACCCATAAAATCCATTGGATTGTATCTGGATGAAAATTTGTTCCGGGGTGTATGCGCCATGTTTTAACCCAGATTATGCATTAGAACCGCGAATTTCACGAATTAATGCCAATAAAAATAATAAAATGCATTGGATTCTATCTGAATGAAAATGTTTTCTCGCTATTTTGTTGATATGATTCGAATTCATTCGCGTGATTCGTGGTTTAACGCATTATTTGGGTTTAAGGATACTTTCTGGATTCATTCGTGGATTCACGGTTTGATGCATCTTCCGGGATTAGCGGTATTCACTCGCGTGCATTCGGGGGTGAATGCGTAAATCAGGATTAAGAGTTCATGACTTCTGTCGATTAACTGTATCGACATCAAAAATGTGAAGGCACCATGACCGGCCCTCAAAAACGCGTTTTACTGGTAGATGATGAAGAAGATTTGACCTGGACGCTATCGAAAAAACTTTCCAAAGATAGTGACAAATTTGAGCTCATCACGGTCAATTCCGGGCGCGAAGCGATTGAAGTATTAAACCAGGTACCGGTAGATCTGGTGATAACCGATGTCCGCATGCCGGAGGTATCGGGACTGGATTTGCTGGTCAAGATTAAAGAAACCTACCCGCAAACCAAAGTGATCATCATGACGGCTTACGGTTCCTCCGATGTCCATAAGGAAGCCACCGAACGCGGGTGTTTCCACTACATCGAAAAGCCGTTTGAGATCAACGAAATTCGCCAGATCATCCTGGATGCATTAAAGGAAGAAAAAGGATTCCGGGGCAGCGTTGCCGATTTTCAGCTGAGCGACATCATTCAATTAAATTGTCTGGGACGCCTGACCACTGCCCTGCTGGTAAAACGCCAGAATGAAACGGGCACCATTTACTTTCAGGAAGGCAACATCGTTCATGCGGAGACCGACCATCTGGAGGGAGAGGATGCCTTCTATTACATCATGAGCTGGGATGGCGGGGAATTTTCGGTACTGCGGAACAAATTCCCTCCGCGGGAAACGATCCATAAAAGCTGGCAGAATTTGCTGTTAGAAAGCATGCGCCTGAAGGATGAACAATCGCACCTGGTCAAAGAAGAACAAGAACGCGAAAAACGGAAGCGCAACCGGCGGCTGCAACAACTGCTGGACAAGGTTTTCAAATCCGACGGTGTGGAACACATCCTGATCCATACCCATGCGGGGTTTCCCATCTTTTATCTGGGCCGTTTCAGCGGGGATGTGGACAAAATTTCGGAGCTGGGGGATAAGCTGGGAGAGGTCGTTGCCGGTGTGGAACAATCGGCGGGAAAAATTTTTGGCAAGGATTTGTTATTCTGGGAAGGCATCTTTAAAAAATACATTTACCTGTTCATCGCCCTGCCGGACGAAGACGCCTACCTTTCCATCATCGGGACGCCCCGAATGAACACCGGATTTGTGCGCCTGGAAATTAAAAAGCAATTACGGGAAATCACCCGGCTCATTGCCAGTCATCCCCATTAATCCCGGAACCCCCTACCAATAACGCTCTAAATCAGATTTTGCTTTTACCTGTGAATTACACGAATTGACATAAATAATAAGCATTAAACCACGAATTACAAGAATTAACACTAATAAAATTAACCCGTTGTGCTAATTCAGGATAAAGCAGATATTTTGAAAAACCGTTAAAACGGTTAAGAATCAATCGGTTACCTCATCTATTCTCCTGGCTGAAGCCAGGAGTGAATCGAAATTATCATTCATTAACACCCAGATTTATCTGGGTGGACAACTCCTAAAGTAATACAGAACCGTTTCAACGGTTTGGGTTGTCTAATTCGCACAACGGGTAAAATTAACAAAATAAAAATGTGTTTCGAGGTTTATTATCGATTTTCTTGACATTTCTGGTTTCATTCGCGGGATTCGCGGTTTAATGGATTATTTGGGAAAATTACCTCCGCGTCAGGAGGGAGTCGCTGGTTAAAAGAAAGGCCCTTCAACAAAGGGCCATTTTTCAGGGATTTTTATTCGGATAACATGCCTTTAAAAAGGCTTACCCGGCTCCACGGGTAGAGAAGGACTTTCCCGGATTAATCCAGCAGGTGCACCACCAGGCCGCTCTTTAGCTTGGGTTCGAACCAGGTCGATTTGGGCGGCATCACCTTGCCCGCATCGGCAATGGCCATTAGATCCTCAATCGAAGTTGGGTACAGGGCAAAGGCCAAGGCCCATTCCCCACTATCCACCCGTCTCTCCAGTTCCTCCAGTCCGCGGATTCCCCCTACAAAGTCAATTCGCTTATCTTTACGTGGATCCTGAATGCCCAGCACCGGCCCCAGTAAGTTCTCCTGTAAAATGCTCACGTCCAGTCGTTTGACCGGATCATTTTCATCGAACGTTCCGGGGCGCGCGGTCAGCTTATACCAGCGGCCCTGTAAGTACATGCCAAAGGTATGGGGTTGCCGGGGTTTGTAGCGCTGACCTTCGGGTAATGCCTCCACATCAAACTTTTCCTGAATCCGCCTTAAAAAGGTCTCGCGATCCATCCCGTTCAAGTCCTTCACCACCCGATTGTAATCCAGGATCTGCATTTGATTGTGAGGAAAGATGACCACCAGGAAGTAATTGTATTCTTCTTCTCCCGTATGGTGAGGATTTTCCGCCTGCCGCTTCTGTTTTACCCGCATGGCCGCTGCCGAACGATGATGCCCATCGGCCACATAGAGCGCATCCACTTTCTGAAACGCTGCCTGGATTTGCTGAATCCATTTGGGGTCGGAAACCACCCAGAAGGTATGCCGCACCCCATCCTCACTGGTAAAATCATATTCGGGTGGATGCTGGATCACTTCCGAAATGAGCCGATCGATTTCTTCATCGGCCCGATAGGTTAAAAACACCGGCCCCACCTGCGCATTCAGATGATCAATGTGCCGCACCCGATCATCCTCTTTTTCCGGCCGGGTATGTTCATGCTTTTTGATGATGTCTTTTTCATACTCCTCCACCGATGCACAGGCCACCAGCCCAATTTGTTCGTGGGATCCCATAACCTGTTTGTATACGTAAAAACGGGGCTCTTCATCCTGAAACATCACGCCCTGCTGTATCAGCCGTTTTAAATTTTCGGCACCTTTTTGATACACACGGGGATCGTACAGGTCAATACCGGGTTCCAGATCGATTTCTGGTTTATTGACGTGCAAAAAGCTGTAGGGATTGTCCCTGGCCATTTCCCGCGCCTCTTCGCTGCTGAGCACATCGTAAGGGGGGGCAGCCACCTTCGCCGCCAGATCTTTCCGCGGTCGCAATCCACGAAATGGTCGAACCGTAACCATATTCTCCTCCTGTGTTTATTTGAAAATCAACGAAAATATAGGCCAAATCCCCGGCCGTTTCCAGAAGCAAAATATCTTTTCCGGAATGGTCTTTTAACGATGGGCGTGACTCTCGATGGCCGTCGCTGTCGGATCCGGGATAAAACATTGCATCGACAGGGGCAAGCGACCTTCTTATTAACCCCGATTATGCAATAGCCTACGAATTACACGAATCAACACAAATAAAACCAATAAAATGCATTGGATTGTATCTGGATGAAAATGTGTTCCCTGGTTTATTCGCAATTTTGTGGATATGGTTTGGTTTCATTCGTGGGATTCGCGGTTTCCTACATTATTTGGGATAAAAAAGCGCCGACAGACCATTCCCATCGGCGCCCAACAAAACGAAACGGTTCTTAACAGATTTCGGGCAGTTTTATCCCCGGAAAAACCGGTAGCGATAATCCTCAATCTCGGCCTTGGCTTTTAACTGCTCGTACCAGGCCTGAAACACCTGAAATTGCTTCTGTTGCAGCAACCGCTGCTTGATGAATTCCCTTTGTTCGGCAAACTGTTTTTCATCAAAATCGGTGCGCTCCAGCACCCGGATGTAGTAATAGCCCTGTGGGGACTCCAGCAAATCCGACGCTTTCCCCATCGGCAGGGCAAATGCGGCCGCGTTTATATCGACGGACAGTCCCAGTTTGGGAATGGGTGCACCATACTTAAAAAATCCGGTGGAATCGTGCACCACTTTCCCGCTGGTATCGGCGGCAGCGATTTCGGCAAAGGCTTTCCCGGCAGCAACCTGATCGCGGATCTTTTCCGCATACTGACGCGCCAGTGCCTTGCGCTTCTCACTGATCACCCGATTCTTACAGATGTTTTTCACTTCTTCAAACGGTCGATACCCTTCGGGTTGAATTTCGGCCAGCTCAAACACCACGTAGCCGGTGGTGGTGCGGTAAACTTCGGACACATCTCCCACTTCTGCACGGAAGGCCCATCTTACCGCTCCTTCCAGTTGTCCCAGTCCGGGAATGAAGTTGCGATTCATGAACGGCGGGGTGGTTTTAATTTCGCGCTTCAGTTCCTGTGCGGCCTGATCGAATCCTTCTTCACTGGCAATCTCGGCAAACAAATTGGCCTCATCGCGGGCGTCTTCGATGGTCAATGCACTGGGTGAAAATTTCAGCAGAATGTGAAACGCCCGCACCATGTCGATGCCTTCCTCGCGCTTCTTATCCACCACCTTAATAATGTGTAGGCCAAACTGGGTTTTCACCGGGCCAACAATTTCTCCCGGCCTGGCTGCAAAAGCGGCTTCGGCAAATTCGGGAACCATGTCGGATTTCTTGAAATATCCCAGATCCCCGTGGTTGTTTTTCACCGATGGATCGTCGGAGTATTCATCGGCCAGTTTGGAAAAATCGGCACCGGCACGGGCTTCCTCAATCAATTCCTCGGCCAGCCGGTACACATTGGCCGTATCCTGTTTGGAGGGCAGTGTGGGAAACAAAACGTAACGCAACACCCGCTTTTCTTCTATCTTAAAATCCTCTTTATGATCTTCATAATACTTGCGGGACTCCTCCTCGCTCACCTGAATAGTCTTGAAATCAATTCTGGAAATGGGCACACCCAGATATTCAATTCGTGCCCGCATATTTTCCCGCATGAATTCATCCTTTACTTCCTGTTCGGTGACCATCACCGAGACGGTAATACGATCGATCAATTTCTGATACGGCAAATTCTGAGCAACAAAGGTGACCACATTGGCTTCAAATTGCGGATCGCGCAATGCCTGGCGATATTTCTGAATGTCGAATTTTCCATCGGTTTGCAATTGAGGAATCTGCTGAAAAACCTGAGGTGGATTGTGTACACTGTGATAGGCAATCTCCCGACGAGTAATTTCAATTCCCAATCGCTCGATTTCCCTGTCCAGCAAGATCTGCTGCACAAAATTTTCCCAGACCTGATCCTGAATGCGTTTATAATCGGCGTCCTCCAGCTCCTTCCCCAATCGCTGGCGTTCATTCTCATACGCGTTCTGAAGCACCTGGTTAAATTCCTCAATGGTAATCTTGCGACCATTTACCTTGCCTACAATATTTTCATAACGCGTTCGCCCGGTAATATCGGCACCCCATTCCAGCACCATCAACCCCAGAAAGGCGAATACCAGAATCCACAGAAAAATGAAGCTCATTTCACGCATTTTGGTCATCATATGGCGGTCATCTCCTTTCCATTAATTTCCCCAATCGTTACCTGTGTTCTATAAACTTTAAAATTTAACCGTCCCCACCGGAAAAATCAAATTAAATAAAAGTTGTTCGCGATCCGGCTCGTTTCTCTCGCCAAACCGGTCTCCAGAATTTCCACAAACCGATACCAAATCCCAAATTTATTTTTTATTTTTGAAGCCAGAAAGTGGTTTCATAAATAAAGCAAAAGGAGTCAAACGCAAATGGGTTCTTTTAAAGATAGCTTTGGTGTTTTCGACAAACTTTCCGTGGGCGATCGTTCCTACGGATACTTCAGTCTACCCCGCCTGGACAAAGAAGGCCTCCTCTCCCTGGATCGGTTACCCTTTTCCATCCGTGTGCTGCTGGAAAACGCCCTGCGCAACGAAGATGGGAAACTGGTCACCAGAGAGGATATTGAATCGGTGCTTCATTACGATGCCCGAAAGGTACCTTCCCGAGAATTTCCTTACATGCCGGCACGGGTTATTTTACAGGATTTTACCGGCGTTCCGGCGGTGGTGGATCTGGCCGCCATGCGCGACGCCATGGCCCGCTTTAACGGCGATCCCCAAAAAATCAATCCCATTGTACGTTCTGACCTGGTTATCGACCACTCTGTGCAAATCGATGTGTTCGGCATTCCCGAAGCGTTCATGATCAACACGCGGCGCGAATTCGAACGTAATCAGGAACGGTACCTGCTGCTGAAATGGGCTCAGAAAAGCTTCCGTAACTTCAGCGTGGTGCCTCCGGGTACCGGAATTGTCCATCAGGTGAATCTGGAATATTTTGCTACCGTGGTAACACCCCGCAAAACCGAGGAAGGCTGGATTGCCTATCCCGACACCCTGGTGGGCACCGATTCTCACACCACCATGATCAATGGATTGAGCGTGCTGGGCTGGGGTGTGGGTGGCATCGAAGCCGAAGCCGTGATGCTGGGACAACCCTATTATATGCTGCTGCCGGAAGTGATTGGCGTTAGATTGACCGGCGAGTTGCGCGAAGGGGTAACAGCCACCGATCTGGTGTTGACCATTACTGAAATGTTACGCCGAAAGGGCGTGGTGGGTAAATTTGTGGAATTCTTTGGTCAGGGGCTGGCCAATCTCAACTTACCCGATCGCGCCACCATTGCCAACATGGCTCCGGAATATGGGGCAACCATGGGTTTCTTCCCCATTGACGACGCGACTCTGGACTATTTGCGAATGACCGGTCGCGCCGAGGAACAAATTCAGCTGGTAGAAGCCTATGCCAAGGCACAGGGATTGTTCCGCACTGCCGACACTCCGGATCCGGTGTACACCGATGTGGTGGAACTGGATCTGTCCACGGTGGAAACCAGTCTGGCCGGGCCTCGCCGACCACAGGATCGCATTCCGTTGAGCCAGATGAAGCAAAGCTTTGCCGTGGCACTGGAAGAGGTGTTTCATAAATCCGCAGACTCCCTGGCTTCCACCAATCAGTGGGACGAGGAAGGCGGCGCCAGCGGAGATACCGGGGCCGGCGGCGAAGCGGTTGCA
This sequence comes from Calditrichota bacterium, assembly GCA_013150955.1. Lineage (GTDB taxonomy): Bacteria > Calditrichota > Calditrichia > RBG-13-44-9 > J042 > JAADJD01. Next base: position 8,972 of record JAADJD010000009.1, read on the forward strand.
GAAGCCGTCGCCACAGAGAAAAAGGTCGCACTCAACCACGGCGCGGTGGTAATTGCCGCCATTACCAGCTGTACCAATACCTCGAATCCCTCGGTGATGATCGCAGCCGGTCTGGTGGCTAAAAAAGCCCTGGAAAAGGGATTGACTACCAAACCCTGGGTGAAAACCAGTCTGGCGCCCGGTTCCCGTGTGGTGATCGATTATCTGGAACGCGTGGGTCTGATGGAAGCCCTGGAAAAGCAGCGGTTTAATCTGGTGGGATTTGGATGCACCACCTGTATTGGCAACAGCGGCCCGCTACCGGAAGAGGTGGCGGAAGCGATTCAGCAGAACGATCTAGTGGCAGCAGCCGTGCTGAGTGGAAACCGCAATTTTGAGGGACGGATCCATCCCCTGGTAAGGGCAAATTATCTGGCCTCTCCCCCACTGGTGGTGGCTTACGCCCTGGCTGGCACGGTGTACATCGATTTTGAGACCGAACCCATCGGTGTGGGCAGGGATGGTCAACCCGTGTATTTAAGGGACATCTGGCCCAGCATGGCAGAGATTCGAGAAATGATGAATCGCGCCATCACGCCAGAAATGTTCAAACAAAAATATGCCGAAGTGTACGAAGGGGATGAAAACTGGAAATCCCTGAATGCACCGTCCAGCGAAATCTATCAATGGGATCCCAAATCCACCTACATCAAAAAACCGCCCTTCTTTGAAGACATGAAGCTGGAACCCGAGCCTCTGCGGGACATTCACGATGCGCGGGTGCTGGTACTGCTGGGCGATTCAGTCACCACCGACCATATCTCCCCGGCGGGTGCCATTCCGGTGGACAGTCCGGCTGGCCAGTACCTCATTGCCAATGGAGTGCAACCGAAGGATTTCAATTCCTACGGTTCCCGACGCGGCAATCACGAGGTGATGATGCGGGGCACCTTCGGAAACATCCGGTTGAAGAATCTGCTGGTTCCCGGAGTGGAAGGCGGTTACACCATTTACTTACCCACCGGTGAGCAGATGTTCATTTACGACGCGGCAATGAAATACAGGGAAGCCGGCATTCCCCTGCTGGTCATTGCCGGGAAAGAATACGGCACCGGTAGCAGTCGCGACTGGGCGGCAAAAGGAACCGCCCTGCTGGGCGTAAAAGCGGTGCTTGCCGAGAGCTTCGAGCGAATCCATCGGAGCAATCTGATCGGCATGGGGGTGCTGCCGCTGCAGTTCAAACCGGGTGACAATCGAGAAAAACTGGGATTGACCGGAAAAGAAATCTACCACATCGAAGGCATTCAGCACCTGCAGCCTGGCGGAGAAGTGACCATCCGTGCCGAACGCGAAGATGGCGTGGTCACCACCTTCAACGTGCAAGTGCGCCTGGATACACCGGTTGAACTGGAATATTACCGTAACGGTGGCATTCTGCAGACGGTATTGCGCCAGTTTTTAACATCCCAATGAATAGATGCAGCAGACCAGCAACGCGATTAGCCGGTCTGCAATGAAATTCCGGGAAAGAACAATTTCCCAAACAGATGGGGCCAAATGACAGATCGCTGGACGTTAAAAGGGAAAAAAGCACTGATCACCGGCGGCACGCGAGGGATCGGCCGGGCCATTGTGGACGAATTCCTGCGCTTCGGCGCCGAAGTGTTCATCGTGGCCCGCGATGAAGATCGTATCAGCCGTCTGATTCAACAGTGGCGCAAGGCCGGCCACCGGGTAGAAGGACTTGCCGCCGATGTCAGCCAGCCCGATGATCGCCAGCTGATTTTTGATGCCATCTCTCAACTCTGGGGCCATCTGGACATCCTGATCAACAACGCCGGCACCAACATCCGGAAGCAGGCCGTGGCGTATGATGAGCAGGAATACCGCTTCCTGCTGGAAGTCAATATGCACCAGGTGTGGGACATGTGCCGGAAGGCCTATCCCCTGCTAAAGTCCAGTGGCGGGGGTTGCGTGGTGAACGTGACGTCGGTTGCGGGATTAACCCACGTGAGCAGTGGGCCACCCTATGCCATGGCTAAAGCCGCCGTGATTCAATTAACCCGAAATCTGGCCGTTGAATGGGCGGCGGACAACATCCGTGTGAACACCGTGGCTCCCTGGTATATCCGCACCCCACTTACAGAACCGGTGTTAAATCGCCCGGACTATCTGGAGCGCGTACTGGCCCGGACTCCCATGGGACGCGTGGGTGAACCCGAGGAAGTTGCCGCAGCGGTTACATTCCTGTGCCTGCCGGCGGCGTCCTACATCACCGGACAGTGCCTGGCTGTGGACGGGGGTTTTATGATTTACGGATTTTAACCCATTTATAAAAAGTTTCAAAGAAAAGGACGTTTTTACCCGTTGCTGGCGCCGGTTCTTTTTTTGAAGAATCTCCTGGCCAACTCTGTTTGGGCCCGCAGGGCCCTTAACCGAACGTTACCCGCTTGCTGTTAGTTCAAGTGCCGTTGCGAATTCTCTTTCTGAACCATAACGGTCTACTGGCTCAACCATTTAACCCAGATTATGCGATAGCCTACGAATTACACGAATGAACACAAATAAAACCAATAAAATGCACTGGATTGTGTATGAATGAAAATCTCAAGTTTGACACTTGAAGGGCAATTTTGGGGTATTTAGGGTACCTAAGTTCAATAAAAACAATACAGGCTTTCCTTCCTCGCCCAAAATCCTGTGGACAACTTTTTGTGATATAATACAAGAATACGAACAATATCCCTTGCATTAAGGGGGACAATTCATTAAATTCCAGCATGTACTTTAAAATCGTGAAATCAAAAGGCTTCGAATATCTCAAACTGGTCGAAACCGGTCGAAACCTACTGGGAAGACGGCAAAGCCCACCAACGGGTGGTGGCAAACCTGGGTCGACTTGATGTGTTGAAGCAAAGCGGTCAACTGCAGCGGTTGCGAAAACGACTGGATGCCCTATCAGGGGAAAGCATTCCCAGTATTCGTGATCTGCAGGAACGCAACCGGTTCTGCTACGGAGACATCGTCTACCGCAAACTCTGGAAAGCCTACCAGTTTGATGAATTATTGTCCGGGATGATCCGCGGCAAAAAGGTTCAATTTGATTTTCTTCAAACCGTTTATTTGCTGATCATTGACCGTCTGTTGGAGCCTGGCAGCAAATTGAGCACCTACCATCACCAGGATCGATACATCCATCTGGAAGAGATTTCCCTGCATCATCTTTATCGGAGTCTGGATATTTTAGCCGAGGGCAAGGAAACGATCGAACGGCACATCTTCGA
>JAADJD010000052.1 GCA_013150955.1 Calditrichota bacterium
GCAATCCAAGAAACCTGCGGACAACTTTCGCAGTTTTTGAAAAATCGCTTCAATAAAAACAATGACTTACAAAAAATAAGTGTCAAAGTCGAGATTTATGAGCTCGCAACTTTCTGAGTCGTTATCCTCCGTGGCGGGATTTATTTCTGTCCGAAACATTCCGCAGGCATAAAGCCTGCGGCTACCGGGTTTGAACATTTTTACCGGGGTAGGCGCGGGCTTTCCGCCTGCGCCTGCTGATATTGCCCAACTTTCCAGATTCAGTAGGGACTTTCCAGCTCGCTGCGCTCGCACCCGCACTGTTGTAGCACGACTCTCCAGAGTCGTTATGTCCCGCAGGGCGGCACATTTATTCCAGATTATGCATTAGCCTACGAATTTCACGAATTAACACCAATAAAACCAATATAATACATTGGATTGTGTCTGGATAAAAATGTGTTCCAGGGTTTGTTCGCGATATTGTAATTTTTGGGTTTCATTCACGTGATTCGCGGTTAAATGCATGATTTGGGTTTATGAGCTCGCTATCGCTCGCACCGACTCTGGAGAGTCGGGCTACAATAACCCTCACACCCGGCTGTAACACGACTCTCCGAGTCGTTAACCCCGCTTTGCGGGGATTTATTTCTTTCCGAAACATTCTGCTGGCATAAGGCTTGCGATTACCGGGTTTGAGCCGTTTTTTTTCGGGGTAGGCGCAGGCTTTACGCCTGCGCTTGGACTTTTCCAGCTCGCTGGCGCTCGCACCGACTCTGGAGAGTCGGGCTACAATACCCTCACATCGGTTTCGGAGAACCGGATTACAAACAACCTCAAAATTTGGAAACCTTTAAAAAAATAACTAAATTCATGAGTATCTGAAAATAGTTCATACTATTTTTCGATTGAGGTGAATATGTTCAATTACATTTCACGATATCTGGAAAAAGGCATTAAAGAGGATTTAACTCAAAAGATGGTCTTCGTGGCTGGACCCCGCCAATGCGGCAAAACCACGCTGGCGAAAGAAATTCTTGAAGAAAAAATGGGAACGCGGGCCGCCGATTTTTATCTAACCTGGGATGCTGCCGAAGATCGGGAGAAAATCATTCGCGAACGGTTCCCTGTGGGCAAAGGCTTACTGGTGCTGGACGAAATCCACAAATTTTCCCGCTGGCGGCAGGTGGTTAAAGGTCTGTTCGACAAACGCGGGCATGAATTAAAAATTCTGGTCACTGGCAGCGGACGGCTGGATTATTACCGCTATGGTGGCGATTCCCTTCAGGGGCGCTATCATTTGTATCGCCTGTATCCGTTTTCTTTCGCAGAAGTGAAAGACGTCCGTTCCACTGTGCTGGAAGACCTGTTCCATTACAGCGGTTTCCCGGAACCTTTTTTGGTGAGGGATGAGCGAGTGCACCGGCGGTGGCGCCGCGAGTATCGCACGCGGTTGATTTACGAAGATTTGAATTCCCTGGAATATGTGAAGGATATTGCTCTGCTGGAACAACTGGCGTTGCGCCTGCCGGACCTGGTGGGATCTCCTTTGTCTTTAAACGCATTGCGGGAAGATTTGCAGGTGTCGCACGAAACCATTGCCCGCTGGCTGGAAATGTTCGAGCGGATATTTTTATGCTTTCGCATTTATCCATTTGGACCGCCAAAAATCCGGGCGGTTAAAAAAGCGTCTAAATTGTATCTGTACGATTGGACTCTGATCGATGACCCGGGCGCACGCTTTGAGAACCTGGTCGCTTTTCATCTATTAAAATGGGTTCATTTTCAACAGGATTACCACGGATTGGATCTGGAATTGCGATTCTTTCGAGATGTTCATCGCAATGAAGTGGATTTTGTGGTGTTAGAAAATCGAACGGTGAAACGGCTGATCGAATGTAAACTCCGCAGTCGGGAGGTTAGTCCGGCATTAAAGATGTTAAAAAGGCGTTTCCCCGAGGCAGAAGCCATTCAGATATCGCTTGCCGAGCAGGAAGAATTTGTGGACAAAAACGGCATACGGGTAACCACCGCAGAAAGGTTTTTGGGTGAATTGATTTGAGTGCTTGTTTGGTATCACATATCCTATTTTTGTTGAAAGACAGTATTTCTTTACGCTTGCCACAGCTGTAACACGACTCTCTGAGTCGTTAACTCCGCTTTGCGGGGATTTATTTATTTCCGAAACATTCCGAAGGCAAAAAGCCTGTGACTGCCGGGTTTGAGCCGTTCTTTTTAGGGGTAGGTGCAGGCTTTACGCCTGCGCTTGCTGAAATTGCCCACCTTTCCAGGTTCAGTAGGAACTTTTCAGTTCGCTGCGCTTGCACCGACTCTGGAGAGTCGGGCTACAATAACCCTCACACCCGGCTGTAACACGACTCTCCGAGTCGTTATCCCCGCTTTGCAGGGATTTATTTCTTTCCGAAACAGTCCGCAGGCATAAAGCCTGCGACTCCCGCGTTTGACCGTTCTTTCCGGGATAGGCGCAGGCTTTCCGTCTGCGCTTGATAATATTGCCCAACTTTTCAGGTTCAGTAGAGACTTTTTCAGCTCGCTGTCGCTCGCACCGACTCTGGAGAGTCGGGCTACAATAACCCTCACACCCGGCTGTAACACGACTCTCCGAGTCGTTATCCCCGCTTTGCGGGGATTTATTTTTTTCCGAAACATTCCGCATGCATAAAGCCTGCGGCTACCGGGTTTGACCGTTCTTTTTAGGGGTAGGCGCAGGCTTTCCGCCTTTGCTTGCTAATGTTGCCCAACTTTCCAGATTCAGTAGGGATTTTCCAGCTCGCTGTCGCTCGCCCATGCTCTGGAGGGCTGGAAGGCGAAAACCATGTTTTTCATGGCGAAACCGTTCGGGATCCCCTTGCGGCACTTATTATTCGCCATATACAAAATGGGTATTTAACAACATTCTCCCCGGTATCTCACCGCTGGGCATTTAATTTCTCCATCAAAAACTGAAAGCCATTTGTTTGATAATATTCCCGCCATTCCGGTTGAAGCACCGATCCCAGGGTTACCCGAAAATCCTGCGGAGAAAACCCCCGCAATCGGGCGAGCAGTTTATCGACAACTTCCGGTTCAAGAGGAGGCAGGGCAACGCCTCGGCGTAGGATAAACTCTATGTCAAATGCATCGCGTATTTCTCCCCGTTCCAGCAAAGCCGCAATTTTATTTTGCAGCGTTTGTTTTAACGTGTGGGCTTTTAACAATACCTGGCGGGGACTGTAAGGAGAAAAGGCGATTTGATCTTCTACATCCCAATCCTGCATTTCCCGCCGAATCTCAATTTTAAGTCGCCGCGGATAACGGGCTGAACGCAGCTCCAGCAAAATCGTAAAGCGCTTAAGTTCGGCATCGGTAATTTCATAAGAACGGCCCAATGACTGCCGAAGGCGGTGAAGGAATTGCTCATCGTCAAAAGGTTTCCATTTCCAGAAATCCAGATCCGCGGAGTAGCGGGGGAGTTCATGGCATAAACGAAGCATGGTTCCCCCTCCAAAAATGAGCTTCTCCAGCAACCGACTGCTTTTCATCCGCTCCAGCACTTCCATTTCGAAAATTTCGTGTTGCTCAAACAAGTTCATACTCCGCCACCATTTTTTGAACCGCACGGGGGAATTTTTGAACCATCCATTGGATTTTGTCAGGATTGAACCGACTGAAATCAATCGATGCAATATCCAGCGTGTAACGTTTCCGGAACATTAAATAAAAGGCATCCAGAAGAGCCTTCTCCGGTTCGGCAATAAAAACAAATTCGCGTTTTGTGAAGCCAAAATAGAGTTGTGGTCGAATCTTCTGGTAACGGAAAACCGTTCCCTGCACGTTCACGGTTTTCGTCCGTTTGAGTGCAATGGATTCAAAGAAATTCTGCGGCATCTGAGTGGAAATTTGGTAATAGGAAAGCGCGGTCATCAGCGAAATGTAAGAAGGGGATTGCACCAGGTTGGCCAGTCGGAATTTATCTTCTATTGAAAAATAGGGCCACTGATCTGCGAGAACGTATAAATCCCGTTTCAATCGAATGAGGAAACCCGATTTCACGTAGCGCGAGGCGGCAACGCGAGCGGACTCAGGCGAAATTCCCAGGGCCCGAGCAAGGTCGTGGAGGCCAAAATATTTTTTCTCAATGTTCTTCAACCGGGTAATTTTCATTAAGTACACCTGATTAACAATATTGTTAACTAAATGTATTTAATATTGAGTGAGAGAACAAGCCTTTTTTGGGACTTTTCCAGCTCGCTGTCGCTCGCACCGACTCTGGAGAGTCGGGCTACAAAAAGTCTCCTCTCTTTGGAAAAGAGAGGAGGGGTGGGGGTGAGTTCACTACGCGGATAAACCGCTAAAGCGGTTAATGAGGTATGCGGTGGCCCCTAATTCACCGGCTTGAAAGCCGGTGTTAAAGAGTAGCCGGCTGTAGCACGACTCTCCGGAGTCGTTATGTCCCGCTTTGCGGGGATTTATTTCTTTCTTAAACATTCCGCAGGCATAAAGCCTGCGACTACCGGGTTTGGGAGTTTCAGCTCGCTGTCGCTCGCACCGACTCTGGAGAGGCGGGTTACAATAACCCTCACACCCGGCTGTAGCACGACTCTCCAGAGTCGTTATGTCCCGCAGAGCGGTACATTTATGAGCTCGCAACTCTCCGAGTCGTTAACCCCGCTTTGCGGGGATTTATTTCTTTCTTAAACATTCCGCAGGCTACCGGGTTTGAGCATTTTTTTCCGGGGTAGGCACAGGCTTTCCGCCTGCGCTTGTTTATATTGCCTAACTTTTCAGGTTCAGTAGGGACTTTCAGCTCGCTGGCGCTCGCACCGATTCTGGAGAGTCGGGTTACAAAAAGCTTCCTCTCTTTGGAAAAGAGAGGAGGGGTGGGGGTGAGTTCACTACGCGGATAAACCGCTAAAGCGGTTAATGAGGTGTGCGGTGGCCCCTAATTCACCGGTTTGAAAGCCGGTGTTAATGAGGAGCCGGCTGTAACACGACTCTCCAGAGTCGTTAACCCCGCTTTTCGGGGATTATTTCTTTCCGAAACATCCCGCAGGCATAAAGCCTGCGGCTACCGAGTTTGGGCCGTTTTTTTTCGGGGTAGGCGCAGGCTTTCCGCCTGCGCTTGCTAATGTTTCCCAACTTTCCAGATTCAGTAGGGACTTTCCAGCTCGCTGGCGCTCGCACCTGCATCGCTGTAGCACGACTCTCCAGAGTCGTTATCCCCGCTTTGCGGGGATTTATTTTTTCCGAAACATTCCGCAGGCATAAAGCCTGCGGCTACCGGGTTAGAACATTTTTTTCGGGGTAGGCGCGGGCTTTCCGCCTGCGCTTGGACTTTTCAGCTCGCTATCGCTCGCACCGACTCTGGAGAGTCGGGCTACAATGCGCTCACTCCCCGGCTGTAACACGACTCTCTGAGTCGTTTTCCCCGCTTTGCGGGGATTTATTTTTTTACGAAACATTCCACAGGCATAAAGCCTGCGGCTACCGGGTTTGAACATTTTTTTCGGGGTAGGCGCAAGCTTTCCGCCTGTGCCTGCTGATATTGCCCAACCTTTCAGATTCAGTAGGGATTTTCCAGCTCGCTGCGCTCGCACCGACTCTGGAGAGTCGGGCTACAGAAAAAACCAACGAAAACCGCTTCAGCGGTTTTTTCTGCCGATACAAGGAAGGCTTTCAAAATGCAGTTGCTTTTCATACCCCGGTTTTTTAAAATCCTTTCCTTTTCCTGAAGTTGATGGTCTGGATGGGTCCATGCGCGCGATGGATTTTCAAGAATGTTTTGAAAAGATAAACGGGCCGGTTTTTTGTGCCAGTCCAATAACGTAAATTGTAAACACGACGGGTTGGGTGGAGAAGTCCGTCACCGCTAATGCGAAAGGAGAATGCGTATGCTGGATGAGAAAGCCTACAAACAACGGGTGTACATTGAAGACGTGCATAAATATGTGGGACAGGAAGTGATCATCGCTGGATGGTTATACAACAAGCGTTCCAGCGGAAAGATTCATTTTCTTCTGGTACGGGACGGTACCAACATCATCCAGTGCGTGGTGGTCAAGAATGAGTGTCCCGAGGAAGTATTTAATGCCTATGATGATCTTACCCAGGAATCGTCCATAATCGTCAAAGGCATTGTGAAGGAGGACAAACGTTCTCCGCTGGGATATGAATTGCTGCTCACCGATCTGCGCATTGTGCATCAGGCACAGGATTATCCCATTACCAAAAAAGAGCACGGCATCGATTTTTTGCTGGATCATCGCCACCTCTGGCTGCGATCGCGGCGGCCCTTTGCAGTCATGCGCATCCGGCACGAGGTGATCGCTGCTATCCGGGATTTTTTCAATGAACGAGGGTTTGTGCTCATCGATACCCCGATTTTTACCCCCACTTCGGTGGAAGGCACCACCACCCTGTTCGAAACGGAATATTTTGGACAAAAGGCCTATCTCACCCAGAGTGGACAGCTGTATGCGGAGGCGGCCGCTCTGGCCTTTGGTAAGGTGTATTGCTTTGGCCCCACCTTCCGGGCAGAGAAGTCCAAAACCCGGCGGCACTTAACCGAATTCTGGATGGTGGAGCCGGAAGTGGCTTATTTTGATCTGGATGATGATATGAAGCTGGCGGAGGAGTTTGTCAGCTACATTGTGCAACGGGTGCTGGAGAATCGCAAAATGGAGCTGGAAATCCTGGAACGGGACACCCGGCACCTGGAACGGGTTTCTCCGCCATTTCCTCGAATCACTTATGACGAGGCCGTGGACATTCTACGCAAAAACGGGGTGGACTTTCGCTGGGGGGATGATTTCGGCGGCACCGATGAAACCATCATCTCCAATCAGTTTGATCGGCCGGTCATTGTGCATCGCTATCCAGCTGAGATCAAGGCCTTCTACATGAAACGCGATCCCGAAAACGAAAAGCTGGCCCTGGCCATGGACGTGCTGGCCCCCGAAGGCTATGGCGAGATTATCGGCGGCAGCCAGCGAGAAGATGATTACGACACCCTGGTAAAGCGGCTGGAGGAGCACCAGCTGCCGCGGGAACCGTTCGAATGGTATCTGGATTTGCGCCGTTATGGCAGTGTGCCCCATGCAGGCTTTGGGCTGGGCATTGAGCGTACCATTGCCTGGATCTGCGGTTTGCAGCATGTGCGCGAAACCATTCCCTTCCCGCGCACCATTTATCGTTTAAATCCTTAACCAGCGGCAGGGGGAGGACAGGATGGCAGCCGGTATCATCGGTGTTCTGGGGGGCGGTCAGTGTGATGCGGAAACCTACGAACAGGCCCGGCGGGTGGGTCAGGAAATTGCCCGACGCGGAGGACGGGTGGTGTGCGGCGGCCTGTTTGGCGTCATGGAGGCGGTCTGCCGGGGTGCGCGCGAGGCCGGGGGAACGACCATCGGCATTCTGCCCACCGACCAGATCACCGATGCCAATCCCTACGTGGACATTCCCATTGCCACCGGCATGGGGATTGGGCGCAACATCATCATCGTTCGCACCGCCCAGGTGTGTATTGCCATTAACGGAGGGTATGGCACCCTTTCCGAAATTGCGTATGCCCTTCAGCTGGGCAAGCCGGTCATTACATTGAACTCCTGGGACGATATTCCCGGCGTTATCCCGGCCGCAACACCTGAAGAAGCGGTCACGCTGGCCTTTAATCAATTGGAGGGGAAATAATGGATCGAGTTGGGGTGTACGTTCGGGTCTTTGGAATGGTTCAGGGCGTGGGATATCGCTTTTTTACCCAGCGGAAAGCCAGGGAATACGGTCTGGTAGGCTATGTACGCAACATGCCCGATGGAAGCGTGGAAGTATACGCTGAAGGGGATCGGGAAGTGCTGGAGAATTTCTTGCTGGATTTGCGTCGTGGCCCGGTCATGGCACGGGTGGATGATATGCGGGTGGAATGGCGCGAAGCGTCCGGTCGTTATCGGGATTTTTCCATTACCTTCTAACCCAGATTATGCAATAGCCTACGAATTACACGAATTAACACAAATAAAGCAAATAAAATCCATTGGATTGTGTCTGGATGAAAATGTGTTCCAGGGTTTATTCGAGATTTTGTAGATATTTTTCGGTTTCATTCGCGTGATTCGCGGTTTATTGCATTATTTGGGTTAAACACGGACAAATGCATACACGAAAGGGGACAGCATGGAGTTAAAAGATTTTATTCGTAACGTTCCAGATTTTCCCATCAAGGGGATTCAGTTTAAAGATGTGACCACGTTATTGAAGGAGGGAGAGGCGTTTGCCACCGCAGTGGATTACATGTACGAACCGTTTCGCCAGCAGGATATTGATAAGGTGGCGGCCATCGAGGCGCGGGGATTTATTTTTGGTGCGGCGCTGGCGTACAAATTGAATCTGGGATTTATTCCCATTCGCAAGCCGGGAAAATTGCCCGCAGAAACCATCTCCGAAGAATACGAACTGGAGTATGGCAAAAACGCCATCGAGGTGCATGCCGATTCGGTGCGCAAGGGGGAGCGCATTCTGCTGGTGGACGATCTCCTGGCCACCGGTGGTACTGCCGCCGCGGCCTGTCGATTGATTGAACGCCTGGGTGGCGACATCGTGGGCGTTTCCTTCCTGATTGAATTAACCGAACTAAAAGGACGGGATCTTCTGAAAAAATACACTGTCCATTCGTTGATTCAGTACCCGGTTTAGTCACCGGAAGTCATCCATACGGCAAACGAAGCCAAGCGCTGCCTCTGCTTACCGTCCTTGGTGAATTCCCCGTTTGCCATTTGCCTGCAATCCGTTCCCGGAAGTGAGGAGACTTCCGGGAACGGCAGGAATTCAGCGCCCTTTCCGAAATTGCTCAGCCACCTGTCGGTAGGCCTCCCGAAAGGGCATCCCCTTTTCCACCAGCCGATAGACCGCTTCTGTGGCGTAAAGCTCCGGGGTCAGCGCCTGTCGGCAGCGGGTTTCGTTGACCTGCAGGTGCTGGACGACCAGCGTGGCCATCTCCAGCGATTGGCCAACAATCGAAAATGCCTGGAAGACAGCAGACTTGGTGAGCTGCAGATCCCGGTGATAACCGCTGATCAGGTTGGCGGTCAGGGAACGCACTTCCTGTTCCAGTCCCAGTAGCCGATGGGCATAGCCGCGGATGAGCTCCAGTACATCGGGATTTTTTTTGTGAGGCATGATGGAGCTGCCGGTGGTGAATGCATCGGGCAATTCAAAATATCCCAGTTCCGGCAGGGTGAAGAAGATCAGATCGCTGGCCAGGCGATTCAGATCCAGCTGAATGTTGCTCAGCACGTGAAGGATGTCGCCTTCCAGTTTTCCCCGGCTGTTCTGCACGTGCAGGGGATTTTCCTGAATGCGGGAAAATCCCAGCTCCCGTGCCAGAAATTCCCGATCGATTTTCAGGGGGATCCCAAAGCCGGCACCGGTTCCAGCGGGGCATTGATCCAGCAGCGTCTGGACGGTATGGAGCCAGAGGCGATTATCCTCCATGGCTGCCTGATGTGCCCCCACCCAGATGGTAATCGTGGTGGGCATGGCCTTTCGGGTGTGGGTGTATCCCGGTAACGGGATGGTTCCCCATTGCCGGGAAAACGACTGGAACGCCTGAATCAATTCCTGCAACCTGGTTTCAATCCCATCCAGTTGCTCCCGGTAGAACAGCCGCAGCGCGGTGACCACCTGGTCGTTACGGGAGCGCGCGGTATGAATCTTTTTGCCCGTGTCGCCCAGGCGTTTTGTCAGATAGTTTTCAATGGCCGTGTGTCCATCCTCTTCTTCCAGCGAAATGGTAAACGTCCCCTCACGAGCCCGATCGATGATTTCGGCCAACACGTCGCAAATGGCCCGCGCTTCGGAGCGGCTTAACACGCCCACACGCTCCAGCATGCGGGCGTGGGCCATGGACGCACGGCAGTCATATTCAATCAATTGCATGTCCAGTTGGGGATCATCGCCTGTGGTAAAGGCCAGCACTTTCTGATCGGTTGGAATGCCTTTCTCCCACAACCTCATTGGTACACTCCCGAGTTTTTGCGCCAGTCATACGGTTGTTTTTTTCGCAGCACCACGTGGTGGGCTTTTAGCCGGATGGCATTAATCCGGATGAAACCGGTCGAATCCGTAGCATCAAATCCGCCCTCCTGATCCATGCTGGATAATTCCTGATCGTACAGGGAAGTGGGGGATTCCCGTCCAATGATCTGCACGTTCCCCTTATATAGGGAGACTATCACCCTGCCGTTGATATACTCCTGGCTTTTCCGAAAGGCGGATAGGATGAAATCCATTTCCGGAGAAAACCAGTAGCCGTTGTAAATCAGTTCGGCAAACTTGGGGATGAGCATGTCGCGCAGGTGCATCACTTCCTTGTCCATGGCCAATCCTTCCAGATCTCGATGCGCCATCCACAGGACGGTTGCCGCCGGGGTTTCGTAAATCCCGCGAGACTTGATGCCGATGTAGCGGTTTTCCACCATGTCCACCCGACCGATGCCGTTTTCGGCAGCCAGGCGATTGAGATAGGTGAACAATTCCAGAGGAGTATCTTTCACCACTTCGTGGGAGCGATCGATCAGTGCTACCGGAATGCCGTCCTGAAAGTGGATTTCCACGATGGTTTCGCGGTCGGGTGCCTCCCGGGGCGACACCGTGTGGGTGAAGATGCTTTCCTCCGGTCGCATGAGCGGATCCTCCAGAATGCCCGCCTCGTGACTGATGTGCATCAGGTTCTCATCCTCGCTGTAGGGTTTGGAGTGGGTGGCGGTGACCGGAATGCCCTCCTGCTGCGCAAACCGGATGAGGTCGCTTCGCCCTTTGAAGGTTTCCAGAAATTCAGGATCGCGCCAGGGGGCGATGACCTCGATGTTGGGATTCAGGGCGTAGTAGGTAAGTTCAAAGCGTACCTGATCATTCCCTTTGCCGGTGGCGCCGTGGGCCACATAAAGGGCTTGCTCTTTTTCGGCAATTTCGATTTGTCGTTTGGCCAGCAGCGGTCGCGCCAGTGCTGTGCCCATCAGATAACGCCCCTCGTAGATCGCGTTGCCCTGAAGGGCGGGAAAGATGAAATCGGTCACAAACTCCTCGCGCAAATCCTCGATGTACACCTGGCTGGCGCCGGTGGCATACGCCTTCTGCTCGATGGCTGAAAAATCCTCCTGCTGACCAATGTTGCCCACAAAACACACCACCTCGTAGCCCTTTTTGACCAGCCACTTTAAAATCACCGAAGTGTCCAGTCCGCCACTGTACGCCAGTATGACTTTTCCCTGATTCATGATACAACCTCTCCTTATTTGTTTTGAATGAACCTCTTCCCGATCGGTAGACCGTGCACTGAAACGCACGGCCCATTCAGGGTCATCCTGACCGTGGAGCCGGATAACCCATTCTCGGGAAATGTTTCGTTTTTAGTTTGAACGGTGTTCATAATTGTGCCTTTCTGTTTGTGCTTTGATTTGCATGATTGCAATGGGTTGCTTTTGAGGCGTTCGGTTCCCTGTTCGCCGCCGATTCGCTGGCAGCCACCAACCGGGTCGCCGGTAATTCCCCGGCGCCGGGCAATTCCTGAATCACCTGACCGTGTCCGATCCACACCGCGGAAACGCCTGCCTGGAGGGCACGGAAGCCATTTTCCAGTTTGGGCAGCATGCCACCCTGGATAACCCCCGCCTGTTTGAGCGATTGGAATTGGGAATAGGACAGTTGCGGGAGGAGCGTGGACGGGTCTGCGGGATCTTCCAGCACACCGGCTTTGTCAACGGCAAAAAACAGGGTGGTGGTGAATCGACCATTCAGTGCGGTGGCCACGGCGGTGGCGATCGTATCGGCATTGGTGTTTAGCAGAGAACCGTGGCCATCGTGGGTCAGGGGAGCCAGCACGGGGGTGATGCCCGCTTCAAGCAGATGGATCAGGAATTGTGTTTGCACCGCCTCGATGTCGCCAACAAAGCCGTAATCGATGGGGTGTGCCGGTCGTCGCTGTGCCCGGATGATGTCCCCGTCGGCACCGGTCAATCCTACCGCCGGACATCCCAGGGCAACCAGCCGGGCCACCAGCTGGCGATTGATCAAACCGCCATAGACCATGGTCACCACCTCCAGCATGGGAGCATCCGTGATGCGCCGACCGTCGATCATCCGGGGGACGTGTCCCAGTTTCCGGGCCAGCGCCGATGCCTGCTTTCCGCCCCCGTGAATCAGAATTTTGTTGCCGGGAAGCTGCACAAAGTGCGTTAGAAACGCCTCCAGCAAAGGGGGCTGATCCAGCAACTCGCCACCAATTTTTAAAACCCACAGGGATGCTTTGCTTTCTCGATGCGTCGATTTCATCCATCTCCTCCGCTAATACGCCACGGCTTTCATCCGAAGACCCAGCGTTTCGGGCCACCCGAACATTAAATTCATATTTTGAACGGCCTGTCCCGCCGCACCTTTCAAAAGATTGTCGATTGTGCTGATCACCAGAAGCTGATCACCCTTCTGCTGCACATGCAGAATGGCCTTGTTGGTGTTAATGACCGATTTGAGATCCGGGATCTGCGGGGTCAGGTGAACGAACGGATGCTCTGCATAGTAGTCCCGAAATAAATCAAAAGCGCCAGACGACAAAAATCGGGTGTACAGCACCGCGTAAATGCCCCGCGTAAAATTGCCTCGCATGGGAATAAAGTAAAGCTCCGGTGCAGTACCCGTCTGCACCTCCCGCAGAGTGGCCTGGATCTCCGGCAGGTGCGGGTGTTCAAATGGCTGGTAGACGGTAACGTTCTGGGCCCGCCAGGTGAAATGCGTGGTTGCTTTCAGGCCTTTGCCAGCACCCGTGGAACCGGTAATGGCCTGCACGTGAATCGGAAACTCCAGCAGCTGATTTGCGGCCAGTGGCAACAATCCCAGTTGAATGGCGGTGGCAAAACAACCGGGATTGGCCACCCGCTGGGCCTGTTGGATCCGCTCCCGGTTCCATTCCGGCAGGCCGTAAACGAACAGACCATCATCCTGTGGTGGTCGAAAATCCCGGCTTAGATCGATGATCCGGGTGTGAGGGCTTACCGGGTGGTCAGTCAGAAAAGCGCGGGACACGCCGTGCCCCAGCGCCAGGAAAAGCACGTCCACATCCGGTTGCCATTGATCCGTAAACAACAGGTCGCATTCCCCCAGCAAATCCGGGTGGACGGCGCTGACCGGTTGTCCCGCATGACCGCGGCTGAACAGGAACCGGATGTGAATCATGGGGTGATGCAGCAGCAGACGGAGCAATTCGCCGCCCACATAACCCGAAGCACCGGCAATACCCACCTGAATTTTGCGATCACCCATGGCACGGCTCCCCCATGATGGATGAGCCCATTAAACCGATCGATGCTGTGGGACGCCTTGCCATCAAGGGCCGACGCCGATTTTTGGGAACGAGAGGGGGAAGTGTGTGACAAACTTTCATGGAACAGGCATCTCCTTTGTTTTTTTGATTTAACCTTCCACGCCTTTGTCAAAAGATTGGCGATTCAGGAATAATTGGATTCCCTGCTGGAACAGGGACTGCAGTTGTTCCATCCATTTTTCCGGATGGAGACGGGCAAGCCAGCGGCGCAGGGGACTGCGGCGTTCCGCTTCCTGAGGATCAAAGAGCAGTCCCGTGCACAGGCACATGCGGTACTGGTTTCGCTGCAGGATGTCGAAATTGGGACAGGAGCGGCATCCTTCCCAGAACGCCTGATCGCGGGTCAACTCGTACAACGGAACCGGCCGAAAACCGAGTTCGGTATTCATTTTCATGACAGCCGGGCTGGTGGTGATGGAAAAAATTTTGGCGTCGGGGAAGTTTTTGCGCGAGAGGGTGAACGAGGCCCGCTTCAATTGTTTCCCCAGCTTGCAGCCCCGGAATTCGGGCACCACAATCAATCCCGAATTGGCCACGTAGCGGCCGTGTCCCCAGGTTTCGATGTAGGTAAACCCGGCCAGCCGGCCATCCCGGTGCAGGGCAATAATGGCTTTACCCGATTGGATCTTCCGGGCAATGTATTCCGGAGACCGTTTGGCAATGCCCGTACCGCGGGCACGGGCGCTTTCGGCCAGTAATGCCGCAATGGCCGCAGCAAATTTTACGTGCGCTGCCGTGGTGGATTGAATGATGAATGCGCCATATTGTTTTTTATAACCATACTTCATGCGACAACTCCCCATTGTACTGGAAATCAAACCGATTCATCCCGTGCGGATTACGGTTACGAAGATCGAAAAAATGGATGGATGATACCTGTATGTTAAATGTGGAGTAGTGTAGACCCGTCAGGGTCTACGACGGATGGTACGGCGGATATGACGCAGAGATGCGGGAATGGTCGCCAGCCGGGGAAGTGGGGATAAAGTGGGCAATCCGTAAATAATCCCGTCCCGGATCCATTGAAAGAAACGCTGTCGTGCAACACCAGTCATACGATTCCATTCCCGTAAAAAATTGAGTGCAAATAATAATCAAATATTTTTGAAATGTCAAGAGGGAGGGCTGAAAAAAATGGAAGATTTTTCAAATGGAAGGGCAAGGGAGGGGGGATGACCGAATTGCCAGGGGGGGAAAAGGTTGACATCCATCCGGATGATGGGTAATTTTCCGAAAAAAAAGGAGGGTTTTCTCATGGCTACCAAAAAAATTTTAATGCTGGTTGGTGACTATGGGGAAGATTATGAAATCATGGTACCTTTCCAGGCCTTGCAAATGGTCGGGCACACGGTTCACGCCGTTTGTCCGGACAAAAAGAAAGGGGAGCAGATTCGTACCGCCATTCACGATTTTGAAGGAGATCAAACGTACAGCGAGAAGCGCGGGCACAACTTTACCCTGAATTATTCCTTTGATGAGGTGCAGCCGGAGGCGTACGATGCGCTGGTGATTTCGGGCGGACGGGCGCCAGAGTATATTCGATTGAATCCGCGGGTACTGGAGATCGTTCGTCACTTTGCCGAAGCCAACAAACCCATTGCGGCGATTTGCCACGGGGCACAGGTGTTGACCGCTGCGGGAGTGGTAAAGGGACGTACGGTGTCGGCATATCCCGCGGTAGGCCCGGAAGTGGAAATGGCGGGTGGAAAGTATGCCGAGATTGCCATTGATGATGCGGTGGTAGATGGCCATCTGGTCACCGCCCCGGCATGGCCAGCGCATCCCAGATGGCTGGCAAAGTTTCTAAACGTTCTGGGAACCCGAATAGAACCCTGAAACATCTTCTGCCCGTGGAAAATGGCGAATGGGGGCAGGAAACGGCCGTCTTCCGCTGCCGGGGGATGGCCGCCCTGCCTCGGCCGGCGGTACTGATGATTGGAATCTGACGGATGGAAAAATGGGTGGACGGGGCAATCGAATGGTTCATCCGCGCCATTCGAAAATTCCACATTCCACCTCCCGTCACAGATTATTGCTTGACATCCCTGTAAATAGATACTAAATTTTTAAAAATTTTAAATTTATCGGCTTTGCACTAAAGAATTTGTGAAGAAAATCGATTTTTTAGTAAGTTGAGATATTTAATTCATTTAAAAAGGAAAAATTAGGAGCACAAAAAGTGAGCCGCATTTACGGAAGATCGCCGAATTTAAATGAGCAGATTTACGAAGTGAAGCTTCGCATCCCGGAGTGGAAGGTGTTGTTTGCGCTGGATGGTTCCATGGACGAGCGTGCTCTGGCGGAGTTTCTGGAGATGGATGTCGCAGAAGTGCAGGCCATTCTGGAAAAATTGAAAGAAAAACAACTTATTGAAGAATTAAAGGAAGAAGCTGCCGAAGTGTCTCCAGAAACGGAAGCGGCACCGTCTGATGAGGCCACGGCCGAAGAGGCTCCCGAAGAGCAGGTTGAGGAAGCGGTCGAAGAAGAAACGGCAGCAACTGCGGAAGAGGAATCGTTTATCGAATTTGCGGAGGCTGAGGAAAAGCCCGAGGCGGGCAACAGCCGGGAAACGGAACCGGCAGTGGAGGAGACCGCGGCATCGGACGAATCTCAGGGCTCCGACGAAGAATTTGATCGCCTGATTGGCGAATTGTTCGAAGAAGAGACGCCGCCGGCAGAAGAACCGTTTGCCGGAGGAGCAAAGTCGGCGCAAAGCGCCGCCCCGGAAGAAGAAACCCATGTGGCCACCGAAGATGAACTGGATCTGGGAGGCATGTTCGAGGAAGAGCTGGCGGAAACGGAAGAGAATTTAACTGAGATCATGGAAGAAATGGAAGAAGAGGTGGCCATCGAAGAAGGGGCCCCGGAAGAAGTTGCCGAAAAAGAAGCCCTTCCAAAAAAGACCATCATGGTGGTGGATGACAGCGTGGTCATCCGGAAAATGGTGGAAATTGCCCTGGAAAACGAAGAACACTTTGAAATTGTGACCATTGGCAATGGCAAAGAGGCATTAAAATATCTGGACGAACAGTTGCCGGACTTGATTTTGCTGGACATCATGCTGCCCGATGTCAATGGGCTGGATGTGCTGAAGGCCATCAAAGCCAGCGATCGGAGCAAGCACATTCCGGTATTGATGCTGTCGGCCAAGGATACCCCGCGCGAAACCGCCCATGCCAAAGAGCTGGGCGCCGATGGGTTTATCTCGAAACCTTTCAAGGATGAAGAATTAATTGCTAAAATAAAAGAACTGGTTGAGGGCTAAAATTTTACATGGCTAAAATTTTAGTCGTTGAGGACAGCGCGGTTGACCGGCTGGTCATCCGGCGCTTTTTAGCCGATACCCCGCACGAAATACGCGAGGTGGAGCACCCCCGCGAGGTGCAGACTACCATTAAACAATGGCGTCCCGATATCATCCTGCTGGATATTGTCATGCCCGAAGTCAACGGGTACGAAATCTGCCGCAACCTGAAACGCAATCGCGAAACGGCAGACATTCCGGTTATTTTTATCACCGCTAAAAAACAAAAAAGCGATATTTACTGGGGAAAAAAGCAGGGAGCCAACGAATACTTAATCAAACCCATTCAGCAGGACGTGCTGTTGCGTACCATAGACAAATGGCTGGCAGATAAAAAACACGTGAGCGTCGATGGCTAATTACAATGATCGAAATGCGGAACATGTGGAGCGTCTCTCCATTTTCGAATTGTACACCCATTTCTTTGCGCTGGAAATTTCTCAGATTCGCGAAGTAATCCCCTTACCGGCCTACACTCCGTTGCCCAATTCCAACCGCACCTACATTGGCGTATTTAATTTGCGGGGCGAAATTTACCCGCTGGCCGACATTTCCCCGCTGCTGGGATTTCCCAACAAAGAAATTTACCCCGACGACATGGTGGTCTTAATTGATAGTGGCGAGATGGTGGTGGGATTTATTGTGGACAAGATTTACGGGATGATTCATATTAATCCTTCGGAAATTAAGTTGCCGCGGGGACTGGTTCCCCACTCCATGGAAAAATACATTGCTGGTGTGGTGGAACATCAACGCAAGCAATATTTCATCCTGGATGTGAGCACCCTGTTTAAGTCTCATGAATTATTAGCATTTATTTAAAGAGGATTGTATGAAAGACACATATATCGGGATTTTGTGGAAATTTTTTGCGATTCTGGGAGTGGCCACGCTGGTGGTGGTGGGGATGGTGACCTATCACTCGGTCAATGCCACCCGCGAAGAGATCATGAAAGAAGGGGTGGATCACCTCAAACAGGTTGCTGGCTTGATCGCCCGTTCCATTTCCG
The DNA here is from genome assembly GCA_013150955.1 of Calditrichota bacterium. Lineage (GTDB taxonomy): Bacteria > Calditrichota > Calditrichia > RBG-13-44-9 > J042 > JAADJD01. The sequence continues at coordinate 17,663 of JAADJD010000052.1, forward strand.
CCGAAGACATTCAAAATGCCTTGCTGGCGGAGGACAAAAAAAACGATCATTACCTGAAAATTGAAACCCAGATTCGAAGCTTTCATCAATTTCTCAGCACCTCGGATCGGCGTTTTCCCACCGAGCACCTCTACATCCTGATACCCGAGTCCGATCGTGCTAAGTTATTTTTTTCTACCCGTACCCCGTTTCGGTTCATGGGCAATGCCCCACAGCTGTCGGAGATCGAAGAAGTTGTCCAGAAAAAGATCATCAAAATCGTACCGGCACATTATGAATCCAATCGCATGGTGTTGTCTTCGCTGGCGCCCATCATGAATTCGTTTGAGCAGGTTACCGGCATCGTTAAAGTGGATATGGCCAGCGAAACCATTCAGCGGTTGATGCCCGGTTTTATGGGACGTTTCCTGCTTTACCTGATTCCGGGATTGCTGTTTGCGTTCTTGTTGAGCTATGCGATGAGCCGGATGGTCACCGGGCCCATTCACAAATACATTAGCTTCATTCATTCCCTGCCGGAGGATCGGTTCGATAAGCGCATTGAATTGAAGACCGGCGATGAGCTGGAGCAGGTGGCCACCATGCTAAACATTTTGCTGGATCGGTTGCAGGAATTGAGCGAAAAAGAGGCCGAACAGGAAGAGTTACAGGAACAGATTACCCATTTAATGGAGACGGTTTCCCGTGCGGCCGAGGGGGATTTTACGGTAACGGCGGAGGTGACCGCCAGTGCCCTGGGGGCGTTGTCCGATTCGTTTAATCTGATGGTCAGCGATCTGTCCAAAATTATTCGGAGCGTGAAGGAGGCTTCGGATAAGATTGCCAAATCCACGCGGGAAATTTACCTGCATACGGAAGTGATGGCACAGGGAGCGGAGACGCAGGCGAAAGAGATCGAGACCACCTATCAGGCGGCGAAGGAGATGGCAGATTTAATCAAATATGCCAACGAACGCACCATGCAGGCAGCCGAAACTGCCCGGAAAGCGGCACAGGTCGCTGAAAGTGGCGAAAGTGTGGTGCGGCAGTCCATTAAAAGCATGCACCGCATTCGGGAGACGGTACAGGAGACTGCCCGGAAAGTGCGATTGCTGGGTGAGAGTTCCATGGAAATCGGGGAAATCATCGAGGTGATTAGCGATATTGCCAATCGCACCAATTTGCTGGCATTGAATGCGACCATTGAGGCGGCGCGGGCCGGAGAGGCCGGTCGAGGGTTTGCCGTGGTGGCCGACGAAGTCCGCATGCTGGCCGAACGTTCCAGCCAGGCTGCGAAGGACATTGCCGTGCTCATCGAAAGCATTCAGGTGGGTACCAGCGAAGTGGTGGAGGCCATGGAGCAGGGTACCTCGGAGGTGGAAGAGGGGACGCGGCTGGTGGACGAAACCGGCACCGCCCTGAAAAACATTCGCGAGATGGTGCAGGATTCGTCGCATCTCATTACCGAAATTTCCGGCGCCTTTCAACAGCAGACCAAGGCCAGTTTCGATATCGCCAATGCCATGGAGCGCATCGCCAATATTGCCAATAGCACGGCCGAGGGGGCCAGTAAATCCCGTGCGCTGGCAGCGGAAATGGAGAAATTGTCCCGTGAATTGAATAGTACCATTTCTAAGTTTAAATTATCCAGAAGTTAACCAAAATTCCGGTTTCCACAAAACAGGTGGATCCCATCGGTCAGGAGATTTAGAAAAAAATTATCACAAGATATAAAAAACACAGGTTGACCATGAGACAGGATATACCCGTCAGTTTTGAATCCTATTATTTCATGGAATTGTTGAACACGATTCAAAATCAGGGCAAGCAGATTTACGATGGCGAGGCGTATGATTATTTAATGAAATTTGTTCAATTTTTGACCCGCGAAGAGGACGCATTTCAGAATATTGAAAATCTGGCCAATTATCAGAAAACCAGCGATCTGGCCATCTTCTTTTCGGACATCCTGGAGCGCCTGCCCCACATGTCGCCCACCGAAGCGCTGGGGAAGCTGACCTCCCACGCTTCCGACTTTCTGGAAATTTTCAATATGCTGGTGGAAGACGAGGAGTGGAAGCGTTACCTGGAGACCCAGCTGGGGGTGCGCCGGGAGGCCGTTCCCACCGGGGAAACGGAAAAGAGCTTTGCGGAATTTCGAATGGAGATTATCCGGGAAATTTTCGATCGGCTGACCCGGAACCTACCTTCGGAGCAACGGGATGCCCTGTACGACTTCCTGATGCGCAGCCTGCAGGATGCCGATTTTCTGGATCAGCTGCTGGAGGCTGAGATCGATGAACGGATGGGCAATTTTGTGGATTTAACTTTCTGGCTGGGCGATAACCAGCCGGTCATCGACTCCGGTGAAAACTATCTGGCTGCCCTGACGAAGAAAATTGAAGAGTGGATTCGTCTGGGACAGGCGATCCACACCGCAGATGCCGAGGCCATTCGTCGCATTGTCAGTGGGGAGGCGGTGGAACCCGCCCCATCTGGCGTAAATGGCGAAAAGACTTTTGAGGAATTGTTTGAAGAGGTACCGGGTGCGGCTCCCGAAGCCGAGGCGGTTGCCGGTGAACGTGAAGAAGTGACCGAGGAGTTGACCGAGCTGGCGGAAAAGGCCAGGGAACTGGAGGAGAAAAAGAAGCAGCCCGCCCAACCGACTGCGGATGAGATCCGTCGCCGGAAACTGTTGCGAGACTATGTGGTCAGCGAAGTAAAAGGTTACAAAGAGGAAATTGGTTCGCTCATCGATCAGCTTCTGGAAAAAGAACGGGATGAGAAATTCCTGAATTACCTCTTTGATAGCCTGAAATCCCTGAAAGATGTGGGCAAGATCCACAATTATCCGGGTATTGAGCTGGTGGCGGATCGGCTGCTTCACGTATTCGAAGTGTCGGAAAAGATTCCCGCTTCGGTTAAGAAATGGGTGAACCAGCTGTTTGATGAATTACCGGCATACATCGATGCCCATCTGTCCGGTCAGGAGGCCGACTCCATGCAAAAAATCACCAAAATGCTGAAGAAACTGGAGTCGGCATTTAAGCTGGCGCCGGAAGCCCTGCCCGTTCGCGACGATACCACGCTGGGGGATGCGTTTCAGGAGATTCTGTCCCGTTACAGCCAGCGCCTTCTGGAATTGTTTGAGAAGTCCCCGTTGCGGGAATGGAAACGGGACGATTTGCGTCGGGTGAAAGCCATTTTTAACAATCTGGAATACTGGACAGGGGTGCTTAATTTACAGGATGCCCTGCGGGTCATTGGCCAGCTGAAGGAATTGCTGACCTCCAAAGTTCGGAAGCAACTGGAAGAACATCAGGTCGCTGTGGTCAAGGATTTTCTGGCCTTCTGGCAAACGGATTTTATTTCCGCCGATGCCAGCGTGTGGCAGGATTGGGCCCGGCGGCTGGAGGCCATCACCAGCGATGTGGCCGCCATTTCTGTAGAGGGTGCCCGCGATGTTTTAAAGGATGTGTTGCACAAAAAGCTGCAACGCCTGAAGGACGAGCTCCTCCAACCAGAGACCCGACCGGAGACGTTCTTTCAGCAGCGCTTCCGCAGTTTTGTGGATCAGCTGCCCTGGGATGCCCGCATATTGGATCACCCGGCGTTGCAACGGCTCAGTGAGGCGCTTAAAAAAAGGTGGGACGCCCTGACGCTGGAAACGGCATTGCCTGAGGAATCGAAAAGTACCTGCGGGGATTTTCTGGATGCCCTGGATCGGGTGCTGTCCGCGCCGGAGGCGGAGGAAGATGCCCACAGGGCATTACAGCATTTTCTGCAAACGGTAACGGCTGCAGCTGAAGTTACCCCGCCGCCCACAGAAACGGAAGCGACCGCGGAACAGGCTCCCACCACCGAAATCACCGATGAGGAAATTGAACGGGTATTTCACGATGAAGCGGTAAAATACATTTCCGCCATTCGAGAGCTGTTGAATGAATTGAAAGCGGATCCCTCCCGCCGGGAGGATTGGCAAAAGCTGGGCGTTCAGGCCCATACCCTGCGCGGTTCGGCGCAGATGATCGGAAAAGAGGCGATTGCCGGGATGGTGCTGCCGCTGGAAGAAGTGGCCGAGGCCGTTGAGCAGCAGTCCTGGACACCCGAAGCGGGGATGATTGCTGATCTGGAAGAATTGCTGCAATTGATTGAAAAACACATTCAGGGAGAGCCGGTCGAGGCAGCGGCGATATCGGAGCGCATACGGGATCGGATTCGGAAAGCCGCGGAAGAGGCCGCGGTGGAATCGGCCGCCGGGGAAACTCCGGAACCGGCTGCCGAAGCAGCGGAAGCGCCGACAACGGCGGCTGAAGAACCGATGGAGGAAGCCGCCGCAGAAGAGGCCACCGAAGCTCCCGTTCAGGAAGATTCGGTAGAAGAAGAAACCGAGGCGTTTATTTACCTGAAAGAAAAAGATCCGGAGCTGGTGGCCATTTTTAAAGACGAGGTCAAGGACAACATTGATCTGGTTGAGGCCACGCTGACCAATCTGGAAAAATTTACTTACGACAAGAAGGCCTTTCAGGACATCGAGCAGGCGGTGCACGAAATTCGGACGGCGGCCAAGATGCTGGGATTGAGCGAGATCGGGGATCTGGCAGAATATCTGGAAAAGGTGGTGGAAAAGGTCATTCGCCAGGAGATTGAGGAGTGGAAAGACGTGATCCCGTCGCTCCGGCGGGGCATTCAGATTATTCAGGAAATGACCGCTGAAGGTCGCGTCCAGCGTGAACGGTACGAGAGTCTGGCCAACGATTTACAGCAAATCATCGAACTGGAACGTTTGCCGGCAGCGTCAGAACGGCTGGCACCGCAACCATCGGAACCGGCCGCGCCGACCACCGAAGCCCGCGTGTCCCGAAATCTCATCGACCTCTTTTATCAGGAAACCAAGGAGCGACTGGAAGACATTAACTACCTGCTATTGAAACTGGAACAAAAGCCGGGCGATGAAGACCTGCTGCATCAGCTAATGCGGAACCTGCACACCCTGAAAGGTTCGGCGGCCATGGTGAATGCACAGGAAATGGAGCACCTGGCCCACCTGACCGAAGAGGTGCTGGAAAAACAATCCCGGATCGATCCCCGCCTGTCCCAGGAGATTTTTGATATTTTGTTTGAAATTCACGACGAATTTAACTTCATCGTGGAAGAGCTGAAGCACACCGGCACCGAAAAATCGCGCAAGTATGCGGAACTGGTGCAGCGTTTGCGGGATCTGGCCCAGATGATCGATCTGGGGGCGGTGTCTGAAGAACCAGCACCGGAAAAGGCCCCGGAAGCACCGGCAGAGGCTCCACCAGAAACGGCCGAGGAATTCGTCACCACGGTGAAGCCGGAAGAGGAGGCCCCTCCCCGGGAAGCCGAATCGTTCATTCGGATGAACATGCAGCAGATGGATCGGCTGTTGAATGCCGCTGCGGAATTGCTGGTGGGGCATACCCAGTTTCGCAATCAGCTGGAGCAGTTCAAGGGTTTCAGTCCCCAGATCGATGCCAGCTTGAAAATGTTTCAGGAAACGGAAGCCCATTTAAACACCGTGCTGAAAGAGCAGGCGCGCATCTCCAAAAATCTTCTGGCGCAGAAGGATCTGGAACCAGGCATCAAAGAAGCGCTGGAGAAGCACCTGAGAAATCTGCAGAAAATCGGGGACAATCTAAAGGAATTGCACGGTCAGGTGCAGACGTTCATGTATACCTTCCGGGATTTTGCCAAGACTTCCGATGAGAATCTGCAAAAGCTGAATAAAATCTCCAATGCCCTGCTGGACGATATCATGGAGGCCCGGCTGGTGCCCATTCAGCTGCTGTTTCAGCGTTTTCAGCGGCCCATCCGTGATCTGGCCCGGAAGGCCAACAAAAAGATTCGCCTGAGCATTCTGGGAGAACAGACCGAGCTGGATCGCACGCTGATCGATCACCTGTATGAACCGGTGTTGCACGTGATTCGCAATGCCATTGATCATGGCATCGAGCCGGCAGAGGAGCGCCGGAGACTGGGCAAGCCGGAAGAAGGGCTGATCGAAATCAAAGCCCAGCGTGCCCGCAACCAGGTGTTGATTGAAATTCGGGACGATGGCCGGGGCATTGACCTGGAGAAGGTGAAGGAGAAGGTGCTGGAAAAGGGTCTGGCCAAACCGGAAGACCTGGAACAGATGAGCGAGGCGGATCTGTATTCGTTTCTTTTTTACCCCGGATTTTCCACCACGGACAAAACCACCCTGGTATCCGGTCGCGGCGTGGGATTGGATGCGGTGAAGGCGCAGATCGAAAAAATCAAAGGTGACCTGCGCATTATTTCGGAAAAAGATAAGGGAACCACCTTTATTTTTCGGGTACCCATTTCGCTGTCCCTGATCCAGTCCATGATGGTGGAAGTGAACAAGCATGTGTATTCCATCCCGCTGTTGCAGGTGGAAGAGACCACCCACGCCAGGGGCAGTGACCTGTTGAAGACCGATGAGGGTTACCGGTTTCGGCATAAAGGACAGGAAATACCGGCATTTTATTTAGGAACCTTGTTGCAAATGCCGGATCAGGAACCGGAGGCTATTGCCGCCAACCGGGAGTATCCCATCATTATCGTGCAGGATGAGGGGCGTCGGGTGGCTCTGGTGGTGGACAGGATCATTCGCCGGGAGGAGATTCTGATCAAGTCGCTGGGGCCGGGGCTTCGTCGGTTGAAGTATATTGCCGGCGGTTCCATCCGCGAGGATGGCCACGTGGTGCTGGTGGTGGATGTGGCGCAGATTATTCAGGATACCAGCCGATTAACGACCCGTCCGCTGGGGCGCCAGGACGAAACCGCGGTTTCGCCGTCCCGACCGCGACGATCCACCCGACCGACCCGTGCCCGGAAAACCCGAAAGGTGGTGGTGGAAGGCCGCGATCCGGTCATCCTGATTGTGGACGATTCCATTAGCATCCGCAAGTACGTCTCCGGCATCTTTGCCGAAAATCAATTCCAGACCCTGGCTGCAAAAAATGGTCTGGAGGCCATGGAACTTCTGAAAAATCAATCGGTGGATCTCATCATTACCGATCTGGAAATGCCGCAGATGTCCGGCTACGAATTTATCAAAGCCATTCGCGAAAACCCGGAAGTGAGCGATTTACCCATCATTGTCCTGACCGGTCGCACCGGCAAAAAATTTGAAGAACTGAGCATGGATCTGGGGGCCGATGCGTACGTCAACAAACCGTTCAAAGATTCCGAATTATTGCAACTGGTAAACAAATTTATTGTGCGGAAAAAATAGGAAGTTTTTCGTATATTCTAAGCCAGGGTTGATGAAAAGGGATTTGCATGGCGAATGCAAGCATGTCGCGATATTTGATAGGCTTTTTGCTGGCGGCGCTGTGTTCGGTGGGGGCACAAAACCGCAGCTACTTCTCAGGGACGATATCTCAGGATACGCGCTGGTCAGGGGAGATTTATGTGGATGGGGACGTGATTGTGGCCCGTGGGGTGACGCTGACGATCGATTCGGGCAGCCGCATCATCTTTAAAGCCCGCACAGACCGCATGCGCTCCGGGGAGGATCCCGAACTTGCCGAAATTATCGTTTACGGTAAACTGATTGCCCGTGGCCGGGAACGGGGTGGGCGGATTATTTTCACTTCCGAATCCAGCAATCCCCAGATGAAAGACTGGTACGGCATCGTCTTTAAAAATTTGCGCGAACCGTCCATTCTGGAATACTGCCTGGTGGAATATGGCTATAAGGGCATTACCTGCTACGGCAGTTCTCCCCGGATTGATAACTGCGAAGTGCGATTCAATTATTACATTGGGATTAGTGTAGAAGTGCGGGCCAAACCGATTATCCGGAACACACTGGTATTGGGAAATGGCTTTGCGGGTATCAATTGCGAACTGGCAGCCGCACCCCTGATCGAACGCAGCGTGATCAATCAGAATACCAATGGGATCATTATCTTTGATCGTTCCCAGCCCGATCTGGGCGTGTATCCGGAAGAAGAGGGGAAATCCATCGGCGAAAATCGAATCTTTAATAATTTTGAATACGACGTCTACAATCATTCTTCCAACGACATTTATGCCCAGAATAATATCTGGAACACGGAGAATCCGGAAGAGCTGGATGAGCATATTTACGATCGTTCGGATCATCCGGCGTATGGTGAGGTAATCTACACGCCGATTTATGGTACGCGGGTGCGGTTTGCCCGTCGCCGGCCGGCGGCACCGCCACTGCCCAGTCCGTTGTTAGAATCGCAACCCGTGGGAACGGATACCCTGCTGGCCCGAACCGAAGCCACCACCGGGGAAACGGGCACCGTTGAGGAATCCCCGCCGCCAGAATCTCGAACGCCTGCGGAAACGGAAAATCAACCGGCCGAAACGGCGGAAACGACACCCACCGCGGCCACTCCGGCAGAAACGCTGAACATTGCCCGTGCCGAGACGCCGCCGGAGGAAAACCCGGAATCGCCAGCAACGGAACCGGAAGCCGAAACCGAAACACCCCCTCCTGCGCCTGCGATTGTTGAACCGGTGCTGGAAGCGTTGCTGGATGGGGGCAAGCGAGAATACATTCGGCGGGTGAAGCCCGAATTCCCGGAAATTTATAAACGCACCCGTCGGGAAGGACTGGTCATCATGGAAGTCATTGTAGCACGGGATGGCAGCGTGGAGTCCTATCGGATCCTGCGCAGCGATGGAGAAGCTTTTAGCGAGGCCGTGAAGGAGGCCATCCGGCAATTCCGGTATAAACCGGGAACCATCAACGGAAAGCCGGTGCGGTTCCGGGTCATCGAACGATTCCGATTTAAATTGCTAAGATGACGAGAGACCCATGAAAAAACGTGGATATTTAATCAGCATTGCGGGCAACATCGGTGTTGGCAAAACAACGCTGACGGAAAAGCTTTCCCGAAAGCTGGGCTGGAAGGCCTACTACGAGAGCGTGATCGACAATCCTTATTTAAGCGATTTTTACCAGGACATGCACCGCTGGAGCTTTAATCTGCAAATTTATTTTCTATCTCATCGGTTTCGTAGCCAGAAGGAGATTGTGGAATCGGGGGAGAATGCCATTCAGGATCGCACCATTTACGAGGATGTGGAAATTTTTGCCCGTTCCCTGTACGAGCAGGGGTACATGGACGAGCGGGATCATCAAACGTATCGCGATTTGTTTTACAACATGGTGCCATATTTGCCGGAACCGGATCTGATCATCTATTTGCGCGCTTCGGTGGATACGTTAATGGAACGCATTCGGAAACGGGGGCGCGATTTTGAGCGCACCATTCACCGCGACTACATTGCCTATTTGAATCGGGCGTATGAGCGCTGGATGGAGGAAGCGCAGCAGAAATTTCGGGTAATGGTGGTGAATGCCGATCAGACGGATTTTGTGAATGGGGACGACGACCTTGAAGAGCTCATCAAACGGATTAGAGACATCCTCCCTTAAGCCCCACATCGTTTTTTTACATTATTATTTTCCTCCCATGGGTGGCGGTGGGGTGCAACGCATTGTAAAATTTTTAAAATACTGGGATTATTCGGCCTATCGGGTCAGTGTGGTTACTGTAAAATCCAGTCACAGTTTTGCCGAAGATCCCACCCTGCTGGATGAAATTCCTGTCCGGGTTCAGGTGATTCGGAGTGGATCGCTGGATCCGTTCCGACTGGCCAGTTTGTTCAAGCGCATCCTTCCCTTTAAACGGCGCAATCCGTCGGAGCTGGTTTACGAGAGTGCGGGATTCTGGCGCCGACTGGCCATGCGGGTTTTTATTCCAGATTCCCGTCTGTTGTGGTTGCCCTTTGCCCTCTGGAAGTTGTGGCGGTTGCACCGGCACCAGCCCATCGATGTCTTGTTTGCCAGCATGCCACCGTTCACCACGGGACTCATAGCCGCTCTGTGGAAGCGATGGGCGCCCGGTCGTTTGATACTGGATTTTCGGGATGCCTGGACGGAAAATCCCTATTTGCCCGAAATTGGTTCCTGGCACCGCAACATCACCGAATGGTTGGAACGGTTGACCATCCAGCAGGCAGACGGGTACGTGTTTGTGAATCCTCTTCTGGCGGAATATTATCGCCAGCGATATCCGCTTATCGAAGGTCGTGCCTGGCAGGTCATTCGCAACGGGTACGATCCCGATGATTTACCGAAATCTCCCCGGTCATCCCCGGTTCCCGATCGTTCGTCGCAGTTTCGGTTGGGTATTCTGGGAACGATCTATTCTCAGGGAAATCGCCCGTTAAGCCTGTTACAGGCCATTCGTCACATGCTGGACAATTCCCCCGAACTGGCCGGTACCTTTCGACTGGTGTTTATTGGCAAATGGTCGCCCGATTTTTTGAACCGATTTCGCAGCTATCGGCTGGAGGGGGTCAGTGAATTTATTCCGTACCTGCCGCATCGACAGGCGTTGCAGGAAGCGGCCCGGCTGGATGCGCTGGCGCTGGCCATCGAGGGCAATCTGGTTGGAAGCGAACGGGTCACCCCGGGACGGATTTACGAACATCTGGCGCTGCGAAAACCCATTCTGGCCATGTGTCCGCTGGATGGTGATCTGGCGGAACTCATCCGCCAGTGCCAGGCCGGGGAAGTGGTGCCCCACGACGATGTGGAAGGGATAAAACGGGTGCTGGCCCAGTGGCTGACCTATCCCGAGCGATCGCGCGAGAAGTATCGGTTTGAGCGGATTGAGCAGTTTGAACGATCGGTACAAACACGCCAGCTGATGGAGTTTGTTCGAACAATATTGACCGAAGAGGATCCTTCATCCCACGAAGATACCCATTCACCCGGATAGAAGCCACATCTCGGAGAAGGGGCGTTAATCCGCACGGATGGTGAAAGCCTGATTGAAAAATTCCTCTGCATGGGAAGGCTTTATAATAGCCTGCGAATGACACGAATTCACAAGAATAAAAATAATAAACCCGGATGATGCATTCGCCTACGAATGACACGAATGAACACAAATAAAAACAATAAAATCCATTGGATTCGATCTGGATGAAAATTCGCTTCGAAGTTTGTTCGTGATTTTGTAGATATTATCCCAGATTATGCAATAGCCTACGAATTACACGAATTAAAACGAATAAAAATAATAAAATCCATTTGATGATATTTGGATGAAAATGTGTTCCAGGGTTTTTTCGCGATTTTGCAGATATTTTTTGGCTTCATTCGCGTAATTCGCGGTTTAATGCATTATTTGGGAGTATTTAGTTTCATACGTGTGATTCGTGGTTTCCTGCAAGACTTGGGTGCTTGCAACAATGGAATGAAATCCCGCTGGATGTCCCGAGACTCATCCGTTATATTCCAGAAAATCAAATCGAGGAGGCGTTTATGTGTTGGAGGAAGTGCCTGCAGCGGGTACTCATCGGGGGATTGGTAGTGGCGTTACTGAGTGCCTGTACGTCGGATGAACATTCGAATCAAATAGGAGGGAACGCATTCGTGCGGGACGTGCATTCGTTTTCGCGGCCCTGGGAAGTCGTGGTGACCCATCTGGATCTGGATATTTCTGTGGACTTCGAGAAGAAAGAAATTCGCGGTCGGGCCAGCCTGCGCCTGAAAAATTTCACCGGTTCCCGGACGTTGTATCTGGACACGCGCGACATGGTCATTGAACGGGTGACCCTGGATGCGGAGGAAACGCCCACAACCTTTACGGTGGGCAATCCAACGCCATTCATGGGAGCCCCATTGATTATAGATATTTTGCCGGAGACGCAGGTGGTACACGTGGATTATCACACCCTGCCACAGGCTGCCGCGTTGCAGTGGTTGTCTCCCGAACAAACGGCGAACGGGAAATATCCCTTTTTGTTCACCCAGTCACAACCCATCCTGGCGCGAAGCTGGATTCCCTGTCAGGACAGCCCTGGCATCCGGATGACCTACACTGCACGGGTGAAAGTTCCCCCACCACTGATGGCGGTAATGAGCGCACGCAACCAACCCCGGAAGTCGGCGGATGGCGTGTACCGATTTGACATGCCTCAGCCCATTCCGCCTTACCTGCTGGCACTGGCCGTGGGCGACCTGACCTTCCGTGCCCTGGGAAGCCGCAGCGGGGTATATGCCCAACCGGGCGTTGTTGAGAAAGCGGCCTGGGAATTTGCCGATACCGAAAAAATGATTCAGGCTGCCGAGGGACTGTATGGCCCCTATCGCTGGGAACGCTACGACATCCTGGTACTGTCACCCAGCTTTCCTTTTGGAGGAATGGAAAATCCTCGCTTAACCTTCGCCACACCCACCATCCTGGCCGGGGATCGTTCCCTGGTGGCGCTGATCGCGCATGAACTGGCCCATTCCTGGTCGGGCAATCTGGTCACCAATGCCACCTGGAACGATTTCTGGTTGAACGAAGGTTTTACCACCTACTTTGAACGGCGCATCATGGAATTGCTTTACGGGAAGGAGTATATGGACATGCTGGCGGTGCTGGGATTTCGGGATCTGGAGCAGACCATTCGAGAACTGGGAGCGGATCATCCCGACACCCGTCTGTATCTGGATTTGAAGGGACGCGACCCCGATGAGGCCATCACCGATATCCCCTACGAAAAAGGCTACTTCTTTTTACGCTTGCTGGAGGAAGAAGTGGGACGAAATAAGTGGGATGCCTTTTTACGAAAATATTTCGAAACCTTTGCGTTTCGGAGCATGACCACCCAGAAGTTTGAACACTATTTGAAAACACACCTGTTGAATGATCTGCCGGGCATGGCGGAGAAGATACGACTGCACGAATGGCTATACGAGCCAGGGTTGCCGGAGAATTGTCCCCGGATTGCTTCAAACGCCCTGCAGCAGGTGGAACAGCAGGTGCAGGCATTTTTGCAGGGAACGGTGCCGGAACAGTTAGACACACGGGGCTGGACAACCCACCACTGGTTATATTTTATTCGTTCGCTCCCGGAGGATTTGTCGCTGGAACAGATGGCAGCCCTGGATCGGGCGTTTAAATTGACTCGATCCGGAAACTCGGAGATTTTAAGTGCCTGGCTGCAGCTGGCGGTGACCCGACAGTATCGACCGGCCTACGCGGCGGTGGAAAAATTTTTGCTGAGTCAGGGTAGGCGGAAATTCCTGCGTCCGCTTTATCAGAAACTGGCCACCACTCCGGAAGGAAAGCAGCTGGCGCTGCGAATTTACCGGAAGGCGCGTCCCATGTATCATGCCATTTCGCGCAATACCATCGATGCGATACTGGGATGGCATGCCGGTTCGTAATGGAAGCTGTGAAAGAATTGCTCCCCGTGTCGGCACGGGGAGCGCCTAAGAAATGATTACTGGTAAAGGGCATTGAACAGCAGTTTAAAGGTGCCCCAGGTCTGTCCGCGATGGTGCACCCGGAAGGCGTAAAGGATGACCCGTCCTTTTCCGTAGGGAATGTCCGCCAGCGCCACTTTGTGGTGAAGTTTTTTCTCGCCCACTACCCATCCGCTTAACAGAATCTCGCGATCGTCGTACACACCCACCTCTTTCAGCTCACGGGTGTACGGCTCCAGGGTTAACGCCACCGGACGGTTGATGTAAATGGCGGTTTCGGACGGCATGCCCAGGGTTAAATCGGATTGGTTATCCAGATGGATCTTGACGATGCTGCCCGGCGCGAAGAATTCCTTTCGCGGCACATTCTTCAGCACGTTTCGCGCGGGAATGCCCAGATGCTCGATGGCAAAATCCACCGCCTCCCCAATGAAAATGGCCGTTCCACCTGCCTGAATGAATTGCTGGAGTTTCTTCTTGCCCGCTTCGCCAATGCCGCCCCGATATTCCGGCCGCACTTTGGGCGCATCAATTTGAGGAGAGTATCCGCGAGTCAGCGGCGCACCGTTCAAAATGCTTTTGGCTGCCTGGTTGGTGAACACAAGGACGTCGAACGCGGGATAAAACGATCCTTTTTTCTTAAAATCCTGATTGTGAAGTACCTGATAGTCGAATCCAAAATTGTCCAGAATGAGACGCAGCCAGCCTTCGTCGTACACCCAGGGAATCCAGGGTTGATAGATGCCAATGCGACTGGCTTTAAGGGGCTTGCGTTGGGTTTTGTCAACGGTGGTGCCGACAAAAACAGGCGGCACCTCGAATTTTTCGAATAATGGGGAGAGGGTTTCGAATGACTTACCTTCGATTTTAAACAGGAACGATCCCCTGGGTACATTGGAAATGGCACGGGTGCTGGTATACACGGCCACTCCCTGTTTGAGCAGCTGGTTGATCAGCGCATAGCTGTTTATGAAGCGCCGTTCCACGGCGTACCAGCCGTCCCGTTCTTCCGGAAGGGAAATTTCGAGTCGCGGTTCCACGGGCGTCATCTGTAGCTCGAACGGTGCCGCAACGGTGAAGACGGTCACGCCCATCTGCAGTGGTAACGTCCAGGCCGTCACATCGTAGGGGCGGCGGGGCGGGCCACCGGGATATTCCCTTAAATCGGGATAATACTGGCGTTCCAGCAAATCTTTGATGTAAGTGCGATTGGATTGCGCCAGCGGAATGATAAAATCGCCCTGCTGGATGGTGCCTTCGGGTGCGCGGTATTCTTCCTCGGCGCGGTACACCTTCACATTCGCAATGCGCAGTCGTCGTAGCATTTCCACCGCACTGTTGGGATCGCGCTGTTTCACGGGAATCACATACGCAAATGGATGGCCTTTCTGTCCGGCCGCAATGGCCTCGCGATTCAGGCGATAATAATTGCGTTTAAATTTTTCCTTGTAAGTAGCGGCCAGTTTCAGCATGGAATAGGTTGCGGCCTTTTCGTAATCGATGATGTCCCGCAGGCGCCACCAGCCACCGGACCAGGGATCCAGAAAATTGTTCTGCTGTTTGTATTCGGGAAGATCCTGTCCCATCCCTTTCAGGCTGGATGGTGGCAGATAGACCGGACTGGCAATGCGCACGCTGGCTGCTTCCGAAAGAATACCGATGCGGTTTTGCCAGAGCGGGGTTTTGGACATGGTACCCACAAAATAGGCATTGAAAATGGTGTTGGTGACCAGTCCCTTAAATCCCTGATCGTGCATTTCTGCGATGACATGCTTCCCGATCATGTTGGTGTTGGCCATCAGGGAAGGGGGAATATTGGGGTTGACCGGATCGGAGTAGGGGGGCATGAAGAACCGCGCACTGCGGCCGCCCATCTGGTGCTGGTCGAATACAATTTCAGGGTACCATTCATGGTAAAGGATGCGCGCCACATGGCGGCTCTCGACCAGATTAAAGAAGAACCAGTCGCGGTTGTTATCGTGGTCGGCGTAATGATGATATTTCATGGGCATGCGACTGCCCTCGTATTCCGTCCCCACATCTTTTAAGTACCATTTGGTGATCATGTCCTGCCCGTCGGGATTGAGGGAAGGCACCATCAGCAGAATCACCTGATCCAGCACGTTTAACAACTCCGGATCCCGGGTGGTTGCCAGCTCGTAACCCAGTTCCACCGATTCCTGACTGGCAGCAATTTCGGTGGAATGAATATTCAGCGTCAGCAAAAACACCAGCTTGCCTTCCTGGATGAGGGCTTCGGCGGCCGCTTCATCCAGATCGTAAGGCCAGGCAATCTGTTCCTGTATCTGACGGTACCGATCCAGATTGGCCATGGTTTGTTCCGAAGCAATGATGACCAGGATCATGGGGCGTCCCAGGGTGGTTTTCCCCAGTTCCACAACCTGAACCCGCGGGGAGCGCTCATCCAGCAGCGCAAAATAGTCCAGAATCTGCTCCCAGTTGATCAATTTGCGATCGGCACCTATGGGGAAGCCAAAGTAATCATTCGGGGAGGGAATCTCCTGCCCCATCATCGCTGAAATCCCCAGCAACAGGGTCAGCAAAATGGTGTACACATACCGCATGAACCAACCTCCTTTGTTTGAACCGATGGATGGATGTTTATTTGACATTGTTATCTGTTCTCATACCGTATTTGTTCTGTTCCGATCCGAATATGTCGGAAGCATGGGTGGTTACAAATCCAGCTCAAACGACTGGCCAAAAGAAGGGATTACGACATTCCAGCCAAATTGTTGGCGAATTTTTTCGGCCAGGGCAGTGGTGCTATCGTTTTCCCCGTGAACCAGAAACGTGATTTCGGGTGGGCGGTTGAATCCCATCAGCCAGGCCAAAATTTCGTTGGCATCAGCATGCCCGGAAAATCCGGTGATCTGCTCCACCCGCGCATGGATGGGCACGTAACTACCGTGGATTTTCACCCGATCGTGTCCGTCCAGGATGGTGCGTCCGCGGGTGCCATCGGCCTGGTAGCCGACAAATAGAATGGTGTTTCGGGCGTGGGGCAGGCGTTGCTCCAGGTGGTGTAAAATACGTCCGCCGGTAGCCATGCCACTGGCCGATATGATGATCGCTGCGGATTCCACCTGATTGATGGCCTTGGATTCTTCCCGCGTGCGGCAAATATGCAATCGGGCGGGAGTAAAAATGCGTTTACCCATCAGCGTAAGCAGGCGGCTGGTTAGATTTTGTTCCGGGATGTGCGCCCGGAAGATTCGGGTGGCGTCGATGGCCATGGGGGAGTCAATGTAAACGGGCAGGATGGGAATTTTGCCCTCTTCTTCCAGCTCGCGGATAAGATAAAGCAGCGTTTGTGTCCGACCCACCGCAAAGGCGGGGATCAACAACACCCCACCCCGATCCACGCTTTCCAGGATAATCCGCTGCAGCTCCGCCTTCGGCGCCGGATCCTCGTGCAGCCGATTCCCGTAAGTCGATTCCAGCACCAGGTAATCCACGTTAAACGGTTGGGTGGGCTCTTTCAAAATGGGTTTGCCGGGACGTCCCAGATCCCCACTGAATACAATCTTGCGGCTCCGGTTGCGCTGGCCCACTTTGATGTCTACGTAAGCAGAACCCAGGATATGCCCCGCATCCCGAAATTTAACCCGGATGTCTTTTCGGAGATAAATGTCGTCTCCATAATAAACAGGCTGAAACTGTTTTAGCGCCTTCTGGGCATCTTCCACCGTGTACAGAGGCAGTGCAGGTTTGTGGCGGGAAAATCCCTTCTTATTGGCCCAGCGGGCATCTTCTTCCTGAAGATGGGCACTATCGGGCAACAGGATCTGGCACAAATCATACGTGGCGCGGGTGCAGTAAATGGATCCGGCAAACCCCTGTTTGCACAATCGGGGGATGTAGCCGGTGTGGTCGATATGCGCATGGGTGATCAACAGATGGTGGATGCTGGCCGGGGGTACCGGAAAATCGTCCCAGTTTTTTAACCGATTTTCCTTTTTTCCCTGAAAGAGTCCGCAGTCCACCAGCAGTTTTTGTCCCTCAATTTCCAGCAAAAAGCGCGAACCGGTGACCGTTCCGGTGGCGCCGTAAAATGTCAACCTGGCCATGGGAGCCTCTCATTATCCATAAGCTTCAATTTACGGTGATGAGGGGGAAAAGAAAAGTCCAATCCGATTTGATCCTCCACAGGAAAGCGATGTGGCGATTCTGCGGGACAATAGTGGGGGAATTGTCGGCTAAGAAATCGGGTACGGATCAATCCAGATGATGGGTGAAACAACGAATGACACGAATGCACACAAATGAAAATAATAAACCCAGATTAAGCATTAAAACCACGAATTACACGAATTAACACCAATAAAAATAATAAAATGCACTTGATTCTATCTGGATGAAAATGCTTACCCGGATATAATCGCAATTTTACTGATTATTTTAGAATTCATTCGCGTGATTCGTGGTTTAACGCTTTATTTGGGATAAATAACCTGTTGTGCGAATTGGACAATACAAACCGTTAAAAACGGTTTTAAAACTTACTTGTCATTACAGGCGTTGCCCACCCAGATTAATCCGGGTGTTCATGAATAAGCATTTCAATGAACTCCTGGCTTCAGCCAGGAGGATGGATTTGGTTTCAATCGCGTGATTCACAGTTTCATGCATTATTTGGGTTTCATACATTGTCTGGAATCAAAAGATTGCCGGGAGGCGATTGGCTCGAAAATCCTGGAAAAGTAAAAAGCCGACCTTTTTAGTCCGATTTTTTTAAAAAAGTATTGATAAATGCCGGTGAAGATTGTATTATAGGGTGTCAAAAAATAAACAGGTGGGGATGGCTATGTTAACCATGGACGAATTCATCAAAACATGTCGGGAAAAAGGGTTGAATGTAACATACCAGCGAATGGTCATATATAAATCGCTCATGCAATCCAAGAATCACCCAACCGCGGAAGAGATTTACCACATGGTGCGCAAGGAATATCCGTCGATTTCGCTGGCGACGGTTTACAAAACGCTGGAAACGTTCGCGGAGCTGAAGCTCATTAATAAGGTGACCCATTTGCACGATATGGCCCGCTACGACGCGGATACCCGACCGCACCATCATATGATTTGCATTTATTGCAAGGCGGTTTATGATGTGCATGATGAGCGACTGAATCGTTTGCCCTTACCCGATGTGGACTATGATGGTTTCCAGATCACGGGTTACAGCATTCAATTCGAAGGTGTATGTCCGGCCTGTTCTCAAAAATTTCAGCGTAAAGCCTCGAGCTAAATAGGTTATACATTCTTAGATGAGAATCTCCAGAATGACCGCAGCCATCCCATCCATGCCGGGCAGGTGGTTTGGGCGTTAACGATCGTTTTCTTTCCCTGAATGACTTCCTTCCAGTAACTTTGAACCCAGATTGTGCATTCGCCTACGAATTACACGAATAAACCCAGATTATGCATTAGAACCACGAATTACACGAATTAACACAAATTAAATTAATAAAATACCTTGGATTAGATCTGGATGAAAATGTGTTTCGGAGTTTATTCGCGATTTTGTAGATATTTTTGGGTTTCATTCGAGTGATTCGCGGTTTAGTGCATAATTTGGGTTGAAAATTTTTTCCAGAGAAGATTTCAGTTTTTCTGGCGGGCTTGAGCCAGATTGTCCCAGCATGTTTCAGACGAAAATTCGGGATTGACCAGCAGGGAGACCGCAGCCGCATTCGGAAAACGCCGCTGCGCATGTTCTGTCACAGCCTCAAAAGACCAGCTTGAAGGCGGCTGTCAGGTCTTCCAGAAGATCCTCCGTGTTTTCGATTCCCACGGAAATGCGAATCAATCCATCGGTCAGGCCAATTTTCTCGCGTTCTTCTTTAGGAACCGAGGCATGGGTCATCAGCGCGGGCAGCTCGATCAGCGATTCCACGCCGCCCAGACTTTCGGCCACTGCAAAGTACCGCAGGCTTTCCACAAATTTCTTTGCGCGGGACAGATCCCCATCCAGCTCGAAGGAAAGCATGCCGCCAAATCCCGTCATTTGCCTCCGCGCCAGGTCGTGCTGGGGATGGCTTTCCAGTCCGGGATAATAAACCCGCTTTACCCGCGGGTGTTTTTCCAGGAAGTGTGCGATGGCCAGGGCATTGTGTTCGTGCTGGCGCATGCGCACGGCCAGGGTTTTGGTGCCCCGCAGCACCAGGAAACTGTCGAACGGCGAAAGGATGGCGCCGGCGGCATTCTGCACAAATTTGATTTTCTCGTACATACGCTCGTCCGAGAGCATGATGGCGCCTCCCACAGAATCGCTGTGACCGTTTAGATATTTGGTGGTGCTGTGAACCACAATGTCAGCCCCCAGTTTTAGCGGTTGCTGGAAGTAGGGACTGGCAAAGGTATTGTCCACCACCACAATTAGATTCCGTTCATGCGCCAGTTGGGCAATGGCTTGAATATCGCACAGTTTCATGAGTGGATTGGTGGGGGTTTCCAGCCAGATCATGCGGGTATTGTCCTGTATGGCCTGTTCAATTGCCGACAGGTGCCGGGCGTCCACGTAACTTACTTCGATGCGGAAATTCTCCGCAAACACGCGGGAAAACAGGCGCCGGGATCCGCCGTACAGGTCATCAAAGGCGATGACGTGATCATCCGATTGCAACAGCGCCAGAAAGATGCTGGTTTCTGCAGCCAGTCCGCTGGCAAAGGCCAGTCCAAAACGGGCATCCTCTAACGCGGCCAGACGCTTCTCCAGCGCGTTCCGGGTGGGATTATCCGTCCGGGAGTACTCGTATCCCGCGGTGGGTTTGTCCACCTCCTTCCGGGCGTAGGTGCTGGCCACATGAATGGGCATGGCCACATCGCCATATCCCCCTTCTTTTAAATTGGGCTCTTCGCCCACGTGGATGGCACGGGTTTCGAATCGCATAGGGTTTCCCTCATTTTTAAGAAAGGTGGGTTGAATTATTCTTCCAGAAAGCCGTTTTCGCGCATCCAATCATCGTTGTAAATCTTGCTTAAATAACGGCTACCGGAATCGGGTAAAATGACCACGATGTTTTTGGGTTCAGACAGCTGTTGGGCAATTTGCATGGCCGCCCAGACGGCGCTACCACTGGAACCCCCGGCAAAAATGCCTTCTTCCCGCGCCAGCCGCCGCGCCATCAAAAACGAATTCTTATCATTGACCTGGATGATGTCATCAATAATGTCAAAATCCACTGCCTTTACCAGATAATCTTCCCCAATCCCTTCCACCTTGTAGACGTGGGGCTGGGGCAGTTTGCCCGTTTTAAAATAGTGGTAAAAAACCGATCCCTCCGGATCCACCGCAATGATCTTGATGTCGGGGTTCTTTTCCTTCAGGAAGCGTCCCGCCCCGCTAAGGGTGCCCCCGGTACCAATGCCGGCCACCAGGTAATCGATCTGCCCACCGGTTTGTTCCCAGATCTCCGGCCCCGTGGTGCGGTAGTGCGCTTCGATGTTTTTGGGATTGTTATACTGATCGGGATAAAACGCGCCGGGGGTTTCCTGCGCAATGCGTCGGGCCACGCTGTAGTAACTTTCGGGGGAATCGGCGGGTACATCCGTGGGAGTAACCACCACTTCGGCACCAAAGGCGCGCATCAGGTCAATCTTTTCCTGGCTCATTTTATCTGGAATGGTAATGATGCATTTGTAGCCCTTCACCGCGGCGATCATCGCCAGGGCAGCCCCCGTGTTGCCGGAGGAATTTTCCACGATGGTACCGCCGGGTTTCAGCAATCCCCGCCGTTCCGCATCTTCAATGATAAACAGCGCCATGCGGTCTTTGACACTGCCGCCGGGATTAAAAAATTCCAGCTTGGCGTACAGATTGGCCGGTGTATCTGCCGGTATCTTGTTCAATTTAACTAAAGGGGTTTTTCCAATCGTATCCAGAACGCTATTGGCAATCGACATGGTGTGCTCCTTCCTGTTTTTCATTTCCAACGGGGTTGATGCGTCCATTCATCACTGTTCACCATCGATGAAAAACGCATCGCAAGCCGGTTTCGCCGGTCACTTCCCATATCCGTATCCGGCATAGAATTTAATCGGAATGGCTGCAAAAACAAAGTATCGGAAAATAATCTGATCGTTCTGAATGGTGGATGATGCCTGGAATAAACCCAGATTATGCATTAGCCTACGAATGACACGAATTAACACAAATAAAACCAATAAAATACTTTGGATTGTGTCTGGATGAAAATGTGTTCCATGTGTTCCGGAGTTTATTCGCGATTTTGTAGATATTTTTTGGTTTCATTCGTGTGATTCGCGGTTTAATGCATTATTTGGGATAAAGGAATCGGTTTCATTTTTTCGGGGGAATCTGTATCTTCAGGGGCAGGATGTCATCTCACTGGAAAAGAAGGAGGAGGTCAACCATGCGTATGCTTCAATGGCTTGTCCCGCTGCTGGTGATCGGGTGGGTATTCAGCGGATGTGAGAAGAAAGAACGGGAGCATCTGGCGGTGAAGGTAATGGTTCCCGATTCATCGGAGCAGGTGGCGATTACTGCATTTGGGGATTCGGTGGCCACAATGTTGATGAAGACGCTGAAAAAGGCCGTGCTGGAGGCCATGGAGGCCGGTGGGCCGGTGAATGCCATTCAGGTGTGTAACACCAAAGCCCTGCCTCTGACTCGGGGGGTGGCCGGTCGATTCGAGCGTCCGGTGGACATCAAGCGAACCAGTACGCGCATTCGCAATCCCGAAAACCAGCCCGATTCCCTGGAAAAACAGGTGCTGGTATATTTTGAAAAGCAGTTGCGGGAGACGGGAACCCTTCCCCCTTATGTCGCCCAGGTGATTGTTAAAGGGGATACCCGTTATTATCGGTATTACAAACCGATGAAGGTGGCGCCGCTCTGTTTGACCTGCCATGGGGATCCAAAAAATATGGGAGAACCGTTGCGGGAAACCTTGAAGCGATTGTATCCCCGGGATCAGGCAACTGGCTATCAGGAAGGGGATTTTCGGGGTGTTATCCGGGTGGAATGGGTAGCGGCTGTCGGAAAAAATTAATCCAGATGATGCTTTAAACCACGAATCACGCGGATGATGCCAGAAAATATTTGTAAAATCGCGAATAAACCCTGGAACACATTTTCATCCAGATATCATCAAATGAATTTTATTATTTTTATTCTTTTATTATTTTTATTCGTTTTAATTCGTGTAATTCGTAGGCTAATGCATAATCTGGGATTAATCCAGATGATACATGAAACCGTGAATCACGCGAATGAAACCAAAAGATAATATCGCTAATAAACATCGAATCACATTTTCATTAAAGTATTTTGTTAATTTTATTTCGTGTGAATTCGTGTCATTCGTAGGCTATTGCATCATCCGGGTTTAAACGGGAATGGGTGCGGTTGATGGGGCAGCCATCACTGAAAAGACACACTACTGAGGAGCGGCCTCAGGTCAAACCGGGTCTCCCACCTGGAAAAAGACCCTTCTGGCGGAAGACCCGGGTGGATGTTCAGCTCAATTGGAGTGCTCGTCCGCCTCATGTTCTTCTGTGGATGGGCTGCCGGTGACCAGCGATTGCCGCAACTGCTGCGCCCACTGAATCAGGCGCTCGGTCTTTTCCGGCGTCAGACGGGTTTCGGAATGCATGATTAAATAAGAGGGTAATGGCATTTCCCCTTCTTTCAAAACGTCGATCAGGTCTTCCATTTTGTGGACTTTTTTCTTTGCATCGTATTGCTCCCAGGTGGAGAAATTCAGATGCTTGCGACCATCCTGGACGTGCTCGGCAATCAACCAGGAAATGGGGGCAATCCGGGAGTACCACGGCCAGCGTGTTTCGTTGGAGTGGCAATCGTAGCAGGACGTTCGCAAAATGGTCATGACGTCCTCCGGAACCTGAATGGCGCCCTGTACCGGCGGGTTGCTCCGATCGACCGGGATCAGCTGAATCAACAGAAACAAAACCAGAAGACCCAGCAGGGCCATCTTCACCACTTTACCCATCGTTTGTCCTCCTTTCAGGATTGGGGTTGTCCGGGTTTACACGGTGTTGGATCGTCCAATCGTTCATGATGAATTTTGGACGTCTTGTTGTTATCTATCTTGGCCATTCACGTACGGAAAGATCGTTTACGGCTTCCGGGATTCGACGTTTCATTGATTTACAGAATGCGTTTGCCAAATGCACTTTCGATGAGGCTGACGGCCAGTTCCGCCGTATGATTCCGGTTGTCCAGAATGGGATTTACCTCCACGAATTCGGTTGCAATCATCCGGCGGGACTGGGCGGCCTTTTCGCACACCAGGTGAGCCTCCCTGTAGGTGAGCCCACCGGAAACGGGCGTTCCCACGCCGGGCGCTTCCCAGGGATCGATGGCATCCAGGTCGAAAGAGAGGTGAAAACCCGCTGTGCCCTGGCTAACCCGGTCAATGGCCTCTTCCACACAAGCACCGATGCCCCGTTCGTCGATCTCCGACATGGTAAACACCCGCACCCCCGATTGCTTTACCAGATCCTTTTCCAGGGCATCGATGTCCCGCGCCCCGATGATGCAGACGTGTTCAGGCAACAGGGAAGCTTCGGCTCCGTTCAGTGCGGTTAACCGCGGTTCACCGTTCCCCAGCAACACGCTGATGGGCATTCCATGAATGTTTCCCGATGGTGAGGTCTGCGGCGTGTTCATGTCCGCGTGCGCATCCACCCAGATGAGCCCAATGCGTTTCCCCTCCTGCCGGTAGTGATTGGCAATGCCGGATACTGAACCGATCGACAGGCTGTGATCACCGCCCAGGATCAGCGGGAAGAAGCCGGTTGTCAGGGCATTGCGGACGCGCTGGTGCACCTGCCAGCAGACATCGGCGACTTCGTCTAAATAGCGTGCCCGGGTTGCCCCCATGTGCACATCTTCGGGTTCGCCCGCATGCACAGTGCCCAGCTCCTGTATGGTGTATCCCAGGTGCTGCAGGCGGGGTACCAGCCCCGCAATTCGAATGGCCGAGGGGCCCATGTCCACCCCACGTCGCCCCGCACCCAGATCCATGTATACCGAGAGCAATCCGATCGTTTGATTATGCATGGACATTCGTTCCGGTGTTTTTGTGGAATTAAAATCAATCGATAATCAAAGATCAAAAATCGAAAAAGTTTTCGTGGATCATAATAAATTGAAAATGCCGGCCCTATTCAAGTGTAAAAATATTTCTCAACTTTCATCCACGCTGCCAGCAACTGGTTGGAATGACCCGCAGTCCGGGTGCATCCTGAGGATGTGAAATTTCCGCCCCGCGTGTGGCCGAAAGGCATCGGGTGGCAAGCAGGGGGAGACGCGTGGAAGATTGCAGGAGTTTATTTCTGGAAAAAATCGCATCCGGCATAAAAAAAATGCCATTTTACATGGGATTTTTGTAAATTCCCCTGACTATTCCGCAATCGGATCTTTGATGAATGGAAAAACAGGGGTGCATGCCCGATAGAGGTATGATTTTTGCAACTTTTCGCACGGAGATGGGGAGGAGAAATCCAGAACCCTTTGTACAGTTAACCAGCAATGACGGTGAACGATCTTAATTGGAGGGGATGATGAATCGATACGCGGCAGGTGTGTTTTTTGTTGTCTTGAGTTTACTGGGAACGCATTTCCTGGATCAGGCGGTGGCACGAGAACCATCCAGGATGCTTTATCAAAATATTCGGGAATCGCTGTTTGGTGAAGTGGATAAAATTCGCGCCGAGGCAGAGGCCCAGCTGGCCCAGATCCTTTCGCCCCGGAATTACGAAAAGGCGATGGAAAATTACAATCGGGCGGATCGGGATTTTGAAAAGGGCAAGAATCTGGAAGACATTCGGGAGAAAGTGAATCGGGCGATTCGGTACTTTGAGAAGGCGCTGGAAAACATTGAACTGGCCCGGGTAACCTTCGTGACCACACTGAATGCTCGCGAGGATGCCCAGAAGGCCGACGCCCCCACGTTTGCGCTGGATTTGTGGGAGAAGGCCGAAAAAGCCCTGAAGTCCGCTGCCGAGGAGCTGGAGAAGGGCGATGTGAAGGATGCCCGGCGCAAATCCGCCGAAGCCGAAACCCTGTACCGGGAAGCCGAGCTGGAGGCCATCAAGATGAATTACCTGGCGGATACCTGGGAGCTGTTAAAGCAGGCGGAAGAGGAGGATGTGGAAGAATACGCACCAAAGACGTTCAGGAAAGCGCAGGAACTGGCGCTGGAAGCGGAAAAAGAACTGATGGAAAATCGGTACGACACCGACCGCCCCCGCAGTCTGGCCCAGCAGGCCCAGTACGAAGCTCGCCACGCCCTTTACCTGGCACACACCATCCGTCAGATCAAAAAGACCAAAACGGAACTGGAAGATCTGATTTTAATTTCCGAGGAGCCACTGCGGCGGATCGCGGCTGCCCTGGATGTATTCGCGGAATTTGACAAGGGGATTGGCAAAGTGGGCGATCAGATTCTGGCCAGCGTGAACAGCCTACAGGACAGTCTGGTGCGCCTGAAGCAGGATCTGGAAGAACGGCGCAGCGAGATCGCCAATCTGGAAGCTCGCATTAAGGAACTGGAGGATCAGCTGGGGGATATTGCCCAGGAAAAGACCGTGCTGGCCCAGCGCATCGAGGCGCAGGCAAAAATTCGACAGCAGTTTGTTCAGGTGGAAAAACTCTTCTCCCGAAACGAAGCCCAGGTGCTCCGGGAAGGGAATAACGTCATCATTCGATTGGTTGGACTGAACTTCCCGGTGGGCCAGGCCATCATCCAGCCGCGCTATTTTGCCCTTTTGCGAAAGGTGCAGCAGGCCATTTCCATTTTCCCGGAATGCTCGGTAACCATCGAAGGGCACACAGATTCGCATGGCAGCGATCGGTTGAACTTGCGACTGTCGCAGCAGCGGGCGGAAGCGGTGAAGGCCTATCTTCTGGCCAACATGGATTTGCCGGAATCCCGTGTGAAGGCGGTGGGGTACGGCGAGAGTCGCCCGATTGCTAACAACGAAACCCCGGAAGGCCGTGCCAAAAATCGGCGCATTGATGTGGTGATCCATCCGCACCTTCCGGGACTGGAAGCCAGTAATCTGGGGATTCATCAGGCGGATGAAAAACGCCCCTGACGCATACGATACCCGAAACGGCGAAACGCGTAAATCAGGTGGAGGCTATTGCTGAAAGACCTCTGAACGGATTTGATGCAGGGTTTGTCGGAATTGCCACCAGTGGGAATAATCCGCATCCTGCAAAGATTTCAGTTGAGCCGTAACCGTCTCGCGATCCGTCTTTTGCTGCTGGATCAACCACTCCAGCCACTGAAGATCTTCCAGAGCCTGCCGAAGCATTTTTAATCGCAGGGACGGAAGCAACTGGGGTTTTCCCTGCACCGTGAGGATATTGGCCACAAAGTCCTTGCTTTTCTCCACCTCCGTCTGGTAGGTAAAGGTTTTCCACACCAGGAAACCGTTCCATCCATTGAAATACGTCTGGTAAATGCGCCCCAGGGTCGAGGGGCCGCTTTCTTCCAGCGCCGGGGTGTTCCCGTACACCCACACTTCTCGACCAGCCTCCTGCAACTGACGGGCTTTAAGACGCGCGGTGATGGCGGTTAAGGAATGGATGGAGATGACCCAGATGTCCACCGGTTCCAGAATCCCGAAACCGCGGTTGACCCGGAAATCTTTCTGCGGATTGCCTCGGTGCTTGTTGCAGAAGAAGTGCGCAATGTCGATGCGGAATTTGAATGGAACCGGCGAATCCGCTCCAAACACCCGATGGGTCAGTTCGGCGTAGTACCGGAGGGCCCGGTAGTCTTCCACACCCTTGGGTTCATCCAGATGCCAGGGAATCCGGTTCTTTGGGTTGGGCTTTTGATTGCAGTAAATTTGAAAGATGGTGCGCGTCCAGCCTTTTGCCTCGAAGTGTTCCCGGAAGGCGCGGGCAAATGCGGCCCAGATCTGCTCATATTTTTCCCGGTCTTCGAAATACAGCTCGAATGGAGCCGGCCAGTTGGGATTAAACGGAAGGTAGAAATGATGCAGGGGCTGTCCGTCCGAAAAGGCACTGCCGTCAAAATAGCGGCCGAATCGGCGGTCAAAAAAGTCCCAGTCCAGCTCGGGATTTAACAGGTCATCATTTAACAATCGGGGTACCATGCCCCGCCGGGCTGTTCCCCGCTGACTCTTGTAGGGCAGGGGATTCAGCACCCCGCCATGCTTCCGGAAGAATCGGAACACGGCCAGATCCGCATCCAGCACCTCCGCTTCCGTCGCTTCCGGGGGTAGCAGGGCTCTCAAATATTTATCCCCATATTCGTTAAAATCGATGAGCACCGGTGGATCGGGCAGGGTGGCGTCCACCACGCGAATGTGAAGAGGGATCGTTTGTGTGGTACCATCTACCAGGTGCACCCGCAACGGCAGCGTGGTTTTTGGAACCGGGGAGGAGGCGGAAATCTCCAGCCAGAAGATTTCCAGTTTCCGGGAAGGGAGAAATACCGTTTCCATGGGGGTGATTTGAACCGTCCCATCGCGTGGATCCAGGCGTAACGGCAGCAGCACATCCGGATAGCGCCCTGGAGTCAGGCGCTGCTGCGTGACCATTCCCAGATGATAAACGGCCACGGTTAAAGAGGGTACCGGCTGTATCTGGAGGCTGCGAAACGCTTCCCGGGAAACCACCAGTTGCAAACGGAGTGTTTCCCCCTTCAACAAAATGAACTCGGGTTGGGGCACATGGCGAAGCAGGTTCCATTGCTGGAAATTTGTGGCAGCAGCGCCGTTCGCATCGATCACCCTGCCGGATAGGGGATTGATTTTAATGTCTGGATACAGCAGGGACACGCCGGGGGAATTGGCCATTAGCCAATGAAAGCACCCAAGTAGCAGGATCAGATACCATTTCATAGGGGCCGTGACTCCTTTATTTTTAGAGCTTCATATTCGGTTAAGAATTGGGAAAACACAAGTAAAAAGCACGGATTCTGGTGAAGGAAAAGGAAGGGAGCCGCTGTTTTGCAGCTCCCTTTGTGGAGGAGGATTTATTTCAGCAGCACCATTTTGCGAATGGTGCTGAAGGAGGGGGTGGACAGCCGGTACAGGTACACTCCGCTGGGCAGGTTTCGGGATTCAAAGAAGATGGAATGGGTTCCCGCGGGAAGCCGTTGATGGTCAATGAGCGTGAAGAGGGCTTCACCCAGCGGGGAGTAAACGGTCAGGGTCACAGATTCGGCCCGGGGCAGCTCAAAATCAATCCGGGTGCGATTGTTGAATGGGTTGGGAAAGTTCTGGTGCAGGACGAATCGTTCCGTTATGTTGGGCGGTTCTTCCGGGTTAATCTGAACCACGGTGGACAGGTGCTGCATCTGGGTGGCATTAAGCGGAATGACGTAGCCGGGATTCTGGGCCGCATCGGGGCCGGTTTCCACGTACGCCCACTGGTTGGGATCGGTAAACGAGGTGTCCAGTCTTCCGGTGTAGTTTAGAAAATCCAGTTTGAAGGCCGTTTGCCAGTCCTCGGGAACGGGGACAATTCCCTGGATGGTTACCAGCCGCTTTTCCGTCGCATCCCAGCGGGCAATCACCAGTTCCCCTGTTGCATTGTAAGTTTGAACGTTTTCGTTGGCGTGGCAATCGCTGCAGGTGCGCCCCTGCCGAACCACGTTGTGGACGTACACCGGGCCGATGGTATAGAACGTGGTGTCCCGCCCGTCTGGGGTGCGGTAGTACAGGGATTGGAATCCCACAGGATGAATTTTTTGATCCTTCGAGCGCACACCAATGAGCATGAATCCATGAATCGGTTTGTAGGCCCGTTTCACGTGCGCATCCAGCATGCTGTTAAAATGGCAATTATAACAGGCAATGACCGTCTGGGTGTGACAGGTGGAACAGTGGATGTTTTCCCGATGTTGCTGGTGTTCCGGATTCTGCGGAATGTCCTGATGGCAGTTTTCACAATCCGCATCGATGGCACCGGGTTCCAGCATGGAGGTGTAGGCGGTTCCATCTCCGTGTACGTCGCCGCTGGTGTGGCAGTCCACGCAGGTCATGTTCAGCTCGTCCCGGTGCACGTCGGGCAGTTGCAATTTCATCTGCGCGGTCTTCTCTCGCCCGTGGCAGCCCAGGCAGACGGATTCGGCGGGCGTGTCGCCGGGGGTTACATGACAGTCGTAGCAATCCGGGCTGTAGGTTGCGGGATCAACGGGTGTCCCGTCGGCTTTCTGGGCCGGGTGGCATTTCAGGCAGCCAATGTCTTCAATCGGCACACCGGTTAGATTTTCGAAACCACCATTTTCTGCACTGTAAAAAGTGATTTTCCCCTGCCGGGTGGCATGGAGACTGGTCGAAAAATACTGCGGCTGGGCCAGCAGGGCAATGGGCAGTAGCAGAAGGAAAAGGCTGAAGAAAGGTTGCACGTGCTTCATGGTTGCCTCCTTTGTTCATTGTTTCACAATTGATGTTGAGAGATTCTCCCATCCAGACCTCCTCGTTCGATATCTATCAATGGGATGATTTCGTCAGGTGGATCAGGGGATAGTCATGCATGTGGGGGAATGGAATTTCCTTTGAAAAGTTGCTGCTGTGGGGAGGTACCCAATGGCCCGGGCCGAAGCCGTCAGCATCGCGGTAGGCAAACCCCGAAATCATTGCAATCGGATGGTAGGGCAATGTTCGACCCCGCCGAACGGCCCATTTTCTGAATGCCATGGTACCCCCGGGTAATTTGCTTTCCCTGACCGGTAAAAATTTAGAAAATAAATTTCACAATGTCAATAGTTCTTTATGTAAAATATTCTTTACGTAAGTCAAATGTTGATGGTTGAAAAACATTTTTGTCTGGTTCCGATAAACCCAGGTTACGCATTCGTCTGCGAATGACACGAATTAACGCGAACAAAAATAATCCCAGATTATGCATTAGAACCACGAATTACACGAATTAACACCAATAAAAATAATAAAATACACTTGGTTCTATCTGGAGGAAAATGTTTTCCCGGGTACATTCGTTATTTTGTTGATATGATTCGAATTCATTTACGTGATTCGTGGTTTAGTGCGTGATCTGGAATAAAAACTGCCCCAAAATTGCCAACATTCCGGTGAAAGGGTTGCTTTTAGAAATATTCCTTTTATTTTTAGTTGTTCACCAAAATGGAATGGGGTGTCCATGGCGAAGACAATCCGCGTGGCCATTGTTCAGGCCCGCCCGGTTTATTATCAGCTGGAAAAGAGCCTTTCCCTGGCGCTGGAACGGATCGAGTCGGCAGCCCAGAATGGAGCCCGGCTGGTGGTTTTTGGGGAAACCTGGTTGCCTGGCTATCCTGCCTGGCTGGATCATTGTCCCGGAGCAGCCCTCTGGAATCATCCACCCACAAAAGCGGTGTATGCCCGCTTGCGAGAAAACAGCGTTGCCGTCCCCGGAAAGGAAACCCGGCTGCTGGCCCAGGCGGCAGCAGACCTTCGGGTGGTGCTGGTCATGGGGATTAATGAGCAGGTGGAAAAAGGGCCCGGGAATAACACCCTCTACAACAGCATCTTGATCTTTGATGCCGATGGTCGCCTGATCAACCATCATCGCAAGCTGATGCCCACGTATACGGAAAAACTGATCTGGGGCCTGGGAGATGCCCGCGGATTGCGTGCAGTGGACAGTGCGGTGGGACGCATTGGGGGGTTGATTTGCTGGGAGCACTGGATGCCCCTGAGCCGGCAAAAGCTGCACCTGGACGGAGAAGCGATTCACGTGGCCCTCTGGCCAACGGTGCACGACATGCACCAGATCGCCAGTCGCCATTATGCATTTGAAGGGCGTTGTTTTGTGCTGGCGGCCGGTTCCATTTTACGTGCCAGCGATTTGCCCGCAGAACTGGAGTTAACCGATGCCTTCAAGCGCCATCCCGATGCCCTGGTATTGCGGGGAGGAAGCGCCATCATCGCTCCCGATGGCAGCTATCTGATGGGCCCCATGTACGATCGGGAAACCATCATGATGGCGGATTTAGATCTCGATGAGCGCTATCGCGAAGGATTGACCCTGGACGTGTCCGGCCATTACCATCGTCCGGATATTTTCCAGTTTTCCGTTAATACGGATCCACTGTAAACCGGAACTTACGGTTAACTGCAGCTATGCAGGCGAGTACCCGGAAAACGAATCCTGGGAAGAGACCGTCTGGGGTGAACCGGTTTTGTGGTGTTCGGGGGAAGATCGCTTTGTCTGGCCGGCATGATCTACCAGTGGACCGGGATGATTTTTGATTCAGGAGGCAACCATTCAGATGACCCGGAAGAGGATTGCGCAATGTTTCGTCAACTATCCATAACCCTGGCCCGGTACCGTTATTTGATTTTACTGCTGGTGCCCATTCTGGCCCTGATACTGGGTGGTGCCACCATTTTTTATATTGTGGAGTCCTCTCACATCTCGTCCTTTATGGATGCCCTCTGGTGGGTGATTATCACCATGACCACCGTGGGGTATGGCGATATTGTTCCCAATACTTTTGTGGGACGTCTGGTGGGGTTTGTGGTCATTTTACTGGGCGTGGTGCTGGTGTCCATGTTTACTGCCACGGTGGCTTCGGTGTTTGTGACTAAAAAATTGAAGGAGGAGAAAGGTTTGCGTCAGATAACGGATCAGGATCACCTGGTGTTGTGCGGCTGGAACCCCCTGGCCGAGCAGTTTCTGGATGAGGTGTTCCGGTTCGATCCCGGGCGGACGGTGGTGCTGGTGAACCAGTTGCCGGAAGAGCAGATTCACAATGTATTGACGATGTACCGGGATCAGCCATTAAAATATGTGCGTGGGGATTTTGTGAATGAGATGATCCTGGAGCGGGCAAATGTGGCCCGGGCGCGCGCCGTGGTGATCATTCCCGATGCTTCCAGCGGGATGGCCCCCCGTAGCGATGAAAAGACCATTCTGGCCGCATTTACCATCCGTGCCATGAATCCACGGGCCAAGCTGTTTGTGCATATCCTGGATCGGGAAAGCGAGGCTTACATTAAAAAGGCGCAGGTGGATGATTATATCGTCAGCGATGCCTACTCCGGGGTGCTTTTGGGACGCATGATCATGGAACCGGGGGTTCCGCAGGTCATCCGGGAATTGCTCAATCCGCATTCCCCCTATACCTTCCACCGGATCCCCATTCCCGGGGAACTCGTCGGGAAAACCTTTGGGGACGCCATTGCTTATTTCCGGAAGAAAGGGCAGCTGCCCATTGGATTGGTGATGGAAAAGGAGCCGTTCTCCCTGAAAACCATCCTGTCTGAGGACTATTCGTACCTGGATGAATTTATTGAGAATAAATTTCGGCAGGCGGGTCGCTCCCTGAAAAAGGGAAAACAGGTGGATGTGCGCATGAATCCACCCGATGATACGCCTTTGTACGAGGGACAATATCTGGTGGTACTCCAGTGAGGTGAACCATGAAGCAGCATGTGACAGCGTTGGAACAGGTGGCATTGTTTAAGGGCATTCCCCGATCGTATCTGGAAACCATTGCCCGAAGTGCACATCTGAAGGCCTTTACACAGGGTGAAACCATTATCCGCGAAGGGGAGCGGGGAAAGTCGTTGTACATTTTGCTTAAGGGCGAGGTGACGGTGACCAAAAAGATGACCCTGCTGGGGGATGAGCAGGAGGTGAGTCAGGTGGACAAGGCATTGATTCGGTTAAAGGACAGCGATCATGCCTTTTTTGGGGAGATGGCCATGTGCGATCGGGAGGATGTGCGTTCGGCGACGGTCACGGCGCGCACCGATTGTACCCTGCTGGAAATTCCCGCCGATGTGATCGAAAAAATGGTGGGGGAACATGCGGACTTTGGCTCTCGATTTTACTGCAACCTGGCCACCGTGCTGGCGGAGCGGCTGCGCAAGGCCAATCGGGATATTCTGAAACTGACCACCGCGCTCACCCTGGCGCTGGAGTCATAGCCGGACTGCGTGCTGCGACGTCCCTGCACCGGGGCCGCTTCCGCCGATTGCGTGGGCTATTTCAGCAAATCGCTTACCGATCGTTTTTTATTGATGTTATAGATCACGTGCGCAAACAGGGGCGCGATGCTCACTTCCTCGTACCAGGGGGTATTTTCCACAAATTCTTTTCCGTGGAAAACCGCATCCGTACCGATGATTAAATCCAGCAATCCCTCGTGATATGCCTTGTCCAGACGGTCTGCGCAATCCCCGTTAAAAAAGGGCAGGCTGGTGGCCACGTAAATTTTTTCCGCACCTTTTTCCCGTAGCAAATGCAGGGCGTTGATGAGCGTTCCACCGGTGGCGATCATATCATCCACAATCAGCACTTCCATGCCCTTCACCTTGCCCACCAGTCGCATGCTTTCCACTTTGCTAATCGCCGAATAGTCCCGTGCCTTATCCACAATGGCCAGATGGGCCCCCATAACTTTGGAATAGTGACGGGCACGTTCGGCGCTGCCCACGTCCGGCCCGGTAACCACCAGCCGGGTTGGATCGATACGCTTGTAATTTTGCAAATAGTCGATGATGACGCCGGAGGCGTGCAGGTCTTCCAGTTTGGCCACGTTAAAAAATCCCTGAATGGCCTCTGAATGAATATCCAGCGTGATGACCCGCTGGGCACCTGCCAGTTCCAGCATGCCTGCCACCAGCTTGGCACTGATAGCCTCCCGCGTCTTCCGCCGTTCCTGGCGCGAATAGGGAAATTGTGGCAGTACCGCCGTGATGTGATCCGCATCCGATTGATAACCGGCGTGAATGGCCGTTAACACCGCCATCAGGTTGTCGTTGACCGTTTTGGGGGAGAGGGGATCGTCAATGCATTGCACAATGTACAGGTCATCGCCGCGGATGTTCTCGTTGATCACCACCTTGATTTCTCCGTTGGGGAACGTTACCTCGGTGGTGTATTTCAGCCGGTAGAACACCTCCTCATTTTCCTCTTTGGCAATGCGATTCAGCTCCCGGACGATGCGTTCGGCAAACTGGCGCCCCGAATCGCAGGCAATGAGGGAAAGCTGGCCTCTTGAACCGTTCATTGTTTCCATCCCTATGTAATTTTCGGTTCATTCCTTTTAAAATGGTACGATAAGATGTTCTGTAAAAATTGATGCATCCTTTTGTTTCCAGCAATGATATAACCCGTTTTCAGGTGATTGGGTTTCCCCCAGAAATCGCTCACCACGCCACCGGCTTCCTCAACCAGCAGACTGCCAGCGGCAATGTCCCACAGGCTAAGTCCCAGTTCCCAGAAACCGGCAAAGCGTCCGCAGGCGGTGTAGCACAAGTCCAGCGCCGCCGATCCCGCCCGACGCATCCCCGCCGTGTGTAAAAAAATGTCTTCGAAGGCCTGCAGGTACTGGGGAAGATACCGCTTGGATCGCCAGGGAAAACCCGTGCCCAGAAGCGCCCGTTCCGGTTGCTCGATCTTGCTGACCGAAATGGGCGCATCGTTTAAAAAAGCCCCCTTCCCGCGAATGGCCGTGAACATCTCCTGATGAACGGGATCGTAAACCACCCCAACCAGCGGTTGCCCATCCCTGAGCACGGCAATGGAGACGCAAAAAAAGGGAACATTCTGAATGAAATTGGTGGTGCCGTCCAGTGGATCGATGACCCAGTGGTACTGTCCTTCTTTCTTGTGGAGTCCTCCTTCTTCGGCCAGGATGGCGTGATGGGGAAAATGCTGGCGGATCATGCGGACGATCAACTGCTCCGAATGCCGATCCACATGGGTCACAAAGTCGCTGCGACCCTTTTCGTCCACTTCATCCGCCCGAATTTTTCCGCGATTTTCCAGCAGATAGCGTCCCGCCTGTTCGGCTGCCTGTCTGGCAATCTGCAGAAATTGATCCGGTTGATCAGTGCTCACCGCGTGCGTATCCTTTCCCGTCTAATTGCCTGTTGGGTTTGGTCTGTCGACCGGGCATGGGCTGGGGAAATTTTAAAAACTGTCTCCGTTACTATCCGGAAAACGCCCCATGCCTTTCCTGCCGCTGCCAGCATTCCAGTTCCCCTCCTCCTGGTCAGTGGCCGGTTTCAAAAAAACCTTTGTTGCCGCTTTTCGATCTGAAGCGCACACCCGGCCTGCCATGGAACCGTTCCCCCAGATGGGTATCTGGCGATTTATATTTTAATTTCGCCGAATTCTTTTAATTTGTTGATCACCAGATTCTTGATTTCCTCCAAACGTTCCGGGGTGCGGGCTTCGAAGCGCAACACAATCACCGGCTGAGTGTTGGAGGGACGTACCAGTCCCCAGCCATCCCCAAACAAAATGCGCACCCCGTCGATGTCGATGACATTGTAATTGGCCTTGAAGTACTCGGCCGCCTGTCTGGCAATTTTGAATTTCTCTTCGTCGTTGGGTGTTTCGGCGCGAATCTCCGGTGTGGAAAAATACTCCGGTACATCGGCAATGTATTCCCGAATGGATTTGGTGTCCCGGGAAAGCAGTTCCAATAGTCGTGCCGCGGAATAGATCGCATCATCAAATCCGTAAAAATTGTGGGCAAACACGATGTGCCCGCTCATTTCCCCACCAAGCAGCGCCTGGGTTTCCTTCATTTTTTTCTTTAACAGGGAGTGCCCCGTTTTCCACATGATCGGTTCGCCCCCGGCCTTTTCGATGGCTTCTGGTAAAGCCTGCGAGCATTTAACGTCAAACAGAATTTTGCTGCCGGGATGCTCTTTCAGGATGTCGCGGGCAAAGACGATGAGCAGGCGATCGCCCCAGATGATCTCTCCGTTTTCATCCACCACGCCAATCCGGTCGGCATCGCCGTCAAAACCAATGCCCAATTCTGCATCGCTGTTCTTGACTTCGCGGATTAAATCCTGAATGTATTCCACCACCACCGGATCGGGGTGATGGTTGGGAAAGCGCCCGTCCGGCTCGCAAAACAGGAAGCGCACATCGGCACCCAGGCGGGTGAACAATTCGTGCACCACCAGGGAGGCCGCGCCGTTGCCACAGTCGATGATCACCTTGACCGGCCGCTGAAGTTTGAGCCGACCGGCGATGTCATCAATGTAGTCGGGAATGATGTTGTAGGTTTCAATACTTCCGGTGCCGGACTCAAACTGCCCCAACTCGATGATCCGGCGAATTTCCTGAATGTCTTCCCCGTAAACCGGCTCCGTTCTCAGGGAAATTTTAAATCCGTTAAATTCGGGTGGATTGTGACTTCCGGTGATCTGAACCCCGCCATCGACGGGCAGTTTATGCAGCGAAAAATACTGTACCGGAGTGGGCACCTGTCCCAGGTTGACCACGTTCACTCCGGTGGAGGTAATGCCATTCATCAGGTTCTCGCGAAGCATTTCGGTGGATAATCGAATGTCTCCCCCCACAGAAATTTTCTGAGCGCCTCGCTGTTTCAAAAACGTTCCAATGCCTTTTCCCAGCAGTTCCGCCACTTCTGCGGTCAGGTCTTTTCCCACCACGCCCCGGATGTCGTATTCGCGAAAAATATACGGGTTAATGTTTGCCATGATCGTCCGCTCCTGTTTTTGGTTTTGAAAGGGGATCAAATATAAAACGAAGAACCGGTTTATTCAAGGTATTTCCATTGTCCCACCGGCGGCGCGCAAAACGGCAGTCCCGAAAAATTGCCATAAAATTTTTGAGAAAAGCCCTGAAACGGTGATGGGGGCAGAGGGGAAATTCACAGCCCATTGTCGGGAGCCGTTCGCAAAAAATGGATGAAAAAAAGATTTTCTAATTCCGTTACGTTTTTTAATTTGCATTGGCTTCCGGAGCCGTACAACAGCACTGAGAAAATCCATTAAATCACATACAGGTTGCCATCATGGAAAGCGCATTGACCATCCATCGGTTGCAATTTGCCTTTACCATCATGTATCACTACCTGTTTCCCCAGCTTACCATGGGATTGGCGTTGTTGATTGTGGTGTTAAAATGGCTGGGATTACGCCGTGGGGATGCTCATTATCATCGCAGTGCACGGTTCTGGGCAAAGATTTTTGCCATCAATTTTGCCATGGGGGTGGTTACCGGCATCCCGATGGAATTTCAGTTTGGCACCAACTGGGCTGCATTTTCCACCTTTGCGGGCGGTGTTATCGGTCAGACACTGGCCATGGAGGGCGTATTTGCCTTTTTCCTGGAATCCAGTTTTCTGGGGCTGTTCCTGTTTGGTGAAAAACGGTTGAGTCCTCGCGCGCATTTCTTTACGGCGGTGATGGTGTTTCTGGGCTCCTGGTTGTCCGGTTATTTCATCATTGTCACCAATGCCTGGATGCAACATCCGGTGGGGTATGTGGTGGATGCGGCCGGCAATGTGCAACTGGCCGATTTCTGGAAATTTTTATTCAATCCCTGGGCACTGTGGCAATATGCCCACACCATGCTGGGGGCCGTGGTGACGGCGGCGTTTGTGATGGCTGCCGTGGGAGCGTTTTATTTGCTGACCGATCGGTTTGTAGCCTACGGCAAACAATTCGTGCGTCTGGGAACAATTGCGGCGGCCGTTGCCAGCTTTCTGGTGGCCTTCCCCACCGGTGATGTGCAGGGACGCAATGTGGCGCGCCACCAGCCGGTGACCCTGGCGGCCATGGAAGGTCTGTTCGAAACCAAAAAAGGCGCCGAATTGATTCTGATCGGTCAGCCGGACATGCAAAACCTGCGCATCGATAATCCCATCCACATTCCCAATCTCCTGAGCTTTCTGACTTACTATCGCTGGAAGGCGGAGGTCAAAGGATTGGATGCCTTTCCCCGCGAGTTGTGGCCGGATAATATTCCCTTATTGTATTATGTTTACCACATCATGGTGGGATTGGGAACCATTTTCATTGCGGTATCCTTCCTGGGAATTTATTTGTTGTATCGGAAACGGCTGGAGCGGGCACGCTGGTTTCACTGGATATTAATGGGGATTTTCCCCTTTCCGTACATCGCCAACACGGCGGGATGGATGACTGCCGAGCTGGGACGGCAACCCTGGCTGGTATATGGATTGATGCGCACCGCTCAGGGAGCCTCCCCGCTGGTTTCCGATGGAAATGCCCTGTTTACTTTGATGGGATTTATGGGACTCTACGCCCTGCTTTCCATCCTGTTTTTATCGCTGGTGATGAGAACCATTTTACAGGGCCCCGAACCAGGCGAAAAGGAGAGTTGAACCATGGAAACCTTCTGGTTTATTGCCATCACGTTCATGTTTACCATATACGTCATTCTGGATGGCTTTGATCTGGGGGCAGGGATGGTGCATTTCTGGGTGGGCAAAACGGAAACGGAACGACGCATTGTTTTAAACGCCATTGGGCCATTCTGGGATGGAAACGAGGTCTGGTTAATTGCAGCCGGGGGAACGCTGTATTTTGCCTTTCCCAGATTGTACGCGGCCAGTTTTAGTGGATTTTATTTGCCATTCATCATTGTGCTCTGGTTGTTGATCTTTCGGGCACTGGGCATTGAGTTACGCCATCACCTGCATCATCCCGTGTGGCGGATCATCTGGGATCGCAGCTTCTGGCTGGGTAGCTGGTTGCTGGTCATTTTTCTGGGGGCGGCACTGGGCAATTTGATCCGTGGTGTTAGCCTGAACGATCAGGGGTATTTCTTCACCCCGTTGTGGACAAACTTACGGCCCACCCCCAATCCCGGGGTTCTGGACTGGTTCACGTTGCTCTTTTCTGCGGTGGCGGTTAGCACCTTAATGGTGCATGGGGCGAATTTCCTGGCCCTGAAGACCGGGGGATTAATACAGGAGCGGGCCCGGAGGATTGCCAGAAATGGATGGTATGCGCTGACGGCATCCTCCGTAATAGCGGTGGGGGCAACCCACATCATTCGGCCAACGTTCTGGGACAATTTTTCCCGCTATCCCTGGGGCTGGGCGATTGTGGTAGTAAGCCTGCTGGCATGGGCGGCCATGGGATGGTTTAGCCGGCGACAACAGGATGGGCGGGCCTTTCTGGCTTCGTCCGCATTTATTGCGGGCATGGCGGCTGTGACCGCTTTTGCCAAGTATCCTGTGCTGCTCTACGATATGGAATATGCCGAACGGCAATTAACCATTTTTAATACCGCCAGCGGGGCTTACAGTTTGAAGGTGGGCATGGGATGGTGGATTCCTGGTATGATTCTGGTGGGGATTTATTTTGTTTATCTGTTCCATTCCTTTCGCGGAAAAATCACGGCCCCACCCGAAGATGCAGGATATTAGTCCTTTTTAGCGCAGGGGGTCGCTCCGGTTTATGCTCGCCACAGGGGATGTTTCCAGTTGGCAGTTGCAGTGTGCAGCAGGCATCTGTTAGCTGGCAGTTTGCAGTAAGCAAGATAGCTGCAGGCGGTGTTTCAGTAAGCAATAAGCAGTAGGCAGTTGGCAGTTTGCAATATACAAGGTTTACGCCGCGCATTTAACCCGGATTATCCTGAAGAATGCATGAAACCCCGAATCACCCGAATGAATTCGAAAAAAAATCAACAAAATAGCGAATATATCCGGGAAAAACGTTTTCATCCAGATAGAATCAAAGTTTATTTTGTTATTTTTGCTCGTGTTCATTCGTGTCATTCGTAGGCTAATGGATAATTTGGGTTTATTATTTTTATTTGTGTGAATTTGTGTCATTCGGGGTCGGATGCGTAATTTAGGTTTGACGTACGATTTGGGGAGGCGCATGGCGACGTCGGGATTGATTCAAATTGCAGGGATCCGCAACGCGGCAGAAGCCCGGCTTCTGGTAGCGGCGGGTGTGGACTGGCTGGGTTTCCCCTTTCGTTTGGAATACCATGCGGAAGATACCACCGTAGAGGCCGCTGCCGAAATCATCCGGGAACTCCCGGAAACCGTTTCGCCAGTGTTGATCACCTATTTAAATCAGGTGGAAGCCATCCTGCAACTGGCCGAAATGCTGGGGGTCCGGCATATTCATTTGCACGGGCACGTTTCGGTGGATGTATTGAGAGAACTCCGAAGACAACGAAAAGACCTGTTCCTTATCAAGAGCCTGGTGGTCAAGGATAATCAGGTGGAGGAACTGGCCCGTGCCGTGGCCGTTTACGCTCCACTGGTGGACGCGTTTATTACCGATACGTACGATCCCCGGACCGGTGCCAGTGGCGCCACTGGGAAAACCCATGACTGGCGAGTCAGCCGGAGGCTGGTGGAAATATCCCCCAGGCCGATTATCCTTGCGGGTGGGCTAAATCCAGAAAATGTGGAGAAAGCCATTGAATTTGTCCGTCCCGCGGGTGTCGATGTCCACACCGGAGTGGAAGATTCCAGGGGAAACAAAGACCCGGAACGGGTTCGCCGCTTTGTGCAAAATGCGCGTCGGGCATTTCAGAAATATCCGCCGTTAAGGGGATTTTCAAACGAGTAATCAGTATTTACAGATTTTCCGTTAATAATTTTACATCTTAATGCCCAGGGGGCCTGTTAGCTGTATCCACTGTGGTAGCCGGCAGGCCCGCCTGGAAAATATTTACAGACCATTTCAGCGGAGCCATAAACCAATGCATAACCTGAAATTAATCATCTTGTTTTATACTACTGGCCACAAAATGAAATGCTTTCGTTGGATTGTCGTAATACAACCACAGGTCATTTCCCTCAATTTTAAACTTGTTTATTTTTCTTATATTATAAGCAAAATCATAAAATCGGGAACCCGATGGCGCGTTTACTTCAGTTACGGTCACACTATCAAATAAGATTCTAAAATTTTTTAGTAATACATATTTCCCATTATAAAAGTTACTTCCAGGCCCGCCTCTTTCTTTACCATCTTTAAAATTATAACTCCTACCCCAGAATTTGCCATTTTCATTAAAATACAATAAAATCCCTTGAGTTCCCACATCTTCTTCTATCCCCATTGAATTGATAAAACCTTTAATTTCCCATTCTTTATTTATTAGATTTTTGATCACGTCCTGGTCATATTCAGTGCCCACAATCGTTTTGCAGCCATATGCAAATAACAACCCCATTATAAGAAGTGTAAATGTGGATAGAATAATTCTACTCTTCATGATAGCCCCCATTTATTGTTTTTATAAAAAACTGCGAATGGTGGTTAGATTATACTTAAAACGATCTCTATTACCCATGGAAAGAACAATTCAGTCCAGTGTGTTTTTTTATATTTTTACTTTTCTAATCTCCTTGCCACAAAAAACAGGGCTTTGGTCCGATTATCATAGTATAGCCATAATTTGTTTTCTTCAATCTTAAATGAATCGACTTTATAATACAGAATATCCAGAAATTCCCAATATCTCGTACCGGGGGGAGTATACATTTTTGTGGTTCCGACACTGTCAAATCGTATGGTAAAATTCCCCATCAATTCATAATTCCCCTCAAAACGGTTAGGCCCCCCTACATAATCCCCTAAATTATAAGCCTTTCCCCGGATTTTACCGTTTTCATAAAAATTCATTACGATTCCCTGTGTGCCAATATCCTGTTTTGTGCCTAAGGGGATTTCAAAATATTTCAAATCCCATTCATTATTGAGTAAAATCTGAATCGCTTCCTCTTCATGTTCCGAACCAACAATCTGTTTGCAACCCGTATATATCAATAGACCCATTGTGATAAAGAACAGAGTCGATAAAATCATTTTATACTTCATGATGTATCCTCCATATAAATTATTATTTTAACAATAACATTCGCCTGGTGGCCGTAAAATGGCCAGCCTGGATGGTGTAAAAATAAATACCTGCTGGCAGGTCGCTCCCGTCGAACCGGACGGTGTGAGTGCCCGCATTCATTAATTGATTTAACAAAACACGCACCCGTCGACCCTGAATATCATAAACCGTCAATACCACATGACGGGGCTCCGGAATGGAGAAATGGATTTCCGTTACCGGATAATTGGGCATTTTTTATTTAAAAATAAATTTAATCTTTGTTGATAGGCATGAAAAATTTACAAAATAAATTTATCTCTTTCAACAAAAAGCTGGCTCATGCCTTTACCCGTACTTGCAATATAACCAAAACAAATTTTCATTTCATCACTAATGATTGATCAAATTTATCTCTTCCCATGTATGATGATTTGGGGTTTAAACTTAAAACACATTGGGTGGCGCCTTAGATCTTGTCTTCAATTAACCCAGGCGACCTAATTCCATTCGCAATTTCGTGGCAGCTTGCGATATATTTTAGCATAGATTTTGTCTGAACAACCGGTTCATTCTGGATATATATTATTAAAATCAACAGTCGTATGTGAAATGATTCGTTTAGGCAACGGTATGTTTTGCCCACGATAATATCGTCTTCCAGGAATTTGTTTCATTTGTTTTTATTTGCGTCATTCGAGTTTTAGATTATAATTTGGATTTAATCATTCTGTTTTTGTTATCCTTTATGATCTTACTTGAATTATATACCCTGCTTATTTACTTTTTTAAAATTATAAGGAACTTGAAGTCATTTGATTTTAAAAGATATGGGTTATTTGCATACAGGAAAATTATGTCTTTCAAAATCATCAGTTTTGAAACGTTAGCATTATTTATTGCTATTGTGTTTTTAAAAATTGACACAACTTTTTATAAAGGTTAAGGAGGATAAAGAAATATGTCCTTTCGCGAACGCAAAGAATGGCGCAGTAACCTCCAAACCGAGCTGGACATGGCCTACATTTATCGCCAGCTAAGCGAGGTGGAAGAACATCCTCAGATTGCCGAGGTCTTCCGCCGGTTAAGCGAGGCCGAGATGCGGCATGCCCGTGCCTGGGAGGAACGCCTGAAGGAAGCCGGCATGCAACTGGAGGATCTGACTCCCAGCTGGCGGGCAAAAGTCCTGGTATGGCTGGGGAAACGATTCGGCGCCCAGCTGGTACTCCCCATTTTGCAGGAGGCTGAGGACAGCATTGCCCTGGCACTGCGTCGGGAAAAGGAAAAGCGGGGGTTGCCCGTTACCGGAATCGAAAATGCCCACTCCCGGGTGTTGCATCAGGTATCCGCCCATATTAAAGGAGGATTGGAAGGGGCCCAGCTGGCGCGGTTGGAAGGACGGCACCGTCACGTGGGCGGAAATGCCCTGCGCGCGGCGGTTCTGGGCGCCAACGATGGACTGGTTTCCAATTTAAGCCTGGTCATGGGTGTGGCCGGCGCCGCCGTCTCCCACGAAGGCATTCTGATTGCCGGATTAGCTGGCTTGCTGGCCGGGGCCATTTCCATGGCCCTGGGGGAGTGGCTCTCGGTGCAGAGCTCCCGCGAATTATATGAACGGCAGATCCGGATCGAAGCCGCGGAACTGGAAGAATCCCCGGAGGAGGAAGAACTGGAACTGGCATTGATTTTCCAGGCCAAGGGAATTGCCGAAGATCAGGCCCGCGAGCTGGCCCACCGGGTCATTTCTAACAAAGACACTGCGCTGGATACCCTGGCCCGCGAAGAGCTGGGCATCGATCCCGAAGAGCTCGGCGGGTCGGCCTGGGAAGCGGCCTTTACCTCTTTTGGATTGTTTGCCCTGGGGGCAATCATCCCCGTGGTGCCATTCTTTTTTACCACCGGCTTAACCGCGGTTTTTGCCAGTCTGGGCGTCAGTGCACTGGGGTTGTTTGCCATTGGGGCTGCCATTACCCTGTTTACCGGTCGCAGCGTGTGGTTTTCCGGTGCCCGTCAAATGGGATTTGGACTGGCAGCAGCCGCTATCACCTACGGCATTGGAACGCTGTTCGGGGTGACCATTGTGGGATGAGGGTTGCATCTGGCAACCTTCCCTTGCACGAATATGTTGTGGTTCCGGAAACTACCGTTCCAGCTCCTCGTCCGGCACATCTTTAAATTTGGTTCCCCGAATGAGTACGGACGGATCTTCCTGAATAAAGCGGGAGGCTTCGTTCAAATTTTGCAGGGTCATGCGCAACTGGCGCATGCTGATCAGAAAATCCTCACTACCCCGCGCCAGCTGCTGATCCATTTGCAAAAGCAATTGATTGGTGCGTTCCACCAGCTTCCCCAGATCCAGAATCAATTTTGCCAGATTGGCCTGGCGTAAACGCACCGAAATCTCCTGCGTGTTGGCCAGAATCTGTCGCAGGGTGTCGCTGCTGGTGATGCGGTAAATTTCCGCTGCGGAGGCCTGTAGCAATCGGGTGATGCTATCGGCGCGTCCCATGACCCGATGGCTCTGCAGCAACGTTTCGTGAAGCAGTGCCCGATTTTCCTCAATCAGCATGTTCATGCGGTGCAGGGTCTGATTGGCGTTTTCGGCAAAAAGGGTGATTTTGTTTAAATTTTCCGGTCGGGTGAATTCCTGCAGGTTGTTTAACAGGGCTTCCACTTTTTCGGCAATCACCTCAGCCTTTCCGGTAATTTCTTCCGTAATGGATGAGCCGGGCAGAATGTACGCTCCCGGTTTCAGCAGAGGGGCTTCCCGGGAACCCCCTCGAATTTCGATGGTCTTCAAACCGGTGATGCCAATGGACACGATATCTGCCCGGGAATCATTCTTAATGGGGGTACCCGGTTCCAGGGCCACTTTTACGATCACTCGATTCACATTTTCCGGATCGATGCGAATGTCTTCGATGGTGCCCACATTGATTCCCAGGTATTTTACCGGACTCCCCACTTCCAGTCCACCCACAGACACGTTTTCGTACGCAATGTAGTACACATCTTTTTTCTTCAGGAATTTCTGGCTGGTGATGATAATTATGA
The DNA here is from genome assembly GCA_013150955.1 of Calditrichota bacterium. Classification (GTDB taxonomy): domain Bacteria; phylum Calditrichota; class Calditrichia; order RBG-13-44-9; family J042; genus JAADJD01. The sequence continues at coordinate 62,569 of JAADJD010000052.1, forward strand.
AAGTAAGTAAGGCGCCCAGGCTCACCAGCGTAAAAATAGCTAAGCGAATTTTTTGTGCTCGTGTGGGCATATGGCATCCGGATTTCGGTGACGGTCAAATATAACGGTTAACAACCTTTCCTGCAACCCCCGAATCCGGGGTGGGGGATAAAGACCGATATTTTCCGGTTCCTGCAGGAAGGATCCGGGTGGGGTTTTATTGCCTCATATTAACCCAGATTATGCATTAGCCTCCAAATTCCACGAATTCACACGAACCAAAATAATAAACCCAGATTAAGCAATAGCCTACGAATGACACGAATTCACACAAAAAAACCAATAAAATACATTGGATTGTGTCTGAATGAAAATGTGTTCCAGGGTTTATTCGCGATTTTGTAGATATTTTTTGGTTTCATTCGCGTGATTCGCGGTTTATTACATTATTTGGGTTTAATATGAGTCAGTGAAATCGTCTCCCCCCGTTCTCCGAACCCCCTTGCATTAAATAACCGGCTTGCTTATTTTTCCTGCGTTTGTGTTTAAGATGAAGGATGGTTTTATGAGACATGTGGATCTCCGCAGCGATACGGTAACCCGTCCCACCCCGGAGATGCGTCAGGCGATGCTACAGGCCGAAGTGGGTGACGATGTGTTCGGTGAAGACCCCACCGTAAATCAATTGCAGGAAATGGTTGCTGCCATGCTAGGGAAGGAGGCGGCCCTGTTTGTTCCCAGCGGTACCATGGGCAATCAGATAAGCATCAATGCGCATACCCGGCCGGGAGAGGAAATCATCGTGGAACGCGACTCGCACATTGTGAATTATGAATGCGGGGCTTCCGCCATGCTGGCCGGGGTACAGCTCCACATCATCGATGGGCAGGATGGGATCATGACCATGGAACAGGTGGCGGCGGCGGTGCGTCCGCGGGATGTCCATCAACCGCAAACCCGACTGGTTTGCCTGGAAAATACCCACAACCGCGCCGGGGGAACGATTTATCCTCTGGAAGAGATTGCCCGCATTTCCCAATTTGCCCGGGAACGGGGACTTAAACTCCATCTGGATGGTGCCCGCCTGTGGAACGCCTCGGTGGCCACGGGAATCTCATTGAAAAATTACGCGCAATATTTCGATTCCGTCATGCTCTGTTTTTCGAAAGGGTTGGGCGCTCCCGTGGGTTCCATTGTGGTTGGCGATCGCGAATTCATCGAGCGGGCTCACTATTATCGTAAAGCATATGGGGGAGGCATGCGGCAGGTGGGCATTCTGGCGGCAGCGGCCATCCATGCCCTGGAGCATCATCTGGAGCGTCTGGCCGACGATCATCGTCGAGCCCGAAAATTTGCCGAAGCCATTTCCCATTTACCCGGTATTCGCATCGATCTGGAACGTGTGCAAACCAATATTGTCATGTTTGATGTGGATCCACAGGTGATGACCGCCGATCAGCTGATCGATGCGCTGCGGCAAAAAGGGGTGTTTATGCTGAACCTGGGCCCCCGAAAAATTCGTGCGGTCACCCATCTGGATGTATCCGATGCCGATATCGATTACGCTATTGAAGCATTCCGGGAACTTCTGGGTCATTAAAGCGGTCACAAGGAATTGATCCGATAAGGCCGTTGAAAAATTGGACGAAAATGGAAATATCCCCGGGGAAGGAATTTTTCACCCGGGAATGATTAATGGTGCATAAACGAATGAGAGGTCGATCGCTCGCGCTATGAATGTGCTGATTATTGGGGCAGGGGATATTGGGTTTCAACTGGCCAAACGATTGTTACTGGAAAAGCACAACATTATCATCGTGGAGAAAAATCCGCACCAGGTAAAGCGGGCTAACGAGCAACTGGATGCCATGGTGGTGGAGGGGCATGGAGCCAGTTTTCGCACGCTGAAGAAAGCCCAGCTGGAAAGCGCCGATATTGTGGCCGGCATGACCGATCAGGATGAGGTAAATTTAATGGCCTGCATGATGGCCAAACGGGTGGGGGTACCTACCACCATTGCCCGGGTGCGAAATCCTCAGTACACTGCTCCCGATTTTATCCTTAAACCGGAAGATCTTGGGGTGGATCTGGTCATCCATCCGGAAAAAGAGACCGCCGATGCCATTGTGCGATTGATTCACCAGTCCAGTGCCACCGATGTGCTGGAATTTGAGGGCGGCCGAATTCAACTGCTGGGCATTCGTCTGGAGCAGGATGCCCCCATCCTGCGGGTGCCTTTAAAGGAGTTGGGGCAACGGTTTGGCAATCCCCCCATGCGCATCGTGGCCATCAATCGAAAACAGCGCACAGTCATTCCTCGCGGAGAGGACATTCTGGTGCGGGGCGATCAGATCTTTGTCATTAGCGATCCGGAATACATTCCCGAATTCATTGAACTGGCCGGAAAGAGCGAAACCCGCATCGATAACGTGATGATCCTGGGAGGGGGACTGATTGGCCAGTTTATTGCCCGCCGCCTGTCCCGCGAAATCAACGTGAAAATCATTGAAAGCAGCGCCGAAAAATCCCAGGAAATTGCCGACATTCTACCGGATACCCTGATTATTCACGGGGATGGCACCGATATCGATCTACTGGCGCTGGAAGGTATTACCGAAATGGATGCCTTTATTGCAGTCACCGGTGATGATGAAACCAATATCATCGCCACGTTGGTGGCACGACACCTGAAAGTCCCCCGAACCATTGCCCTGGTGAATAAGGTGGAATACCTGCCCATCACACCAACGATTGGAATGGATGCCGTGGTCAGCATGCAATTGATTACTGTGAATGCGGTGCAGCGTTTTATTCGGCATAAGCAGATTGCGTCCATTAATACCCTGCCGGGCGTGGATGCCGAAATCATCGAGTTTATCGCCCGTCCCAAAAGCAAGATTACCCAGAAGCCGCTGCGGAAAATCCATTTCCCCAAACAGGCCATCATTGGGGCGGTGATGCATAATGGGGAATTGATCATTCCGCGCGGAGATACCCAGATCCAGCCCGATGACCGGGTGCTGGTGTTCATGTTGCCTCAGGCACGCACCGAAGTGGAAAAGTTCTTCAAATGAGGAGGCACGAATCCTGCCAGAATGATCAACCATTGGATGAAATCCCATTCAACACGTTTAACAATGGTCTTGCCAGGGTGGAATCTGTCAGAAGTGTGTCCCTTGATTCTCCCGGATTTTAACCCGGTTAAGGAAGGTTGACGAAAATGAATGCGGCGAGAAGATTGGTAAGGAAACATTAGCCATGCGGTTTGGTAGCGTCATTCACATCCTGGGGTTTTTGATGGTGTTTTTGTCCGTGGCGATGGTCATCCCGGTGCCGTTTTCGCTGTATTATGGCGATCAGGATTATCTGGCGTTGCTTTCGGCATCGGGAATAACGCTGGTGTGTGGCATTCTGGCCTTTCTATTTACCCGGTTTGATCAGGAATTGCGTCCCAAGGAAGGCTTTGCCATTGTTACGCTGGGCTGGCTGGTATTCTCTTTTTTTGGAAGCCTGCCCTTCATCATCTCCGGCTACATCCCCAGCTTTACCGATGCATTTTTTGAAACCATGTCCGGGTTTACCACCACCGGAGCAACCATTTTAACGGATATTGAAGCATTGCCCCATGGGTTGCTGTTCTGGCGCAGCCTGACCCACTGGATCGGGGGGATGGGAATCATCGTGCTCTCGCTGGCCATTCTGCCGTTCCTGGGGGTAGGGGGAATGCAGTTATTTAAAGCGGAAGTCCCGGGGCCGGTGGCGGACAAGCTAACGCCACGGATCACCGAAACGGCAAAAATATTGTGGGGGGTTTACCTGCTGCTCTCTGCAGTGGAAACCATTCTGTTAATGCTGGCCGGGATGAATTTATTCGATGCGCTGTGCCACACCTTTGGTACCATGGCCACCGGTGGATTTTCTACCCGTAATGCCAGCGTGGGGGCATATAATAGTGCCCTGATCGATTTTATCATCATCTTCTTCATGATCCTGGCCGGTACCAATTTCTCCCTGCATTTTCGATTCCTGAGAGGGGATTGGCGCGCTTATTTTCGGAACGTGGAATTTCGGTTTTTCATGACCATCATCGGCATTGCCCTGCTGCTGGTGGGCGCGGACACCTTTCGCAACCATTATTCCGATCCGTTTGAGGGGTTGCAGAAAACGCTATTTCAGGTGGTTTCCATTCTGACTACCACGGGATTTGGAACCGCCGATTACGAACACTGGGCATTCAGTTCGCAGTTTGTACTCTTCACGCTGATGTTTATTGGCGGATGCGCCGGCTCCACGGGTGGGGGCTTAAAAGTGGTGCGCATTTTCATTCTGTTTAAATTCGTTTTTAGTGAGATTGTGCGTTTGCTCCATCCCCATGCAGTGGTGCCGGTTCGTATTGGGCGAACGGTGGTGCCGAGGGATGTGATGGGCAACATTCTGGGGCTGTTTGTTTTGTTCATGATCATTTTTGTGACCGGTGTGTTTGTGATGGCGGCGCTGGGGCTGGACATCGACTCTGCTTTTGGCGCCGTGGCGGCCTGCCTGGGGAACATCGGGCCGGGATTGGGATCCGTGGGGCCAACGGATAATTACGCCCACATCCCCACCGCGGGTAAATGGGTGCTGGCCGCCCTGATGCTGATGGGACGTCTGGAGGTATTTACGGTTATTATTTTGTTTTCCCCAACGTTCTGGAAAAAATAAACCCAGATGATGCATTAGACCACGAATTTCATGAACGAATACAAATAAAATTAACCCAAATAAAGCGTTAAACCACAAATCACGCGAATGAATTCGAATCATATCAACAAAATAGCGAAAATATCCGGGAAAACATTTTCATCCAGAAAGAATCCAGTGCATTTGATTATTTTTGTTGGTGTTCATTCGTGTGATTTGCGGTTAGATGCATGATCTGGGATAAATGCTCCGCTTGCCGTTCGGGGATCAAACCAGGGGAGAAGAAATGCAAGGGCGCTGGAGAATGATAGCCATCATACTATTCGCGGGAATCAGTCTGCTGCTGATGACCTGCGGGAAAAAACATCAGATAGATGAAATCGCCTACCGTCAGGAAATTGAGGAATGGCATCGGCAACGCATTGCCGATCTGATCCGACCGGATGGCTGGCTGACGCTGGTTGGATTGCACTGGCTAAAAGAAGGGGCCAATCCCTTCGGAAGCGATTCCAGCAACGCCATCGTGTTTCCGCCAAAGGTGCCGGCCTTTATGGGCACGTTTTACTTAAGAAACGGCCTCGTGACCGTCAAAATCCGTCCCGGAGTTTCCGTCTATTACCAGGATCAACCGGTGGATTCCCTTGAGTTGCAGCACGATTTGACCGGCGAGCCAACCATCTTGTCTCACGGGACACTGCAGTGGTATATTATTAAGAGGGGCGATCGCTACGCGGTGCGGATCAAGGACAGTGAGAGTCCGGTGCGAATTCATTTTAAAGGAATAGAACGCTTTCCAGTGGACAGCCGCTGGCGCCTCCGTGCCCGTTTTGAGCCATACCAACCCCCGCGAACCATCGATGTGCCCACCGTCCTGGGAACGACGGTTTCCGAACCCTGTCCCGGACGCCTGGTATTTGAGTGGGAAGGCAAAACCTATGCCCTGGACGTCATCCAGGAAAAACCCATTGATCCTCTATTCATCCTGTTTGGGGATCAGACCAATGGCCAGGAAACCTATGGTGGCGGCCGGTTCCTGTATGCCGATCCACCCGATGCATCGGGATTTACCGTACTGGATTTTAACAGGGCCTATAATCCACCCTGTGCCTTTACGCCCTATGCCACCTGCCCGCTGCCTCCGGCACAAAATCAGCTACCCTTTGCCGTCCGCGCCGGAGAAAAAGCCTACGGAGATGCACATCATTAACCCAGATTATACATTAGCCTACGAATTACACGAATTAACACCAATAAAAATAATGAAATGCATTGGATTCTATCTGAATGAAAATTTGTTTCAGGGTTAATCCCAGATTATGCAATAGCTTACGAATGACACGAATTAAAACGAATAAAAATAATAAAATCCATTTGATGATAGCTGGATAAAAATGTGTTCCAGGGTTTATTCGCGATTTTGCAGAAATTTTTTGGTTTCATTCGCGTGATTTGTGGTTTGATGCATTTTTTGGTTTAATGCATTATCTGGTATTATCTGGTGGAGATGCGCACTATGCCGTTATGGGATGAGGAACCGAATTGGGGTTGATAATTTCGTTTGGATTGCCTAATATTTCTGGAAGCAAATGATCGAGGATGCCGATGATCTGGAAAATTTTGCAATACCTGCCATTCCTGAAACCTTCCACCCGGGCGTTTTTAAGGGAAGCCGAACAGACTCCCGGTTTTCGATTTTCAGATTGGTTGCACGGCTACATTTATGCCCGGTGGCCTTATCTGTACATTGGTGTGGGCACCGGTGAACATCCGGCCACGCGATACCTGCTGCCCCTGTGGAAAATTGTTTCCCGGGGGTTACCGGGTTTCCGCCGAAAGAAGCGGCGCACCCGGAAAGTCACGTTTGCGGACACGTATCATGGCAAGGTGGTGACGCTTGAAGCAGCACGCCGATTGGTTACTGTACAACGCGATATTCGTTTGGAAAATCTGGAGCAAATCATTCCTTATCAGAAAGCGAAAGACATTATCCTTAAAAATCCCCGTCACATTGCGGTGATGGAATGTCCCTGTCGGTCGTCGCGAGCCAACCCCTGTAAACCACTGGACGTATGCCTGATTATTGGCGAGCCGTTTGCCAGTTTTGTACTGGAGCACCATCCGCAGCGGGCTCGGCGGATTTCCCAGGAAGAAGCGGTTTCCATTCTAACCCGCGAGCATCGACGGGGTCATGTTCACCATGCGTTTTTTAAGGATGCCATGCTGGGACGCTTTTATGCCATTTGCAATTGTTGCTCCTGCTGTTGCGGAGCCATGCAGGCCATGCGCCACGGGACGCCCATGCTGGCATCCTCTGGATACGTAAATAGACCCAATGTGGATAAGTGCACCGCCTGTGGGGCCTGTGTGCGCGCCTGCCCTTTTGGGGCCATACGCTTGACAGATGGCACCGTGGTGGTGGATGAAGCCCGTTGCATGGGATGTGGCGTTTGCGTGACCCGTTGTAAGAAAGGCGTACATCAGCTGGTAGCGGATCCTCAAAAAGGCAAGCCCCTGGAGATTCATCACCTGATGCAACAGGCACTGGACGAAGTACTGGTTTAGCTGTGCTTCCCGATAGCGCTTGACAATCACCCCGATTGGGCGTATACTACCCCTGGGCCTGCGGGGGGACATCCCGGCGAATGGATATCCAGCGCATCCCCATCCTGCACGCCACGCTAAGCCACAGGTGAATCCGCTGGCTTCGGGGTCTCTGGAATCAAGGAATATCAGGTGAACTGGTTTGTGCCAGTGATGCTCTCTGAAGAATCCCCCGTGAATGGGTTAGCCCCCAATCGGCGAATGGGGGAGTGCCCTGGTCAGAATAAACGCGCACGCCGGATGATCTGGAAATTTAAGGGGAAATCCAGATTGTGCATTGGACAACGAATTACACAAATTAATGCAAATAAAAAACAATAAAATCCGTTGGATGATAGCTGGATGAAACGTTGTTTCGGAGTTTTTTCGCGATTTTGGTGGATATGTTTTAGTTTCATTCGCGTGATTCGTGGTTTGTTAAAATGGCACCCGTTTTCTCAAAATACTGGCCATCCGGGGTCTGAATGGGTATTCCGGTTAGCGCTCTTCCCGATACGGTGGTCTGGAATCGGAAGACTGTTCTGGATTGCATTTGAGTAAAATCAACATACTGACGTCCCATTAACCCGCAACATTAAAACATAAGAGGAGGTTCTCATGGCAGAAAGCATTTATAAGGTCATCGAATTGGTGGGTACCAGCACCACGTCCTGGGAGGACGCCGTCAAAAATGTGGTGGAAGCGGCCAGCAGGAGTTTGCAGGATTTGCGCGTGGCGGAAGTTTCGGAAATGGATGTAAAAATTGAAGATGGCAAGGTGGTGGCCTATCGCGCAAAGGTCAAGCTGTCCTTTAAATATCACATGGATTAATGGTTGAACAGGGGAGAGGGATGGCCTTCTCCCCTGGATTTACAGCCACTGGTGGGGCATTTGTATGTAGGATTGGCCGATGGCTTTTTGTTAAACGATTTGATTGGGGCATTCCGTAAACAGGTAGCCGCAGCACAGGTGCGACAGGCGGTGGGATTCGACCGAAAATTGTCTTTATTTTTGAGGGAGAAGTGTGTAAATTTTAGCGTATAAAGATATCCCGATTTTTCGGGGTAACCAAATAGAGGAGGTACCCATGAAACGAGGGTTGATGGTTCTTTTAATCATGATGTTGCCGGCAATGGGGATGGCGCAATTTAAAAGCCAGACACGATTGCCGGATTTCCGCAGCGTTTTGACCAGCCCGACCAGCAGTCTTTTCAGCTTCCTGAATTCGGATCGATTGCAGATGAACCACACCTTTTCGGTTTCCTACATGAATTTTGGCGGTCGAGGACTGCTGGTGAATACATACATGAATACCATCAACTATCAAATTAGTGATCCCCTCTTTTTACGAATCAATCTGGGGGTTTTGAATACGCCACTCAACAGTTTCTCTCCCAACAATAACAGTACCCAATTCTTTGGTGGGGCGGATTTGTATTACCGACCCAGCAAGAATGTGCTCTTCCATATCGGTATTCAGTCTCAGCCCGGTTATTTTTACTATCCCCGTTACATGGGATACCGACCCTTTGGAATAAATGGAGAGGAAAACGGATCCAGAGGAAGATAGAGTTTTGGTTAAACGCACGCGAAGGAATTTATCCGATCCCGCAGTTCGTCGAGTCCTGAAATCCCAATTCAAGCAAGGTTCAGAATCCGAGGCCGAGCCTCGAAGCCGGTGGAGTCGTTTCTTTCGCGTCGTTGGATTATCGGCGCTGGTCTTGCTGGTTTTGTTCAACACCCTGGTGGTTTTGAAGACCACCAACTGGCAAACGTTTGAATGGATTGATTTACCGGATAATGCCTTTTCTTCGGGAACGGAATCCACGACAAATAAAACCCCGAAAAGGCCGAAAGCATCGCCCTCATCAATAAACCAGACGCCGGCGGGCAGCCAGACGCCGGCCCAATCCGTTTCAACCCCCGTTTCTGAACCCACACCACCCGTCCCAAAACCAAAACCCATCGCCCGAAAAATTCAGGTGGAAGTACTCAACGGCTGTGGTGTGGAAGGCATTGCCTCCCGCATGACCGATTATTTACGCAGTCAGGGAATTGATGTGGTGGACAATCGAAACTACAAGCACTTCAATGTGAAAGAATCCTTCATTTTAAATCGCTCGGGCAATGAAGAGCGAGCAAAGAAAGTGGCGCGCTTGATTGGACTGCCTCTAAAGCAGGTTCGACTGGAGAAAAATGACAACCTGCAACTGGATCTGACGATTGTACTGGGGAGTGACTATAAAAAATTTAAACCATTCAAAAAATGAACGAGCGTTCCATGACCTCACAGGAGTTAAGTGATAAAATTTCCCGTCTGGCCTGGGAGAAAAAAGGACAGGACATTCTGATTCTGGATTTACGACATTTAACCGACATCACCGATTATTTTGTGATCATTTCCGGAGAATCCGATCTGCACGTCAAAGCCATTGCCGATCACATTGAAACGGAGCTGGAGAAAGAGCACATCAAGATGTGGCACAAGGAAGGGTACGAACATCTCAACTGGGTGCTGCTGGACTACGTCGATGTGGTGGTGCATATTTTTCGACCGGAGGTGCGCACCTATTATGCGCTGGAGAAGTTGTGGGCGGATGCAAAAATAACGCGAGTGGAGGATAATGTTACTTCAGATCGAATCATACCTTAAGGAACAACTGGATCGGGTTTTAGCCACATTAAACTGGCCGGAAATCGCCTACCAGTTTGATCGCCCCAGGGTCGAAGCCCACGGGGATTTAAGCGTGAATCTGGCCATGCCGCTGGCACGGGAAATCAAGCAAAATCCTCGCCAGATTGCGCAGACCATTGTCGAACACCTGGAGCTGAATCCGGACTGGATTGAGAAGGTGGAAATTGCCGGGCCAGGGTTTATCAACTTCTTTTTTTCACCGACCGTTTTGCAGCAGGCCGTCCGGGATATTCTGGAACGGGGCGAGCAGTATGGTCGCTTTCAGGACGCAAAGGGAAAGAAGGCCCAGGTGGAGTTCGTGAGTGCAAATCCAACCGGCCCTTTAACCGTTGGCCATGGACGTCAGGCGGTGCTGGGAGATACCATCGCCAACCTGCTGGAATGGATGGGGTATGAGGTTCAGCGCGAATACTATTTCAACAATGCCGGGCGTCAGATGCGTATTCTGGCCGATTCGGTGCGGCTGCGGTATCTGGAGCTCCTGGGAGAGACCATCGAGTTCCCGCAGGATTATTACCAGGGCGAATATATCCGGGAAATTGCCCGGCATTTATACGAAACCCACGGCGATGCCCTGAAAGACGAAACCAATCTGGACATTTTTAAGGAAACGGCTGAAAAATTGATTTTTGAAGACATCAAGAAGACACTGGCGCGGTTGGGGATTGTTTTCGATTCGTTTTACAACGAGCTGGATCTGTACACCAATGGCGAGATTGACCGGGTGGTACAGATCTTTAAAGAGAAGGGACTGGCCTACGAAAAAGACGGCGCCCTGTGGTTTAAATCCACCGCATTTGGCCTGGAACAGGATCGGGTCATCATTAAAAGCAGTGGGGAGCCCACGTACCGGCTGCCGGATATTGCCTACCACAAAACCAAATTCGATCGCGGATTTGATTTGATTGTGGATTTATTTGGTGCCGATCACATAGCCACTTACCCCGATGTGCTGGCCGGCCTGAAAGCCCTGGGATATGATACCAGCCGGGTGAAAGTGCTTATCCACCAGTTTGTTACCCTCTTTGAAGGAAAAGAAAAGGTCAAGATGTCCACCCGCAAGGCCAATTTTGTAACCCTGGATGAGTTGATCGATGAAGTGGGGGCGGATGTCACCCGCTGGTTCTTCCTGATGCGCAGCATGCAAAGTCACCTTAACTTTGACCTGACACTGGCCAAAACGCACTCCGATGAAAATCCGGTTTACTATAATCAATACGCTCATGCGCGCATCTGCAGCATTTTACGAACTGCCGAAGAAAAGGGCATTCGCTTTGAGCAGATGGATGCCTTTCACCGACTGGGAGAAAAAAGTGAGCTGGATTTGATTAAAAAATTGATCGAATTTCCCAAACTGGTTCGAAACTGTGCACGGGATTTTGAGCCCCATTTGCTGACCCAGTACCTGTCCGAGGTCTCCACAGCGTTTCACAAATTTTACACAGAGTGCTGGGTGATCGGGGACGATGCGGAATTGACCCAGGCTCGTCTGGGATTGTGTCTGGCCACCAGCACGGTGCTGGCCAATGGATTCCGCATCGTGGGTGTTTCTGCCCCGGAGCGGATGTAGTACCCGCCTTTCGGGAATACACGGACGCATCGAATGCCAATTTTTAAGAGGGGATACAAACGGATTGAGGAAACAGTGGGGAAATCCGCGGTAATACTGCAAGTGCACCGGCTGTTTAAGGCTGGCCGGGACGGTTGAACCCAAATTATTCGTTAAACTCCGAATGATGCGAATGAACACAAATAATGCATTAAACCGCGAATCACGCGAATGAAACCAAAAAATATCAATAAAATCGCGAATAAACCTCGAAACGAATTTTCATCCAGATCTGATCTAATGTATTTGGTTATTTTTATTAGTGTTAATTCGTGTAATTCGTGAATTAGTAAAAAGTTGCGAATCTCCTGGCTGACCTTAAATTTCAGGTAAACCAAAACCAAGGAGATTCGACATGA